>JAAERN010000001.1 GCA_024230295.1 Planctomycetota bacterium
GAGCGGACAAATCTGGACGCGCTATTGGTTGGTGCAGAAGACTATGGCCCAGTATTTCGTGATCGTGTCGCGACATGGCAGCGTGATGTGGACTCGGCGCTCCTGAACCGGTATCCGTTCGATGTGACGGGCGTGCCGGTGTTGATAGATCTGATCATGACCGGTAGGCACAAGGAAGCACTGCGAATGGGATCTGAAGAGATCGATGCGAGAAAGCGGGTGCGATCAGTCAGTGATCTGGCGATTGATGAGATCGCGGTACTGATGGCTCCTGACAAGGGCATCGCCTTTAGGGAGTCTGCCCTTGCCGCTGGTTATCCCCAGGTGTTTCAACGTGATGCGATTGATCGAATTCTCTTGGCTGCCAGCGTCGATGAGGCGATGACCGATGAGGACCGTGTATGGCTGACCGACTTTGAGCAGCGGTATCGCGATGCTCGGAGACCACTTCGGAACAGCCATCTGCAGATCGTCCGCGATGGATTCGGCAAGCGGTGGCTGGCCCCTATGCAGCGGCGGCTTGGCGAAGAGGTGTCGTCCGAAGCGACAGATCTTGCCCGCGTGGAGGCACTCCTAGCGGTTCGCGGTCTGGAGCAGGACTACCTCAGGGCAGTCTGCGAGAGATTCGGTCCCGATCACTGCACTGCACTCAATGGCGGTCGATATCCGCTCTCTGACCCCCCAAAAGGGTGGAATCCAGAGTTTCCAAGCCCACGTGAAGATGATCCGGAGGTAATTCCGCCGGATGCCGGACTCGAGGATCAAGATTTAACACCGGCCAAGCCCAAATCCAATGATGACCAGCCCGGACCGCCGCCTGAATGGTCTGAGCGGGGGGCGGCAACCAGCCACCCTGCGGCAGAGCCAGATCCAAGCACTCCTGATCCGGACCCTCCCCCAGGTTGAGCAATAATCCGCATGATCTAGCACACACAGGCAGATTCATCGTAGTATTACTATGGAGGAATCGCCGTAGGCTTGGGGCCACCGAGTGTTTGTGGCGAAAGTATTTTTCGATGTTAGTGTGATATGGTGGCACATCCATGATTGGCGTTCTGTCTATCTCATGCGGGGGTGATTGAGACCCCAGACAACAAATCAGTCTTCAGGAGTTTTTTTATGATTTCAACACGACTCGGCTCGGCCGCAACGGAACTTGGACGTCCAGCAACAGTGCTGGGACTCGCAGCCAGTTTGATCACCGGTTTGGCGGGTACGGCATCTGGCAGTTATGTGGGTCTTGATACTACGGTTTCGCAGGTTTCGCAGAACGGTTGGGTGAGCAGTGATAATCGGGAATTGATGGCTGTGCGTGTCTACGCTGTGTTCAGCAGGGACGCCGACCATGTCAATGGTATTGCTGGAACGCCCGACAATCTTCTGACAATCTCGACCACTGACGATGATGGTTTTTACCAGTGCGCTGCGGGCGGCAACGACACCGAAGGGATCAATTCGGCGTTGTACTCGGGTTTCCCATCGCTCAAGTCCGACTCGTGGGTGACGGTAGGTCTGGAGGATTCGACCGGTAACAACCTCCTTTCAACCGGGATTGACTTTACAGATTTCAATAATGGTGGCGGCATTGTGATCGACAACGGCATGTGGCTGGTTTCACCAGAAGACGTGCAGGGCGATGGCTCTGCCTCACCTGATGACAGGGTGCTTGTCGGGCAGTTCACGGTTGGACTTGGCGAGACCGTCAGTGGCACAATCAATGTGCAGTGGCGGGACACCACTGGGGCTACGGTCTTCGCGACCGCTCAGACCTTCCGGCAGTTGGCGATCTCGCCACTTGCTCGTGGCGCCGACTTCAATGGTGATGGGAAGGACGACTCCCTGTTCCACGAGTATCTCACAGGCAAGGACTTTGCTCAAATTCGCAATGGCACGGTTGTGGATTCATCTGGTTATGTCAGTAGTGGGATCCCGGGCTGGACGCTTCACTCTGTGGGCGACTTCAATGGTGACAATAAGACCGATATGCTTTTCTGGGCATCTGGTGCCAAGAAGTACTGGGTTGCGTTGAAGAACGGTCTGGTGAATCACACTCTTGGTGGTGGCTTTATCTCATCCAATATTTCGGGCTGGGAACTGCACCAGACCGGTGATTTTAATGGCGACGGAAAGACGGACATGTTGTGGTTCAACACCAACAATGACCGCTGGTGGGTTGCCCTCCGGAACGGATTCGGTGTTCTGGACGGTTTCTATATCGACGCCGGAGTCGGTGATACCTCGGCCATGCCATGGGGCATTGCAGACTTCAATGCCGATGGCATAGACGACATCGTCTGGTACACGGCGTCAGACAACCGCCACTGGATCGACATGATGGACGGCACCGGCCATATTGACTTGGGTGGATACATCAGCAGTGGCCTGTCGGGCTGGAACCTGGAGTTTGTGGCCGACTTCAATGGCGACGGCAACTCCGATCTCCTCTACCACGATACCGGCAGTGGAAAGCACTGGATGGCACTCAAGAATGGTTTGAACTCTGCTGGAGGCGCCTATGTCTCGAGTGGCCTTGAAGGCTGGAACATCGTGGCTTGCGATGACTTTAATGCAGACGGCAAGGCCGACCTGTTGTATTGCAACACTCAGACTGGGAACCATTGGCTTGCCCTCCGTAACGGTCTGGTTAATCACCCAGACGGCGGCGGTTGGATCGGTGGATCGTATCCCTACGCACTTGGTCGAATTGGGGACTACAACGGTGACGGTTGCGCCGACGTGGCGTGGTTCAAGTCCGATATCGATCGGTACTTCCTCGCGATTCGTTGCGCTTTCTCGAGTCTGGCATCGGATTGGATGAAAGCTGCGAACGCAGACGACGTGCTCGTACACTGAGTTCGCTGGCTTAAGAGCACATTTGCCCCGGCAGGTATCTTGCCCGCATCAGATCTAAGATCTGACCCGCAGGCAGGGCTACCCGCCGGGGCCTTTCTTTTGGAGCAGTTCTTCTATGCCCTCAGGACACGCTTCGTGGCCGCTTGGCCTTGTTGATTGTCGGATCATAGAAAGCAGCGGGATTGTCGATTCGCTTGGTGGTGAGGGGAATCACGAGCTTGCAAGTAAACCATGGGATGGTTCACTAGGCGATCGGTTGGGCTCCACGCCGGATTCTGTGCACTGAGTCTATTGACTCAGTGCACTCGTGCTGGCCGTAGCAGCGTTACATCGAGAGTCAGCGGCGAAGCGTCTGAGGCGCCGAATGTATCTTGCCAGCAGCGCCAGCTCGGCTGCTGCAGTGGCGATGACGGCTCCAGAGATGCCCAATGGAGGCACTAGCGCGATGAGAGATACGCCTGTGACAATGAGCGTGACCAAGAGATCGCCCGAGCGGCCGTGCGCAGTGCTGCGATGTTTCAGAACGGATGAGAACGTCAGAGTCACGAATTGAATTGGAATGAGGAGGCACAGGATGAACAGGAGAGGCATTGCAAAGAGATATTGCATATACCAGAGTATGGGTATGCCAAGAGCAGCAATGCCGATGGCAACCATGATTCCCAGTATTGACATATGCATGATTAACTTCCTCGCTTGCGCAAGGAATGCGGTATCGCTCTCGGATGCAGCCCTCATCAAGTTCGGGAGGCTGGCGGTATCGGCGATGGCGTTGCCAATAAGGCTTGATCGCCGAGGAAGCAGACTCGCGGTATAGAAAATTGCTGCTGCGCCAGGTCCGACTAGCCCGTACAACATCGGAATCGGAAGGGCTCTGGCTGCCTCGGAGACTGCGATGGCTCTGAGGTACGGAGAGGCACTTCGCAAGGGAGACTTGAGGCACGCAGTTGTTGTTTGCCTCGTGGGCCAGACGAGTATCAGCATGAGCCCCATAGCGATTGCAGCATTCGCAATGCCGGTCGCAATGCAGATGCCTACCAAATCCAGTGAGACGGCCATGGTTGCGATGGCGACGCCGAATCTTACAGCGTTTGGGATTGGGATCAGCACCGCTACCCATACGAATCGATCTTCGATCCGACACGCTGCCGCCAGCATCTGCGTGGGAGTCGCGAGGAGAACGCTTGAGGCGAGCAGGAGCAGTACATACTGCTGCTGGAGGATAATCGGCATGAGTATGAGTATGAGCAGCAGCGATCCGATGGTAGAAATCGTTGCTGCGCCAGACAGTTTCCTTGCGGCGGCCCTAGCAGTCCCTCGCTGATGAGAAGATTGCCGCAGCAGATAGTCCGGCAGGCCACCTGGAGCGAGCACCATCCCGAACGTCGTAATCGTGAACGCCGTGACATACAGTCCAAAGTCGGTATCGGGTAGGTACCGGCCATAGATCATCAATGCGAGTGTTGCAATTCCCGCCGAGATGCCATGCCCGCCGATGGCGAGTATCTTCGATCGCATTGTCGGGACACCCTCTTCCGGTTCACGGATTGGTTGTAAGTCTTGACGCCCGTGCCTTGAGACGCTGCTGC
Organism: Planctomycetota bacterium; assembly: GCA_024230295.1. Lineage (GTDB taxonomy): Bacteria > Planctomycetota > Phycisphaerae > Phycisphaerales > SM1A02 > UBA12567. The sequence continues at coordinate 4,443 of JAAERN010000001.1, forward strand.
TTTGATCGCGTCACTGGAATGATCCTGATATCATGGCCGCTCCAGAGGAGGTTCTCTTTCTTGACCGTGCGACATGTTGCCGCACTTCGATGTAGAACTCGGGACCATGCATGGTACTCATCGGGAGCGACGCATGATGCAGGAACTTGGACACCAGTCGGTGGCAGGCGAGTCCGGTGGTCTGCAGCCAGGATCCGGGGTAGTCGATGAGCGACACGGCCTACTCTTCCTTGTGGGCCTTCCTCGGAGTGGTACGAAGCTACTGCGCGATCTGTTGAATCGGCATCGCCAGATTTCCATGCCGCCCGTTGAAGCTGTGTGGATCCCTCGGTTACGAGCCGAGATAGGATCGGGCAGCCACAGTATGACCAGTGAAGACTTGGCTCGCTTTGATCGGATTGTGGCGTCCTCGGTGTACCGCCTGACATCGCAACGTTGTTCTGTGCCGATTCCATCTGTATCAGTTGATCTTCCAGCAGGTACGACCCTTGGAGCATGTTTGGAGTGGTTTCTACGTAAGACGCTCGACGCCTGCCATCGACCCAATGTCATAGTTGGGGACAAGTCTCCATCGCATGTCGCGCATTTGGGGGCATTGAATGAACTCGACCCATCCATGAGGGTGATTCACATTATTCGGGATCCTCGTGATCAGGTGCGCTCTGCTCGGCTTGCCTGGGGGAAGGATCCGATTCGTGGGGCGGTTCGGTGGAAGCGGTGCGTCATTCTTGCGGAACAGTGGGGGAAGAGGCACACCGAGCAATACCATCGAGTGTGCTACGAGGATCTATGTGCGGATCCCGAGGCATCGCTTCGGAGAATCCTCACCTTTCTAAACCTCCCCTTTGATGATGTGGTCCTCTCGCTTGAGAAGCCATCGGAGAACCTTGGAGACACCCAGGGGCGCACCGAGATTGTGCGCGGAAACAGCGGCAAATGGCGCGAGACGTTTAGTTCGCGAACCACGAGCCGGATTGAGGAAATTGCGGCTCCTGTTGCAAGGTCAGTGGGATATGACATCGACGGCGAGGGGAGAGATCCTAGTGGGCTGGAGACGCGGTGGCGTCAGGTCATGGATGCGTTTTCGCTTCTTCGATTCAACATCAGACACCACGGCCCTATTCGTGGAGTGAGGGAGTGGAGATCTGCGATCCGCGATCGGATGGCGAATGTGTAAGTCATCGATTTCGCTGGCGGACCGGATCTCGAAGTTGATCCTTCCCTTGATACTTTTTGCCAGTGTTGGAGATGCTGTTATAGCTGCAACTGCAGGTGATACAGGAGGGGGTGGCGTACATTTGGGGCCGATGATTCGTGGCTTCATCTACTTGCTTGCCATGGCGGCGCTGACTTTTCGGATCAGGTGGGGGTGGCCAACGCTGGTTGCTGTCATTCTGGTGATTCTGATATCAGGAATGGCGTTGGTGCGGGGTGTGATGTGGGGATGGGATCCGCTGCTTCTGATCTCCGAGGTGCAGTGGCTCTTTCGAGTGACATTCGGCCCAATCGTGTTGTTGGCCATACTTGATGCGGTTCGCCGAGGCGTTGTTTCTTCAAACTCCATCATGAGAATAACGGTCTGGCTGGTTGTGATTGTGTCGCTGCTCGTAATCGTCCCTTCGCTACTGAGCTTCGGACGGCAGACCTACTCGTGGGGCATCGGGAATACCGGACTGTTGATTGGCCAGAATGAAACCGGCTTAGCGTTGGCTGTAGCGATTCCGCCACTGTTGTGGCTTGGATTCACGCGATCGAAGGTAATGCTTGTTCCATATGCCTTTGCCTGTTTCGCATCCACCATGTTGGGAACTCGCTTCGGACTTGTTGCGCCCGCCTTGCTCACATGTGGCACAGTCATAGTGTTGCTGCGCGGACAATTTTCATTCAAGTCGTCCGGTCATGGGAACTCGGCAATCTTGTCCTGGTGGCTGGGTGGCGTTGCGCAATTGATCTTGGTCATCGCGGCAGTCGGTGTAACAGTCTATCTAGCGAACGCCTCGCCTCATCAATTCCGTAAGCTCGAGCGGATGCTCAACGGCGACGTCAATCGTGGTGCAATTGCCGAGCCCGCTATTCAGGAACTTATGAGCAGCCCCGATCTCCTATGGAGTGTTGGCCCAGGCAGGGCGAGCGTTCAATATGGCTTGGCGCAGCGAATGAACTCTGAGGATGAACTGCGTGCAATTGAAGTTGACTGGATCGATCTTGCCGCCGGCATCGGGGCGCCAGCAGCAATGTTCGTCGGAGCATTGATTTTGACGACGATGGGGATCTGGTGCGCCGTATGGATCGCGAGTGGTTCCATGCTGCTTGGCATCGGATTGCTTTCTGCTGGGGCATACATGACACATGCGGTTCTGGCTGGGCACGCGATTGGATCGGTGATCCCATCGACCATGCTGGCGCTGGTAATCGGGTGGATGGTGAGCCGCCTGAGGGCTCCATGGTCGCGTGTATCTTGGGAATCCGGAGCAGTCCGTGTGCGAAATCGTTGCCTCGGCGATGGCCAACTCTCATGCACGTATGGATACGAGGTGAGGAGAGCATGACAGGGCCTGAGCGTCCATTTCGCGTTGTTGTGATGGGTACAACGCCCGAGAGCCCGTTCGGAGGAATGGCGTTTGCGATTGCGGGGTTTCTGAACGTGCTGGATGTTGGTGAGATTGAGTGGAAGTTCATTGCGACCCATGACAGTGGTTCTCGCTGTGGGAAAGTGATTCCTTGGCTGCGCTCATTGCCGCGGCTTGTGGCATGTCGATTCGGCTTCCGCCCGGATGTCGCGTGGGTACACAGTGGCGCAGCTCCATCAATGATCCGAATCGCCTGCGTGGCTGCGGTATGCCGATTGCTCGGTGTCCCAGTGCTCTGGCATCTGCACTGCCCCACAGTTGATTGGTGGCTCGATGGACCATGGCGCCGGCTTGCATTTCGGATGATGACCTGTCCTGCCACCAAGTTCGCGGTAGTCGTTCCATGGTGGACGCATCGGATGGCGGCGGTGGGGATCAAGAAGAAGGCAGTCGCGATTCCCAATGTGGTTGAGCGGGACCTCGTTGATCGGTCTGAGAAACCCAGGGCATCCTCTGGTTCTGGCGAATGCGTTTTCTATACCGCCTGCAGGCTTGTCGAGGGCAAGGGAGCGGACCGGCTGATTCAAGCAGTGGCAAGGTGTACACAGCCTTTGCGAGTCGTCATAGCTGGCGATGGGCCCCAGCGGCCCGCGTTGGAAGCCCTCATCGGATCGCTGGAACTGCAGAGCCACGTTGAGTTTGCTGGTTGGCTTAAGAGTGATCAGTTGCAGGGGATTCGTGACAGCTCAGATGCATTTGTACTCGTCTCAACCCTCGACTCATTTGGCATGGGCTATATCGAGGCGGCTGCGTCGGGCTTGCCTGCGATTGGGGCTCGTTGGCAGGCGATCCCCGACGTCGTGGCTGATGGCGAGGTCGGGATTCTTGTTGATCCGGACGATATCGATGCGTTGGCTGGTGCTATGGACGAACTCGCTGCAGATCCGGATCTGAGGGCGAGAATGGGGGCGGCCGGGCAGGACTCAGTACGCCAGCATTGGTCGCCGGAAGCGAGGGTGGGGGTGCTCAAAGAGGAAGTCGCACTACTGGCGAAAAGACGGCCGTCTGGTGTGGTGTAAACATCGTCTACGCGGCGTCTTCTCGTCAGCAGTTCCCGGGGTTGTGAAGTGGGTATCTTGTCGCTGGATTCTTCAGATGTGGGCTACGCCGACCATTGGCGGTTGCCCCAAGACGTTGGCACATGACCAGCTTCGTGCAACACCAATCCAAGTGGAGCGGCGTATGAGTGCAAAGGATGCAAAGTGACCATGAGTGAAGATCAGCAGGGTAGGGGCGACCAGGTAACTGGCGTGAACATGCTCGCCGTGATCGTTGCCGTAAGGCGGCGATGGTGGCTCGTTGTTGTCGTGACTGTTCTGAGCGTTCTGATTTCGATCCCAGTCGGTGATGTTGTTGACGGTGAGAGTCAGGATGTTCACATCGCGATCGATCTCGGCCAAGTTCCATGGCGGATGAGCGAAAGGGGCACTCCGCATTGGGAACTTGCGCCTGTGATTGCGCAGCAAGACGACACCTTGTCGGCCATCGACTGGGTAATGGAATTGTCGTTCGCCGAGTTCAACAGGAATCGGATTGAGCGAGGTGAGAAAGTGTGGAGGAAACTGCGATGGCAGGCATCCTCTGCGGGGCCTGGTCTTTTTAAGATCACGAGTGAGGTGCCTGTTCAGGACGGTCAGGATGCGGTGGATCTCATGAGCGATGCCGCTAACTTATTTATTGCCACGCTCAAACTTGCCGAAGAGCAACAACTCGCCATCATTGATGGCGACATCGTGCGGATGCAGCAGGCGTTGGACTTGCTTGATGCTGAGTCTCGGTTGCAGGCAGAGGCTGCAGAAATTCTGCAACACCAGCGGCAGGCTGAAGCGAGTCAAGCCAAACTCAAGGATGAAGTACTCATTGCAAGGGCTCGAGCAGAGCTTGAACAAGCAAAGATCGAGGCGGAGGCAACACTGAAGAATCACGAAGCCGCCTTGGTGGCGGCGCGGGTGAGTAGAGAAACGCTGCTTCTTTCACAAGAAATGCTGAAGGGCCGAATCGACCAACTCGACACGTTGCTAGCGGATTCCAAGGCAAGTACCGCCACACTCATGGAGTATTCGAGAACGGCTGAGACGTCAGCGGCGGCTGAATTGCTCGTGCTTGCTATGGCGAGTTTGGACGACCGGCACTCAAGATGGATCGGTGAGCGCTATCAAGTGTTGACGGAGTTGACCGTTGAACTGCCGGTTACGTTGGCGACGCTGGACAGTCGAATAGCGATGCTCAATCAGGAGATTGAGGCGCAACGCGTCATATGCTCGGCGACAGAGCATCAGTTGCTGGCGGAACCGGTGGTTCGCCGCTTTGATGTGCGGGAGGCGGAACTTGGCGCTCGAACTGCCGAAGTTCTCGGATCCGGTGTCGTGGCAAGCATCGCAATGGAGAACGAGTCGACGAGGAAGCAGCTTCTGGAGCTTGTAGAACTTCGACGACTGTCAACGCCTGTGTCAGTCGTTGGTTCAGGTGCTTTCCTTGGCACAATATCAAGGCCAATTCCAATTGTGGTCATCTGGGTTCTTGCAGCGCTGGTCGGATGTCTAATCGGAATCAACGTCGTTGTCTTTTCGGCGATCTTGAGCTCCGCAGATGAACGAGCTTCTTTCGGATGACATTGGCCACTTCGCGGGCCAAGGTTGGTGTTGGAAACAGTGGCGGTTTGGAGGAAGCTGCGCGGGCGGATCCTATTGGCCACTCGGTACAGGCGATTATGGCTGGAGTTTGTATTGGGCTGCTTCCGGTCACCGTTGCTGGTGCCACTATTGCACTGATTGTTCTGTTGATCTATGCGATTCTCCGGTTGCACTGTACGGGCGCGATCAGTTGGGCTTTGCTTCGACGACCAGTCATGGTCGCGAGTTTTGGGTTGGCCGTGTGGTGGGCGGTGACGACTCTGTGGTCGCCCACCCCTTGGTACGGTCTTGAACATCTACGGGCGCTTCGCTGGCTGATCCTTCCTGTCCTTGTTTGGCCAGTCATCGATCATCGCGATTACTTTATAATTTGCGCCTTGTGCGGGATCGCAGTACTCAATGTGTCACAGTTGGTGGAGGCTGCCGCTCAGTATGCGGAAACTGGCCGATTCGCTGACCGGGCTGGGGGATTAATGACCCACGAGCCCTACGCCGGCTTGTGGTCACTTGTCGGTATGTTCGGTTGGCTTGGCCTAGTGATGGCCGGACGAAGATGGTGGCGTCTTGCGGCTGGGATAGGATTCTGCCTCGCGACAGTTGGCTTGCTGATTGCGGGAGGCCGAGCAGCGTGGGTCGCCACAGTGATTGCGGGCGGCGTAATGCTCCCCATCCTCTGGCTTCGATGTCCGGTGTATCGACGGTGGATTCTGATTGGCACCGCTCTGGTGCCACTCTTGATTCTTGCTGCGTGGCCGGTGTTCGGTGCGCCCGCAGAGAAGATCTTTGCCCACACGCGGTACGGGGTTAGAAAGTTCATTGAAACGGGCAACCCTGCCGGGCACCAGATGATTCGACTGCTCTGGAACAAGCGGGCGCTGGTCTACTGGACATCAGCACCCGTGCAGGGTGTCGGGCTTGGCGGGTTCTCGGCGCTCATTTTGCAGGATGATGTGCTTCGGGACACGAGCAGGGACGCCACGCGGAGCGATAAGTCCAATGATCCGAACTGGAGGGGATACGTCGCCGAGCATCCGCACAACACCTATGTTGTAGCACTTTCAGAAACGGGCCTGATCGGATTCGGTTTGCTTGCGATTATCCTGATCGCCACTTGGCGGCAGTGCTGGAAGGCTATTTCATCAGATGGTTTCGGACTACTCCAATTTGGATGGTTTCTGGCTTGGCTCGTAGCGGCGGCATTTGACTGCTTCATGTATGCAGGACAGACCATCAGCCTGCTCGCAATGATCATTTCGCTGTCTTTGACTGTGCCGGTGGCCGACCGCCTTTGGGTAGATCGTAGATTGATTTTGAACAGTGGTCCGCCGTTGCCGGAGTGAACCTGCGTGCTGCGGGTCTCTTGTAATGCAGACAGACGCCAATCCAAACAACTCCAACCAGATTCAAGGGCGGTGGCATGTCGCGATCGACCGGGGGGGAACATTCACTGACGCCATCGCATCACGAGATGGCGAAGTTCGGGTCGCTAAGGTTCCCACAATCGATTTATTGAATGGCCTAGATGCCGGTCTCAGGGCAATCCGCAAGGTGTTGGGAATCTCGGATGAAGTCGATCTTGATGATCAGTTATTGGCGAGTATCCGACTCGGGACGACGGCTGCCACAAATGCGCTGCTAACTCGTTCAGGTGAGCCGACGACATTAGTCCTCACGGCGGGGCTTCGTGATCTTCCGGTCATCGGAGATCAGGCTCGTCCCCAGCTCTTTGATCTTGACATCGTGCGTCCTGAACCGATTGCGTCGCAAGTTATTGAGGCGGTCGAGCGAGTTGGTGTGGACGGCGTAGTTATCACACCGCTCGACGAGATCGCGTTGCGGAGCGAACTTCTTATGGCTCTGAGTTCGGGATGCACGAGTCTCGCAGTTTCACTCTTGCATGGATGGCGGCATGATGTACATGAGCGTCGTATTGCCGAGATAGCAGCTGAGATCGGATTCACTGAAGTCGTGACCAGCCGCATGAGCCCACTCCCAGGATATGTGGCGAGGATTGATACGGTGGCGCTAGATGCGAGTCTGACGCCGGTCTTGCACGCCGCGGTTCGCGAGACGGCTTCGTCGATCCATGGCGTATCGGTTCGCTGCATGCAGAGTAGTGGCGGGCTTGTTGAGCCGGAGGCGTTTCGCGGATGCCGCGCGGTGCTGTCGGGGCCAGCCGGTGGACTTGTTGGTGCCGCAGGAGAGGGGCATCGGCACGGATTCGATCGCGTGATCGCGCTGGACATGGGGGGGACCTCGACAGACGTTTCGTGGTGTTCCGGAGAACTTGAGCGTGACACCGACGCAGTAGTCGGCGGACTGCGTGTGCGCGTGCCCATGCTGCGAGTTCACACTGTGGCGGCGGGTGGTGGCTCGGTGTGTCAGACAAAGAGTGGTCGGTTGCGTGTCGGCCCCGAGAGTGCTGGCGCGGCACCAGGCCCAGCGTGTTATGGCCTTGGCGGTCCAGCAACAATCACTGATTGTCACGTCGTACTCGGGCGATTGCCGGTAGCGGCCATGCCATCGGTGTTCGGGCTCAGTGGCGATGCCTGTATTGATCCATCAGCGTCGTGGCAGGCGATTGAAGCGATGAGCGGTTCGACATCGCAGGGCGTGCCCCAGGTTGCGGCGGGGTTCCTTGACGTGGCGGTTGAATGTATTGCCGGTGCGATTCGCCAAGTGTCGATTGAACAGGGGCATGACGTTCGTCATGCGGTGGTGTGCGCATTTGGTGGTGCCGCTGGGCAACTTGCGTGTCGCATTGCGTCGAGGCTCGATGTGGATCAAGTGCTGATACCTATTCATGCGGGCGTGCTGTCTGCACAGGGAATATCCATCGCTGAAATTGCAGCGGTTCGAAGCAGCGGTGTCGGATGTGATCTCGGCGATCTTGATCAATTGAACGAAGTCGTTCGGGGTCTTCGCGAGGAGACTTCCGAAGAACTCACAGACCAAGGTGCTGATATTGACAGGGTTGAAGTGACGGTTGCAGTCCGCGGCCATCGCTGGGATCGGACCATTCCGATCTCTTTGGAAGATCCAGCCTCCATGGATTTGGCATACCGACAGGCTTGTCTGGAGCGGTTTGGCTTTGAAATCCATGGGCCGTTGGTTGCAGAATCGGTTGAAGTGCGGTCCGTTTCGGCTTCTGCCCACCGCGTGACCGCAGCGCCGTCCTCGCGGGAATCGCTCGGTGGAACGACACGTATGTGGGTGGACGGGGAGTGGCGAGATGTCGGTGTGGTTTCGGGAAGTTGCGTCGATCGCATCGATGGCCCCGCCGTAGTTGTCCAAGATGGCGCGACTATCGTCTTGGAACCGGGCTGGCAGGCGAGCCGTCACCGGGAGGGAGGCTTGGTGTTGTCTCGATGCCGAGCGGCGGCCCCTCCTGAGTTCGACGCCACAACCGCCGCTGGCATCGAAATCGCCAACCGACGCTTCTTGTCCATCTGCCGAGAGATGGGGACGGTCTTGCAGCACACTGCCTGCAGCGTCAATGTGAAGGAGCGGCGTGACTACTCCTGCGCAGTTTTTGACGCGGATGGCAGGCTTGTTGCCAATGGGCCGCATATGCCAGTGCATCTTGGATCAATGGGGGAGAGCGTTCGCCGTGTGCTGCAGGTGCATGGTGACCGCATGCTTTCGGGTGATGTCTTTGTCGATAATGATCCGGCCTTCGGTGGGACGCACTTGCCCGACCTGACTGTAGTCTCGCCGGTGTTTCATGGGAAGCAATGTGAGTATGTTGTTGCGAGCCGGGCGCATCACGCCGACGTTGGCGGAACAACGCCGGGGTCGATGCCCTCAGACTCATCATCTTTGAGTGAAGAGGGCGTGGTGTTCAATGCGGAATACCTCGTGCGTAGCGGTGAGTTCTTGGAAGAGCGTATGCGTTCTCAGCTCTTGGGAAGCCTCTGGCCTGCTCGGCAGCCGGACGTCAACATTGATGACTTGAGAGCGCAGGTCGGTGCCAACATGCGAGGCATGCGGCTGCTCGATGCAATGCGGTTGGAACTGAGTGGGGCAGGAATGGCAGCCGCTATGGCTGCAGTCCGCCATAACGCTGCAGCGTGTGTTCGGGAGGCGCTTCGAAGCCATGGTGGGGGGGCATTTGAGTCAGCCATGGATGATGGCGGTGTCGTGCGAGTCCACGTGCGGCCGGCTGCTGATCACACCATTATTGACTTTAGTGGGACGAGCTCGCAGCGGCCGGGGAACACCAATGCGCCTCTTGCTGTGACGCGATCTGCAGTGCTCTATGTGCTCCGATGCCTCGTCGCCGATGATATTCCGCTCAACGACGGGTGTATGGATTCGATCAAGCTCATTGTTCCTGATGGCAGCATGCTCTCGCCTAGGCAAGGGGCGGCCGTCGTTGGTGGAAACGTCGAGACAAGCCAGATCATCGTAGACGCGTTACTTGGTGCGTTTGGAGTGCAAGCCGCATCGCAGGGGACAATGAACAACCTTACGTTTGGCGATGATTCGCATCAGTACTACGAAACGATCTGCGGAGGCTCTGGCGGTGGAGCGGGTTTGGGTTCGCCCTTCTGCGGGGAGGCGGCGGTACACACACATATGACGAACAGCCTGCTCACAGATCCCGAGATTCTCGAAGACCGGTTTCCGGTTCGATTGGAGCGTTTCTGTATTCGGATCGGATCGGGAGGATCAGGGCGGTTTGCCGGAGGTGATGGGGCCATACGGCAGATTCGATTCCTCAGCCCAATGCAAGTGTCATTTCTGGCTGGTCGCAGAATCGTGCCGCCGCACGGGCTCAAAGGTGGCGGTGATGGCGCTGTGGGATCGCAATGTCTAATTCATAGGAACGGTCGCGTGGAGCAGCTTCCAGGTTCCTTTCGGAAGGAAGTCGTTGAGGGGGATACTTTGCGAATCGAAACGCCCGGCGGCGGGGGATGGCTGGCAGAGTGATCTTCGGATAGGAAACCCCAGTACAAAAAAAGCAGCCGCCGATCCCGAAGGGGACCGGCGGCTGCCGTTTGACACAGAGGATCGGATCGTCAGCTCAGTCGCCGCAACCAAACTCAGCGATAGTCGCCAGAAGGTCGTCGACGTCGTATGTGCTTCCGAATCCGTTGATGATCGCGAGGATGTCATCGACGTCGACATCACCGTCGCCGTCCAAGTCATTCTCGCATCCGCTTTCGCACTCATCAGGGACCCCGTTGCCATTGGAGTCTTCGCTGGACCCATTGGCAATGTCGCAGGAGTCCGGATTGCCGTTGAGATTGCAGTCAAGCTCACCGTTGTAGGTGATCGTTGTCGAGGCAGTGTCCTGCCATGTGACGTTGACGCCATCGCGACCTTGGAAGAGCGCCTCGAAGAGAACCTCCGAGGAGTGCTCCATGGTTGTGAGACGGGCAATCAAGACACCATTGAGGATGGCGCAGTCGCTGTTTGTGAAGGAAGCGCCATCGCCCTGGGCATCGGTCGGCAGGCAGAACCATGTTCCGTTGCCAGCGCTCAGGGTTCCACCAGCTTCGAAGTCGGCCCAATCGATACCGATGTTGTTGAGGGCGTTTTCGCCATACGGGTTGCCCGAAGAATCCAGGCAGCCGATGGTGACGCGACTGTCCCACTCCAGATCAGGAGCGAGCGGGAAGAAGTCAGGATTGACTTCCTGGCTTGTTGGACCGCCATACCCATCCTGATAGAAGCTGGTCGAAGAAGCGACCGTTTTCTGCTGCAGGCTGTTGCCTGCGACAGCATCGAGCCGCCAACCGTCGGGAAGTTCTGCGTATACGTCAACCGTGTAGCAGGACTCGCCAGTTGAGAGCAGATCAGTGCCGACCACGCTCCAACGGATGTTGAGGTCGCCAGATCCGCAGGGGTTGCCAGAGCAGTCGCTGCCGTCACCGAGGTACGAGCCGCCTGCATCGCTGCATTCAGTCGAGGTGTACTCGGCGCAGCTTACGCCGATGCAGCAACCGCCGGTCGGATCGGGAGCGCACGGGTCATTGGAGCAGTCCGTGTCGTCGCCGAGGTAGGTGCCAGTGCAAAGCGCTTCTGTTGTGACTGAGCAAGTCGTATCGACGCAGCAACCACCTGTTGGGGTGGGATCGGCACAGTTGACCGTTCCGCACGTCTGGCCGGGTTGCCAGTCGCCACCCGCGTTGGTGCAGGAGGGCTCGGAGACCGTATAGCAACTGCCGTTGAGGCAGCAGACGCCACCGTTGCCGCTGCCGTCGTACGGATTGAGTGTGTTCAAGAAAGTCGAGCCAGTTCCCGCGGGATCGAGGTACGAACTCATCATGTTCCATGACAGATAGAGCGACTTTCCGTAGTAGTCATCATCATCATTCGTGCAGAATGCGTTTCCGCAGCACAACGCGCCGATGACCTGATGGCTGCTGTTGAAGAGGCCCGAGCCCGAGGAACCGTAGTAGGTGCGGCCCTCGTCCCAATTGATGCCCCAGTACTGGCCGTTGGTATATGAATTTTGCACGGAGGAGATCCGCTTCTCGGCCGTATTTGGATGGTGAATACAAACTCCATTCGAAGCGCCCGAGTTGGAGCGATTCCATCCGGCGAAGGTGATTTCCCAGTCAGGATTCGGATCGTTGGTCAGGCGAATCAGGCAGAAGTCCGTCGTACTGTTGCTCGTCAGATAGGTCGAGCCTGACGTAGTGCTGTTGTAGTTGCCATTTCCGTTGTTGCCGCTGGAGCCCCCTGTCCGGCAGTAACTGTTCTGGTGATTCCAATACACCACGATCGATTGGTCATTGCCGGCCGAGATTCCACAGTGATCCGCTGTGAGGAAGTAGGGGGTTTGATCTTCGTTGCTGTTGTTGAGCATCGTGCCTGAGCATGTCCACTGGCCATTGAGGGTGTAGACGCCCGCAGCAGGAATCTCATCCCACCAGTCATCACCGAGTGGGCACTCGACGTCAATGTTGCAACTCTCAGAAGATCCGCGAGTGTGACCTTTCCATTTTTCGGGAGCGCCTAGTCCGCGGTAGCCTTCGTTGATTGCACTAATGGAAAAGCCATCGATGAAGGCTTGGCGATCGTCGGAATCGACCGACGCTTCGATGACGACTTCTTCGCCATGAATCACGCGGGTCCAGTACTCGCCACTGGCCGGATTATCCTGTGACGTCAATGTATTCATGACATCGAGACCGTCTACGGAATAGATCGTGAGTTCGGCTGAGTCAGGCAATTCGAATGTGCCGAAGCCAAAGTTGATGTGATAGGCACCCGGCGAGAGGACTCGGAGCCTCCACATCATTCTGCCGTCTGGCAGAAACTCCCAAGTGCCGCGGTCTAAAGGGGAGACCTCGACCTCGTTCGCAACGGCGAAGCGGGGCACGAGGCTGAGTTCGTTGCGGCGAAGATCGTCCTCATCCAGCCACTCATAATTGGGGCCAGCCAGTTCGATGAGTTCAACAACATCGGTGGGGAGATGCCCTTGGTCAAGACCCCAAGTCGAGGCTTGAGCACATGTAGCACTTGCGAGGCCAGCGGCTACAGCCACCGCCTTGAAGGACGTATACGATCGTTGACGCATTGGTTTCTCCTCTATGCGGTCCGCAGAGACTTCGTAAGGGTTCCACATGTACGGTCCGTGTCAACATGAAGTCCGTGGACTAAGAAAATCGGTTCCAAAACGTCCGAGATTCTATCGGAAACTGGCCATTTTCTCTGTGATCGGCTCCTGGTGGGAGGAACGATGTTGGATTCTGCGGAGGTTGATTGAGCGAGCGTGGGGGTCAGCCGCCGCAGCCGAACTCGGCCAGCAAGCCGAGGAGGTCATTGACCTCGTAATGCTCCGGATACCCCGCGATCAATTCCAGCAGATCGTTGATGCTGGTCATGCCGTCGCCATCGAGGTCCCATTCGCAGCCACTTTCGCACTCGTCCGGGACGCCGTTCCCGTTGTCGTCGTCGCTCTCGCCGCTCGCGATGTCACACGCATCTGGATTGAGGTTGCCGTTGCAATCCTTCTCGCCCATGTATTTGATATACGTGCTGGCGGTGTCCTGCCACACGAGATCATCGTTGTCGCGACCCTGGAACAACGCTTCGAACAGGATCTCGGAGGTGTGCTCCATTGTGGTGAGCCGCGCGATCAGAACACCACTGTGATCATTACACACGCTGTCGGTGAAGGTTGCGCTTGCGCCCTGCGGATCGGTGACGAGGCAGAACCACGTGCCATTGTCGGCACTCAGATCTCCGCCGGCTTCGAAGTCTGTCCAGTCGATGCCAATGTTATTGAGCGCATTCTCACCGTACGGATCTCCAGAAGCATCCAGACATCCGATCGTGACGCGGCTGTCCCACCTGAGGTCTGGGGCGAGTGGGTAGAAGTCGGGATTGACCTGTGCTGACGTCGGACCGCCGTAGGTGTCCTGATAGAAAGACGTCGTTGTTGCAATAGTCTTCTGTTGCAGTAAGTTTCCCGCGACGGCGTCGAGCCGCCAGTCTCCTGGAATCTGCGCATAGATATCGACGGTATAGGATGGATCGCCGGTAGAGAGCAGGTCTGTTCCGATGACTTTCCATCGGATCTTGACATGGTCACCGTTGTCGGTATCGCAGGGGTTATCTGTGCAGTCAGTTTCATCACCGAGGTAGTTGCCTCCGGTGGCTTCGCAGTCGGTCTCGGTTCCGACCTCGCAATTGCCGCTCAGGCAGCAGGCTCCGACAACCGGCGCGTCGCAGGGGTTGCCAAAGCAATCGGTGTCATCGCCGAGGTACGTGCCTCCATTCAAGGCACAATCTGCCACTGATCTGACTTCGCACGAGATGCCGAGGCAACATCCGCCAGTGGGATCGAAGGTTCCCGAGTAGGTCACATTGAGCGTTCCAGCGCCGGTGCCACCTTGCCAACCGCCCAATCGAATCCAATAGGTCTGGGCACTTGTGACCTCGATGCCGAGAATTTCGCTGTGGTACGACTGGCACGCCGAGTTCTCCTCGCCATCCCCATTGCATGAGATTTGCACGAGGTTATCGCAGGATGTGCCTTCATAGAGCACCATCGATGTGTCATAGGAGTTGGAGTCACACGTGTCCAGATTGAGCGTTCCAACGCCCGGCGACTGCCATTTGAACCAGTGGTCCGGGCTGTTGTCCCAGTCCAAGAATGTGTTCGTGCATTGTGATTCGTCCGGGTCTCCAAATTCACTGTCGGAGGCGTCGGTCGTATCAAACGCATTGGCGCCAGCAGCAGCGACGATGGATGTATTGCAAGTGTCACCATTGAACGGATTGCAAGGATCGCCTGCACACGTCACGTAATCACCCAGATACGTTCCGCCGAGAAGCAGACACTCGTGTTCTGGGATATATGAACACTCTTCTGCGAAGCAGCATCCACCCTTAGGATCGTCTGATCCAGCCGGGACCAGCGTGTCGATGCCGTTCGGATTGGATCCGTCTGGATCGAGATAGCTTCCAAGCACCGACCAGGCTCCAGCAAAACTGCGGCCGTAATAATCATCGTCGTCGTTATAGCAATAGGCATCGCCACAGCAGAGCTGCCCGATTGCGCGGTGATTGGAATCGAATAGGGGCGAGCCGTTCGAGCCCTGCGCCGTTCTGCCTTCAGCCCAGTTGACTCGCCAGTATTGACCTTCGTTGGCGGTCACATCCGGGAAGCTAATACGTTTATCGGCGGCCTCGGGATGGTGGATGCCGGCGCCATTCTCTGCGGAATCCAATCTCGACCATCCGGCGAAGGCGACGCCCCACGAGACATCGGGACTCGTGTTCAGTTGCACCAAGGTGGCGTCGTGCTGGCCGTTGCTCTTGAGATACGTCGTGCCGCTGCTGTACTGAGAAAAATCACCGTCGCCACTGCTACCGCTGTCATCGTCCCCTGGCGTTCGGCAGTAGGAGTTTTCGTGATTCCAGTAGATGACGACCGACTGATCATTGTTCGAACGAATACCACAATGATTCGCTGTCATGAATAATGGTCGCTGGTCGCCGAGCGTGTTGTTTACCATGAAGCCAGTGCAGGCCCAATACCCCTGTACGGTGTAGACACCGACCGAGGCGATTTCATCCCGCCATGCGTCGCCTTCCGGACAGGCAGTGTCGATGTTGCAGGACTCCGAACTGCCCCGCACTCCGCCGCCAAAGCCGCGGAAGCCTTCGTTGATTGCTGTGAGAAGGACGCCGGATTGGAATGCAGGTTGATCTACGGGGTCAAGTGTGGCTTCGATGACGACTTCGTCGCCATGAACAATTCTGGACCAGTAGCCACCAACCGCGTTCCGGTCCACCGATGTCAGCGGCCCGAGGATATCGCCGCCATCGAGGCTATAGATGTGTACGACCGCGGAACGGGGGAGATCGAACTGCTCGAACCCGAAGTTGAGGTGCGCTGCTCCCTCTGAGAGCACCCTGAGTCGCCACATCACATCGCCATTTGGAAGCCATTCCCAGGTGCCATCGTGGGAGGGGGTAAGGGATACGGTGTTGGGCTCGGCAAAGGTTGGGGGGAGACCTTGTTCATTCCGGCGAATATCTCGGGCTTCAATGGCCGAGTAGTCGGGACCGGGGAGTTCGATCAGTTGGATAGCATCAAGTGGGAGATTTCCCCCCGTCAGTCCATAGGGCAGCGATGCCGCGGCAATGCCACAACAGGTCACGGATCCGACGACCAAGCAGGCCGCGGTTGCGACCGATCTCAATGGTGTCATCCTCAGATCTCTCCTCGAGTACCCACCCCAATGCCCCAATGGGTTCAATCCTACCGTGGATTGTGCGGGTCATGACTCAGGGTTCGCCTCGCTGCACCCAAAGGATGCCACCAAGGCGGAGGATTGCGAAGAAGATTCGCTCAGCATATTCCGCTCAGAGCCCTCCTAGTCGCTACAGGGCGATCAGTCCCCTTGCTGATTAGTGGTTTTCGGGCACCGGCCACGGGAGGATCAGGGGTCTTGGTTTCGTGGGGAGGTCCGCTTTTGATGAGATATCGGTACATCGCATTGCAGAACTAGCAGGGGCGCTCAATTGTGGACAGGCACCTAAGTCGGAAACCGCTTGATGGCCCCTGCAGCCTGCCCCAGGCGCTGTTGGTGATACTCGTTTGATTCCAGTCCCTCCGCGATGGGGCACGAGCTCGACGTTCCTACTGAAATTTTAGAGATTGGCCTAGGCAGCCCCCATGCGCTACCCGGTGCCTCCTCCCGGTGCAGTAGTCTTCCGCCATGATCGAAGTCAGCGAGCGGGAGGTTCAGATGGCGACCAGTGCCGCGGCTGCGGCAACGGCCGTCCTGCGAGACTGTGGGCGAGACATCAATGCCGAATCGGGGCGGGACATCAAGGCCCAGGCTGACCTCGATGCAGAGGCAGCAATCCTGAGTGTGCTTCGAGATGGAGACCTTCCGGTCCTTTCCGAAGAGCAAGGCGCAGATGCCCGCTTTAGCCTTGACCAAGATGGCTGGATCATCGATCCGCTCGACGGCACCATGAACTTCATCCGTGGGATTCCGGTGGCGTGCACCTGCATCGCGCTGTGGAAATCTAGCAGGCCGGTGCTTGGCGTAATCTACGAACACGGTCGCGATGTGCGTTGGGTTGGCGGGCCGTCTATTCCAACAACATGCAATGACGTGCCATGCCACGTTGGCTCAGCGGCCAGACGTGACGATGCCGTTCTTGCAACCGGTTTCCCCCGAGGCCTTGATTTCAGCGCCGAATCCATGGCGGCGTACACCAACCGCATGGCAGCGTATAAGAAGGTCCGAATGATCGGCTGTGCCGGGCTCTCTCTTGCTTGGACTGCCGGTGGTCATATGGACATCTATCTTGAAGATGACATCTTCCTATGGGATGTCGCTGCCGGGCTCGCGCTTATTGAAGGTGCAGGAGGCACGGGGCGTTTCACTCCCATCGACAGCATGTGGCGGACCAGTGTGGTGGCCGGAGTATCCGAAATCGTGGATCTGGAGCGTGAAGGATCTCTGCGCGACTGAAGTCGCATCGCCGCATCATCAAGGATGGATCATTCGCTGTCTCATCGCTTTATTGGCAGTCGAACGTCCGACGATCTTTTGAAGTTGCCGGTATGTCTTGTGGTCTATCGTCTCTTGACGGGCGTCGAGCCTTTTGAGGTGGTCCAAGGTCTTGGACGTGTCCGCCCAGCTCGGATCGAGTTCTGCGCGGGCTTGGGATCCAACCGCCGCCAGTTCCTCGTGCCCGTCAATCTTGAGCAGGATTGCAATCTGTGAGGTTCGTAGCGTCTTCATCTGATCTGCATGATTCTTCTGGAGGTCCTCGACCTCTTTGCGATCATCTACAGCCTCCGCCAAGCAGTACTCAAGTGCACGCTCGACTTTGGTTGGTCGAAAACGATCAGGAAATCCCATTCGCATGGCGAGATCGCGAATCTGTTCTCCTCTTGCCCCTCCCATGCGCTGGCACATCAGGTTGAGGTGCTTGAGCGTGCAATCCCGCACGTCGCGACGTATCACCAGGAGGGCCACTTGCTGGCGGGCGTCTGGGCGGGGAACGGCCGAATGGTCATGCTGGCTTCGAGTTTTCAACGCAACGTCAATTTCATGTCGCCACTCGCGCATCACGGGTTCAACGAGCGAGAGCTCTTCGGGCGACATGTTTGGATGAATCCGGAGGATGACCGTGTCAAGGTTGAGATGTTCGCCACCGAGATGGCCGGCTCGGAGGAGCCAGCGTCTTGTGAATTTCCGAGTCAGTGCTGCCCAGCGATCTTGCTGCTCCGGTGTGAGCAGAAGGCGTACATCGCCTTCAAACTGTTCGATCAGTGACATTGAATTTCTATCGAATGTCTTTGAAGTGCGATCGATGTACTCAGGATCTGCCTGAAAGAGCCGCATTCTTGAGTCGCCGGCTGCTCTGGCCTGCTCCAGCAGATCCGTACGTGAGGCCTTCGCAGCGAGGAGTTGCTCGTGCAGGTTCGGGGCCTCTCGTTTGTCGGCAGTCTTGATCGCTTCCTCAAGCTGACTCACCGCCCGGGTCGCTTCTGCCGAGGCCTTGGCGGCTTCTTGATACGCGTGCCGCGCAGCCTGAATGGCCTCGGCGTCTTTGGATGTATTCTGGCCAAGTTCGACCGAGTACCCATCCAATAGCCGCATCCACTGTCTGGCAAAGTCGTCTACGAGTTGGAGAACGATGTATTTCTGGTCTGCGAGATCAAGCTCAAGGTGTTCGATGATGATGGCGGCGTCGGCAGGTGTGTAGGGCGGTGCATTGATCGGCGTGGGAGCACGCCCTGCGGTCGCGACAAGCAGGATGAAAACGAGTGGATTCATCGCTGGAGTATAGGCGGATTCGCATATGCCCAGACTCTCAGTTGATGCTGCGCACAGCGGAGAATTCGCTTGACTTGGAACCAACAACGGATATCTTCGATTTGGCGTCGCGTCACGGGGGCGCGGGGCCGAGGGGAGTTGGTCGATGCAGTTGGCACATCTAAGCGTCGGAGCGTGGCCTGCGTGGGCTGAAGTCACACGACTTGGGGCTGTGCTGAAAGTGCGGTGCTTGCCGTGCGACTTCGTAGAACCAGATCGCATTCAACGCTTTCATCGACTTGTGCAGCGAGAGATCAACTCGGGCGCAGATCGTATTGAACTTGATCTGACGCTCAGCGAAATCGCCGATACGAAGCTTGTCGCTTTGCTCGTTCTGGCGCATCGGAGGGCTCGGCGTCAAGGTGTCGAGCTTCGCGTGAATGCATCCGACCATATTCGTTCGCTCGTGGCGATCTGCCGATGCCAAGGGCTGCTCATAGAGCCGGTCGCCTAACAGAAGGTTGCGTCGGACCTACGGAGTTGATCCGCGCGGTGCAGTATCGGAGTGTGCGATTCCGATCGTCTCGGCGCGTTCCGCCAGTGTCTCAGTGGAACGGAGGATCCTCTTGACTGAAACCTGCCATTCGGCAGCATCTTCATCGCGGCCAAGCGCAGCGGAAGCTGTTGCGCCTGCAATGGCAGCGAGGAAGTGTTCGCGGCGATAGCTCTCATTGCTGAGCGGAATGCCTGCTCCAAGGTCCGCCGCGTGCGATACTTCGGCGAGTGCTTCCTCGAAGTGGGCGATCCTTGCCAGTGCGGCGGCAAGTTTGCTGGAGCGCGGGCTGCCGACGGGCTATTTATCTGCTTATTGAGCAACAGGCCATATAAAGAGGTAAATTGCTCGTCAGATCGAAGGTGTCATTGAATGTGCTTAGGCGGACCCTCGGTGTGACTAGTCCTCCCGCCGGGAGGGGGTAGGATGTACGTCATCCACCGAGACGCCGTTTGGGGGTGGATACCATGTGTTCCGGCTCGGGTCAGGACGCCAAATGCGTATTGGCTCGCTTGGCGCAGGCGTGGCAAGGAGGTTCTCGATGCGGATGAGCATGATGCGATTGTTCAATCATGGCGGTGCTAGCCGATTAGGAGCCATCATTGCCGTGTGCACTTGCGGCTCACAATTACTCAATGCGGCGCCATGCGGATCTGTACCTGATCGCGACGCGAGAGAACGAATGCAGCGATACCTTGAAGATGGTCGATGGGCCGAGGCTCGCGACTATCGATGGCAGGACACCCGTGCCGGCGTCGTTCAACTTCGCGTCGCCTTCCATGTCATTCGCGAAAGCGATGGCAGCCACGGGCTCTACCAGCCGGACATGCACATCGATGAAATGCTCGAGTATGCCAATGTCAATCTAGCAGGCGCCGGTATCGAACTCGTCAAGTTCGGGGATACATTGTTTGTTGACAACAACGAGTTCTACACTGTTCGATATGACTACGGTTACAGCGACGAGGTCAATTCGCTTCGCAGTATCGATGTTGTCGACGGGGCGATCAACGTCTATATGGTTCCCGACTTTGGTTGGCCGAGCGGTATTTCCAGTTACCCATCGTCGAGTGTCCAGGGCATCGTAATGTCCAACTATGCCATCCCATGGTATGGCGATACTACGACGTTCAGTCACGAGGTTGGCCATTACCTGCATCTCTATCACACGCATGAAACGCGCTGGTTCGACTACGACACAGACCCACCGGAGGGCTGGTGGGGTCTTGAGTGCACCGATGGGAGCAATTGCGGTGTTGCCGGTGACTATCTGTGCGACACGCCGGCAGACCCAAAGTTAGACGAGTACACAAACGTCAACTGTGAATGGTCCGATCTCCCCGCCGATCCTTGTGGGACAGGTGTTCCCTATGCGCCCGATGAGACGAATCTCATGAGTTACTCCAGTTCCGTTTGCAAGTCGCAGTTCTCATGCGAGCAGCTCAGTGTCATGGCGTGGTCAGCGCGAACCGAGCGGACCGACCACTTGATCGGGACGACGACGCCCTGCCTTGGTGACATTCAAGCCGACTGCGAGCACGGCACGGCGCCGGATGGCATCGTTGATCTTTACGACTTGACTGTGGTCTTGAACAATTGGGGAAGTGAGCACGCTCCTGCGGATATCGATGGCGATGGCACGGTTGCCATCGCCGACCTGCTGCTTGTCATGATCAACTGGGGCCCCTGCTCCTGAGCAGCGAATCGGCCCGACTGGCAATGCATCTGCCTATGTAGCAATGAGTTGCAGAGCGATAGCGTTGTAGCCCGTTGCCATGCGACGAGATAAAGTTCCCGTCGGGTCGATGTGCGTGCGGGTAGGGTGCCCGGACCGATCCATGCGAGTCGTCATTGTTGCCAATCCAGTGTCTGGCCGCGGCCGCGCCCGTAAGCGGAGCGCCGCGCTGGCGGCGGTGCTTGAGTCGCGGGGGCATGAGACCGTTCTGGTTGCCAGTGAGCCGCGAGACGCGACAGAGTGGCTTCCATGTCATCTTGCGGGCGCCGATGCGGTTGCGGCTGTCGGTGGCGACGGCACTGTGCGGTCAGTGTCGAAGGTTCTGGCTGAGGCGCGCATACCGATCGTGCACGTGCCGCAGGGGAACGAGAACCTCTTTGCTCGTTCGCAGGGCATGGGCCGCCAACTCGCCGACACCGTTGCGTCGATCGAGGACGGGAAGCGTCACTTCGTAGACATGGCCGAAGCCAATGGGCAGGCGATGCTGCTGATGGCCTCGATCGGCTTCGACGCCGAAGTCGTTGCTGATGTGGCTGCTCGGCGAAAAGATCGTGTGTCCAGTTGGCTCTATGTCCGCGCGGCGCTCCGCACGCTTCGCGGGTGGATGCCCCCCGAACTCACGGTGCTCGTGGACGGCGAACCGGTTGTTTCGGCGAAGCAAGGGTGGGTCGTAGTCTCGAATGCGCGTCAGTACGCTGGGCGTCTTGATCCTGCCCCGATGGCGGTGATGGATGACGGGCTGCTCGACATGACGTTTTTCCCCGTCGCCTCAGCGGCGCAGATGCTGCGGTGGCTTCTCCGGTGCCGGCTGGGAAGGCAGGTGGGGGCGACTGGATATGTCCATCACCGGGTCAGCCGCCGGATCGAAATCAACTGTGCCGCCCCGGCGACATGGCAACTCGACGGCGATCCACCGCCGGATGGCTCGCCGGTGCTGGTGGATCGACTGGAGGTTTCACTGGCGTCCAAGCGGCTGCCGGTCTTGACGCGATCCTCGGTTTCCTGAAAGCAGCACTTCCCGACCGTTGACGGGATCACGCTTGCAGCAGATCGGTGGTCCTCTCTCTGACGGGAAGGGGCCATTTTGAGGTCGCAACACCCCTCCAGAAAGGGTTTTGCGTTCAGATCACCATCAAGAGTCAGGATTCGGTTGATTCTCGGCTGTTAGGGAGTAGGGTGGCGGGGGAGTCCTCTTATTGAAGTGGAGAGTTGTGACATGCGATTAGATCTAATCCGACCAGTTGCCGCGATGGCGGTGCTTGCAATTTCTGGACTGGCTTTGGCTGGACCAACCTTTGATGAGCCCCCAGGGGGCGATGCCGGTACTGGCCGGGATGATGCTAAGGATGTCAAGACTGACAACGGCGGTTCGGTTGGCATGATCACAGGTTCGCTCACGGGGACGAGCCCCCTCAGCGGCTATGGTGACTACCAGGATGTCTACCGAATCTTCATCGCCGATCCGATGACCTTTCGCGCCGAGACCTACGGCGATATCGGGGGCAATCACCCGCTGCACAATCCCATGCTCTTCCTCTTTAACGAGGCAGGGCAGGGCATCATGGCCAACGACAACCTCGATGACAACAACACCATGTCCAAACTGGTGAATCAGGACGCCAACGGCCAGCCGATCTTCAACGATGCAGGCATTTACTACCTCGCCATTACATCGGGCCCCAGCGAAGCGCTTGTCGACATCGCAGGCGAATCCGTGCCGCTGTTCGGTCTGGGAATTCCCGGAAATGATGTGGGCATCATTCTTCCTAGGACGCAATACTCGGACCACCCGTGGTCAGGCTGGACAAATCCGGACTTTGAGAATTTCGGTGACTACGAAATCGGCCTCGGTGGTGTTGTGTCAATACCGGTACCTGCGACGGGCGCTATCGCCCTGATCGGACTGGCTGCTATCGGGGGCCGCCGCCGCCGTTGATTTCGGTGGGTGGCGTTGCAAGTTGTGCGTGCTGCGCTGCCGACTCGCTGTCGCCGCGAGCTTGCGCGATCTTACTGAGTTGCATATGACACTTTCTTGTCTGAGGGCTCTGGGCTCCAGTGATGTCTGAGAAGGTTGTCAGCGCCATCACCGTCTGATCTCTGGCTTCGGCCAATTTGCCTTCGGCGAAGAGGAACATGCCCCTCAACCTCGCAACTGCCGCGGTGGACTCGCCAGGTCTGGCGGAGTCTGCCTCCTGCAACAGCAGAGTGTCTGCCTGGTCGAGATTGCCACGCAAGATCTCGAGTTCGATTTCAATGAGTCGTTCATCTCGCCGCGCAGGGTGGTTCGGCCCGAGATGCCCGGCTCTCAGCGAGCGGGCCCGATCGAGATGCACCTTTGTGGCATTTGGATCACCCAGAAGGATCGCAAGCCGAGCAAGCGCCGCCTCGGTATTGGCGGTACTGACCGTGTTGCCTTGAATCTCCTTGATGCGTCGAGCTTCCAGCAGGGTCAGGTGCGCAACCTGTAGTCGGTTGAGCCGCGAGAGGCAATCGCCGATGTTGTGGCTGACCGCCGCGACCCTCCAATCTCGCGTCGGGTCCGAAGACTCCACTTCGAAGATGGCGAGTGCTTCCCTCAGCAAGGGCAATGCTTGCTCGGGTCGATTCGTCACGTGCCCAACTGCCATCCCATTGAGAATGTTGCTCAACGCGATGTTCCGCCGTTTTCGCACCGCATCAGTGGTCGCCTCTGCGAGCAGTTCCCTGTGCCGAAGAAGTGCCTTCTCGAGCAGGGCGTCTGCCTCTTCGGTTTCGCCCAGTCGTCGCAGCGATGCTGCGAGGTGGTGCATTGTCTCGGCAGTCGCCTCGCTGAGCGGCTCGATTCTCTGCCGATGCGCAAGCGATGCATCGTAGTCGCTCACAGCCGAGGCGTAATCTGCTCGCTTGTAATACATCCGTCCTCTGTTGTGCAGCAGCTTTCCGGCAATAGCGGATGGATTGACAGGATCGAGGTCAATGGCTTCCGCTGCAGCAGCGAAGGCCTTAGCAGCCTCATCGAATCGCCCGCCGCTGACGAGGTTTTGCGCGAGATCCAGTCGAACCGCCGCCGCAATGGCCGGGTAGTCGGAGAGGTCCGATCCCACAACCTCGATCCATCGCTGCATCATGTCTCGCACACTCGATGCCGCGACGGGCCGATCTACATTCTCGGTGTCGGCAGCCCCAAGCACTTTAGAGACCATGCCCACCGTACCCATGAGCCGTTGATTTGCTTCGGTCGCACGATTCCACGCAACAAACATCGTTGCGCCGAAGATGGCAAGCGTTGCGACACCTGCAGCTGCCACGCCCACTGGGATCCAGTGACGTCGCAGGAACTTCCTCGCGACGTACCACGCGTCGTCCCGCCTGGCTTCGATCGGCTCGTGGTCGAGCCAGTGGTGAAGATCACGCGCCAGGTCAGCCGGGCTCTGATAACGCCGATCAGGGTCGCGATCGAGCGCGTGAAGCAGAATGGTCTCGAGGTCTCGATTGAGGGATGGATCAACGGATCGCGGGAGCGTCGGTGTCGATTCGGCGATCGTGCGGATGACGTCGGCGATCGAGCCCTCCAGAACGAACGGGCGGGTACCCAACAGCGACTCGTAGAGAATGACGCCAAGCGCAAAGACGTCTGTCCGAACGTCGATTCGATCAGGATCTCCTGAGACTTGTTCAGGCGATGCGTATGCGAAAGTCCCCATGAACTCGCCCGCGGTTGTCACTTCGACACGCGACGAGTCCCACTCGGAGTTGTCGACCGGCTTGGCAAGTCCGAAGTCCAGCACATGCGGTGCGCCTTCAGAGTCGACAAGGATATTGTCCGGCTTGAGATCACGATGGATGACGCCTTTCTGGTGCGCAGCGACGACGGCGTCACATGTGCGGGCGATGAGCGCTGCAATGAACCGCTGTTTCTGATCTCGATCCTCAGGTGCGGAACGATCGAGCCAAGTGTCCATGGTGTCGCCGTCGACGTATTCCATGGCAAGCCAGGCACGCCCGTCGGGCGTCGTGCCACTGTCGTAGACAGTGACGATTCCGGGATGCTTGAGCGAGGCCACCATTTCGACTTCGCGTTCGAAGCGAATCAACTGCCGCTCGGATGCGAAGGCGCCTCGCAGCAGCACCTTGAGCGCTACTCGGCGCCTGGTGGCCTGTTGTACGGCGAGAAACACAGCTCCCTGAGCACCGCGGCTGATCTCGCTCTTGATCTCATATCCGGCGGCTTCCGGAGCCTCGACGATCGACTTGTCACCGAAAACGCCTGCTCGGTGCGCCTCGGCGAATTCGTCGAGAAAACGATCTTCGGAGTTTTGTTCCGGGGCAGACCTTACAGTGGCATCGACGTCCGTCTGCATCGTTCGCAGGCGTTTGAGCTCGGCCGCGACCGACCCATCGTCTTCCTCGTTGAGCCACCGCATGACGTCCGCCGTAATCGTGCCGTCACGCGCGATGGCGCGAAGTTCTTCATCTGTTGGTCTTCGAGGAGAAGGGGACGGGCTCACAGGCCATCCTCATCAAACGCCGCCTCCAACGTCTGGACGGTATCCCGAAGTTTGGCCGCAACCCTGCTCTTGGCGAGATAGATATCGTTCTCGGTCATATTGAGTTCGGCCGCGATATCCGTAACGGGGCGGTGATGGAACACGAGCATTTCGAATGCGCGGATCGTGCGGTCGGCCATCTTGGACGTCGACTGGAGCTCGATGAGCGCCTCGCGAAGGATGACCTGTCTTCGCTCGTTCGACCAGAGATCGTCGAGCTCAGCCTCGGTCGGCATTGTGACGAGCGCAGACTCGCCGCGGTATTCTTTTCGTACGCCGCGTTTGCGATGCATGTCCGCAATCTTGGTGCGGGCGATCGCCAATATCCATGATCGCATTCGGCCCCGATCCCGGTCATATTTGCCGCTGCGGTATTCGGAAAGTACGCGGAGCATGGTCTCCTGCGAGACATCTTGGGCGTCTTGGTCGCTCAGGCCCAGTCGCCGGGCAAGCCCTGTGATGATGGGCCGGTATCGGCGGTCGAGCAACTCCCATGCGGCATCGCCATCATCGGCATTGAGCCCATTGAGGAGCGCGGTGGTCGTGTGCGTGACATCCAGCATGGTCCGAACTCCAAGGTACCCGACCCGGGCAGTCAGAGTACGCCGTCCGCCATGGGGTAGGAGCCCAATACACGCAGGAGGACGCAGTGGGCTTCGGCATCCTCGATGGCGGTAGCCATGTGAGGTTCGTCGCGATGAGCGTCGGCGTCGATGAAGAAGGTGTATTCCCAGTTTACGCGGCCGCTCGGCCGTTTGTCGATGTGGCTCAGGTTGATTCCGGCGTCCCGGAAAACAGCCAGTACATCAACGAGCGCCCCCGGAGCGTGCTTTGTCACAAACATGATGGAGGTGCGGTCGTTTTCAGTTGGTTCGGGTCGCTGTCTTCCTAGTACAAGGAAGCGCGTGACATTGTCCGGCTTGTCGCCGACTCGTTCGGCGAGAACATTGACGCTGTAGATCGATGCGGCAAGTCGAGATCCGATTGCAGCGGTCCCGTTATCTCGTGAAGCCAGTTCCACGGCAGCAGCAGACGAGGCCGTTGGAAACAACTCAATGCCTGGGAACTGCCGCTGCAGCCACCTGCGACATTGACCGAGTACTTGCGGTTTTGAACCGATGCGCGTGATCTTGTCGCGACTGCAATTGGCAAGCAGGCAGTGCGAAACTTCAATAAGCGATTCGGCGCACACGCCGACTTCGTATTCGACGAATGCATCGAGCGTGTCGGTAATGCCACCGACGATGGAGTTCTCCCACGGAACGAGTCCATAGTGCGCGGTGCCTGCGATGACCTCGCGGAACACGGCATCAATATCTTGAGACTCGGTAACTTCGACAGAACTGCCGAAGTGCCGGTTTGCCGCCACGTGGCTGAACGACCCGGGTGGTCCGAGGTAGGCGATTCGCAGGCCTTGCTCAAGGCTAAAGCTGCCCGACATGAGCTCCCGCCAAATAGCTTCCAGCGTTCTGCCAGACAAGGGGCCGGGGTTCATCGATCGGATTCGGTCGATGACGGCTCGTTCTCGGTGCGGCGCATACACAGGTGTGCCATCCCCTCGCTTCACGCGGCCAACCTCTTCGACAACCTCGGCCCGCTCACTGAGCAGTTTGATGAGCGCGGCGTCGAGGGCGTCGATCCGAACTCGAAGCGTGTCGAGATCCTGTGGTTCGCTCATGAAGTGGGCTCCTGGGTCGGGCAGTCTGGCCGGGCAAACAAGAGCATACCGATCGCGCCAGTCGCCACGAAGATTGCAAGGACGGCGAAGGCCGCCTGGAATCCTCCGAACACATCGGTCAGCCAACCGGTGAGCAGGGGGGTGACCAAACCCGAGATCGAGAAGAAGGTCACCATGATCCCCGTGGCGGTTCCGGTGCTTTCACGGAAGAGGTCCGTGCAGATCGAGTAGTAGGGAGCGTTGGCTGCCATCGAGAAGCCAACTCCCAGTGAGATCATGAGAATGGCAAGCGTTTGCGAGTGCACGAAGATCATCGGTATGAAACACAGGGCTCCGAGCAGTTGAAAAATCCAGATCGGGTGGACGCGGGCGCTGCGAATACTTCGAGTCTGGATCATGCGGCGGTCCGAATACCAACCGACGAGCGGTATGAGGACACATGCAAGTCCCCAAGGCAGGGTGCTGAACCATCCGATGCTGGCTAGGTCCATCTGCCATGTCTGCTCGAAATACCCCGGGATCCAGGTGATGCCGAACCAGAGCACGTACCCGAAGGCGAAGAATGACCACGAGGTCGCCAGCAGTGTTGGATTACGAAGAAGTCGCCACCACGGAACTCGGTTCGCGTCGGCTGCGCTGCGTGAGCGGGGAATGCGGTAGATCACTTGCACCGCGACGCCAAGTATGGCGCTGCCAATGGCCAGAACAATGAAGGCGTTCCGCCAATTGATCCATCCGATGAGATGTGAGAGCAGCGGACCACCGAGAAGCAGTGCCACTGGGACGCCGAGCAACATGATCCCGACCGAGCGGCTGGTCAGGCGAGGAGGTATCCAGTCAGCGGCCGCCCGATTCATTGCAGGGAAGTTGACGCCTTCGCCGAGTCCGAGCACGAAGCGTGCGGTCAGAAATAGCGCCCAGATCTCCACCATTCCCGATGCCGCTATCGCGGCCGACCAGACAAGGAGCCCGATCGTCCAGACGAGCCGGGTGCCGAAGCGGTCAAGCAGTACGCCGCTCAGGCAATTGACGAACAAGGTGCCCAAGGCGAAATAGGAGATGGCCAGCCCGAAAGACGTATTGGTGAGGCCAAAGTCCTTCTTGATGGGCTCGATGGCGAACGAGATCACCATCCGGTCCGAATAGTTGACAAGGCACAGGGCAAATGCCAGCACGGTGACCGCCCATGCACGCTTCGAGAGTGATTGTGTGGCTGCGGAAATAGCCCGAACTCCTTGCCTCATTTTCCGGAATGAGTCTGCTACCACGATACCCTAGCCTTCATGCAGGGATGCGGCGGAGAAGGTACCGGGGCGTTCGATCGGATCAAGGATGTGATCCGACATGTCTGGGGGTGGGACTCACTTCTGTCGATGCAGCGTGAAGGAATCGAGGCGGCGCTGGCCGGGCGAGACTCTCTGCTTGTACTTCCTACAGGGGGCGGGAAGTCGCTCTGTTATCAGGTCCCGCCGCTGGTGGCTGGCGGGCTGGCCGTCGTGGTTTCGCCGCTCATTGCTCTGATGCGGGATCAGGTGGATGGGCTTCAGCAGGTTGGTGTTGCCGCAGCGTGCCTGCACGGAGACATGGACAAAGGCGACCAGCACGATGTCATCGCATCAGCCGAACGCGGAGATCTGCGGCTCCTGTACGTGACGCCGGAGCGGCTGCTCATGCCGGGGTTCCTGTACACGCTTGAGCAGGTCGACCCTCGTTGGATTGCGATCGACGAGGCGCACTGCATCAGCCAGTGGGGGCACGACTTCAGGCCCGAGTATCGGCGGCTTGCGGAAGTTCGCTTACGAATACCAAATGCATCGATGCACGCATGCACTGCGACTGCTACGACGCGTGTGCGTTCGGACATTCTCACCCAACTGGGTCTGAGCGATCCACTCGTATTGGTTGGTGACATTGACCGGCCAAATCTCACGTATCGCGTCACGCCTCGAACCGAAGCGAAGCGGCAGGTTGTGGAGGCGCTCTCACGCAATCGAGGGCAGGCGGCCATCGTGTACTGCGCGACGCGCAAGCAAACCGAGACGATGGCCCGCTCGCTGAAATCTGCGGGGCTCTCTGCCGCTGCCTACCACGCAGGACTGGATCAATCGACACGAGGCCGTGTACAGGACGACTTTGCTGCGGAACGAATTGATATCGTCGCCGCCACAGTTGCATTCGGCATGGGCATCGACCGCTCCGACGTTCGCTGCATCGTTCATGCATCGATGCCCGACAGCCTCGAGCGGTATCAGCAAGAGACCGGCCGCGCCGGCCGCGACGGCCTTCCTGCCGAGTGCGTGCTGCTCTTTTCGGGTGGCGATGCGGCTCGGTGGCGGATGTTGCATGAGCGACCTGAGGATGAAACACTCCTTCCCTTCCGCGGTGAGATGTTGGAGGCGATGCAGTCCTACTGCGCCACGGCGCAGTGCCGACGCGCGATGCTCGGTCGGCACTTCGGGCAGCCACGAGATGCGAGTGGTTGCGGCGCCTGCGATGTGTGCCTCGGCGAGGTCCGCGTGATCGAAGACGGGACGACGATCGCGCGCAAGATTCTCTCTGCAGTCGCCCGGACGGGGCAGCGGTACGGCGCCGGCTACATCGTGGATGTGCTGCGGGGAACCGGTATGGATCAGGTTATGCGGCGACGCCACGATGAACTCTCGGTCTTCAAGTTGCTGCCGCACCTCTCAAAGGGCGAATTGACCGATCTCGTGTGGCAACTGGTTCATCTGGAGTTGCTTCGCCGCTCAGCGGGGGAGTATCCGGTTCTGCATCTGACGGAAACGGGTGTGGAACTGATGCGTGGCCATGCGGAGGTGACCCTGATCGCTCCTCCGAAGCGACCCGTCCGCGGGGCGGCTGGCGAGAAGGCTTCGTGGGAGGGCGTGGACCGTGACCTGTTCGAGCACCTGCGGCAACTGAGGCGAACGCTCGCGACCGAGAGGGGGGTTCCTGCCTACGTCGTGTTCGGCGACGCGTCACTTCGGGACATGGCGGCGAGGCGTCCGGACTCTGCCGAAGCCATGCTCGAAATCAAGGGCGTGGGGGATCGCAAACTGGCCGAGTATGGCGAGGCCTTTCTGGCGGCCATCGCGGCGTGGAATCCCTCCTGATTCGCTGATATCTAGGGCAAGCACTTGCATCTAGGCCCATCATGGTGTCGTATAGAGGGGGAGAAACCCCCGTGGGGTCTTGAACTCGAGAGGAGCCTGTGATGAAGTGCCAGAGACTCGGATTCGTGGTTGCAGCCGCCATGCTTGGCGGCGGCGTGAGCATGGCCGCGGATCAGCCGGTGCTGCAGGATGGTTCTCTTCAATTCCCGGAAGGGGCAGCGATCCCGAAGTCATTGACGCCCGTCGAGGCCTCATGGATTGAGCGTCATCCCCTTGGTGCTGGACGAGTCGCAACGGCCCCGCCGGTCGGACCCATTCGAGCCGCAAGTGAGTATGAGCCGATGGCTGGCATCCTTCTGGCTTGGGAGGGCGGCAGTTCCTATACGAATATCGTTCGGCAGATGGCTGTGCAGATCACGACGACTGGTGAGGCCGATGTCTTCGTCGCCTGTGACAGCAACAGTGAGGCCAACACGGTCACGTCAACGCTGTCCAGTTATGGCGCGAACATGAGCCGCGTCCACACCGTTGTGCGGTCGACCGATACGATCTGGATTCGCGACTACGGGCCGAGGTATGTCTTCGAGGGCGACTGCCGCGCTATCGTTGACCATGTCTACAACAGACCAAGGCCAAATGACGACGACTACTCCTCGTACTTCAAGAACATTGTCGGTCATGCCTATTACGAGCACGACCTGGTGCACGGTGGTGGCAACTATCACTTGAATTCAAACGGTGTTTCCGCTGCAACGGAACTTATCCTCAACGAGAATCCAGGGATGAGCGAGGCTCAGATCGTCGATGTCTGGCGAAACTTCCAGAATGTCGAGACGCATATCCACGATGCGTTCCCCACCTCGGTTGACTCAACGCAGCACATCGACATGTGGATGCAGATCTTCGATGACACATCCATCATCATCAGCGACTGGCCTGACGACAGCGGCAGTATCCAAGATCAGATTTGCGACGGTGCTACTGCGTACTACGAGGCGCTTGGCTGGACGGTGTGGCGCACGCCCGCCTTCGACTCCGGCTGGACGCATTGGACCTACACGAACATGGTGCTATGCAACGATCTCGTGCTTCTTCCGAAGTATTCAGAGATTTCAGATACCTACGACACGCAGGCCCTCAATGTCGTGCAGGCGGCCATGCCTGAGCGGCAGGTTGTGCAGATCACATGTGACAATCTCGCCAACTCGGCTGGGGTCATGCACTGCATCTGCATGCACTTGCCGGCCCATGCCGGCGGTGTGAATCCGACGACCTGCGTTCGAACGCCCAGCGGCGGCCAGTACGATCCGGGCGATGTTGTTCCCGTGTCGTGGATCTCGGACGACGATGAATTTGACGTCGTCAATGTAGACATCGAGTTCTCGGCCGACGGTGGCAGTTCATGGTCGACTGTGGCGAGCGGCACGGCCGATGACGGCGCCTACAACTGGACGGTTCCGGATGTGGCGACTGACAATGGCTTGCTCCGAGTGCTCGGACGCGATGGCGACGGCAACGTTGGTGGTGACACCAGCGGCGTCTTCGGGATCGAGGGCACGACTGTCCCGGGCGACGTTGATGGTGACGGCGTGTGCGGTGTCAACGACATCCTGCTCGTGGTCGGATTATGGGGACCGTGTGCGCCGCCATGCCCAGCCGATCTTGATGGCGACGGTGAAGTCGGCGTCGATGACATGCTGCTGATACTTGGATACTTCGGCGGCTGATTGGCTGCCGGTTCGTCACGGAGCCTCGCGCAGCTTGCCCGAGAGAACATAGTCGAGGATTTGTACGACCTGTTCAGGTGTGCGGCATACGGCCTGCGCTGCTGCATCAACTTCCTTGAGGGCGTGGTCAAGTTGCTCATCATGGAGGGTGACCAGCGATATGCCCGCTGCAACAGCCAATCCTGCATCGAAAGCAGCGTTCCACTGTCGATACTTCTCACCGAACCGAACGACGATGAGGTCGGCCGACGCAATGGCCGATCGCGTTCGGATGGCATTAATGCCAGCTCCGGTGCGGTCGTGCCAGAACGGTGTGGGCTGATCGCCGAGGATGGCGGCGCCGCATGCATCGCTGTCTTCATGGATGGTGACGGGTGATACCAGATCCACATCCAAGTGCAGCTCGCGGATACCACTTGCGATGGCATCACGCCACGCCGAATGAATCTCGCCTGCCAGATACACGGTGAACGCCACGCCGGGTCAGTCCAGTATCTCGACGATTTCGAAGGTGCGCGCACCCTGTGGGAGGTCAACTCGAATGGTCTCGCCGACCTTGGCCTTGAACAGAGACTGTCCGAGGTTTGATCCACTGGTGACTTCGAGGTATTCCATATCGAAGCGGCCGCTGCTTTCGCCGACGAGTTTGTAGAGATCCTCGTCGTCGGTATCGGTGTCTCGAAGCTTGACCATACTGCCGAGGAAGACCATGCCGTCGGGCGTATCGGCGGGATCAGCGACCACTGCGGTGGCGAGTTTCTCTTCGATCATCTTGATCTTCGCCTGGTTCATTCCCTTGTCCTCGCGGGCGGCGTGGTACTCGGCGTTCTCCTTGAGATCTCCGAGTTCGCGAGCCTTCGCGATTCGATCGGTGATCTGAGAGTCGGCCTGATGCCGATTTGCCAGTTCAGCCTCGAGAAGTTCCTTTTCCTCGGCGGTGATGTATTCCATGGGAGGGACTCCAAAAAAGGGCCGTCCCGGCTCAACCGGGACGCTTCGCGCCGAGTGTGGCGACCTGAAGCCGTTCCGTCAAGCCGTCATCCGGAAATCCTTTGGACGAACCCTTGCAGCAGGGTTTTTGCTGCCATCCCCGTCCCCTGTAGACCGCTTGAGTGGGCCGATTGGCCACGTGCGGACGCCTCGATGCAGCATTGGTCAGCATGCACGATCATGGAGGGCATGCGGCTCGCAGCAATCGATGTCGGGACACAGAGCGTCAAGCTCTCGGTCGGCAAGGTGATGCCCGATGGGACGATTCACATCATCGACCGTCATCGGATGACCGCCCAACTGTCGATGAGTGAGGCCACAGGAGTAATCGGTGCAGATGCCATCAACCACGTGGCGGAGCGCGTCGCGGAGGCATGTGATCGTGCTCGCTCGCTCGGCGCTGCCAGAATCTGCGTGGTTGGCACCAGCGCTCCGCGTGAAGCGGTGAACGCGGCTGCGCTTCAGGAGGCGGTTGCGGCAGCGTGCGGAGTCGACCTGCGGTTGATCACGGGAGAAGAAGAGGCCAGATTGGCCTGGGATGCGGTATCGAGTTCACTTGCTGATGATGAGTCCGCCGCGCTCGTCGATGTCGGCGGTGGCAGTACCGAGGTCGTGTTCGGCCAGGGCGCGAGTATCGGGTTTGCGGTCAGCATGCCAATGGGAGCGGTTCGGTGTGCCGATCGCTTCGCATTGCGCGAGCGTGTAAGTCCGGAGGCCCGCCGTGAACTTGAGCAGTGGATCGATCAGTGCCTGCCAAGAGCGGGTGTGCCGAGAGGTGAGGGTGTGGGGCGAGTGTTTGCAACCGGCGGCACTGTGACGGTGCTCACAATGTTGGCGCGGACTGGAATGAAACTTCCTCATGATCAGCAGTCGCTGGCAGGCAAGGTGGACGGGGCGACGCTCACGACACCGTGCATTCGCGAAACAATTGAATCACTTGCTTCGATGAACAGCCAGCAACGCGCTGCAGCGACTGGTCTCTCGACACTCCGATCCGAAGTGATCACTCCCGGCGGCCTTATTCTGGACCGCGTACTTCGGTGGATCGGCGCCGAAGCGTGTGAAGTACGCGAACTCGGTCTTCGTGATGGCATGCTGCGGCGGATGGCCGCCGATGCAATGTAAGGATCACCCAGCCGCGGCACTACCCGTGCCAGAAGGGCCTGCTGCCGAGGGGTCGATGGTCAATGGCGTTTCGTGGGGCAGGACATACCTGAACGCAGACGCCGCAGCCTGTGCAGTGTCCGGGGTCGATGATTGGTCGCTGCTCTGCGTCGACACTGATCACACCATCAACAGGACACTGGTCTACGCACAGTCTGCATGGTTGACCACGCCAGGCAAGGCAGGCGATGGCGTCCACTCGCGCTGTTGCCATTGTCAGCGGTAACTCGGATCGCAGTACGCCTGGTTCACAGGCGGTGATGCACGGCGTGTCACTGCACATGACGCACGACTGGCGAATGGCATCGATGAACGGAGTCCCCGCACGCCTTTCGCCGCTCTCAGGCGGTGCCCACCGAATGGCTTGAGGCGGGCAGGCAGTCACACAGTCGCCGCATCTGGTGCACGAAGCGAGAAACTGTCCTTCCGCAACCGCGCCGGGTGGCCGCTGCAAAAGTGTGAGAGAGAGGTCCTGTTTGGCAACGCCGCGGCCGGCTGCGGCTCCTCGCCTTGCTGCTTCTTGGATTGGCCGAAAGAGCTTGCCGCGGAAGAAGTCGCGGCGTGTCATGTTCGGTTCTTTCGGCATGGCCCCAATGGTATCGCCAGTGAGCATGTGGCTTCTGAGGTGGGTGGGTTGGACTGTTACTATCGCGGCCATGGCAGAGCCACGGCATGGCGCATATCCGGCAGGGCGTCGCCGGGCTTGGTTGTACTGGTCCCTTCCGGCGATCTTCTTTCTGTATGAGTTCATGCTTCGGGTGTCGCCGAGCGTGGCTGAGCAGACCATACAAACTGAATTCGCCGTGACTGCCGGAACCTTCGGATTTGCCATGGGCCTCTACTACTACTCGTACGCGCCGATGCAATTACTCGTCGGAGTGCTGCTTGATGCGTTTGGCAGCCGGCGCCCGTTGGCGGTGGCGTGTCTCGTCGCTGGCGCTGGCGCCGCATTGTTTGCGATGGCAGGATCGATCGAAATGCTTGGCGGGGGCAGATTCCTTGCGGGCCTTGGGTCATCCGTTGCCTACGTGGGCACGATCTACGTGGCGAGCGTCTGGTTTCCAGCGACGCGTATTGCGCTGCTGGCCGGCGTCACAGCAGCACTCGGAATGACCGGGGCGATTGCCGGTGAGACGCTGCTTGTGTGGGTCGACGGATCGTTTGGGTGGCGAGAAGTCATGTGGGGATTCGCGATTCTCGGCGGCTTGATCGGTATCGGTATCTGGCTGGTGGTTCCCCGACGGCCGGCCTGGCTGGAGATTCGGGTGTCTGCGTCTCGGGAGGCGCATGGAAGCAGTGTGTTCTGCGGCCTCTGGTGTGTTCTCCGAAACAAGCACACGTGGATTCTCTCTGTGGTCGCCGGCTTTATGTACTTGCCCATCGGAGTCTTTGCCGCCATGTGGGGCGATCGGTATCTCGCAGAGAGTCTTGAGATGGGGGCGGCCCCCGCAGCGAATGCGGACGCCATGATGTTTGTGGGCTTTGGGATCGCGGCGCCGCTGCTCGGCTGGTTCTCCGACCGAACAGGCAGACGACGCAGTGTGTTGCTGATCGGCACAATCATCGGGCTGATTGGCACCATCGGCGTGCTGCTTGTGCCTCCATCGATGGCGTGGCCCTGCTTCCCCTTGCTCTTTGTGGTTGGCTTCGGTATCGGCGGAATCGTGATTGCCTTTCCCTTCGCCATGGATCTGAACCCGTACCACGCTCGCGGCGCGGCGATCACGTTCCTCAACTTCTTTCAGATGCTGCTTGCCGGGGTGGGGCAGTGGGTCGTCGGCTTGCTCTTGGATATGGGAAGTAACGATGCCATTGCTGGGCAATACTCCCAAGAGGACTTCCAGAGGGCCTTTCTGATTCTTCCGGCGGGGCTGGTTGTGGCGATCGTGCTGCTGCTGCTGCTGCGAGAGCCATCGAGGGTTGATGATTGACTTGGTTCTCGGGTGTGTCATACTGGGGAAGTGGGGGGAGCGAGGAGTCTTCCCGATGCGATTCGGTGCAGTTGGCGTTGCGTGCTTGGTGGTATCCACAGGGGCTGTGATGGCCTTTGATGCAGCCGAGACGCAGGAGATTCAGACGGGGCAAATCGACATCATGCGGGTCGTCGTGTCTCCCTCCAAGGGAACCTCGACGGTCACCGAACTCCGAGGCGCGTGCCCTCCGGAAATTGCCACGCATACCGATTCGGACTTTGGTCAAGGCCAATATATAATTCAGGCTGGATTTGCGCAGGGGGAGGCCGCTGGCGCATCCTGGACGCTGCCGATCGATCGGTTCCCGCTCAGGTTTGATTCCGCCGAGATCCTGTTCGCCACGTCAAACGCCTCGCAGGCGACGACAACGCAGTGGGGAGTCGAGATTTGGCAAGGCACGCCGAGCAACGGGGTCAAACTTGCTGGGTTCGAGTCGGACGACATCATCCTGCCGCATCTCACGATGCCACCAGGAACATCCGCCACGATCATCCAGTTCATGATCGACCCAGACGACGCGGAGCAGATCTACATCAGCGACAACGGGACACATGCATACACCGTGGCGTTCAGGGTCATCGCGCACAACCAGCCAGGCAACCCATGTATTTCTTCTCCTCCGATCTCGGCCAACGCATTCCCGACGACCGATATCAGCGGGCTCGATTCTCCCACGGGCAATTGGATTGACATGGTGACCGGCTCCTTCTGCGTGTGCGGTCAGGGATGGAAGACATTTCAGCAGTTGCCGAGCCTGTGCACCCCCAATGGAGACTGGGTGCTTCGCTCGACTTACACGCCGTATGGATGCAACCCTGGAAGTGGCGCATGCTGCATGGCCGACGGCTCGTGCGAGAACAACACCGAGGACGCGTGTCTGATCGATGGCGGAACCTATGAGGGCGACGACAGTGATTGCGGCTCCACATCTTGCCCGCAGCCCCAAGGGGCCTGCTGCCTAGAGGACACCGGAAACTGCGTTGACTCGGAGGCAGATGTGTGCGCCGCGTTCGACGGCGTCTGGCACTACGGTGAGTCGTGCGGCTCCTATGTCTGTTTCCCGGAGGGCGCATGCTGTCTTCTGGATGGCAGTTGCCTCGATGCCCAAAGCCCCGAGACCTGCGATTCAGCTGGCGGCACCTTCCGCGGTGACGGAACAATGTGCGATACCGAGGATTGCCCAGCTCCGACGAGCTGGTGCTGTACGGGTGATGGTGGCGACTGCTTCAACGGACTGGAAGAGGCCGACTGCATCAACTTTGGCGGCGTGTGGGGACCCGCTGGTGAGACTTGCGACGATTCAAATGACTGCGATCTCAGTTCAGATTGCCCGGCCGATATTGATGGCTCGGGCGATGTCAGCGTGGACGATGTACTCGCTGTTCTGAGCGACTGGGGATCAACAGAACCATCGCCTGCAGATGTCAACGGGGATGGTGTTGTCGGCGTAGACGACTTGTTGGCAGTGATCGCCGCATGGGGCCCATGCTGACGGCATCGTTGCTTCGGGGTGATGTTGTCTGGTCGAGCCGAGTTTCAGCGGCGGCGGCGACGTCGGCCAAGCGTGCCGGCTGCGAGTACGGATAGCAGGGCTGCGCCGGGTGCCGGTACAAACGCGACGGCACCCAACGAAATGACATGATCGTCAGGGAACTCGATCGTGTCCGCGGTCTCCCATCCGCCCGATCCGGTGAATGAAATCAGTTGGACGAAGTCGATCTGAAAAAGGCCCAGATCGATCAGTTGCATTTCGGCCGTCTGCCCGTCAAGCATGCTTGCCAGAGCGAGTGCCTCATAGCTCAGCCCCTGCTCCCATTGGAAGGCACCGCTACCGGACATGAGTTCATCGCCAGCGGGAGAGACCGACCAGTTGCCGCCCGAGTTGAGATTGACCAGGCTCGTATCCTCATTGCCTGACCAAGCCAAGCTGACGCCCAGCAAGGAGAGTGGAGGGATTCCGTCGCTGAAGCCATCGTCCCCGTCGAACAGTGATACGAGCGTGAGTCCACGCGCCGTGTTGGCGGCGAATATCGTCAACCGCCGCTCAGTCTCGATGCCGTTGGCAATGAGTGTGTCATTTAAAGTCTGCAAGTCTGAGGTCGTAATGAACGAGCCAGCCTCTGCAAACATGCTGGGGAGTGTTCCAGCGATCAGATCAACATCGCCGTCATCCGTCTGGATGGTGACGCCGTTGCCAGCAAGCGTGCTTGACGCGATCGCCATGGCTGTCGTGATTGCCATGTACCCGAACGTCTGTCTGATAGTGGTCACTTCTCTTACTTCCCTCAGGTCTATCCGGCACAGATCACTCCCTCGGAGAAATCATTAAACCATTGGCATTGAGCCGGATACGAGCCTTAATACCATACAGCACGCGTGGCTGGGCTCCAAGAGGACATGCGGTGAATTTGCGGTGAGGGATCCTAGATTCCGCAGAATCCATTCAATTGTCCAGAGAACATCAAGGAAACGAGGTTCTGAGGCCCCTGAGATCCTCATTTGCAGTGGCAGGAGGCGATGGCTTCAGAGCAGGGGGCTGAGAAGACCAGCCAGATTGTGGACCAGCCGCTGCGAGGCTGATTGGTTGAGCCACTTGGCGGTATCAACGCTCCGGGATTTGGCGAGATAACTCATTTGCAGGAAGCGAAGCTGGCCGGCGAAGTCCGGGCACCATCCCAAGAGGCTGACTTCGAAGTTGAGTTCCAAGCTCCGGCGGTCCAAGTTGGCTGAGCCGATCATGAATAGTTTGTGATCGACGGTCATCGTCTTTGCATGCAGTAAGCCTTGCTCAAACTCACGAATCTCCACGCCAGCGTGAATCAAACGTTCGTAGTGGCTGCGACTTGCCAATGAGATGAGATGCGAGTCATTCCGAGCCGGAACAATGAGGGTCGTGTTTACACCCCGGAGCGCTGCCCCGCGAAGCGCCGATTCCGTTGCGGCGTCTGGAACGTAGTAGGGGGTCGTGAGCACGAGATCCTCTCGTGCTGAGTAGAAACATGCTTGAAGCACTTGTGTCAATGCTTCGTTGTTGAAGTTTGGACCTGTTCCAATGACTTGGCAGCAAGCGGATCCAGCCGCACTGGTTGTATGACTGTGTTGGATTTGCTCGCCTGTGTTGACACGCCAGTCCTCTACATACAGTGCCTGCAAGTCATAAACGGCAGGCCCTCTCATTCTTGCCATACAGTCGACCCATGGGGCATATCGTGCCTTGGGAGCAAAGGCTGGAGATGCGATATTTCGACTGCCCACCCATCCAATCGCATCATCAATGACGGCAATCTTGCGGTGATTGCGGATGTCGAGGCGAGCGAGCGCAACGCGGATCAGTCGGGCAGGCAGCATCTCAACAACTTGGACGCCATGCGATTCCATGGTCCTGCGAAGATCAGATCTGAGGTAGCTGCGAGATCCAACGGAATCAACAAGAAGTCGTACCGTGACGCCTCGCTGGGCTGCTCGAGAAAGCGCTTCGCCAACCCGCTGTCCTGTCGCATCGTCAAGGTAGATGTACGTGAGCACATGAATCGAGTTTGTGGCCGCGTCAAGGTCACGCTCAAAGTCATCTGCAAACGCCTCAGGTGTTCCGCAAAGTTCCAATGCGTTCCCGCCAGAGACATCTGTTTCACTGACTGCTCCGGCCAACGAAAAGACACGGTCATACGGTGCCGGAACCTCGGCGTGGAGCCCCAATAGAAGATCGTTTTGTAAACGGCCCACAGCGCACTCCGCATGAACTCGTGCAAGGGTTCGACGTCGCTTGCCTGCAATTCTTGGTGCGCCGAGGAACAGGTACGCGACCGCTCCTACGAATGGGGCCAGCACGATGAACACAATCCATGCGAGTCGCGCGTCGCTGGTGCCTTGATGCCGAAGCAAGAGAATTGCCACGAACCAGACAACCACCCCAATGTGGGCCAGCAGCACTAGGGTGGGTACTACGGTGTGCATGGTCTCATGGTGCTAGCGTCAGCGGTTCTTTGCAAGTCCTCCCGTGCCAAATGGGGGGAGGACTGAGTGCAGTCGGTGTGAATGCCATGTCTACCGCTGCACGACATGAGATGCCATCGTGAGGTCGATCTCGCCCGTGTGATGCTGGTCAACGCGTCCGTGATTACGAAAGGCCGACTCGAGGCGAAAAATCTTGCGGGTGGCAAGAGCCTCAAGGGGTGTTTCTTCACCCGGGGCGGCGCCCCATCTGATTCGAGTTGGCAGGTCCGTGATCAAGACAAGTGACCCGGTGCGGTCATAGTCCGAGAGATCTATGGTTTCGATTTGGCTTGCCCAGTCACGCCCCTCAAGTAACTCGTGGAGCCGAAGCGCCGCAGCGAGATCATCGCCTTGCCAGGTTCGGGCGGCCCGGCTTGGCCGGTTGCTGCGAGGGTTCGTAATCCGGATGATGTGAGGTTCTTCAGCCATTCGAGTTCCCTCTGGGAGGGGGCGTCCAACTCCATCAACGACCACTTCGCCGTAGGCGTCTTCAACAATGGCCACTGGGGAGAGGAAGGTCGCCTCAATCTCAATGTCGCCATCCGCCGCTCTGCGGACCCGCTGAATATCTTCAAACCAGCCGGATCGATTGAGTGCGTCGTGGATTGCTGCGAGATCGCCTTGGGATGGAGGGGACTCGGGCAGCTGACGGGACGCAATCCGCCCGAGATGCTCAACGAGGGAGCCTCCGACCCAGTCCGGCGTTTCTATGAAGCGGATTTCGGAGGCAGCAGGGGCTGTTTGGAGGGCAATCGCTCTCAGGCGAGGCGTGGCCACCCCGAGGATGACGAAGAACGCTGCGATCAGCATCCATGCGCCAGTATCTCCACGGAAGCATCGTGGCAGTCGTCGAAGCCCCTCTGTGCTCTGCCGCACAAGCTTGGATAGGAATGATTGATTGCGGCGAGGTTTTCGGCCCATGAGCGCACTGCAGCCTCCTGCGGCACCATTGCCGCAGGAGAACTATCGGTCAGTCACGCCGTGAAACCGCAGTCCGGCTGGCGGATCCACGTGCAGCGGCCGCCATTCCAAGACGGTGGCAGATTTCTGGCATCGAAAGTCCAGATGCTCGGGCGGCCATTGGAAGGAGCGAGTGGTCTGTGAAGCCAGGCATTGTGTTGACTTCGAGCATCCAACACCCGCCGCTGTCGACAAGAAAGTCCACTCTGGCAATATCTCGGACTCCCAGCCTCTGGCACAGAACTTGGGAAGCCTCAAGCATGGCCGATGCAACACCTGCCGGTAGATCGGGGTCGATGTCGTAGCGGGTGTCATTGCGAGTGTACTTTGCTTCGTAGTCGTAGAGTCCATCGGCCGGGATGATCTCGATGATTGGGAGCGTCTCATTGCCAAGCAAGCCGACGGTCAACTCTCGCCCTCGGATCCAGGACTCCACCAATGCCGAGCCTCTCAGAGTGGTCATCTGCTGGGCGGCTTGACTCAGCTCGTCCTGGGTTGAGCAGCGATGCAGGTCAATGCTTGATCCGTCGTCATTTGGCTTGACGATTGCCGGCGGGTTGAAGTCGATCGATTCGCCCTGCTGGGCCAGTACCCAACTCGGCGTTTGGATGCCGAGCTCTTGGGCCTTGTGTTTGACCAGTGACTTATTCATGCATACTGCTGCGGTTGCTGCGGTAGAACCGACAAAGGGGCGGCCATCCTGCTCGAGCAGCGTTTGCAGTGGACCCCCCTCGCCCCAAGGGCCATGCAGAACAGGGAAAATTACATCGGCCGGGATTTCAGCAATCTCTCTTGCAGTTGCGAGACCTATGACTCGCTCGCACACGCACCACCCAGCCTCAGTAAGCGCTGCTGCAACAGCTGCGCCGGATGCAAGGCTGACCTCGTGTTCGGCATCAGGCCCGCCCATGAGGACTGCAATGGAGAGTTTGCTCACGCGCGCCCCCCTCGAGACCAGATAACGACCTCCGGATCGAGCGTGATACCACGGCGATCAGCGACGGTATCTCGTACGTGGTTGATCAGCCGCCGGATATCGGTCGCGCTGGCCCCGGGCTCGCTCACGATGAAGTTCGCGTGTTGATCACTCACAATGGCGCCGCCGATGCGGCACCCCTTGAGTCCAGCCTTGTCGATGAGCTCACCTGCCGAAATTCGATCGCCGGTCTCTGGATCGGTGGGGTTTCGGAAGGTGCACCCTGCGCTCTGGTCGGCCATCGGCTGGCTGGCTCTCTTCTGCTGGAATATGTCCTTGACTCGTTCAGCGACCGCAATGGGATCATCTTCATCAAGTTCCAGCGTGCATTCGAGAATGACTCCTGGAGGAAGGTCACTGCCGCGATAGCGAAATCCCATGGCTGCTGCATCCAAGTGTCGTACCTCGCCGTCGAGTGAAAGATGGGTGATCGTGCGAAGACGATCGCTGATTTCGCCCCAAGCCCCACCTGCGTTCATGCGAACGGCTCCGCCCAGCGTTCCAGGTATGCCTGCCATCATTTCGAAGCCTGTGAGTCCGCGGCGCTTTGTGTCTTGGACCAATCGAAAAAGGTCTGCTCCCGCTCCAATTTGCGCCGCACCAATGGCACCGCCGGCCGAGTAGCGAACGCGTCGAAAGTGTTCATTGTCCAGTTTGACGACGATGCCGTCGATACCGCTGTCATCGACGAGTAGATTGGCGCCGCCACCGAGAATCCGCAAGGGGACGTCCTGCGCGCGGCAGCGCGATACCAGTTCAATCACCGCCGCATCGGTGTGAGGGGAGACCAGAATGTCGGCGCGGCCGCCGATCCCGTACCAAGTCATGGCGCCAACCGGCGCGTCGAATGTGACGTCAATGGCCAGCCCGCCGAGAAGTGATGAACGTGAAATCGTCATGGCGCCGCATCCATGAAGTCGCGAGCGATGGTCCAGACTGGTCCGGCGCCCATGACGACCAGCAAGTCACCGTCTCGCAGTTCTCTCTCGAGGGTCTCCACGATCTCGCCGAAATTTTCGATGTGACGAGCTGAAACGCCTCGCTCCAACAAGCGATCGACCAGATCATTCGCGCAGATGCGTTTGCGTTCCGCTTCCGAGTCTCGTACGAAGTAGATCTCCGGAACGATGACTTCGTCCGCCGCCGCAAAGGACTCCGCGAACTGATCGATGAGAAATCGCGTGCGGGAATGCTGGTGTGGCTGGAATACGCAGATCAATCGCTCAGGGGATTCCGCGGCTCGGAGTGCGCGAAGCGTGTTGTCGATCTCGGTCGGATGGTGTCCGTAGTCTGTAAACACAGTGACCTCGCCAGACTCAACTCGCCGCACTCCCAGTCGCTCCATTCTTCGCTCAAGGCCTTGGAAGCGGCTTGCAGCGTCCGCCGCGGTGTCCCACTCTGTGCCGAGTTGGTGGGCGAGTATGACCGCGGCGGCGGCATTGAGCGCGTTGTGTGCCCCCGGCATCGTGTTGGTCCACTGCGTGACCCACATCCCGTCTCGGAGAATGCCAGCTCGCCGTGCTGCAGCATCCCATGCCACCTGATAATCAGCTTCAGGGTTGAACCCGAACGTCGATACGTGGCAGGAGAGCGATGGGGTGATGCGCTGCCGCCGCGCACCCTCGTGTGCGATAAGCAGCGATCCACCGTGCTCCGCTGGCGGAATCAGTGCTGCAAATGTTGCAAAAGCCTCAATGATTGAATCGAGGCTCTTGTACACATCCAGATGATCTTCTTCGAGGTTGTTGATCAAGCCGACAGCAGGGCAGTGCCGGTGAAATGATCGATTGAACTCACATGCTTCGGTGATCAGAATTCCAGGTTCGCCTTCAAGAGGGCCGATTGGTATCGATCCACTTCCAAGTCGGCTGCCGCCACCGATCTGCTCGCAGTTCGCTCCGATGATGAATCCTGGGTCGAGCCCTGTGTCAAGAAGGATCCACGCCAGCATGGCGGCAGTCGTACTCTTGCCGTGTGTGCCTGCGATGCTGACACCGAGTCGCTGCTGCTGCACCATGCCAAGCCCCTCGGCGTAGGAGTACATCCTGATGCCGCGGTTCTTCGCGGTGATCCACTCCGGGTGATCCGGCGGGATTGCAGCCGAGGCGATGACGACGTCGACACCATCAGGCAGTGCATCCTCTCCGTGGCACACCCTGATGCCTTCAGACTCTAGAGCCAGAGTTGTGTCCGTTGAAGCCTGGTCCGATCCGGAGACGCAGAGGCCGTGGGAGGCGAAGATTCGGGCGAGCCCGCACATGCCACATCCGCCGATCCCAATCATCCAGACCGTGGCCCCTGGCTCAGGGAACTCATAGCGGGCAGTCGATTCGATGGACTCAATCGGCATTGGTGGAGTCTAGCGATGGCGACCGGCGGGAACAGGGCGGTGGCCGGTATCCTTTGCTCGCATGAGCCAACGAGATCTCCACAACGTCGTACATGCCCAGATTCTCGTCGTTGACGACGAAGCCGAACATGCAGACACAATGGCCGAAGCTTTGCGGCGGCTTGGGCACGTCTGCACGATCGTGACGTCGGCTGCTGCCGCCGAGGAGGAGCTGACGTACGGCAACTTTGATGTCATTATCACCGATCTTTCGATGGAGACCGAGGACGCTGGGCTTCGAGTGCTCTCGCTCGCTCGAGAGCATCAGCC
This sequence comes from Planctomycetota bacterium, assembly GCA_024230295.1. Lineage (GTDB taxonomy): Bacteria > Planctomycetota > Phycisphaerae > Phycisphaerales > SM1A02 > UBA12567. The sequence continues at coordinate 49,000 of JAAERN010000001.1, forward strand.
CGACGCCGAGTCGCTGATGGTGACGGCACACGGCGATGTGGCGACGGCGAAGGCGGCTCTACAGGGGGGAGCCTACGACTTCATTGAAAAACCGCTGGATCTCGATGTGTTCCGAAATCTGGTGCAGCGGGCCGTGGAAACGGTCAGACTTCGTGATTCCAACACTCGGCTACAGAGTCAGGTCGAGGCCGCGTGGGGGTTTGAGGGAATCATCGGAGACTCGCCAGCCATCCGAAAGGTTATCGCGACGATCCGACAGGTTTCGCCAAGCAACATCCCCGTACTTATTACGGGCGAGTCGGGTACGGGCAAGGAACTTGTTGCTGAAGCCATCCACAACCAATCGAAGCGGTCGGGAAAGCGGTACGTCACATTCAACTGTGCCGGTCAAAGTGAGAGCCTCTTGGAAGATCAATTGTTCGGCCACTCGCGGGGCGCGTTTACCGGAGCCGAGCGTGATCGAGAAGGTGTGTTCGAGTACGCTGACAAAGGGACGCTCTTTCTGGATGAGATCGGTGACATGCCGTTGACCATGCAGTCCAAACTGCTTCGAGTATTGGAGAGCGGGGAGGTCATTCGGCTGGGTACCAACGCGGCACAACATGTCGATGTTCGATTCGTCAGCGCGACGAATCGAGATCTCAAGTCGCTGATCGATGAGGATGGGTTTCGGGAGGATCTCTACTTTAGAATCAACGGTGCTGAAATCCATCTGCCACCACTGCGTGAACGACGCGAGGACATCCCTGTTCTGGTCAATCACGCAGCCGGACGATTTGCGGCGGAACTCGATCGGGATGTGCCGACGTTTTCCGAGCCCGCGATGTTGCGGCTCGTGTCCTACAACTGGCCAGGCAATGTGAGGCAGCTCTTCAACGTCGTACAGCGGATGATCGTCATGATCGAAGGATCCAAGATTGATGTGGGTGATGTGCCAGATGACATCAGACTGCACGATGACGACGAACATCTGCATCTCGGGAGCCTTGCAGGCATCGGATTGGAGCGGCTCGAAAAAGAGGCGATACGGCAAACGCTCGTAATGACCGGGGCCAATCGCGAGCAGGCAGCTGAGATTCTGGGGATCGGGGAACGGACTCTGTACCGGAAACTCAAGGAATACGGTTTGAAGTAATCGTTTGTAGAGCGGCTGGTACTTCAGTCATCTGCGTTGAAGATCACACTCTTGCATGTAAGACTGCCCTCGGCCTTTGCCAGTTCAGTTGAGGGTACTCGGACAAGCCGGAAGCCGCGTGCTTCCAGGCGTCCGGCAGTGTGTGGGAATTGCTCTGGGAACAGAATCGCTTCATCGATTCGGATGGCATTGCCTGCAAAAGGCTCGTCCGGGTGGACTTCGATAATGTCGAGGCCGTGAAAGTGAGTCACATCAAGCCAGTGGGGGTTGGCGAGTACAACGCCGTCTCCGATATATGTCGCGGCTGTTTTGAGGTGGAGTGCGCCCGGAATTGGAACTCCCTCGACGCGATATCCATGCGGCTCAAGAAGAGACTTGAACTGATCGAACCCCGCTTGGTTGGTTCGTGTTGACAGGCCGACATAGATAGTCCGCTCGGCTTGCATGACGTCGCCGCCCTCAAGTGTGCCGGGCGGTTCAATTCGTGCGATAGGTCTGTGCTGCGCGATCACGTTCAGAATGCTCTCAACCTCTCCACGCCGCGATTCGGCTCCGGGCCTAGTCAGGACGGCAATTTCATCGACGACGACAGTAATGTCCTCGACAAATACTGCATCGGCGTGCTCGTGGAGTGAGTCCAACTCGACGATCGTGACCCCCAGATCCTTCATGGCGGCGACATATTTGCTGTGCTGGTCAACCGCGGTAGCGTGGCAGATCGGTTCACGGTCCATGTGCGTGAGTTCACAATCGTGGATGGATTCGCTGACGGGGCGGGTGATGGCGATCAACATGGATGGCATGGTACTTGACCCTGTGATTCCTTCGCAGCGAGCCGAAATCTGTCACAATCGGTGCATGCTTGCCATAACAACGACAGTAATCATGCTTGCGATCGCCGCATCGCAAGAGGGAACATCGGAATCCTCACGCGAGATCTTGACGGATCGGCAGAGCCTGCTTCTGCTTGAGACGCCGCTTGAAGATGATGCGTTCGTCTTTGCCGTCTACGGGGACCGAACAGGAGGCCCAGCCGAGGGAATCGAAGTGCTGCGGCAGGCTGTGCGGGATACCAATTTGATCGATCCCGATTTCGTAATGACCGTCGGTGATCTGGTGCAGGGATACAACGCTCGCCCCGAGTGGATGGCCCAGATGACCGAGTATCGCAGCGTGATGGCCGACCTCGATTGCCCATGGTTTCCTGTTGCTGGAAACCACGATGTTTACTGGCGAGGCCCGGGGCGTCCTCCGAACGAGCACGAGGAAGACTACGAAGCGTTCTTTGGACCGCTCTGGTATGCGTTCGATCACAAGGGATGCCGGTTCATCGTGCTGTATACGGACGAGGGAGATCCTGACACTGGTATCAAGACGTTCTCGAAACCTGAGGCGCAGCGCATGAGCGATGCGCAGCGAAATTGGCTTCAAGGTGTCTTGGACTCTGCTGCCGACAAGCGGCACGTGTTTGTTTTCTGTCATCACCCGCGATGGCGGGAGGGTCGATATGGCAACGACTGGCGGAGTGTGCATCAAATGCTCCGCGAGGCGGGAAACGTTACCGCCGTGTTCGGAGGCCATGTGCACAAGATGCTTCATGATGGCTTTGTCGATGGGATTGAATATCAGACGCTTGCCACGGTCGGGGGGCGACTTGCTGAAACCAGTATTGCTCAGGGCCTCCTCCATCACATCAACTTTGTGATGGTGCGGGATGACGGAGTTGCCATTGCGGCGATTCCGGTTGGAGATGTCATTGACCCGCGCGAAATGACAGCGGAGCACATGGCGATGATCGATCGCGTGATATCGGCATCACCAAAGAGTGACAAAGAGTTCGTGGTGGGGCCAACGGGTCGGGTCGAGGTCGAAATCCCTGTTCGCCTCACAAATCCGACCGATGCGCCTTTGACTTGGACTTTTGAAGTCGAGGGTGAGGACCCTCGGTGGGGCGTCAGACCAGACCATCTGCACGAGACGATTGCTGCCGGCGACGAGGTCGTCGTACCCGTTCGAATATCACACGAGGGCCCACTGGATGAGGCGTGGCGATTTCCGAGGCTTGTGTCCTCTGCGCTGATTCGCTCTGGCGATCGAGAATGGTATGTGCCTGCTCAGCCGCACGTGATACAAGGAGTCCCTGATGGAATAGTCTCTGCGGGAGCAGGTGGCTCGCTGCGACTCGCTGGTGGAAGTGATGCCGTGCTCATCGACAGCGGGCAGATACCGCTGCCCGATGGCCCGTTTACATTGGAGGCTTGGGTAAAGCCATCCGATCTCGGTGGCCGCCGAGCCTTGATGGCGAAGACCGAGTCGTCTGAATACGGCCTGTTTGCGAGCGACTGGCGGCCGCAATTTCATGTTTGGCTGGACGGCTCCTATCGAACAGCCTCGTCGGATGCAAAGCTTGAGCCGTCCATCTGGCAGCATGTGGCGGGTGTGTTCGACGGTGAAGAGGTCCGTCTGTACATCAACGGCACGCTGGTGGGACGTATCGAGGGCTCTGGGAGTCGGGGGATGAATGACCTTCCACTTATTGTTGGTGGCGATCCAAACGAGCGTGGTGGGGCACAGTCCGGAATGACGGGCTGGCTCGATGATGTTCGCCTCTCGTCGGTGGCGAGATACGCCGGCGACTCCTTTGTGCCGTCTGAGCGACTCGCGGTCGATGAGGACACGCTGATTCTGCTGCCATTTGGCAAAGCAGCAGGCCCGTTTGCCATCGATGCATCAACACACAATGCATACGGACTGCTTCATGGCCGAGCCGCCATTGATGGAGCCGCTACTCGAGAGTGATGAAACCCGTGTCGGGGTCGACGGTGACCAGTCGATCGGCTTCGCCGACTGCTACGCTCAGTGTGCGGTGTTCGCCGCCTGGAATCTCAAGGCCGCCGAGCGGATCGAACACAATTAGTTCGCCCGCAGGAGAGATCAACGCACCATCGCACACGGAAGCTCGTCCAACACCGCAGCGAACTGCAAGTGATCGCCCCTGGTGGCCATCATCAAAGGAATCGATCAGAGGTACAAGTGGTGTGTTTGCATCGGCAATTCGCCACCCATAACCATCTGCGTCGATGATGAGCGCAACGCGAAGGCCTGGGTGCGATACAGCAAGCATCTGGGCATGCTCCAGATCGGACGAGAGTATTCTCGCAGTCGTGTCTGCGATGACGGAGTCCTGCTCCATTGCAGTGGGAATGACCGCTGCGGCGATAACCGCCAGCACGACCACGACGATCATGAGTTCAATGAGTGTGAAACCTCGCCGCATCACGGATTCCCCTCGGCATCAGCTGCCGCAAGGGCTGCGCTTTCCCATGCGTCGACGTTGCCACCAAATCGGGTCAGACAAGTGTGTACCGGAAACGGTCGAGCCACCCACCACCCGTCGATCGGAGCCGCGATGATGGTGCCATCGGGGCGGTCCAACAAGTTGTTGAGGCGATCGATCATGTCTTCGCGGGCGAATTGATCCAAGCCACCATCCCGAACGTCCATGAGATCGAGGTGATCGACGACATCGGTCAGGGCGGCCAATCCAATTCCGCTCTGAGCTTGGTGGTTGTAATAGAGGCGGGTGCCTCGCCGCATGGCGATCGTTCGGCCAGCAAGTCGGCCTGTGATCGTTGAACGATCGATGTCGATATCCGCGTGTGGCGCTTCGATGACTGCTTGAACGAGGCTCTTGTTCCCAATATTCCATTCGCCCGGCGGCGCCTCTTGTGGTGCCACGATATGGATCTGCTCTGGATTGCTCCATGTGATGTGCCGTTGCCGCCATATCGATCCACGGGGTGAGTCTTCCTGGGGTCCACCGATCACAGCCTTGTCGATATGGGCATCGCCCGCCAGTACGATCGTCAGCGAGACACCGGGCGCAACCTCAATTCGACTATCGCGATTCATCCACAAATTCCCAGGAATGCTCAGCGTGCAATCCGCAGTGACATGGAGTGCCCCACCGCGGTAGATGTCGAGGTCACCATCGACTTCGAGATCTCCCGTGACTGTCAGAGATTCCCACGGCCAGATCGCCAGCCCAAGGCGATCGTTGTCAGCATTTTCGCTGTCGATTTCACCGGTTCCGAGATCCATCGACGGCAAGTTGATTGCATCTGGCCCGATGAGACCGAGGACTGTCGGTAGTGCCGCTTGATTGCCCGCATCCCATCCTCCGAACCCGGATGCCACCGGTGTATGCAGGCACAGATCTCCAGATCGCAAATCCCTCGCGGCCCGCCCGGAGATGGAGACATTTCCCATGCTGCCCATTGCGCGGGTACCGCGGCCGGATCCTTCCCAAGAACGGATTCGTGTATTCCCTGAGATTGACAGCTGGCCGCTGGCGAACACTGTGTAGCCCGAGAGATCACCGCGTGAACCACCGTCAAAGGGGTGGACCGTGGCGAGCGCAGACGCCTCCTGCATCATGCCATCGGCCCAGGCGGTTGCATCGATTCGTACCAGCGTCGTGCCATCGGTAGGCGGCAATCCGGTTATATCGTCCAGAAGACGAACATCTACGGCCCCATACCCAAGTGGATGGTCTTGGAGAATCCAACCATCGCTATGTGAAGTTTGCCAAGGAGCCTCGGACTCTAGGATCGCCGACGCGAGTTCCAATGCAGCCTGCGCAGTGGATCGGGCGGTTGCTGCACGACTTGCGTTGACCGCGACAAGGGCCGAGTTATCCATGGATGCGAGCCATCCAAGCATGAGCGTCATGGCCGTTGCCATAGCAATCAGAACCATCAGCATGGCAGCACCCCGGCGAGAGGTGCGTCGTCGAATTGTCATGGTTCACTCTCCTCGGGTGGGTCATGGAGTCGAACAGAGTCGCCGAGGCAGTGCTGTACAAGCACACCGGAGACATCCAGCTCGTATGCGGCGTCTATGGTTCGGGTATTCATGGCGGCTTCCCGCCGGACACGGGCTGATCCAAGCATCGGGGCGGTGAAGGCCCATGAATCCAGACCCGAGACCAGATCTATGTGAAGGTCCCGAACGCCCGACAGTGCTCTAAGCGTGTCAAACTCACTCCACCAGTCGATTCCTGCTGGATCTGAGTAGGGATCTTCAATGGCCACGCCTTCGGAATCGACAAGCCACGCGATTCTCAATGCACCTCGACCGGACTCCCAATTGAGCCAACGGACTTCCGTGCCGTCGATGACGTCGTCCCCGTCGGCGTCTTCAAGCCACAAGACCAGACGAGTGGGTTCCAAATCAAGCAGGCACCGCGCACGTGTGAGATACGAAGACAGCCGGGCTTGGGCGAGGCTTGCTCGCAATACAGAAGTACGCGCGTCATGCTGTTGGGCCATGCCAACGGTCAACGCGGACATCATGCTTGTGACACCGGCACCGACCAGCCCCATCACGCCAACGGCGAGAAGCACCTCGAGCAACGTCATGCCACGACGGTTTCGAGTCATGGTGCAACCTCCGCAAGCGTGCGAGGCACAGGGACGAAGCGGACAAGTTTGGTCAGGGTTTGTTGCTCACTATTCACGGCCTCGACCGTGATTTCCACTCCGGCAATGGCCGTCCTAAGTGGCGGTGGGATCATCTGCATGTGCCGTTCTGCCGAGACTCGGAGTTCGATCCCTTGGTAACCCAGCGGCAGCAGTGGGAGGGCGATTTCGCGACCGGCTCGGATTTCACCGGATCCCTCGTTATGCCCGTCCCAGCCACCGGAACTCGCCGGATCGGTGAAGTGGCGAAACCATGCGTCTTCCGAGCTGAAGGATTCCGCATCGATGCCGGTGACTCGGGACATGAGCATTTCGGAGGCCAGCGCCGCTGAAATCGATCGGCGGGCTTCTTCAGACTGAGCGCGACCCGCCGACATGGCAGACATGACCGCCGTGACGACCACAACGAGTACCACGATCGCCAGCAGGGACTCAAGCAGCGTCAGCCCGCGACGGGGCCGGGGAGACTGCGTGGCAACCTGCACCGAGGGTGCGGTCGTTGAGGAGAGGTTCGGCATGTACTCAGTGTCGGATTCATCCAAAGCTGCCCACAGCCATCCATGCAGTTCCTGAGTGGAGAGCGAGTATCTAGGCCGGATAATTGGAAAAAAGAAGTCTCTTGGGGCCGAGACATCAGGGGTTCACGTCGGGGATACTGCCGATATGCCGTTCCGGCTCACCACATACACCGCTATTGAATTGCTCAAGGTTGTCGGCTTCACGGCCGTAGTTTTGGCTGCAGTTACCGCGTTTGGGGCTGTCATCAAGCCTTTGGCGGGCGATTCGCCAATATCAGCTGCGCAAGCGATCAAGTACGTGGGCTTGTCGCTCATACCCATGATGCAGTACGCCCTGCCATTCGCAGCGGGGTTTGGCGCGACCATCGTCTTCCATCGAATGGCTGCTGACAATGAAATCGTCGCAATGGCTGTTGCAGGGCTGAGCTATCGGACGATCCTTCTGCCGGTCATGTCGCTGGGGGTTATTTTAATCCTTCTCATGGTCCTGCTGGTTCAAGGGGTCATTCCGCGGGTCTATGCCTTGATGGGCCGCGTCATAGCGGGCGACGTGACGGCGATTCTCGAGCACGCCGTGGCTACTGGAAAGCCGGTTCGGTTCGGTGACATGGAGATTTGGGCCGAATCGATGCGTCTCATCGACAAGCCCGAGGATGGAACCGCGGATGAGCGGATCGAGTTGCGGCGAATGATGGTGGCGAGGCTCGGCCCCGGCGGCGCGATCGAGTCGGATATCTCGGCGGCCGGCGCTGTCCTTGACTTGTATGAACGTGAGGGCATTGTGCTGATTCGGATGGCCATGGACGATGCGGTGTCATGGGATTCGGCGGCGGGTAATCTTCGAGGATTCCCCAGGCTGGAACCGACCCACGCAGTTCCGGTTCCGCTGCCCGAGCGAACCGAACCGATGGCCATGACTCGATCAGAGTTGCTGGCTGTTGACCGGGATCCGTCACGATTTCCGGCGATCCATAAGCAATACGACCAACTGGAGTCCGCACTTCGGCAGATGTACCAGCGTGAGGCCGTGGCGGATTCTCTGAGTGAGACCAGTCAAGTGCTGCTGCCGGTGGAGGACCGCTCTGGCCATGTATGGCGAGTCCAAGCCGAGGGGCTTAGGAACGGGACGTTGGTGGGGAACAAGGCGATCGGTGTGGTGGTTGATGAACTCGACTCCACTGGACGAGCAATTCGGCGATTCGAACCAAGGAAGTCCGAGTTGGTTGTAGAGGGCGGTGGTATCGACGGTCAGGACAGGCGGTTGGTACTGCGGATGGCCGATGTCCGGGTCTTGGATCCACCGGACGCAGAGCGTCCCAACCATCGATCCTCCGTGTTGATCGGAAACCTCAAGCCGTTTGTTGTGCCCGATGATGTTGACTCAGAAACACCTGCTCAGATTCTGGCCAAGGCGGAAGCGGCAGCACCACACTCGGCAAGCGTCAAGGGTGTACTTCGCCGTATTGATAGAGAGGTCACCCAACTCCATGGGCAGATCGTTAGTCGATTGTGGCGGCGGTGGGCGATCGCAGTGACGGCCGGACTGCTTCCTCTCCTTGGGGCGATACTGGCCCTCAATATGAGGCACACTCAGCCACTGACGATATACATCCTTGCGTTTCTCCCAGCGCTGCTCAACCTCGTGCTCATTACGGGCGGGGCAATCTTCATGCGGCAGGGCGATGAAGGAATGGGGCTAGCCATCATGTGGAGTGGCAATATGTTCTTGGTACTGTTTGCTGCTGTCGGATGGTGGAGGCTTGCGCGGCATTGATCATGTCAATACTCGATAGGCACATCGCTGGCAGGATCCTGTTGAACTTTGTTCTACTCTTCGCAGTACTGTTTCTGTTTGCATCGACAATCGATGTCATCCTGAATCTCGATGAGTTCACGAAGCTGGCGAAGAAAGCATCAGGGGAGGATGCTTCGTGGATCACCCAATTCGGCATGACGCTCGGATATGCCGCGAACTACCACTTGCCACAGTTCTTTCAGTTCTATGCATGGCTCTATGGGATTGTGCTGGTAGGGGCCGCTGGCTTTACTTTGGTGCAGATGAATCGTTGCCGCGAGTTTGTGGCAATCGTTGCGTGCGGGGTGAGCCTGCGAAGGCTGGCAATGCCTTTCTTGTGCATTGCAGTCGGTCTGAGTGCGATTCAGATTCTGAATCAGGAACTCGTGCTTCCTCGTGTGGCACCGCTCCTGCTTCGCTCGCACAGGCATGCCAGCCAGGATTCGGTTGATGCGTACCCTGTTCGATTCACCGATGACGCTGCGGGTACGCTGCTTCAAGCGGCATCCTTTGATCCTGGAACCGGGCGTCTTCGCGACCCGAGTTTCATAGCTCGTGACTCTCAAGGACGAACAACGGGCCGTTGGTGGGCAAAGTCGGCGGACTGGAATGCGGCAGAGTTCGCATGGGATCTCACGGATGGGCAGCAGGTAGAAATTGAACCTGATGGCAGGGGGTCGAGTCGTGCGAAGCCAGCAGACCAAGTAAAGACAGACCTCTCTCCGACTCGCCTCGCGATGCGGAGGTACGGACAAGTGGCCAGCATGCTCTCGCTGGGGCAGATTTCGGACATGCTTGAGTGGCCCGACTCTAGGGAAGCCCCGGCGCTGCGGCGGAGTGCGATGACGAGATTCTCGGTGCTGGTTCTGAATATCCTCGTGCTCATTATTGCGATTCCGTTCTTCCTCGATCGAGTGCCGGGGGGGCTCTTCGTCAAGTCAATCAAGTGTGCTGGCCTAGTGATTCCGTTGTACTTCACAGCGGCGGGCATCATGTTGATACCGATTCCGGGGATTGGCTCGCTCCTTGAGTCAGTACTGCCGGTTCTGGTGCTGCTGCCGGTGGCACTTCTTCGGGTGGGCGGGATCAAGACCTGATCAGTCACTCTGTCGGGGAATCGCATCGGCCGCCCGAGATTCCCGGACCTTACAAACCAGTCGAATGCTCGTTGGAGTCATTGGGCACATTGGGCCGACATAGGATCGCCGGCATGAGGGGAACTCATGCAGGCTTCGTTCCATCGTTGTGGTCGGTGATAGAGCGAAGGGCAGGATGCCCGCCCGGTGCTGGACCGGGTTCGCAGCGGAGGCGCGGCCACGAGAGGCGAGCGAATGCACGTCCAAACGACACGGTTCGGTACTGTCGATGTTGGTGATGACCGACTAATCGATTTTCCGACGGGCTTGCTCGGATTTTCGAGCTTCACACGATTTGCGCTCCTTCAGCCCGATGATGACGGGGTGTTCTACTGGCTCCAGTCCGTCGACTCGCCGGATCTAGCCTTCGTCGTGACGGATCCAAGCCGTTGGTGCGAGGACTACGAAGCGAGTGTCCGACGAGAGCACATGGACTTACTTGATCTTGAACAGGTCGAGGATGCCCGTGTATTCGTCATTGTCAACAAATACGACGACTCACTGACGGCGAATCTCCAAGGCCCCCTGGTTGTCAATCTTCGAAACAGACGTGGCATACAGATTGTCCTCTCAGATCAGCGGTGGACGACGCGGTGGGAGATTGCTCGGCTTCAGCAGCCGGCATCTCCACAACGCGCAACAGCCTGATCCACCCCGAGACGCGAAGGAGTATGACATGCTTGTGCTGTCACGCCGCCGAGAAGAGTCCATTGTCATTGGCGAAGACATTCAGATAACCGTCGTGGATATCCGAGGCGACAAGGTCCGCCTAGGCATCGATGCGCCGGCTGCCATCTGTGTTCATCGGAAGGAATTACGGGACGCGATCCGCCGCGAGAACGAACACGCCACTGCGATGCCCGATCTGCCCGTGATCAAACGCCCGGCCTGATGTGGCGGCTATGAACGGTGACGCTCAGTGTCCGCCGCACCCGCAGCCGCCTCCGCAGCAACCACCTTCTCCGTTCCCGGAGCTCCGCTGAGGCGCATCAACCGAAAACAGGCTCTGCACTCTCTCAAATACCCTCCCTTTGCCGTCAGGATCGTCCACAGGCGAGTCTGCTTCTCGCATCGGTCTGAGGAGCGTGAGCAGTGTCCCGTCTTCAACGCAGCGGTATTCGTAGAGTGGCATAGGAGGCGTCCTCAGATGGCTTCAAGGGCGGACTGCAGATCCGCGATCAGGTCGCGGACATCTTCGATCCCGACGGAGAGCCGCACGAGCGAGTCATTGATACCCAGTGCCGCCCGATCCTCTGCTGGGACCGATGCGTGAGTCATAATTGCTGGATGATTGGCCAGCGACTCGACTCCGCCGAGCGACTCAGCCAACGTGAAGACGTCGAGTGACTCCAAGAATCGGCGACATCCGGCGAGATCGCCGTCAAGTTCGATAGTGATCATGCCGCCACCAACTGGAGTCCCATCAATCTGCATTTGCCGCGCGGCCAACTCGCTCTGTGGATGGCTGGAGTGTGTTGGGTACACGACCAGACGGACCTTGGGATGCGAGGAGAGCATCGCAGCGATCTGTGCAGCACCTTGGCAGTGTGCACGCATTCTGATGTCCAGTGTTTTTATTCCTCGAAGAACCAGGTAGCTATCGAATGGCCCCAGAATCGAGCCCACTGAATTCTGATGAAATCGAATTGTTTCGGCGAGTTGCGGGCAACCAGTGACGAGGATCCCGCCGACAACATCGCTGTGTCCGCCGAGGTACTTTGTGGCGGAATGCATGACGACGTCAAAGCCGGAGGCGAGCGGTCTCTGCAGGATTGGCGTCGCGAATGTGTTGTCACAGGCGCACAGAATTCCCCGATCTTTCGCGATGGCGGCGATTGCTTCGAGATCTGCCAGTTTCAGCATGGGATTGGTTGGCGTCTCGACCCAGAGCAGCTTCGTCTCCGGCGTAATGGCCGCTTCGACCTCATCGAGTTTCGAGAGATCTGCAAAGTTGAAATTCAACCCTTGTGAACGGGCGCGAACTTGCCTGAAGAGTCGGTGCGTTCCGCCATAGAGATCGTCCATGGCCAAGACGTGATCACCAGCGGTGAGCGTGTCAAGCAGGCAGGAAATGGCCGCAAGGCCACTTGAGAATGCGAAACCGCCAAATGAAGCATCCGATGACTCGCATAGCGTCGACCCTTCAAGCCGGGCGATCGAACGCTCCAGTGCATATCGGGTGGGGTTGTGGCTTCGCGTGTACTCGAAGCCAGCATGCTCGCCTGGCGATTGCTGCGCATACGTCGAACTCAAGTAGACGGGGGGCATGACAGCGCCCGTGGTTGGGCAGGGCGATTGTCCGGCGTGAACGGCCATGGTTCCCATGTGAGCGGATGGAGTTGTCATGTCAGGTGCTCATCTTCTTGCGGAGATAGTTGATGAGATCGATTCGAGTAATGAGGCCAAGGTACTGGTCTTGGTCAACAACGATGGCAATACGATCTCCTTGGAAGATCGGCAGAAGGGATTCGACTTGCAACTCTGGCGATACAGTCTGGAGTTTCGTACTCATGTAGTCCGACACAGGGCTTGCGAATGCAGTGGTGTCCCGAGTGACAGCGAGGAGAACATCTGACTCATCCAAGATTCCGAGGATGTGTCCATCTTCATTCAATACCGCCATCTGGCTGACGTCGTATAGCCTCATCATTTTGACTGCTTGTGCAATCGGAACGTTCGGTGTGAGCGTGAAGTCTTCTTTCGATTCGTGGCGTCGGCCAATGAGATCACGTAGGTCGTTGGTCATCGGATCCGAGAGGAAACCTTGGTCGCGCATCCAGTGGTCATTGAACATTCGGCTCAGATACTTCGATCCGTGATCGCATACGAACGTCACGACGGTGAGCGGTTCCGTTTGTCTTCTACACCAAATCATCGCGGCGGCGAGCAGGGTTCCTGTTGAAGACCCGCCCAAGATGCCTTCACAGCGAAGAAGATCCCTGGCGGCCAGAAATGTGTCACAGTCCGACACTGCAATCGCCTCAGTGATAATGTCCAAGTCGGCAACATCTGGGACAAAGTCCTCGCCGATACCTTCCACCAACCAACTTCCGGCTTCGACCATCTCGCCGTCGTTGATGAGCGGCGTAAGCATGGATCCTTCCGGATCAGCCAAGATGATCTTCAGATTCGGATTTCTTGACCTGAGATAGGCCCCCGCACCGGCCAGCGTGCCACCAGAGCCAATACCGCCGATGAATGCGTCAATCTGGCCTTCAGTCTGCGCCCAGATTTCAGGGCCCGTTGTTTCGGCATGCGCCGTTGCATTGGCGGGGTTCTCGAACTGATTGACGTAGAACCCCCCATTGTCAGAGGCGATTTTGGCCGCGATCTCCTGGTAGTACTCAGGATGCCCTTTTTGAACATCCGATCGAGTGATTGCAACTTCGGCACCGAGTGCTCTGAGATGTGCAATCTTGGCCTCACTCATCTTGTCCGGGACGACCACAGTGACGTGATATCCGCGCAGTCGGCCAACGAGTGCCAAGGCAATCCCAGTATTTCCAGCTGTCGCTTCAACAATGTGCCCGCCTGGTTGAAGTGTGCCAGCGGATTCGGCTTGATCGATCATCGAGACGGCGATGCGATCCTTGATCGAGTTGCCCGGGTTCTGGCTCTCAAGCTTGAGAAGAAGTCGACAAGGACCTGTGTCCAACTTGGTAACTTCGATCATTGGCGTGTTGCCGATCATTGATTCCAAGCCAATGAAGACGGGGGGCGGTACGACTGAAGGGGGGGGCAGTTTGGTCATGGGCGGGCATTGTATCTGTTGGACTGCGACTTGAGCTTCTCTTTCATGGGCCAAAACGACCGAATCGAGACGAGCAAGCTCGTCCCGATTCGGGAAACACTCAATGAACTGAGAAGATCAATCTCCGAGGAACGTACGGCCACGGACGCCGTCAATCTCGTGTGTGTGGAGTCCACAACTTCCGGTGTGATCTCCCCAGAAGCTGTGCGCGAGCATGTAGACATTGACACCGTCAGGGGTCTTGCGGTGGAACAGGCCATCTTTGGCCTGCCCGTCGGGGTCATGCAATTGACTTCCGCCAGCAACAATCACATCATCCTGCTTTGCCTTACTGAGGGAGACGGTCCGGGTTGATCCATCGAACATCGCCATGACAGGCTCGGACTCGTAGTGCGCGTTGAATGCGAATTGGGAGCATCCGTTGTAGTTGAATCCATGATCTTCATCTTCGGGATCGAAGAGTGTGCCTGCGAATTTCGGTGCAGAAGCGCAGTCCCATGGGTTGTTCTGCAGCATTGGGTACTCGCTGATGAACGACTTAAGGTTGGCATACTTTGCCATGCCTGTAGTCGGCTGGCGGAAGCCTCGGGCCATGGTCATCGGGTCGCGCCAGTTGTCTCTCTGGTAGACCTTTGGATTGACCATCGCAGATGGCGAGAAGCAATAGGTGCTAGGCAGGCCGCGAAGGGGTGCTGTTCCACCACCAAGATAGTTGCAGCTTCCTGTCCACTTGAGGTCCTCAGAAACGTCGCACATGTCGTAGCCGCCCTTCCAGCAACCGTTCTTTTGGAGGACATCGATGGCGGTTGTGTCTTTGGGGGCGTAGAACATGCTGGCTGTTGGCCCGCCCAGGTCGGCGGAGATCTGGTAGGTATTCGTGAATCGCCACGCACCCATTCCGGCATCTTTGAGTGCGAGTGGGGTACCCGGAGTCTTGATTTCAGAATTCAGGCTCTCGCCGCCGGGGTTGCTTTGATGCCACGTATACGGTGCCACCAATTCGCAAGTGCCTGAGCCGCCCCACGCCGCGGAGTAGTTTTCGCCGCCAGAGCCCCAGTTGACGCCAACGCTCTGGTCCAAGTACCCGTTTGCAGCTGTGGCACCAGTCCAGTTGGCAAGCGCGTCCCGGAAGGTGTAGTTGTTCGCAAATGCTGGCATGACTGAAGCGGCGGGGTTGGTGATCGCCATGTCCCACTCAGAGAGATTCTCTGGAGGGCCAGTCCAAAGTTTGGTGTACTTGGTTTCATAGGCCTTCATGCCCATGTGCAACTGTTTGGCGTTGATTTTTGAGTCGTTCAGCATCGCTGCCTGGCGGGCAGACTGAACGGCCGGAAGAATGAGCCCGACGAGCAGCGCGATGATCGAAACGACCACCATCAACTCGACGAGTGTAAAGCCGGTTCGTTGGCGTGAATTATTCATGGTGCGAGATCTTCCATTGCTTTGCAGGCTGACCACCAGCCGTGCTGTCCGGATCGTTGTTCGACGTGTTCGAACGGAGCCAGCCAGTGTACCGTCAAATGACGCGTACAGACCTCCATTGACGCCAAAGGCATCACATGCCCCACCCTGATAAGGCTACGTCGAACCCGCGAGGGCGGATCCATTGTCGGCGAGCGAGAGACGTGCGGCCAGTGCCCGCCATTTGCAATCTACGTCCCGCAAGGGACGCAACCGGCCACCACCAGAATGGGGCGATCCGCTCTTGATGTCAACCTTGGGACGGCATATCAGCCAAAAAAAGCAAGTTAGCGGCCAAAAAACCTATTTGCCCGGCTACTGCCGCTGGCAGTTTCTGCGTTTTCCCGGAACTCATATCAGAGGAGTCAAAGAGGCACAAACGGGGGCATTCTCGCCGCTACTTTGGCTCGGATTCAGGATCTGCAAATAGGGAGCGAGAGCCCCCTGTAGACCCCGTTTGAGCAACACCTGCGGGTGTCAGCTGCCTTCCCTGGCGGGTTCTGGCAAGCATGCCCTGCTGCAGGAGAAATGGCTCGACGAGATCCTCGAGTGTGCCAGAATCCTCACCGAGGGTCGCTGCGATTGCCTCAAGGCCTGCCGGGCCTCCGTTATAGACATCGGCCAGAACGCTCAGATAGGCTCGGTCAAGAGGATCTAGGCCGCGTTCGTCGACTCCCTCCAGCCGGAGTGCTTCCTCGGCGAGGTCGATGGTGATGTTGCCGGAGCCTCGCACCTGGGCGTAGTCCCGGACGCGTCGTAGAAGTCGGAGGCAGATTCGAGGCGTTCCGCGGCTTCTCGCCGCAATCAAGCCTCGAGCCTTGGAGCAGGTCAGGTCGATCTTGAGTCGCGATGCGGCGCGGTCCAGAATCTGCTCAAGATCAGATACTTCGTAAAAGTCGAGGCGGTGGGCGATTCCAAACCTGCTCCGGAGCGCAGCGGTGAGTAGGCCAGCCCTGGTCGTCGCACCGATGAGCGTGAACGGCTTGAGGTGGTACGTCACGACTCTGGCGTGCATGCCGCCATCAAGTGTGAAATCGATCTTGAAGTCTTCCATTGCCGGGTAGATGTACTCCTCGACTGCAGCGGGCAATCGATGAATCTCATCAATGAAGAGGACGTCTCCAGGTTGCATTCGTGTGAGCGTCCCGACCAAGTCCGCCCCCTTGGTGAGCGCCGGCCCCGAGGTGACGTATGCCTGCGATCCCATTTCTTCAGCAACAATGTGTGCAATGGTCGTCTTGCCAAGTCCCGGCGGACCGTGCAGGAGCAGATGCTCCATCGGATCCACCCTCTCTCGCGAAGCGGTCATCGCAATCGAAAGGCGCTCTTGAAGCTGCTGCTGGCCCACAAAATCGTCGAGCCGCTTTGGTCGGATGGCTACGGCTGCGTCTTGGACGTCGTCCGGTTGTTCACTCGCTGAGATGATTCGTGATCTCGTCATAGATCGTTGTGTGATGACTCGGGGTCGACGCGGCGAAGAGCTCCATTATGCCACTGAAGGTTTAGGGTACGCCCTTCATGAAGCAGGGGGGCCAGCAGTGTGTCAATGATTGTCCGTTGCCACGCCGTCTTGCCGGGAATGCCCTCTCTTCCACTTAGATACCAGTACGCCAGATCTGCGCGGGACAACGCAAGGGCGGGGGACACTCCAGTACCGATTGCAGCAGCCGCAAAGGCGTGCCACAGCCCATCAATCGCGACACGATCCTCTGGTGACTCTTCCTTACTCCGCTGGGGTTCAATGGGCGTGGTGTCATCGCAGGCGGCGGCGATGGTCTGCACCAACCGGTCTCCGTGACGAGTAGCGATGGGGCGAGGCATACCTCGGATGGCTCCGACGCCGTCTGTGTTTGTCGGACGATCTCGGGTGAGCGCTAAGAGGACGTTGTCTGGGACAGTGGCTCGCGGCGGCAGATCTTCAGTTCGGGCGATGTCATCCCTCGCGATGACCAGATTGCGAAGCACTCTTCGCTCGACAGGCTTGAACCTTCGAGTGCCTTCGATCTTTCTTTGCTGGCTTGAGAGATCGTTGTTGTGCCATAAGGGATCTTCGAATGCTGCAAAGGCCTCCGTAGCCCATGTCTCATGCCCGAACGCTGTAGCCCGGGCGAGGAGAAATTCGTAAAGGAGCGGCAAGTACCGGACATCATCGGCGGCATACCGAAGTTGACGAGCTGAAAGCGGCCGAGCGTCCCATGCCGTAAACGTCATCCCGGAGGGCATTGGGGCTTTGATAGCGCACCGCACGGACTTGGAGAGCGAACATGGCCAGGGCAGCCCCGACAACCCCGCCAGAATCTGTGTGTCAATAACGTTTTGAGCGGGCCTTCCCAGAAGTCGATTCAGAATTTGTAGATCCTGCCTGCCCGCGTGGACGAGCGTCGCTCTGTCCGGGGAGGCAATGACATCGAGGAGTGGCGTGAGGTCGTCCACCGCAAACGGGTCGACCAAAAAGACCTGCTCCCTAGTGCCAACCTGAATGAGACAAAGGCGGGGGTAGTAGGTCTCCTCACCGATGAACTCCGTGTCAAAGGCAATGACATCGTGGCTCGCAAGGTGTGAGATGACAGTGTGCAAGCCCTCGTCACTTTCCACGAGCACCGCAGTTGATTCCGGGACCATGGCATGTGATGGGATGGCAGCGACCGCGGAGTCATCGGCATGCGATTCGGCATGGTGGCGATCTCGGCGGCTGCGGCGGCCACTCCGCGACGATTTGTTCTTATTGGGCATCAGGCTGACACTGTACCGCCCCTGACGCCATCAAATTGCAAGGCGGGCAGCCAGATGGCTGCCCGCCTTGATGATTCGCAGAATCACAATGGGCTCAGTAGTCCATTTCGCCGCCGGGACTTGCCTTCGGCGTGTCCTTCTTGACCTCGGTGATCGCGCAGTCGGTCGTCAAGAGAAGGCCAGAGATTGAGGCGGCGTTTTCAAGCGCCACTCGCTCGACCTTGGTTGGGACGATGACACCGGCCTCTACCAGATTCTCATACTCCCTGGTCAGGGCGTTGAATCCAAAGGCGGAGTCAGTCGATTCCTCGATCTTCTGGGCAACGATTGCACCCTCCATGCCACAGTTCTCGGCAATCTGGCGGAGCGGTGCCGTCAGCGAACGACCGATGATGTCGACGCCGAGTTTCTCGTCTGCTCGGGCCTTCTTGCGAGCGGCCTCGAGGGCTCTGGTTGCTCGGATGACGGCAGTGCCGCCTCCCGGAAGAACACCCTCTTCAACTGCAGCTCGGCAGGCGTGAAGTGCGTCCTCGACGCGAGCCTTCTTCTCGCCCATCTCGACCTCGGTCGCTGCGCCAACATTGATTTGCGCAACACCGCCCGCGAGTTTGGCAAGTCGTTCTTGAAGCTTCTCACGGTCGTAGTCGGAACTCGACTGGTCAATCTGGGCGCGAAGCTGTTCGATGCGTCCCTTAATGTCGCTGCTCTTGCCTGCGCCCTCGATGACGGTGCAGTTGTCCTTGTCGACCGTGACCTTCTTGGCTCGTCCGAGCTCCTTGAGTGTGAGACCTTCGAGATCGATTCCGAGCTCTTCCATGACGGCAGTGCCGTTGGTGAGCGTCGCGATGTCGTCCAGCATGGCCTTGCGACGATCGCCAAACCCTGGAGCCTTGACTGCGCACACCTTGAGAATGCCTCGAAGTCGATTGACGACCAGCGTGGCCAGCGCCTCGCCATCGATGTCCTCGGCGACGATAAGAAGGCTCTTGCCAGACTCTGCGACCTTGCCGAGGATCGGCAGCAGGTCCTTCGCAGACGAGAGCTTCTTCTCGTGGATCAGGACGTAGCAATCTTCGAGAACTGCTTCCATGGCGGTGGTGTCAGTCACAAAGTGTGGGCTGAGCCATCCCTTGTCGAACTGCATGCCCTCGACCAACTCGACGGTTGTCTCAAGGCTGGAGCCTTCCTCGACTGTGATGACGCCATCCTTGCCGACCTTATCCATCGCTTCGGCGATGATGCTGCCGATCGTGCTGTCCTGATTGGCCGCGCATGTGCCGACTTGGGCAATCTCTGCGGAACGCTTGACCGGCTTGGACATCGAAGCGAGTTCATTGCAGATCGCGGTGACTCCAAGATCGATGCCCCGCTTCACTTGCGTTGCATTGGCGCCGGCGGTGATGTTCTTGAGGCCCTCAGTAAAGATGGCTTCGGCGTAGACGGTTGCAGTTGTGGTGCCGTCGCCTGCGTCTTTCGACGACTTCGAGGCGACTTCCTTCACCATCTGGGCGCCCATGTTCTCGTAGGGATCTTCGAGTTCGATTTCCTTGGCAACGGTGACGCCATCCTTGGTGACGGTGGGAGCGCCAAAGGACTTCTCGAGTATGACGACTCGTCCCGACGGTCCGAGCGTCGTCTTGACGGCTTTGGCGAGTTTCTGAATACCTCGGAGCATCTGCTCGCGGGCGTCGATGTCGTATGCAATCTGTTTGGCAGTCATGGTCTCTGTTCCTTCCTGGCCGCTGCGGGTCCGCAGTGGCATGGGTTTCTATCAATGTGTGGCCGCAGGTGGGCGTATTTCAATCCAAGAAATCCGATCGGTATCGAGCATGTATTCGGTGGAACCATCGGTGAGTTTGATGAGTCCGTCTTCTTCGGCAGGGACGAGCAACGCATTCTGGATCAGGCAGTCGTCGGCTGAATCGAACCGGACTCGAAGGTCGCGGAGCCCATTGAGACTGCGAAATGCCAATCTGAGTTGATCGTTGTCCATGCGTATCAACTCCCGTCCATCCGTGCCTGCCACATCGCGGAGACGTGGCTTGCATCGATCCAGATGGTGTTTGATCGGGTCGCAATTTTGATGCCATGCGAACTGTGGAGCGGTTCGACTTCGGTGACATTCCGTAACTCGATCGGCTCATGATCGCCATTGAGCACGATGTCGAGCTCGGCGGATGTGCCGACCATGTCCGTGAGTATTCGTAGAATTGGTTCGCGTTCCATGGGAGTCGTGCTCAGTCGATGATGCCGAGGATGTCGTCCTCGGTCATGATCAGGTATTCGGTTCCATCGATCTTGACTTCGGTGCCGGCGTACGAGGTGAACAACACGCGGTCACCCTTCTTGATGCTGAACGGCATGTAATCGCCGGTCTCCTTGTTGAGCAGGCCGGCGCCTGTTGCCATGACCTCGCCTTCACGAGGCTTGTCCTTGGCAGACTCGGGCAGATACAGCCCGGACTCCGTTCGATCTCGTGCCTCGGCTCGTTTGACGAGCACCTTGTCTCCGAGGGGCTTAACGTTCATAAGTGATCTCTCCTTCCAGGGCCAGCATGGTTGCCAGCGGTATTGGTCTGATGTTGCTACTTCAAAAAGTAGATGGCCATGTATCGTGATAGTGACGCCGCAGCACACGCCGCAACGTTTGCAGAAGTACTTCGAGATGAAGGGGGCGGTCGATCACAGCAAAGGCGCCCTCCCGAAGAGATGTGGCAAGGCCCCGGGAGTCTTCCCGACCGCTTGCCTGCCGTGGTCTGACAACGATGGTCGGCGGAGCGGGGTCAAGCCGTCTGAGCAGTTGCAGGATTCTCGGGCCTGCAATACCGCCGCTATGGTCCTGATGGAGCGGGATCTCAAGGTCCACGACCGCAATGTGTACGGGTTTGTGCTTGATCAGTGATGCCGCTTCCTCTCCGGTGTCCGCCTCCAACGCATGGATGCCCATTGGTTCAAGCAGCCGAGGAATCTGCTTGACTGCAGCGTGCTCCCGCCACCCTCCATAGGAGAGCAGCAGATTGAGTCGCGGGGTGCCAGAATGGGGGATTGCGTGCTGCATGGCTCAGAGTCGACGGACTGGCCGCCGCTCTTCATGTGCAAGCGGCGTGCCGAAATCACTGCCCAAGGCCCTCCACTGGCGATGGTTGTGGTTCGGGGGGCCGAATTGCCCTTTTTGGCCACCGGAAGGCCTCTTCGGGGGGCCAAAACGGGGGATTCACCCCCTTGAGCTCGCAGCGAGCCGCCTTTCGAGACGGCCTCAGAAGTTCCCAGGGGCTGCCGCTGGCTTTCCTCAAACCGCCCTTGGACTGCCATCGGGGCTGGCGTTCTGGGCCTGCCGTTCTGGCGGGCAGTTGCTCGCCACGGGCAACCGTCGGCCGGAGGCCTGCTTGGGGATATGAACACCCTGTGAAGCGATGCCTTGACGGGAGCCGCGGTGGCAAGGATGCTCCCTCCCCTGCTCACTTCAATTCGCCAATGGAGCCCACCCAATGTCCGACTCAGCAGCTCAGATCCGCGTCAAGAATCTCCTTGCATGCAGCGGCTGCGAACTCGGCGATCGGGTTCAGGTGCAGGGCTGGATTCGCACACGACGCGATTCAAAGGCTGGACTGTCCTTCCTGCAGGTCCATGACGGCAGTTGCTTTGATGCTGTGCAAGTTGTTGCGCCGGGCGAGTTGGGCAACTATGCCTCCGAAGTTCAAAAACTGACGACGGGGTGTTCGGTGATCTGCACTGGCGAAGTCGTCGAGTCGCAGGGAAAGGGGCAGTCGGTCGAAGTTCTTGCCGACGCCATTGAGCCGGTCGGCTGGGTCGAGGATCCGGACACGTATCCCGTACCCGCGAAGAGGCACTCCTTTGAATACCTCCGCGAAGTCGCCCACTTGCGGGTTCGCACGAACACCTTCTCGGCGATTGCTCGTGTGCGGCACT
Source organism: Planctomycetota bacterium (assembly GCA_024230295.1). Taxonomy (GTDB): domain Bacteria; phylum Planctomycetota; class Phycisphaerae; order Phycisphaerales; family SM1A02; genus UBA12567. The sequence continues at coordinate 70,938 of JAAERN010000001.1, forward strand.
GCCTAGCGCAAGCTGTCCACCGGTACTTCCACGAGAACGGGTTTTACTGGGTGCACACACCGATCGTCACAGGGAGTGATTGCGAAGGCGCTGGCGAGATGTTTCGGGTTTCAACGCTGGACCTTGAGAATCTCCCGCGAAATGAGGAAGGCGAAATCGACTTCACGCAGGACTTTTTTGGCCGAGACACGAACCTGACAGTGTCGGGGCAGCTCAATGTCGAGGCCTATTGTTTGGCGCTTTCCAAGGTCTATACGTTCGGCCCCACATTCCGCGCCGAGAATTCAAACACGTCTCGGCACTTGGCGGAGTTCTGGATGATCGAGCCGGAGATCGCCTTTGCGGATCTCAATGACGACGCAGATCTCGCTGAAGACTTTCTAAAGTCAATTTTCACCGCGCTGCTTGCAGAGCTTCCGGATGACATGGGCTTCTTCAGAGATCGCATCGACAAAACGTGTATTGATCGATTGGAGTCTTTCGTCGAAGCATCCTTCGAGCGAATGGACTACACCGATGCCGTGGCTCTGTTGGAGAAGGCTGTCGAGAAGGGGACGAAGTTCGAGTACCCCGTGTCTTGGGGCGTCGATCTGCAAAGCGAACATGAGCGTTGGCTCACAGAAGAGCACGTGGGGCGACCCGTCGTGCTGATGAACTATCCAAGAGACATCAAGGCTTTCTATATGCGTCAGAACGACGATGGCCGAACCGTGGCTGCGATGGACGTTCTGGCACCGGGAATCGGTGAGATCATCGGCGGCTCTCAGCGCGAAGAGCGGTTGGATGTACTCGACCGTCGCATCGCAGAAATGGGACTCGATGCGGCCGACTACTGGTGGTACCGGGATCTACGCAAATACGGCACGGTTCCGCACGCAGGATTTGGGCTCGGCTTTGAGCGGACGATTGCGTATGCCACTGGTATGGCGAACGTTCGTGATGTGATCCCGTACCCCCGCACGCCTCGATCAGCAACCTTTTGAACACGCACGTGTTTCTCGGACGTCGCCGGACAGTCGGCGCAACCGGTGCGCCAGTCATCCGATAAGCCGCGTTTTTGACGCAATCGAAAACTCCTGACTTCCCGAGGCTTCTCCTCCCGATGTGGCAAGTGTCGGGGGACATGCCGCGGCGACGTTGCCGCGAATCAACTGACCTCCCGGCCAAGAACCGGATTTCAAGGAGCCGACCAGTGAATACGCAGGCGATGGTGGAACGCCTCTTCCCGATGCTCATCACCGGCGACCGGAATGGTGCACGAAGCACCGTCCGCGAGTGGATGACCGAAGGACTCGCGCCCGAAACAATGACACAAGAGGTCTACTGGCCGCTGCTGGACATGGTGAATGATCTGTTTCGCCGGGACCAGTTGACTACGCTGGCGCATCATTACGCGACGCGTTTGCTTCGCAGCCTCGTCGACCAAGCACAGGCGTGCTATGAGCAGGCTGACCGCAATGGCCGCTCGCTGATGCTCTTCTGTGGTGATACCGAAGCCGATGATCTTGCGGCGCAGATGGTTGCTGATCTTGCTGAAGCCGGCGGATACAGTGTCTCCTTCGGTGGTGGTGGTATTGCGTACGACGAGCTGTTGTCGGCAGTGCAAGAACAACGCCCCGATGTGTTGCTGATGTTCTCGTCGGCAGCCTGCGACGCGCCGAACATTCGGCGGCTTATCGATACGATTCGCGAAGTCGGCGCATGTCCCGAGACGCAGATTGCAGTCGGTGGTGGAGTGTTCTCGCGAGCCGACGGCCTTGCCCAGGAAATCGGTGCCGATATTTGGTCGGACACGCCTGCGGGCATGATCAAGTGCATGAACACGGAGCCGGAACGCCGCGCTACCGCCGAACAACGAACAGTCGGCCGGACCCGCGCTGCAGCCTAATTGAATCAAATCGCGGTTCCGATGGCGAATATGCCGGAGCCCGTGCAAACTCTTTCTCCTCCTTCCGCGTGCGGCGAACCCAACCGGGTTCGCCGTGTGCATTTTTGCCCCGTACAGCAAGGAGTGGCAAACGGGCCTGCCGCTGTTGGAATCTGCGGTGGGCGGTGCCGTACAATGGGCCGTAGGGGAGATTGATGGAGGTACTTCGATATGGCAAGCGTGCTTCGGATTCTGGCGGTGTTGCTTTTTTTCTGTGTAGCAGTACTTCCTGCCGCAGGGCAGGGCTATCCATTCTTCGTACAACCGATGTCTGTACAAGACGTCCGGGTTATTGCGGACGAACTTGACCTCGCTCGCGAGCAGCGGGTGGCCCTTCTCTCACGGTATGAGGCCTACAACTTTGCGTTCGAGGAGTTGCAGGAGAAAGATGTCAAGGCGGTGATGGACCACTTGATGGATCTGGTCACACGCGTTCAATGGTGGGAAGGCCAGGTTGAGATCCCTTCGCGCAAGGAGATCATGGATTTGGTGCAAAAGTCTCTCCGTGCCATCCATGCCTTCGGACGGATTGATGATGAGTTTTTTGAGGGCATCGTCCCACTTCTCGGTGAATCTCAACTGATTCGGCTGGATCAGGAACAGCAGCGCCGCGCGCTCGCAAGACTATCGCGGCTTCATCGCAACATCGTTGGCGAGATAAACGAAGGTGCTTCACCGGATCTCTTCGGAATCATGCGCCGAATCGATGTGGATGGAGAGGTTGAAATACTCGTGGATGAGATTCTCGCCGACCATGCGCGCAAATTACTTTCGGCCTTGAATCGATTTGAGCTCGCCGCGGTCGAGGCAATAGAGAAGTTGCTTGACGAGGTCGATCGGCTCGGATTGCGCGACATGGATATGGCGTCGATGATGCAGTTTTTCGGCGATCAGGCGAGGCAGGAAGAACTCAAGTCACTCTTCGATGTGCTCTCGAAACCGCTGCAGGAGAAGGCTGCACTCGTCAGCCGTGAGAATCGGCGGGCTTGGACCGCATTGATGGACGTGCTTCCAGCGGATCAGGCGGCGGATTTGCGAGTGCGCTTCGTTCAATCAGGCTATCGAGAGGTTGGTCAAGAGGTTCGCGGTGTTCGGGGGCGGCTTGCCAAACTCAAGAAACGTCTTGGTGACACACCCGAAGCCGGCGATGTGGGTGTGGAGATCGATGAACTTGATGAGAAATGGGCCAACCTTGTTCCGCCATATGTGTCGGCCATCGACGATCGAAACAAGTATCGCACGATGGCGCAACTAGAAGGTGACGTATCCACAGGCGCGGACTCACGCATCGAGCAGTTGGAGGCTCGGCGGTCGAAAATCGTCGAGAAGGCAGAGGCCTTGTTGGCTGCCTACGACGAAGACGAAGATGAGGACTCGGAGTCGGGGGCTCTTGCGAAAGGGGGGGGCGGCGGTGGATCCAAGGCTGTTTCCAGTAAGGACGCTGTCACGAAGATGAAAGTTGCTCCACTTGATGCCGAGAAAGTTGCGAACTTTGGGCGATGGCTGGGGGCTGACGATGCCACTATTGGAATGATGCAGGTGATGCACAGCGACTACGTGGCGAAGTCAAACGCCATGCTTGAGAAGCGTGGCCGAGAAGCCATCGCCGACGATCAATCGCGGAGTGAAGATGAATCATGGCTCGATCGACGGATCCGATGGCGTGGACTTCGGGAAGATGCTGCGACCTCGCTGGATGCGTTGGAGTCGGGCCTGTTCAACGACTTGGCACTAGCCCTTCCCGAGGAGATTGATCGGGAACGCGTTGAGCGGGTGCGGGCTGCCATGGAGCGGTCGCGCCGTAGAGCGCGGGCGGCATGGGGTGATTGGAGATCGCAGTCGCCCGAATCAAGTATTGACCTGACGGCGGTGGTGCTGGCCATCGATCCCTCGCAGTTGGATGAGTCCGAGCGTATTGCTGTCCTCAACGGGCTACTTGGGTATGAGGCGGATGTGGAGCCACTCGTTGAAGAACTTGGTGAGCGAATTGAGGTCACTCAGAAACTGGAAGAGAAGCTCTGGTCGAAAAAGGCCGACAAGTACGACCCCGAAATACGAGCAGCCATGAGATCGCGTTTGGAAAGACGGCGCGAGGCGACGATGGAGATCTCGAATAATCTTGCGACGCTCAACCGCGATGTTTCCGAGTTCGTCATTTCGGAAGTATCGGATCAAGCCGCCCTTGTTCTAAGAGACGCCTACGAGCGTAGTGCCTATCCAGATATTTTCGAGGATGAGCGTTCTGTCGATCCCGTTGTGGAGCAGGTCTTAAAAGTCGAACTTGATCCAGAGCAGCGACAGAAGATCGAGACCCACGCGGGCGAGTACCATCAGGCATGGATGGGCTTGACACGCCTCATGGTGGAGACGCGGCGGAACCGACCTCCCGGTCGCATGTTCCCTCCGACACGAGAGAGAATGGAAACAGAACTGAGGATGGAGCGATTGAAGTATCGTCGCAGCCAATTGGATGAACGGGCGCTTGTCCAGTTGGAGTTGCTCTTGGAACCGTGGCAAGTCGCGGCGATCCCGGCGCTCGGAGGTCCGGGCAGTGATGATGATGATTTGAAGGGCGGGGATGATTCGTGATGCGAGTCGGCGTATGTGTTCACGCGATCTTGCTCACACTTGTCGGCTGTGGAAGCTCGCAGTCCGCCAGTCTGGAGGTTGCCGACGGGCCGGATGCGGCGATTGCCGCCGATGTTGACCCAGCCGGAGCCCTGCAGTGGATTACGCAGCAGCCCGTATGGGATCGAGCCGCTGTGGGCATTGATTCCGCGACCATTGATCCCCGGATTCTGATTGCGGTGCTTCAGCCCAGCCGAGCCACTTGGCTGGTTGCGGCTCGGAGCACACTGCGGGAAACGCTTGAACTCCTTGAGGCGATGCGCTCCGACACCCGGGCAGCCGGTGTTGCCTATGAGCACGTTTTGGTCGTGGAAATTTCTGCCGATGTGGCTCCAGTAAACGCTGCTGGCTGCCGAGTGATTGACGGCGGGCATTGGCAGTGGGGCGGCATGGTGCAGCACGATGAGCAGAATCTCTTTCTGATGTCGCTGCTGGACGCATCCGACCAACCCGTGGCCCGCGTCACGATGGACTCCGCAACGGCGGCGAATCTGTACCGAGAGATTGATCGAACTGCCCGCGTCACGCCGCCAGTTGTCGTGGCTGGGACGGGCGAGGAGGCTGTGCTGCGATGATTGCAATGCTCTTGTTGCCGTTTGTGACCCTTGGAACGACTCAGCCGGGCGCAGTGATGAGAGTGTGGGAGTTGGACCGCTCCATCGACGCCTTGGCGCCGCTGGTTCCCGGGCAGCCAGCAAACGCGTGGTTTCACGTGAACGATCTGGACCTTGATGGTGATCGAGGAGATTTTGGCCCGTTTGAAGATGACTTTCTAGCCCTTGTCGACGGCGAACTGTTGGTTAAAGATGCCGGCACGCATTCGTTTCGCCTGACGAGTGACGACGGGTCGCAACTCTGGATTGGTGGCCGCGTCGTCGTCGATAACGACGGCCTTCACGGTATGGAGTCCAAGACCGGTGACATCGAATTGTCGCCTGGCCCCCATGCCTTTCAGATCAAGTTCTTTGAGTGCCACGCTGATTCTGGACTTCGGGCCGAGTGGAAGGCGCCCCATGGAACCTCCTTCGAGGTTATTGGTGGATCGGCCATGCGCGCCGAGTGGCCGAAGGTCCGCGAAGTTGTGGCTGGACCGAAAGAGGTTGCGGCGGGGTTTACCGAAAAACACGCTGTCGGCCCGGAGCCGGAAGGGCCGCACAACTCGCTGACCAAAGAGCAGGTTGAAGAAGGTTGGCAATTGCTCTTCGACGGCCAAGACGCTTCGACCTCGTGGCGGGGATATCGAAAGACGAATCTTCCCGAGGGATGGGTCGCTCGGGAGGGAGTGCTCGTCCGCGAGGGTGGTGGTGACATTGTGACCCGTGAGCAGTTCGACGACTTCGACTTCTATGTTGACTGGCGGGTCGAGGATGGCGGCAATAGCGGCATCTTCTTCAACGCCACAGAGGATGGGAACGCCATCTGGGAAACCGCTCCAGAGATGCAGATTCTCGACAACGCAGGCCACTCCAACGGAGTGTCGGCTCTGCACTCTGCGGGCGCGAACTACGCCTTGCATGCGCCATCTGTTGACTCGAGCCGGGCTGCCGGAAAGTGGAACCGAGTGAGAATCAGAGTGCTTGGCAATCATGTGCAGTACTGGCTCAATGGCGTCAAGACAGCCGACTACGTGATTGGAAGCGATGACTGGAAGGCCCGCGTGGCAGGCAGCAAGTTCACGCATATGCCGATGTATGGCACGAAGGCCATGGGACACATCGGATTGCAGGATCATGGTGACCGCGTGTCATTCCGCAACATTCGCATTCGCCGGCTGGACGTGAAGCCCGCATCATGACTGGTATCCCGCTGGGTGATCTTGGAGCCGAGTTTGGCCCGGAGGCAACGCCATTTGACGCTATCGGTGGAGAAGAGGCCGTCCGCGATCTGGTCGACGCCTTCTACGATTACATGGACGCCGATCCTGTCGCGAGCACGATCCGAGCGATGCACGTGGATCTATCGGTATCTCGGAACAAGTTGTTCTGGTTTCTGTGTGGATGGCTTGGCGGCCCGCCGCACTACGTGGAGCGGTTCGGTCATCCGCGGCTGCGGCAGCGGCATGCAGCCTTCTCGATTGATCCAGAGGCACGCGGTGCGTGGATGACATGCATGCAGTCTGCAATGGACGACCGGCAGATCAATGGTGTGCTCAGGCAGTTTCTTGATGCGAGGTTTGAACATCTCGCATCGTTCATGATCAACAGGTAGAGGACGGGGTCGTCAGTCCGAGTTTGGTTGCCAGTTCACGACCCCAGTCGGCCGTTGCTTCGAGGTGCTGGATTGATGCGTGGTCCAAATCCGGATCGCTCATGAGTTCTGTGATGTGC
>JAAERN010000002.1 GCA_024230295.1 Planctomycetota bacterium
CCTGCACGCGTGATGTCTAAGAGGATGGATTCATTCTACAGAGCCATACTGGCGATTCTCCTTGTCACGCCCATCTCTGCGACGGCTGAGCCTTTCATCCACGGCTATCCCGGGAAGCGCAGCTACGTGGCGGGGGAAGAAGTCAAGTTCCATCTCTCCACCGACACCGCGAAAGTCGATGTCGAAATCGCTCGGATCGGTTCGCAACGCAAAGTAGTCTGGAGCAAGAAGGGAATTCCTGCCTGGCAGCATCCTGTTCCCAAGCACGCCAGTTCGCATGGGTGTGACTGGCCGGCGACCCTCTCGGTGAAGATCCCCGAGTCGTGGGCTAGCGGCTGCTACGAGTCGTGGACGCGATCGGGTGAGACGCAAGGCAACCGCATGTTCTTTATAGTGCGCTCATCGCATCCCGGCGGCGAGGCCAAAATTCTTCTCCAGCTCGCGACTAACACCTACAATGCCTACAACGGCTTTGGCGGCTTCAGCCTCTACACCTATTGGGGGCC
>JAAERN010000003.1 GCA_024230295.1 Planctomycetota bacterium
ACCCAAGTTATCGATCCATGGGGTGGGTCCTACTTTGTCGAACGCCTCACGCATGATCTTGCTCATCGAGCTTGGCAACATATTGACGAAGTTGAGCAAGCCGGCGGCATGGCGCGGGCCATCGATCAAGGTCTGCCCAAGATGCGGATAGAAGAAGCAGCCGCTCGGACTCAAGCTCGGATCGATTCAGGACTCCAAACTTTGGTTGGCGTCAATCGCTATCAACCTGAGACCGACAGACCAGTTGACGTGCTCAAGGTAGACAACACCGCAGTTCGTCAGGCGCAGCTCGACAAACTGCAGAGATTGCGAGCAGACCGTGACTCCGAAGCCGTGGAGTCGGCACTCAATGCCATCACCAAGGCCGCAGAGGCCGCGAATGCAGGCACGCGTAGTACTTCGCTGGACGATAACTTGTTGGCCTTGGCCGTTGATGCGGCACGTGCTCGCGCCACAGTGGGTGAAATCTCAGAAGCCATGGAAAAGGTCTACGGTCGACATCGAGCCGTGATTCGCACGATTTCCGGGGTCTATTCCGAGGAGGCGGGGCAAGTGTCCAGCATCAATGCGGCCCGAGCGGCAACTGATCAGTTCGCAGAGGATCACGGACGTCGTCCTCGAATCTTAGTCGCTAAAGTCGGGCAAGATGGACACGATCGGGGACAA
>JAAERN010000004.1 GCA_024230295.1 Planctomycetota bacterium
ATCCTCAAGGACTACTACGAAAGACTAACGGAATGAAAAATCTCTGCACTCAGTGCCTGGTCATCTTGACCTTCGTTTGTTTCGCGTTCACATCGCCAATCCATGCACAGCTTCTCGGGTCCGGTGACGGCGCGCCTGAGTTGAGCGCCGAGGCGTCCCGCGCGATCGACAAGGGGCTCGCCTATCTTCTGTCCGCTCAAAAAGAAGATGGTTCTTGGGATAGCAACGGAGAGGGCGGTCATGCGGTAGGTATCACTTCCCTCGCCCTTATGGCGTTCATGTCGAAAGCGCACTTTCCCGGTTTTGGCCAATATGGGGCTCAGTTGGATCGTGGCATGAAGTGGTTGCTCAAGGAGGCCAAGGAGCGACCCGATGGTTATCTAGGAACGGTAATGTATGAACACGGGCTTGCCACGCTCGCGCTCTCCGAGTTGTGGGGGATGGCACGCGATCCGGAGGACGATGATGCGATCCAGAAGGCGCTTGAGAAGGCTGTCGATGTGATCCTTCGTTCGCAGAATCCCGGAGGAGGGTGGCGTTACCAACCACAGGCGGATGGCGGCGAAGACACTTCCTGTACGCAGACGGTCTTTCATGCGCTGGCTTCGGCCCGTCAGGCTGGAATTTTTGTCCCCAACGAAACAATAGCGAAGGCCGTGAAGTATTTGGAAAGCGCTCAGGATCCCTCGACCGGAGGCTTCGCCTACACGCCGCGCGGAAACCGTAAGACGACCCCGGCCTGCACAGCGGGCGGGGCCTATATCGCCCAGCTCGCAGGCCAGCGGGACACCGAGATGGTCAATGCGGCGCTGCGTCACCTCAAAAGCATGGCTCCCGGGATTATTACCGGCGGCGGGAGTTACTACTACTACACCCATTATTACGCGATCCAGGCGATGGTACAGGCGGGCGACGACGAATACGCCAAGTGGTATCCGCTCATCCGGGATGCGCTCATCACCAGACAGAACGAAATGGGCGCGTGGGCCAAAGGAAAAGGGGGGAGCTCCTACACGACCCCCATGGCCATCATTATTCTGGCTACCCCCCATCGTTACATCCCAATCTATCAAAGGTGAGGACAAGACAATCGAATCATTTCCAATTCTTTGCTGTTTGCGCGGCAAGTGTTGTGCTTGCGTTCGCTCAGCTTTGCATCGCACAGGAGGAGGAAGCCGGCGGCCTTGAAGTAGAGATTGCCGCGCTGCAGAAGGAATTGATCGAAGTCGGCGAGGCCTCCTCATCGATTCGGAAGCGCCGCGCCTACAAGAATGTCGCGCGTAGTGGCGAAGATCTTCTTGAAAAATCCACTGGGGTTGCTGAACGATTCCGCGTCCTGGGAGTCATCTTTCAAAGCCAGAAGCGCTTGCTGGCGGTGGAGAATTCCGATCGCAACCGCGAGGCGCTTTTCGCGACCAGTAGCAAGCTGGCCGAGGCACCGGACGAGCTTGCCGATCTACGCCTCGAGGCGGATATGTTGCTCTCGGAGCGAGATTTGTCGGCAAAGAATGCGGATGTGAAGGTGCGCACGCAGGCGCTCACCGAGCTGATAGCCCGCTACCGGCACACACCGGGCGAGATGAAGAGTCTCATGATGGCCTCCCTGATCGCACCGAAGCTGGAGGCTTTCGACTTGGAAAAACAGATTTTTCGAGTCATGGACGGACGCTTTGCAGGAAACTACGACCTGATCGAGTGGCGTCGTAAAACCCATGGGTACGCTCATGAGCGAGTGCTGTTCACGGGCACCTTTCAGGGGGTCGATGGCACGTCACTGACGTTTCCAATCGATGGGATCGGCCATACCTGCGTGCTGGTTTTCTGGTCAAAGGACACGCCGGACATCGCCTCGGAATTGACGAAGGTCAATGACCTGCGATCCCGGTTTCCTGGTCAGATGGATATCTTCAGTTTGAATGTGGACGAGCTCGCCGACGGCGGGGCGAAAATCCTGCGGGCGCTGGGGTTGGATTGGACCGCGATATTGTTGGACGGAGGGAAACAGAGCCAGACCTATCGAGTCGTCGCGAGGCAGGTTCCAATGGTGGTGCGGGTAAATGCTCACGGGCATGCGTTCCTGCCATCGCCCCTCATCGACAAACTGCTTAAGGAGGTATCAATGGAACAGAATCTTGATGACCCGCGCTACCTTGCCCAATTGCAGTCGCTGCTTGGCGGCGAATTCCTTCTGCCCCCGGACATGCCGACACCCACGGCGGGATCGATTCCGGAGGACGCGTTCAAGGCAATCCGAGACTGCTTTATCTCTGCGCCGCTCCGCTACCGACTGACTCGTTCTCAGGCACTGGCGAACTACCGGAGGGCTAATAAGCTCTGCCGTGAGGCCATCGCCCAGTATCCGAAGGCACCGGCTCTCTGGCGCGTGCGCAATCATCGGATTATCGCGTTACTCGGTATGTGGAAACTTGCTTTCCAACCGCAACATCTGGAGGTTGCTGTCGCGGAGTCACGCGCCGTCTTGGCCGCGACGACACCGGATGGCACGGATGTCATTCCGCGATTTTGTCTTGCTACAGAGGCGTTTCGCCGAGGTGAACCCGCTCCTCATCTAGTATTGTCGGAGTTGGTCAGTGACGATGCTCCAGCCTCGGCCTATGCGGCAGCTGCCGTCCTCGCGATGAATTTCAACGCGGTTGATCTGCACGCAAAATACCGGGAGAAACTTCTCGATTCGCCTAACGGTGACCCTGCGCTCTGGCCTGTAATTTCATTCCTTCAAGATCAGAACCATCGCTTCCGCATGTTCAGGTACAACTACTACATGCCGGCGAGCCTTGCGCGCAGGATAGTGCGTGCTGACCTGCGCAGCAACGCGGCGAATCTCGATGCCTCTGTGGACAAAAGCGGCCCTGTCCAGGTCGAACTCACGAAGCTCGCCGGGGAGAAGCTGAGCCTGCCGCAGGCGACTGATGGCAAGTTGACGCTGCTGATGTTTGTCGAGCCGCCCGCCGACGTGGACGCGGAATTTCCGGTTTTGATCAACGGGGCGGTCAGCGAGGACTCCAGAGGCAGAAAAGTCGAGACCTTGGGAGTGATGCAACACGCCTTTCAGCTCGCCGAGCGGCATGTCCACAAAGAGATCAATGTTATCGCGGCCTTTCTGAGCGACGATGTAGATCGCATCAAGGCCCTGATGCAGAAGCACGCCTGGCCGTGCGAGGTGGTCATGGTTCCCGGCGGGATCACGAGTCCGCTGGTGCGGCGTCTCGGCGTCCTTTCTGCGGATCGCGTGCCCAACATCGTCCTTCTCCGGCCTGACGGCACCATCGTCTGGAAGCTGTCGGGGCTGGTGCATCCGCAAGTGCGGAGCGAGGGCATTGGGGAAACCC
>JAAERN010000005.1 GCA_024230295.1 Planctomycetota bacterium
GTCCACGGTTGGATCTTAGGTGGCTTTACGCCGAGAGGCAGCCCGTTTCGCACTTGGCCGCCAGGTGCTCGCACCTGACTCAACCGCTGCCAGCCGCAATGCCTCACCGTGTTCGGCGAGATTCTGCGCCAGAACTGACACCTTCGGCTCATCGCTTAGGACGTCCACGGTTAGGCCGTGCTCCTCAGCAGTGCTCGTCGTCTGCGGTCCGATACAAGCGATCACAGTCGTAGCGTGCGGTTTACCCGCAATACCGATGAGATTGCGCACCGTTGACGATGAAGTGAAGAGAACAGCGTCAAAGCCGCCAGTCTTGATCGCTTCCCGAATCTCTGCGGGCGGCGGTGCTGCACGGACGGTGCGGTAGGCAGTGACATCGTCAACTTCCCAGCCGCGCTCCTGCATACCCGCGACTAGCGTCTCGGTTGCAATGTCGGCACGAGGCAAGAAGATGCGGTCGATCGGATCAATCAGATCGTCGTACTCCGGCCATTCCGCAAGCAGACCCTTACTGGACTGCTCACCACTAGGCACCAGATCTGCGGTGACTCCGAACGCTTTCAGTGCTGCGGCAGTCTGATCGCCAATCGCGGCAACCTTCAGACCAGCAAAGGATCGGGCGTCCAGGCCGTAGTCGGTGAACCGCTCACAGACCGCACGAACTGCATTAGTTGAGGTGAAGACCACCCACTCGTAGCGACCGGTCACCAGACCTTGGATCGCTCGCTCCATCTGATGCGGTGTGCGCGGTGGCTCAACCGAAATGGTGGGAACCTCTACCGGTACGGCACCGTAAGAACGCAACTGTTGGCTCAGCGATCCCGCCTGCTCCTTAGTGCGGGGGACGAGCACCCGCCAACCAAAGAGTGGCTTGGTCTCAAACCAGGACATCACCGAGCGCTGTTTGACGACCTCACCGACGACCATCATGCCGGCGAAGGTCTGCTTACTGGCCTTCAACGTCTCAGCGAGGGTCTCCAATGTGGCGACCAGGGTGTGCTGATCGATTGTGGTGCCATCGCGAGTCAACGCCACTGGGGTCTTCGGGGTGCGTCCCGCTTCCAGGAGTTCCGCGGCGATCTCGACAGCTCGCTCCGCACCATCAACGATGACAAGCGTTTCCCGAGCACGCGTGTGCATGGTCCAGTCGAGATCAGTGTCGTGAGCATCCACGACCGCCACCTCACGGGACTTGCCGCCGGTCAGCCCGAAACCTGCGTAGGCAGGTATGCCACTGACCGGGCTCACGCCTGGGATGACCTCGAATGGAACCTTGGCTTTGGCTAGTGCTTGGATCTCGATGAACAGTGATCCGTCAAGTACGGGATCCCCGCTTATGAGTCGGACCACCGTCTGACCCTTTTTCGCTTTCGATGCCACGAGACTTGCTCGGGCGCGATGTGCCAAGGGCAGACCGTCATCGTCAACGGCCAAGCAGATTCGCTCAGCGTCCACGATTTCTTCTGCCAGGCTGGCCGCATCGGCATCGGCGACGACCACATCAGCTTCGCGCAGCAAACCTGCAGCTCGAACCGTTAGTAAGTCCTTTTCGCCGGGCCCCGCGGCGATCAGAGCGACGTACGACATATGCGTCATGTCCTTCTTCCGTACTGTCATTGACCGGGTACCCCCACAACTTTCATTTACCAGAATCCCCTAACAACCCGCCTGCGCCCAAATTGAGCAATTCTGCGGCTACTCGTCGGCCTAGTTCTTCGGCCTGTTCCAACGTCCCACTGACCTCACTTCGCAGCACCTGATCGCCGCTTTCGCTGAACACGCCAGCACGCAACAGCAGGGCCTCGTCGTGGATCACAGCCTCGGCTCCCATAGGTGCCGAACAACCAGCTTCAAGTTCCGCCAAAACTGCGCGTTCGGCAGTTACTGCGGCCCGAGTAGCCGGATCGTCGATCGCGGCAGCGAGGTCGTGGAAGTCATCGCGTTGGCCGGCGGCGCACTCGATGGCTAACGCTCCTTGGCCGGGCGCTGGCAGCATCCGATCGGTGGAAAGCACTTCGGTAATTCGATCGGTAATCCCCAGTCGACCTAAGCCCGCCTCAGCCAGCAGAACCGCATCGTAGGTATCGCCCACTTTGCCAACTCGAGTATCGACATTTCCTCGAATATCGATGACCTGCAGATCCGACCGCATCGCGAGAAGTTGTGCCCGTCGTCGCGGTGAGCCAGTGCCTACCGTGGCGCCGCCCGGCAGATCCTCAAGCCGACCAGCATCTGACACCAAGACGTCGTTGGCGGCTGCTCTCGGTGGCACTGCCAGTAAATGCA
>JAAERN010000006.1 GCA_024230295.1 Planctomycetota bacterium
CTCGGCCTGGTCAGTGACGGCGAGCATGCGGGGCAACTTGGGAGATTCTTTTTGAAGCGCCGAGATTTTGCGATCCAGGTCATCGAGCGCGGGGAGTGTGACGAAGCGTTCGGTGTCGGCCACATTCGGGGGCCAGGCGGAGCGATCGATCTGTAATTCCGAAAGGATGGGGCGCTCGACGCCGTGCTCGGTCGCAGGATCGTTGATGAGGTGCCAGCGATTGGGCGGAGTGCGGACAAAACGGATCTTATCGAAGCGAGGCAATGAGGAATGCTCTTGGGCCCAGAAGCGCACATCGGTGGTGCCTTTGCGAAATTGAAATGAGCCGAGGCTGACCCAGCGGAAGTGTTCCATTTCCCAGCCGCCGCTTGCCGGGATGATCTGATCTTTGAAGACTGATTTTCCGTCCAGCTTGAGCTCGATGGGAAGGGCTTCGGAAGCAGCACAGCGAAGGTAGACAGTATAGGTTCCGGCTACCGGCAAGCTTGTCCGGTACTGCACCCACTGGAGACGGGCTCGTTGTGTTTCGACGATCATCTCCCCGTCGAGTTCAACCCGCCGGACGTTGTTTTGTCCGTGGTAGTCTTCCGCTTCGATTTCAACGATGGGCATGTCGGGCAAAGCCGCGAGAGCTTGATCGTAGTCAGCGAGACGGGGGTGCACTTTTGCGATGAGTTTTTCTCTCGCCTCTTCGAGCGCCGACCAACGGGATTCGCGTAGTTTGGCGATGCGATCTGAAATTACTCGGGCGGCGGAAATTTCTTCCGGCGTGGCTTGGGGGCGGGTAAGACGAAATCTTCCGTCCCGCCAGTTTTCGTTCATCTTATCGACGATGCGGGTGCTGCCAAAAATTCCGGCCAGGGCGTAGTAGTCCCGCGTGGGGATGGGATCGAAGAAGTGATCGTGGCAGCGGGCACAGGAGAAGTTCATCCCGAGAAAGGCCTGCGAGGTGGCCGAGATTTGTTCGTCGATAATGTCCATCCGCAAGGTGTTCGGATCGGCACAATCGGAGAACCACGGACCGATCGAGAGGAAGCCCGGAGCGGCCAGTTGATCGAGAGAGGCGATGTCTTTTGAGGGCGGCAGCAAGTCCCCGGCAAGTTGCTCGGTGACGAAGCGATCGTAGGGCTTGTCGGAATTCAGCGCACGGATCACGTAGTCGCGATACGGTTCTGCCATATCGACGCGGTCGACGGCCGCTACCTTGGTCTTACCCTGCACGTAGCGCGCGACATCAAGCCAATGCCGTCCCCAGCGCTCGCCGTAATGGGGCGAGTCTAAGAGCCGGTCAACGAGCTTGGCGTAGGCGTCGGGTGAAGAGTCGGCGAGGTATGCGTCGATTTCCTCGACGGTGGGGGGCAAGCCGGTGAGATCGATGGTGAGTCGACGAATGAGGGTCAGTTTGTCCGCCTCGGGGTTCGCTTGCAAATTCGCGTCGAGAAGGTCGGCTTTGACGAAAGAATCGATGGGATTGCGAACCCAGCTTTTGTCGGGAAGAGCTGGTTGGGCAGGCATTTCGAGAGTCTGAAAGGACCAATGGGGAACTTTTTCGTCCGAAAGCGCAGGAGCGGCAACAAGCAGTCCGGCAAGTAACAACAACAAATGGATGGGACGATTCATCAGATAAACTCGGGCAAATTTCGAATATTTTGGAAGGTATTTTCGATTATATACGTGTA
>JAAERN010000007.1 GCA_024230295.1 Planctomycetota bacterium
GCGGCGGCGGTGGCGGCGTCTACGGAAACTATGACGCCGACGAGGAAGAGCTGCTCGAGAATCTGATTCAGATCATCAAGAAGAATGTGGATCCCCCGAGCTGGTTTGAAGAGACGATTGGCGATCCGATGTTGTTCAATCGCAATCTCGTTGTTCGCCAGACGCCTGCAAATCACATCAAGATTGGAAAGCTTCTCCGGCAGCTCCGCGAAGCCAGATCGGTATTGATTAGCGTAGAGGCGAGATTCCTTCGTATTCAAACCGACTGGTTTGAGGAGATCGGAGTCGATCTCGATCTGTACTTCAATACCAATAATGGTCTGTGGAACAGCATGAAGGAGCAGGATCCTTCCGCGAATCTGAGCGACTTCTTCTACACCGGTGGCGCTAACGCTGGGCAGCTCAAGCCAGCGGTGCTGTGGAGTACGATCAATCAATTGGATGAGAACGGCAGCCCAGTAGCGCCTCTCAACACAATCAACTATGGAAGCCAAGAGGCTGTGCCTACCGCTGATGGCGCTGGCGTGGAGTACATATTCGGTGGCATCGGCGGCGATGGAGCACCCGTTCGACTTGGTGCCGATCAGTCCGGATGGAGCCCCATTGGTGTTGTCAACAACAGTCTGAGCATCGTTGAATCGATCGCCTCAGGTTCTGCTCCTATCTTCGGTCAGCAATTGCTGGGTGACGCGCCAGCCCTCGGTTTCGGGATGAAGTATCTCGATGACATTCAAGTGGATCTGCTGGTGAAAGCCACGCAGGCAGACGAACGGTCAGTGCAGCTGTCATCACCCCGTCTCACATTCTTCAACGGCCAGGGGGCCTGGATTTCGATCACGACCGAACAAGCCTATGTTCAAGGATTGACTGCTACATCGGGAAGTGGCTCAGGTGCATTCGTGCCACAAGTCGGAACGATCAACACTGGCGTCATGCTTCATATCAAGGGTGCTGCATCGGCAGATCGCCGCTATGTGACGATGAATGTGAACTTTCAGAAGTCGGAATTGGATGGCATCGCAACTGCTGCGACGACTGGTGCAGCAGGCGGCGGTGGTATCGGTGGCGGTGGCGCAGCGAACTTCGCGGGCCGAATTGAATTGCCCACGATTTCAGTGCAGCAGCTTCGGGTAACGACGTCGGTGCCAGACAAGGGCACTGCGATGCTCGGCGGATATCGGACGAGTGAGGAATTCGAGACAGAGGCGGGCGTCCCGCTGTTGTCGAAAATCCCTTACATCAACCGATTCTTCGCCAATCGCATTACTGCGACCGAAGAAAACACGATGTTGATCCTGCTCCGACCGGAAATCATTCTCCAGCACGAGAACGAAGATCAATTGTTCCCGGGACTGAGCGAATCCTTGCGGCTGGGCTCCGCGTACTCGCAGTGAGGTTGATCTAGTAGGGGTGTGTTTCCGTCGTCCGAAATGGGGGCATCACACGCAGTATGGCGGGGTGGCGAATTCCCGCTGAGGAGGTCTTCTAGTGTCTGAGAATTCGAAGCATATTCAGACTCGCGAAGACGGCGGCGTTGTAGAGGCCAAACTGCTGGATCGGCACATTCTCGATGAATTGATTATCCAGCAGATCGGGGAAGAACTTGACAGCATCATACGCGATGCGTCTTCAGCGAATCTTGTGCTCAATTTCGAAGATGTCGAACATCTCTCGTCTTCGGCACTGGGTTTGCTCATCACGTTGAACAGTCGGCTGCAGGATCGGTCTGGCGGATTGTGCTTGATCCACATAGCGGATCCAATAGCGGATGTGTTTCGGATTACTCGGTTGGACAAAGTACTTCGCAGCGAGCCAGACTTCGCTGCTGCGAGGGCGGTCTTGCTGGACGGAGAGTGAGGGCTTGGATCCCAGATCAGCAGCCCAGCGGAAAGCGATGAGATGACGGCATCGGCGGCATGGCAGGGCTCGTGGAAGGTGACAGGCCATCGGGAGGCCTGCCAGACCATTGTTGATGAGATTCTTGCGGCCATGGACGAGGCTCAAATGGAGTCTGCCGTGGTCTTTGCAGTACGTTTGTCAGTTGAGGAAGCTTTGTCCAACGCGATCGCCCATGGACATGGGGGGGATCTATCGCTTCAGCTTTGTGTTGACGCCGAAGTACGACCTGAAGAAGTTGTCGTGTCGGTGAAAGATGTGGGGCCAGGGTTCGATCCTGCTTCGGTGCCGGATCCAACTGCTGAGGAGAACCTCACCATCGCGTCGGGCCGAGGGCTCGCGCTTATCCGGGCGTTCATGACCGAGGTTGACGTGCCTCCGCCCGGGAATCGCATTGTCATGCGATGGAAAGGCTGTGGCTGCGACGCAAGATAGGTGAGCGGGCCCCTTACTCCACAATCCAACGACCCTCTCGCTGGGCTTTCGGTCGGAACTCCTCCCGGGTTGGGGAGCGAAACAACGATGTGCCCTCCTCCTGCGTAGTGGGCGAGTGGTTGGCTGCAGCCGGATGGGGGCGGTACGCTCCTGTTCGACTGACTTCACCTCCGCCGGCTCGGCTGCTGCCGCAGATCAGGTTACGGACCTTCGGTGCGAGGAACGCTTCTCCGGGGAAGCTCGCTTGGCGGTGATGCACACGGAGCCAGGAGTCCATGCGGACTTCTGGCTCCTGTGCATCGAGCGTATCGGGCCGGGCGACTTTAGGGTCGCGACGATCCCGTGAGTCCTCGAAGTTCAACGAAGTCGAGGTAGTAGTTGTAGTCATCCACGGTATTCAAGTTCGTGAGGATCCGGATGTACAGTCGTCCCGAGCTCGGTTCGAGATACCTGCTGAGACCAGACGGAGCACCAGGCCACGGTTCTGCGAAGAACTCTTGCGGTGCGTCAGCCGAAGGGGTGGTATCTGCGGTGAATTGCCGCCATGCATTTCGGGAGAAGTCAAAGAGGTAGGTCTTGAAGCGGCCGATCTGATCAGGTCCCGCTCGATTGGAGAACACGCCGAATCCTGTTGTTGCAATCACCTCATCCGAGATCGCGCACGTAAGAAGAATGTCTGTGTAGTCGCGATGGGAGCTGTAGTAGATGGGGCCTGGGGTGTAGAAGTTAATCGGCGGATAGCCGGCGCTCATTTCTTCGCTCTTCATCCACACCCATTCGTCATCGCCCTGGATTGCCAAACTGAACCGAGAGCCATCCTGTAATTCGCCGGACACAATATCCATGCGAATAATGCGGAAGGGGATTTCTTCGGTGAAGTCGCCGTCGTCGGGGACATCGAAGGCGAGGCTCTCAGCCAAATTGCCAAGTCGCGGAATTCGACCGACGGATCGCGTCTCGATGGCTTCTTGATTCAAGTCCCATGTATATAGACCACCTGCATTGGCTGGAGAACCCACCAACCCAGTCGGTTGCCCACCAGCATTACCAAACACAGCAGTTTCGATCATGCGGCCTTGCAGAATATTTGGAAGGATCGGGTCGTCATACAGGGTTATGCAGAGACTCTGTGCACACGCCACCGAAGCAGCAATCTGGGCTGCTGCCGCGACTGTGCCGTCGATCTGAGATCCAAAGTCGTTGGTATACGATTGTGCTCGTCCCGCTTGGGTCAACTGATATG
Source organism: Planctomycetota bacterium (assembly GCA_024230295.1). GTDB lineage: Bacteria > Planctomycetota > Phycisphaerae > Phycisphaerales > SM1A02 > UBA12567. The sequence continues at coordinate 3,575 of JAAERN010000007.1, forward strand.
AGCCAGTGTCGGGATCGACATCGGCTGCCCCTTCGATCGTAAGCAGTGTCAGGTTGGCGTTGCCGCCCGTGGTCGTGACGGCTCCACCCCAAGCACAGATATTTGGCAGGCCGTCTTGCGGGCTTATGACGGTGTCAACGACATCGCTGTAGTTGGAACTCCACCAACGCAGGTATTGATCATCACTGCCAGGAACTGCAGCGCCGACCACTGTGACATTCTGAATGCCTGGAAAGTCAAGACCGCCCGGCAGTGCTGCACCGCGATCGCCCGCGGGCACGATGACATTGATGTCAGATGCTGCGGCGATCGCGACCAACGACTGGACTTCCGGGTCGTCCAGAAGGAACCCATCCGCAGTGCTTGATTCAAAGGCGAGCAAGAGCACGTCACCAGAGTTGAGTATCGAAAGGGCATGCAGAAAGGCATCTTCGAGCCGTTCTTGGGGACCAAGGCCTGGTGCCGGAACAGCTCGCGTTGGGAAGAAGTAGGTATCGGCCTGGTGGGCCATGCCGGTTACGCCGATGTCGTTGTCTTCGGCTGCAATCACACCCAGAACAGCAGTGCCGCGAGCAGTGAGTGTTTGATCACTGAAGTCGAGCGTGACACTTGGAAGTCCGATTGCCGGGCCTTCGAGAATGACGTTACCGATCAGGTCTTCGTGCTCGGCACCTTGAATTGGGCCACCCAACGGTGGTTCCCACTGCTGCAGCCAAGCCGACTCAGCGAGGACGGCAATCCTTACGCCGTCGCCGTAGGGATCAATATCTTCACCCCGTGCCTGAGACAAATACGAGATCCCCGATGTCCACGTCTTGAAGAAGTCCTGATTGCCGAGTTCGAAGGGGTTGTTTGCAGGCCACAGGCCAACACCCTCAGCGCGATAGTAGGGGGCTGGGCACATTTCAAAGATGTTCTGGTGTGCCGGGACACACGCTGCAGACCCTTCGTTCGCCATGGGATCTGACCAAGAGAATGGGGCGTAGATCAACTGTCTGAGGAGCGAACTGTCAGTCACAGATGTACCGTCCGCACCCTCGATGAATTCGCTGGATGGATCTCCAGGCGCACCCGCTCGCTGCTGATACGCCTCGGCGCCAGCATGAAGTTGTAGCGGGAAGAAGTCGGGAGTAACAGCGGACGTTTCGACCGAGGGATAGCACAGATCGCGTGCCTTCATGGCCATGTACGGAGTCCATTGTCCGGCAAGCGCCGGCAATAGCGGGTCATCTTCGCTATATCCCATGTGGGCAAAGTTGATCCACTCGAGGTCGCTGAAGTCGTTTCCACTCGTACTGCTGTCCTTCTCTTGCAGCATTGTGGCAATAACCCGCATGCAGCAGTCGAAGTCTTGACATCCAATGATGATGCTCTCATCTTCGGCCACTGCATCCCATGCTGACCGGCCACTCTCGGAGCCGGGAACACTGCATTGCCCTGCCGAGGAAAAGATTCCTTGGCATCGCGGCATGAACTGGAAGAGCCGTCCGGCTTGATCCCGGACCTGGGCGTAGTTTGGCCATCCACCATCGGTCGGTGGCACCGGAAGTGGAGGTGCGAGCCTATTGATGTTGTTGGTGTCCGCTACTTCGCACGAGCCCTCAATGTAGCTGGGGTCGATCCACTCTGGTAGCACTGCGTCAAGATAGGGGTTGATCGCAACATTGCGAGGATCGGAGTTGTACTGCCCCGGCGTATAGAGGATCGGCGGAGCTGGGGCACTCGGTGGCCACGCATAGGTCGGGTCATAAGGACCGTCTGCAGACACGGGCCAACTTGGCACCAGGAACGGCGTGATTCCTCGGCAGGTGTAGTCGGCATACTCGGTGAATGTGTTGCCCTGATTGAGAAGGTATTGATCCACTGCAACTTGAATGCACTCAGAGTCCCAGACGATATGAGGGCCGCCCTCCGCGCAGCATCCCGGCATGAGCGTCTCGACGTAGTCGCAGCACGTGTCGTCATTGCAGTAATTGCCGACATAGCACTCCTGCTCGCCCTCCAAATCAGGTGTTTCCAATAGCGTTGGAAATCGCATGCTGTGCGGGAAGAAGCAACTTCCGCGTGTCGCGTTGCCGCTGAGCGGATAGTCGGTGCTCGGGAGCAGATATGGGAAGACGATCGAATTGTAATCCGACGGCTCGCCACCTCCGGGCGGCATTGCCTCTGGAGAATCGAAATCGCCTTGGTAGGTCCAGATTGTTTCTCCTGAGGCGGGTGATTGGAGATACCTCGCATTGGAGAAGAACACAGGATCTGGAGTTATTTGTCCATAGTCGAAGAATCCGATGGTTTCTGTCCACCGGTTCCAGCCGTCATTGAATGGGTCAAGCTTCTGAGGTGTAACGCCACCATCGCTGATGCCGGCCATGTTGTCGACTTGCCAGCCGTATACCCACTGGTTCCAGGTTGGATAGACCAGCCACTTCGGCTCACCGGTGGCAGGGTCATCCCATGGCAAGGACACTCCCCGCTGGGTTGCCAAGCCGTCTGAGCTTTCAAACTCATCGCAAGTTGGCTCGAAGCCGTGCTTGACGCCATGAGCATAGAAACCAGGATCGAAGATCCCGACACCGTCGCCAGTAGACGCTGCAGGCCGGAGTCCAACGCTGCCATCGAGCGGTGGGAACCACTTATCAAATACTACCTCTGAGAGACCGAGCGTCACGCCCTCGTCAAACCACCTTGAGGGATCCCAGCCGGTCCATTCCACGCGCGAGCCCATGTATTCCCATGGTGGGACCAAGTAGTTCGCGGGGTCAGTCTGATAGTCGGGGGGGATGACACAACTCGGGTCGAATGCCGCTAGGGGCAAGAAGGGATTGAGTGGGGGGCACCATGTGTCAGTACCAATAAAAGCCGGCGGATCGGTCGGCCCGGTGGCATCGCCACAATCGTCAAATGCGCAGGCCACGCTCGGCGGTGTGCACCAGATCGCCCATGTTGGCCGCCACTGGTTCTGGTGAATCCGGTGGACAAGCGCGTTGTTCGTCGGATCAGGGATCAAGAGTCCCGGGTCGATCATGTCCGCCAGCCAAAGCGGATTGGGCTGCCTCTGGCCCAGATTCGAGCCCCACTGCATTGGCGGCAGCAGGACGGATGACCCTGCCCCCCATTCGTCGCAAGTGACCTTGTCCTTCACCTCGATACCACCGGTGGAGTTCATGCAGCCACCCAAAATGGTTTCTTCGAACTGACACAGTCGGTCGCCGCCGAACAAAAGCGCTGGATACTGGTCGAGCTCGTTCTCGTTCTGAATATACCCCGCCCACTGGCCTTGCATTTGTTCGCACCGCGAATCGGCGCTGGTCGCGTCGTTGTTGGTGACCAGCCGAGCCGAACCGATAACGGTTGTTCTGCCCGGCCTCATTCGCACCCAAGGATTGGTGTAGATCCATGGATTGCTCTCTGTGGCATCCCATGGGAACGGGCCAATAGCGTCGGGCAATCCCCTGCCCTGCCACTGGGGCATAAAGTCAACCTGCGCTGATCGAGCGTGTCCTGTGTAACTTTCAAGTGGGAGTGGTTCAAGATCGGGCTGCCACCACAGACCGCCTCGGTCAGAGGGCGGCCAGTTTGGAACATAGGTCGGGCGACCAGGGGCGTTGGGCGTCACTGCGTCCGCGACGTCGCATGCCCTGAACTTGTCGTTGGTTTCGGTGCCTGGCTCGGTGTCTTCAAAATTCCATGTTTCAACCTGGCCAACAGCCTCTTCTTCAAGGCAGCACATGCCAAATCGGAGCACGCATACGGCGCAATTGGCGTAGGCTTTCGTCCACTGGTCCCAAGTCCAATCCAGTCCCACTGACCCAGGTACATCAGGCCCGTCGCCCGTGCCAAATGACCCGTTCCAGTCATCGTCGCAGCCGTCACGATAGGTATCTGATCCGCCTCGGAACTCAAGCTGGTCGGTACAGCAGGCTCCATACGCCCTGCACTGGCCTGGGGCTGTTCCGTCTTCGTTGAACTCGGTTCCCGCAACGACGGTTATCCATCCACCAGGAGGCTCTTGGTTGGGGAAGTCTATGTAATCGTCCTCAAGCAACTCCTTCGCGGCGTCCTGCGCGACGATGTCGCAACCGTCCTCATCGACAACGTCGTTCTGATATCCCCGGAGGTACAAGGGGCCGCTCGCATCTGCGTACGGGCCAATTTCGACAGAGATGTGGAAACAGCACGAATTGGCCCGACTGCCCCCGCGGGACGGGGGGCGGTCTTGATTGTCAACTGCCGATGAAAGCCTGCTGGCGTCGCTATCAGCAAAACGCTTTTGGCGGAGCCGCTCGATGGCCTCGAGACTTCCGATTTTGGCTTGGCGAAGATTCGCCTCATCTTGAGCCTCGCGGGCGCGTATTTCGTCAAGTTCGGTGTTGTTCTCAATACCCACATCTCCGGTGAGTGTGAGTGAGTTTCGGTTCTGACTCGGGACTGTGGTTCGACGGGCCATATGAACCGGGGTTGCTGGCTGCGGAGCTTGCCTTGCGAACGTGACTACCTCGAATTCATCGAGGCGGGAGAGCCGCTGCGCAACTCGGCCCATGTCTTGGGGATTGCCGTTGACCCAAAAGGTCGCAGCAAAGTCAGCAAAGGAACCACCACTCTTGATCTCCGCTCGCCGCTGAAGCTTCTGGATTGTGTTCTCCGAAACAGTGGTCGCGGGGGTGAGCTGTACCCCGAGTGATTCAAGCAGTACGTCGACGGCAGCGAGATCGTGTCCACTCATCGAGAAGAGTTGCCCGTTTGGTAGAACGCGGGCACCAAGTTCGCGATTGAGGCGGACCTTGAGCCTGTGATTCATGAGATCGCGGGGAATCTCAACGGCGTACTTCGTTGCTTGATGTGTACCTGCGCCAACACCTGCCACGAGGGGCAACCTTGTCGGTGTCGCTGCGTTGTGTTGAGGTCGGGCCGAGCCTGATGAGGGGCGGGCCGCCATAACCGCGCTGGCCGTGGCCAACGACAGGGTTGCAAGGAGCGTAAAGCGAACGCAGCGACGTGTAGTCATGTGTCGTCTCATCTCTCGGCCAGAATGGCCCTATTCTTCCTCGGGGCTCATTCCCGAGGATGTCTCAACTCGATCTGTCCCACACCATGGAAAGCCCCAGGGGATCTTTCTCAGTCTCTCACGCAAGTTCGTATTCTGGATACATTTGTATTCGCTCAAAGTACGCCGCAGGATCCATCCACGCGATGTCCATTTGGGGCAAAGAATGGATCTTGAAGTATATCGCCAGCCGCTTTGGAACGGGTGTCGATTGAGGGGCTTTGGGATGTGATAGGTAATACCCCTTTGGGGCCCAGTTGAGGCGAACCGATTTGATGGATCTGGGCGTCCTGGGGTTTGGAATACTCTGAGGTGTGTGCGGAACACTGGGGCTGTCAACTCCACCCCGGCAGGGACCGGTTTGTGGCGGATAAGCGAGATTCATGTGGGGTGTGCGGGCGGCGGTGCCGCAGGCACTTGGTATCTCTCCGAAGCCCAAAGAACGACGCCCTATCTCCATCAGGCGATAGGGCGTCGCTGTCGTTGTGTAATCGGCCACATCCCCTCTTCGCAGAGGGGGACTCAGGCTCAAGGCGTGGACTCTTCAGCGGGTCCGGCCGTGATGGCTTCCATGGGCTCAGGGAGTGGCTCGGGCTCGGCGACGCTGCCACCCATGACAGTCGGCGGCTCGGCTCCGAGTGCTTCGGCTCTCACCGCAGCAGCTTCCATTGCGGCTCTGGCGTCGTCTTCCTCGGTGGTTGGCGGCTCTGCGAGACGCTCCACCTGCATGTCCGTGTAGGTGCGGAACCCGGTCCCCGCCGGGATCAGGTGTCCGAGCAGGACATTTTCCTTGAGGCCACGAAGTTCGTCGACCGCACCTCGCAACGAGGCTTCGGTGAGCACCTTGGTGGTCTCTTGGAATGATGCGCTTGAGAGGAATGAATCAGATTGCAGCGAAGCCTTCGTGATGCCGAGTAGCAACGTCTGGCCCGTTGCAGGCTGGGCCCGCTTGGTCTTGGCTGGTTTCTTGTCTTCTGCTTCGGCGACTGCATTGACTTCCTTGGCTTCGGCGCGGTCGACGAGATCTCCGACGATCAACGAAGTCTCGCCAGCATCTTCAATTCGAAGTTTTGCGCTCGTCGACTGGTTATATCCTCGGAATGCGTGGCGATCGATGATCTCCTCCGGGAGCAAACCTGTGTCGCCCGGCCGCTTGACCAGTACCTTCGAGAGCATGCACGAGAGAATCGTCTCGATGTGCTTGTCCGAAATCGGAACGCCCTGCGCGCGATACACGTTCTGGACTTCATCCAGCATGTAGTTGAAGACGACCTCTTCGCCGCGAATCGACAGGATCTCTTGGGGGTCAAGTGGACCTTCGGTCAGCGGATCTCCCGCCTCGACCCAGTCTCCAGCATGCACGAGCAGGTGCTTGCCTTGCGGGACATGGTGGTCGATTTCTTCCTGGACATCGGTGATGACCCGAACAGTCATCTTGTTCTTGCGGACAGCATCGTGCAACTCGATCGTGCCCGAGACCTTGGACATGATCGCTGGATCCTTGGGCGTTCGAGCTTCGAAGATCTCAGTAACCCGGGGAAGGCCGCCGGTAATGTCGGCCGAACCGGCAACATCCTTGGGTTGGCGTGCGAGCATCTCGCCCTGGCTGATCTTCTGGCCTTCTTCAACCTCGATTCGGCACTTCGCAGGAAGATGATGGAAGTCAAGGATGTGACCATCCTTGTCTTCGATCAGGATCTGCGGGTGCATTTCGCCAGTGTGCTCGATGACAATAAGCTCGTCTTGATCGGCACCCTTGGCAGCCTCCTTGCGGATGGTCTTGCCAATCTCAATGTCCTTGAAGCGAACGATTCCGCTCTCCTCTGCGAGGATTGGAGTGAGGTGGGGGTTCCACTCGACCAGAACCTGGCCCTTGGATATTTCTTGGTCGTTCTTGGTGTGGATAATGCCGCCGTAGGGAACCTTGTACTTCTCAAGTTCTCTGCCGCGATCATCGAGCACAGCAATTTCGCCCTGCCGCTTGAGTGCGACCAGGCACATTGTGCCTTCGAGTTCCACTTCAACTTCGCGGCAGTCTCGAATCTGGGCTGTGCCAGAATGTCCGGCGCGGTATGACGTTTCGGTCAAACTGCGCGACGCGATACCGCCGGTATGGAATGTTCGCATGGTCAGCTGTGTGCCGGGCTCACCGATCGACTGCGCGGCAATGGTGCCGACCGCAAGGCCGCCTTCAACCAGATTTCCGGTCGACATATCCATGCCGTAACAGCATGCACAGATACCTCGTGCAGTATCACACGTCAGTGGACTACGCACTTGTACCGAGTCGATTCCGAGCTTCTCGATCTTGGCGGCAATCTCACCGGTGATGATGTCATTCTCTTTTACGATAACATCGTCCGTGAGCGGATTGATGATCGTTTGCCTGCTGGTGCGTCCGGTGATGATCTCGCGGAGCGGGACATCTACTTCTTCACCCTTGTAAATCGCACGCTTGGAGATGCCTCGCCGGGTTCCACAGTTGTGTTCGGTGACGACCACGGCTTGGGCGACGTCGTACAGCTTTCTCGTGAGGTAACCAGAGTCGGCCGTCTTGAGTGCCGTATCAGCAAGTCCCTTTCGGGCTCCGTGCGTTGACGAGAAGTACTCAAGCACATTGAGACCTTCGCGAAAGTTTGCGCGGATGGGTGTTTCGATGATCTCGCCGCTGGGCTTGGCCATCAAACCACGCATGCCAGCGAGCTGCTGCATTTGGCTCACATTGCCTCGGGCACCCGAGGTCGACATGAGATACACGGGATTCAAGTAGTGCTGTCCCTCGTTGCTGTCGATCGGGACTTCCTGCAACGTATCCATGTTGCGGCGGTCATGCTTGAGTGTCTCGACCAGTGCCTTTGTCAATTCTTCCCTGCAGTGAGCCCAGATATCGAGCAACTGATTATGTCGCTCTCGCTCTGTGATGGCACCGGCGGCATAGGCCCGCTTGACGGCATCAACCTTCTTCTGAGCCACGCCAAGAAGATCAGGCTTCGAGGCGGGAATCCGCATGTCGGTGATTGCGATGGAGAGCCCGGATGTCGTGGCTGTCTTGAAGCCGATCTCCTTGAGATCATCCAGCAGCGTCAGCGTTGCAGCCCGGCCGCAATATTTGAACGTATCGTCAATGACGCGGCTGCAGCCCTTCTTGCCAAGGGTGCAGTTGTAGAACGGCATGCCGTCTGGAAGAATTGCAGCGAAACGAAGTCGACCGACAGTCGTAACGACCCGCCCACTCTTGCCAATCGGCTCGACGTCGCCGCGCTCGCTCATGACCTGTTGCGTGAAGCGTGATAGACGCACCACGATTCGCTCATGAAGCGAAATTTGCTTGTGCTCCAATGCCATGAGGGCTTCAGCCAAGTCGCGGAAAGCATGGAGTTCGCGGTCGGGCTTTTTGTTTTCCTCATCCATATGGGTGAGGAAATACATGCCCATGATGATGTCCTGACTGGGCGAGACGATCGGATTGCCGTTGGCCGGCGAGAAGATGTTGTGAGTCGAAAGCATGAGCACATGCGTCTCGACCTGGGCTTCGATTGAGAGTGGCAGGTGGACTGCCATCTGGTCACCATCGAAGTCGGCGTTGTATCCCGTGCAGACCAGAGGGTGCAGTGTGATCGCGTTGCCTTCAACGAGTACCGGTTCGAACGCCTGAATACCCATTCTGTGAAGGGTGGGGGCGCGATTGAGCATGACGGGATGCTGGTAGATCACCTGCTCCAGAATGTCCCAGACCTCCGGGTCGCGTCGCTCAAGCATTCTCTTGGCGGACTTGATCGTGTCTGCAAGCCCGTGTTCCTTGAGCTTGCGAATGATGAACGGCTGATAGAGCTCCAAGGCGATCTTCTTTGGAAGACCACACTGATGAAGCTTGAGTTCCGGTCCCACCACGATGACGGAACGCGCGGAGTAGTCCACACGCTTGCCCAGCAGGTTTTCGCGGAAGCGACCCTGCTTGCCCTTGATCATGTCGGTGAGTGATTTGAGCGGACGATTGCTACTGCCGAGTACTGGTCGGCGGCATCGGTCGTTGTCGAAGAGCGCATCGACTGCCTGCTGGAGCATCCGCTTTTCGTTGCGGATGATGACCTCCGGGGCGTTGAGATCCATGAGCTTCTTGAGACGGTTGTTGCGGTTGATGATCCGGCGATAGAGGTCGTTCAAGTCGCTGGTTGCGAAGTTGCCCGAGTCGAGTAGCACGAGGGGGCGGAGATCCGGAGGAATGACCGGGATCACGTCGAGCACCATCCACGTGGGTTCGTTGTCGCTGTAGCGTAGTTGCTCGACGATCTTGAGCCGCTTCGCAAGATCCTTGATCTTCTGCTTGGATCGCGTCTTGGTGAGTCCGTCTCGTATCTCAGCTGCAGTTGCGGTCAGATCGAGCCCGTGCAGCAACTCGATAACGGCGTCGGCGCCCATCATGGCCTTAAAGGCGGATGGTCCATATTCGCGCTGAAGTTCGCGGCACGTATCTTCATCGACGACCTGTCGGTATTCCAGTTCGGTGTCGCCGGGATCGGTGATGACATAGTCCTGAAAGTAGATGACCTTCTCAAGATCAGAAGTCTTCATCCCAAGAAGCGTGCCAAGGCGACTCGGGAGTGCCTTGAAGAACCAGATATGCACGATCGGCGCGGCAAGGTTGATGTGCCCCATGCGCTTGCGGCGAACACGCGAGTGCGTGACTTTGACGCCGCAGCGATCGCAGATGATCCCTTTGAACTTGGTGCCCTTGTACTTGCCGCATGCACACTCATAATCGCGCTCGGGTCCGAAGATCCGTTCGCAAAAGAGGCCGTCCTTTTCAGGGCGGTACGTGCGGTAGTTGATCGTTTCGGGCTTCTTGACTTCACCAAAGCTCCAACTCCTGATGTCGTTGGGGCTCGCCAAGGTAATCTTGACTGACGTGAAGTCGTTTACTCGATCAAAGACGTTCTCGGTCATGGATTGCGTGTCCGTAAAAATCCGAGTGGGGGATCAGTTTCAGTCACTCAGGGCCGATCAGAGCATCGGACCCACTTCATCGTGGGACTTCTCGAGATTGATGTTCATGCCAAGGCCACGAATCTCGTGGCAGAGGACGTCGAAGACGACCGGCATACCCGCCTCAAGCGTGTTCGTGCCCTTGACCATCGAATCGTAAATCTTGGTGCGCCCCTCGACATCATCACTCTTGACAGTGAGCAGTTCCTGAAGCACGTGGGCGGCTCCGTAGCCTTCCAATGCCCAGACTTCCATCTCACCGAATCGCTGACCACCTGTACGGGCCTTGCCACCGAGCGGTTGCTGGGTGATGAGGCTGTAGGGGCCGGTGGCGCGAGCGTGAATCTTGTCATCCACCAGATGGTGCAGCTTGAGCATGTACATGTAGCCGAGCGAGGTCGGTTGAGCGAACGCTTCGCCCGTACGGCCGTCGTAGAGCTGGGCCTTGCCGCCGAATGGCACGCGAGCAAGAAGTTCGCGTGAACCGCCCGGATTCTGTCGGGTCTCTTCAAACTGACTTAGGCGGGAATCAACATGTGCGTTTGCCTCGTCAATGCAGTCGAGCACTTCTTGCTCGGTTGCGCCGTCGAATACTGGCGTAATGCACTGGAACCCGAGCACACGGGCTGCCCAGCCCATGTGAAGTTCAAGCAACTGCCCGACGTTCATTCGACTCGGCACGCCGAGGGGGTTGAGCAGGATGTCGACGGGCGTACCGTCTTCAAGGAACGGCATGTCTTCCACCGGCACGATTCGGGCAACAACGCCCTTGTTGCCGTGACGGCCAGCCATCTTGTCGCCGACCGAGATCTGTCTCTTGTTGGCCATGTAGACCTTGACCATCTCAAGGACACCACTCTGCAGTTCATCGCCACGCTTCATGTGAGCAAGGCGACGTTCCTTTTCTTCCTGGACGCCGCCGATGCGGGGCCAGAACTGATTGCGGATCGTGACCGCCTCGGCCCTGACTTCCTTCGAGCCCTTGATCCACTTCTCGTTGAAGTTCTCGATCTGCTCGATGATGACTTCAGGAATGTCGGACGCACCCACCTTCTGGCGTGTCGTCGGGTCAATCATCTCGGAGCCCGCAAGCTCGTTGATCATTGCGATCATCTCTCGGAAGAGGACGATCGCCTTCAGGTTCATTTCATCGCCGTAGGCGGCCATGTCAGTCTTGAGTTTGGCCTTCTGTTCATCGCTGAGATGCATGCGGCGACTGAAGTGGCGGGTGCCGATGACGATACCGCTGCTGCCGGCAGAGACCTCGAGGGAGTCGTTCTTCACATCCTCGCCAGCACGCCCAAAGATCGCGTGGAGGAGTTTTTCCTCGGGGGTCAGTTCGGACTTGCTCTTCGGGCTGACTTTGCCCACGAGAATGTCGCCAGGGCCGACACGAGCACCGCATCTGATGATGCCGCGTTCGTCGAGATTGCGAAGCTGCTTCTCCGAGACATTCGGGATGTCATCGGTGAATTCCTCGCGGCCGAGCTTTGTATCGCGAACCTCGACTGTGAACGACTCGATGTGAATCGATGTGAAGTCATCGTCTCGGACGAGTCGGTCCGAAACAACGATGGCATCCTCAAAGTTGTATCCATCAAACGTGTTGAATGCGACGAGCGCGTTACGGCCGATTGCCATCTGCCCAAGTCTTGTCGATGCGCCGTCAGCGATGATCTGACCTTCGGCGACCGTCTCGCCGAGGTTGATGACAGGCTTCTGAGTCTGGCAGGTTCGTTCGTTGAGTTGGCGGTACCGCTGCAACTCGTATTCGTCGGTGTTGTCGATAATGATGCGTTCAGCATCGACGCTGGTGATCGTGCCGCCGCGTCGGGCCTTGACAATCATTCCAGAATGCTCACCCGCGATCTGCTCCATGCCCGTTCCGACGAGCGGCGGATCCACCTTGATGAGCGGAACAGCTTGCCGCTGCATGTTCGAGCCCATCAACGCCCGGTTGGCGTCGTCATGCTCAAGGAAGGGGATGAGCGAAGCCGATACGCCGACGATCTGCTTCGGGCTGACATCGACGAACTGAACATCTTTGGCGGGAACAGTGCTGAGTTCGCCGCTGACGCGGGACAGCACGTGCTTGCCTTTCAGTTTGCCATTATCAAGCGAGTCGGCGGTTGCCAGAATCGCTTGCATCTCCTGATCGGCGCGGAGGTACTCCACTTTGCCTGTCGCCGTTGCTCCGTCGATTCGCTGATACGGAGTCAGAATGAAACCGTATTCATCGACGCGGGCGAAAATGCCAAGCGAGGCGATCAGGCCGATGTTGGTGCCTTCCGGCGTCTCAATCGGGCAGATGCGTCCATAGTGAGAAATGTGGACGTCTCGGACCTCGAAGCCGGCTCGTTTTCGGTTCAGACCGCCTGGGCCCAAGGCCGAGAGTCGTCGCTCGTGGACGAGCATCGAGAGCGGATTCGTCTGGTCGACGACCTGAGAGAGTTCGCTTCGGCCGAAGAAGAAGTCGATGGCGCTACTGATCGACTTGGAGTTCACAAGGTCAGCGATCTTGGAGAGCTCGTCGGGATCCTTGACGCTCATTCGCTCTTGGACTGTGCGGCGAAGTTTCAGGAAGCCCTTTCGCATTTCCTCGATAGCGAGCTCGTCGAGGGTTCGAAGGCGGCGATTGCCCAAATGATCGATGTCATCGATATAGGCTTTGTTTCGCTTCGATCTCAGATCGAGTACGTAGCGAGTCACCGCCATGAAGTCTTCGCCGCGGAGGTGCATGACGTCTTCCGGAATGTCCATGTCGAACTTCCGGTTGATTCGGAACCGGCCAACTCGTCCAAGTCGATAGCGATTCTCGTCGAAGAACTTCTCGCGGAAGAGTGCCTTGGCCTTGTCGCGCTGCGGCGGGTTGCCGGGTCGAAGGCGGCTGTAGATTCGAAGGAGGGCGGCCTCGTGCTCCGTGGCATCCGCCATGAAGTCGAGTCGCTCCATTGCGAGCGTGTTGAGGATGAGCGGATCGCTCGGATCCTGCACGACGTTGATCTTCTTGACATTGGAGGACTGGAGTGCCTCCAAGGCGTCGCCAATGGGGGCGCCGACTCGGCAGAGTTCCTCACCTTCGTCGGTGAAGATCGTCTCGGCGGAGTAGTGCTCTGGCTCGAGTTTGGCAACGGGACAGGCGACGACATCGTAGAAGGTCTCGAGAATCGCCTCGGTGCTGCTGAGCGACTCGTCCAACGCGCGAAGGAACACGGTTGCGGCGATCTTCGGCGACTGGTCGATCTTCATCGCCAGAACGTCTTTCTTGGTGACCTCGAGTTCAATCCACGAGCCACGCTCCGGAATGATCCGAGCGCTATGGAGTGGCCGATCACCGAGGTCTTGCGTGATTCCGAAGTCGACGCCGGGCGATCGGTGCAACTGGCTGACGATGCAACGTTCAGAACCGTTGACGATGAACTCGCCGCCGCCAAGCATGATCGGGATTTCGCCGAGGTAGATCTCTTCCTCGGGGATGTCGGCAATACCTTCGCGGACAAACCGAACGCCGATGCGGAAGGGGCGACCGTACGTCAGTCGCAACTCCTTGCACTCGTCCGGGGTGTACCGAGGCTTATCGAGCTTGTAGTAGAGGTACTCGAGTCGCATCGTGCCGTCATACGACTCGATGGGAAAGACCTCTTTCAGGAGGCTCTCAAGTCCCATATGTGGATCGCGCTTGAGCGGATCCAATTGAAGCTGAATAAAACGTTCATACGCGGCCTGCTGTACTTCCGTCAAAGCCGGGACTGGAATTGCGTCGCCACGCTTTGAGAAGTTGCGCACCGTCATCGAAGTCATGCGGTCACCTCTGAGAGAGAGAAGGGAACGCGTCTTTTCATCGATCAGGCACTGAATGACCCTTAGGACCGGGGTCTTCCTGCCGAAGAAAAAACGATTGGTTGTTGGTCAAATGCCTCCGCCGAGCCGGGCAGTGTAGACCAGAGGCCAAAAAACCGCAACCGATTCTTGCAAGCAAAACCCGTTCCTGAACCGATAACGCGCCGACTTTCGGAATAGAAACGGCCCCACGCTCGCATAACCACTTTCAAAAAAGAGGTTTAGGCGATTTATCAGCCAGCAAAGAGACAATTTTGGGATTCATAGGCCTCGGCACCCCTAATAATGCCAGTCCGATAACCAGCCGGGAACCTCCAGTCACGGTGCGTGACTGTGAGGATAGAACTTACGCGAGCGGCGGCGAGATAATCCGTTGTCGTGCAGAGAGATAGGGTGGCATCAGGCCTCTCCGCAGTTGGCGGCAGGTTGAATGACAAGCGGGGCCCCAAGTGGGGCCCCGCCTGTATGCGATTCGATTGGTGCCACCCGAGGTGGCTCACATCACTTGACGTTGACCGAGGCACCTGCTTCTTCGAGCTTGGCCTTGAGGTCGTTGGCCTCTTCTTCGGAGACCTTCTCCTTGATGGCCTTGGGCGCGCTATCCACGAGTCCCTTGGCTTCCTTGAGGCCCAAGCCAGTCGCTTCGCGGACGGCCTTGATGACGGCAATTTTCTTGTCGCCAGCGGCTTCAAGAACGACGTCGAATTCGGTTTGGGCGTCATCGCCACCGCCATCGTCGCCACCGACAGGACCCCCCATCACGACGCCGCCGCCTGCTGCGGGCTCGATGCCGTAGGCATCCTTCATGTAATCAGCCAGGTCGACGGCTTCCTTGAGCGTGAGACCGGCGATCTCGTCGCCCATCTTGGTGACCTTGGCATCGAATTCTTTGACTGCTGTTTCTTCGGACATAGTGTTGAACTCCAGAACTCAGTGTTGCGATCGAGAGGAGCCGCCGTGCGGCTTTTAACCCCGAGGGGCCAGTCAATCGCGTGTGTGTATTGAAATAAACTCGGCTACTCAGCCGACCTTGGCGATCTCCTCGCCCTTCTCCAGCCGCTCCTCGATCTCCTTGACGATCCCGAGCAGATTGGCTCCAGCACTCTTCGCTGCGCCGAGCACGTTGCCAGCGGGGGAGAGTATGAGCTGGACGACCTTGGCCTGTGCCTCGTCCCGCGTAGGGAACGTGCTCAGCCGCTTGACGCCATTGTCGCCCTCGAAGAACTCGCCGTCGAGGCAAGCGCCCTTGAGATCCAACTTCTCGACCTTCTTGGCCCAGGTGACCAGTTCACGGGCGACCTCCACGACAGAGTCGGCGCCGTAGCACATGGCGGAGGGGCCATCGAGACCAGCGGTCAATATCTCTAATGGGGTCTCTTTGAAAGCATCGCGGGCCAGCGTGTTTCGCACGACCGTGATCTTGATACCAGAGGCATGCAGGCTTTGGCGCAATGCATTGTTGTCGTTGGCCTCGATGCCGCGGATATCCACGAGCAGGGCGTTATCGACACCTTCGAAGCGGCGGCGGTATTCCGCCACCATCATGCTTTTGATTGGCTTACTCATGAGACGCTCACCTCCACGCCGGGCGTCATCGTGCCTGAGATCACGCATTTCTTCATGTAGAACCCCTTGACCGCGGCCGGTCGGAGCTTCTCGATCGTATTGAGGAAGAACTCGAGGTTCTCCGTCAGGTCGGCCTCGGGGAAACTCAGCCGTCCGATGACGACGTGCAGGTTGCCGCCGTCATCATTTCGATATTCGCTCTTGCCTGCAGCAAACTCCTTCACTGCAGTGATCGGATCAGGCGAGACCGTTCCAGCCTTTGGTGAAGGCATCAGACCCTTCGGCCCAAGCACCTTGCCGAGTTGTCCGACGACTCGCATCATGTCTGGAGACGCGATGGCGACGTCAAAGTCAAACCAACCGGCCTTGATCTTGTCACCAAGATCGTCGCTTCCAGCTTCGATGGCTCCGGCAGCCTTGGCTTCATCGACCTTGTCAGCGCCGCAGAAGCAGATGACTCGGGCAGTCTTGCCGGTCCCCTTGGGCATGGACAATGCTCCGCGAAGCTGCTGATCAGCCTGCCGAGGATCGATTCCGAGGTGCAGGCAGCATTCGACCGTCTGATCGAACTTGGCTGGCTTGAATTTCTTCAGGATCTGAACGGCCTCTGCAGTGGGGTGAGCCCCCAGGGCGGCTTCGGCCATTTTGCGATTCTCCGCGGTGCGGCCAGAGCGTGTGCGTCGGCGGCGACGGGCGAGTCTGGCCTTCCAAGCTGTGCGCTCTTCGGTTGCAGTTCCAGCGGCGGCGTCAACCTGCGGAGTTGCTTCAGCAGAAGGCGCTTGTGCTTCGGTAGCCTCTGTATTGGGAGTCGTTTCTTCGCTCACGCGTCACCTCCTTCGACCGTGATACCCATCGATCGGGCTGTGCCTTCGATCATCCGCATTGCAGATTCGACCGTCGCAGCATTGAGGTCGGCAAGTTTCTCTTCGGCAATGGCCCTGACCTGATCGGTGGTCACAGATGCGATCGGGTCCTGCGGCGTGCCGGCACCCTTGTCGATGCCGGCAGCATCTTTGAGCAGGGCCGAAGCTGGGGAGCTCTTGAGTTCGAAGTCGAACGAACGGTCCGCGTAGACCGAGATCAGGCACGTCACGGCCTTGCCGTTCAGTTCCTTGGTTCGTTCATTGAAACTCTGGATGAATTGGCCCGGATTGATGCCATTGGCACCGAGGGCGGGCCCGAGCGGAGGGGCTGGGGTCGCCTGACCGCCGGGCGCGACGATCTTGAACTGCTTTTCAAGCTTCTTGGCCATTGAGATCCTCCTGCCTCCCACCTTGCTCGGATGTCCCATCGGGGACACTGGTCAGGCCGGACCAGCGAGGCAAAGTGGTATTGCGGCGTCAAGTTTTGAGCCGGGGATAGTAGCAAGTTCGCCGCTTTGGTGCGAGGGGGCTCTGGTCATTCAAGCGACGGACTCAGGGGCATTTGGAGTGTGCCGTTGTGATCGTCGGACACCCATCACGCTCGGAGAGTGAGGCTTTTCAAGACAGAGAGCGGCTGGAAACGCTGCCATTATCGGACAAAGTGTGTAGGGCGGTCGCCTCAAGCCATGGCGAGCGCGATGAAGGCCTCAATTCCAACGGGAATCGCGTCATCGTTGAAGTCAAAGCACGGGTGGTGAAGCCCTGGCATGGAGTTCTGACCCTCAGGCAAAAGACCTAAAGCAAAGAAGCATGCTGGAACCACCTGCCCATAGAAGGAGAAGTCCTCACCTCCCATGACCGGGGACATTGTTTGCACCCGATCGCGACCAAAGGTCTTCGCTGTCACCGCGTCCCAGTGGGCGTACGCCTCGGGGTCGTTGTACGTCACCGGGTAGCCATCGTGCCAGTCGATTTCGGCAGTGCAGCCGTGAGCGGCAGCAACGCCATGGAGAATCTCCTCAAACCCGCTATGCAGCGCCTCGCCTGCTTCCGGCTCAAGGAAACGCGTCGTGCCCTGCAGAAAGACTTGTTCAGGAATGATGTTGTGAGTCGTCCCGCCCTCGACTCGAGTGATGGACAACACGCCACCCTGCACAGGATCGACTCGTCTGGAAACAACATGCTGCGCTGACTGAATGACTGCGGCAGCGGCGGCAATTGGATCGACGCAGAGATGCGGCATCGCAGCGTGGCCTCCCCGTCCTGTTATCCGGGCTTCGAACCCATCGGCGGAAGCCAAAATGGGACCGGGGCGGGAAGCCAATATCCCCAGCGGCAACGCGGGCCAGCCGTGCAATCCGAACATCGCCGACACAGCAGGCCCCAGAACCGAGCCGTCCAAGCAGCCATCGTCCACCATCCGCTTGCCGCCGGCCCCACCCTCCTCGGCGGGCTGAAATACAAGTGTGACGGGCCGCGGCAGGCTGCCTTCGCGGCTCATGGCTGCGAGTATTTGAGCCGTGCCGATCAGAATCGTCGTATGCCCGTCGTGTCCGCAGGCATGCATTCGGCCTTCATGCTTGGATGTCCAGTCCACGCCACTCTGTTCGAGAATGGGCAAGGCATCCATGTCCGCCCGCAAAGCGATTGGTTGACCGTCGCCACCGGGAATGTGTCCGAGCACACCTGTTCCGCCTGCGAGCCCCGCTCGAAACTCGACGCCCGCACTCTTGAGCGCTTGCTGGACGACTTCGCTGGTTCGATGCTCCTCGTACCCGAGTTCCGGGTGTTCGTGAAGATCCCGCCGAATGCCAACGAGCTCAGTCAGACACGATTCCATCATCGGCACGGTACTCATCTGTACCTCCTAGTCACTTACGAAGTTGGTGCCATCCACGGGCGACTCGCCCCCGATTGACACGTTCAAATGCACCCGGGTCATGGCGGACCAAGCGAACAAGTTGCGACATGGTGATGCCCAATGTCCCGGCAGCCCCCGCGACGTCCCATGCTCGAGCTTCAATGACATCCATTGCCTCGGCGAGGAGAGGCGGGTAGTCAGTGTGTTTCGGGCTGACCCCCATCCGCTCGCCTTGCCGCCGCTGTTTCCAGAGATCGCTACAGATGTAACGGTTGGTGTCGATCCGGCGTCGAACTCGCCTGGCGAGCTTCAGTCGGAGCCGCCTCCATGCAACGCGGCGATTCTCCTGTTGGCTCCGACGTTCGGCGGCCACGATTTCAACGCCACTGGGAATGTGCCGCAGGTGCACAGCCGAATCTCGTCGATTTCGATGCTGTCCACCGGGTCCTCGTTGGCGACCAAAGGTCTCCTCGCACTCTTTGCGAAGTTGGTCATTGTCTAGGCAAGCAGGGTGAACGCCCTCCATCAGAATGGGAGGCGTCGGCGGTGGTGGGGCATCATTGGTCATTCTGGTGGCCGCGGTGGGTGGGTCACCCTACAGGAGGAGCGATTGGTTGGCGCGGGCTCGCCTGAAGTTCGAGGTCGTCAACAAGTCCGGCCTGAAGGCGAATCGCGGCCAGGCCAGCGATCATGGCGGCGTTGTCAACGCAGTATCTCAACGGTGGAACTCGAAGTTTCAGCCCATGCGACTCTGCAAATGTTCCCAGTTGCCGCCGCAGTTCACTGTTGGCCAGGACGCCGCCCCCAGCACAGAGTGATCGGAATTGGCCTTCGGTTGCCGCTGCTGCGACACCTCGCATTAAGGCCGCAATGGCACATCGCTGAAAACTCGCCGCGAGATCAGCGCGGGCCTCATGTGTAAGTTCGGACACCGCTCGAGGAAACCGAGCCGCTCGACCACGCCCCACAGGATGCCCCCGCACTGCGTACAGCAAGGCCGTTTTGAGCCCTGCATAGGAAAAGTCGCAGCGGTTCTGACCTGCCTTCGGAATCGGAAGGTCGATGGCGTTCGGATCCCCACTCACCGCCAGCCGCTCGATTGCCGGGCCGCCGGGATAGCCCGCATCAAGCATGGTGGCCGCCTTGTCGAAGGCCTCCCCGACGGCATCATCGATGGTGGAGCCCACCCGTGTGGCGCTGAGCGAATCCATCTGACGGTACAGGGCTGTATGCCCTCCCGAAGCGATCAATGAGAGGGCGGGGAATTCGATGGGGTCGTCATCCAGTGCCGGAGCGTGCAAGTGCGCGAGCAAGTGGTGCACGCCAATGATCGGGATGTCGAGGCTCCATGCCAGTGACTTCGCTGTGCTGACTCCAACCAGCAGCGATCCGATCAGCCCAGGTGTGTGGCCGACCGCCACGGCATCCAGGTCCTTGAGTTCGATGCCGGCTTCCCGAATGGCTTCATCGATGACCGGCAGGGTCCGTGCTGCGTGCGCTCTGCTGGCGATCTCGGGTACGACCCCGGCGAATCGCTCGTGCAGGTCGTGCTGAGTCGCCACGATGCTCGACCGGACGGCGTCCGGACCTTCGACGACCGCGGCGGCCGACTCATCGCAACTGGTTTCAATGCCGAGGATCAAAGGCATAGTGACGTCGCGGAGATCATCCGGCCTCGTCATTCTCGTCGACGGTGACTGGTTCCAATTCGAGTCCATCCAGGCTCGTCCTGATGTCCCCGCTTTCTGCAAATCGCCAGACGCCGATCGTCGATCCGTCGGCGGCCCGCAGCGTAATCTCGGCACCAGAGACATCGACGCCCTCATCAAGTCCCACCAGCCCACGCTCGATGGTTTCATTGCTGCCCATCAGGCGAAGGATCTCGTCGTTCAGATCAAGAAGATGCCGTTCGATGGCTTCTCTTCGATCCAGCGCTGCATCAAGGTCCGCTTGGAGTGGGGGGAAAGCGAGATCTTCGTCTTCAGCCAACTCGGGCCACACTTGGTGGACCTGATGGTGCTGGAGCAAAGCCATCGCTTCGGCGAGGGCGGGGTCCTTGTATTCGGTTCGAAGCCATGTTTCGTTGACGATTTCCGGTACATCGGCTTCGCTGTCGGTGATGGCGTCGAAAGCCCAGCGGCTTTCTACGCGATCACGAAATGCTTCGGGTGTTTCCGGAACGATGCATCCAGGAGACGGATCGACGCCCCACTCTGCGTCGGGCTCGTGCCTTCGTCGGTGGATATTGCGGCCACTCGGGACGAAGTAGTACGCGGTCGTGAATTTCAGCACGCCCATGTCGTCGTCCAAGGGCCGCACCTCCTGCACAGAACCTTTGCCGAATGATCGCTCTCCAACGATGAGTGCTCGGTCGTTGTCTCTGAGCGCGCCGGCGACGATCTCGCTGGCTGAGGCTGAATTCTCATCGATCAGCACAACCAGGGGCATGTCTTCAAACGCTTCGCCCGCCGACGCGGTCGCCGTGCGGTGTTCGCCAGACCGGTCCTCGCGGTCTGGCGCGATGCTCACAATCTCACCTCCCCCGAGGAACAATTCCGCCATGTTGATGGCGGCGGGGAGTGCGCCGCCTGGGTTGCCACGGAGATCAAGCACAAGCCCCTTGAGCGAGGCGTCGTCTTGGAGTGGCTTCAGTGCGTCGAGTAGTTGCGGCACCGTATCCATCGTGAATTGATTCACTCGGGCGTATGCAATGCCCTTCGATTCGTCCAGGAGATACCGCCATTCCTGATTCTGTCGGGCCAACCCGGCAACTGTCGGGGCGGCAATTGGCTGCCGCACGACCGTGAGCCACTCTTCTTCCTCGTCGGTATGTCGTACTTGCACGCGGACCTCCGAGCCTGGCTCCCCAAGAAGTTCGTCAATGCAGGCTTGGATTGGTTGGTCGAGCGTACTGAACTCATCGATCATCAATACGACATCTCCTGCGCGAATGCCGGCCTTCAGCGCGGGGGAGTCATCCATCGGAGACAGGATGGTGAGCCGTCCGGCCCTTCCGTTGACGTGGGCACCGATACCGACATAGCGACCGCTGAGATCCTTCTGGAAGTCGTCCGCGTGGGCCGGTGGAACGTAGATGGTGTACGGGTCGTCCATACTATTGACGATGGCCTCGATCGCGGCCTGCTGCATGGCCTCCTCGTCGGGCATTTCCACATAGTTGTTCATGAGGATCGACCGCGTGTCGATGACAGGCCCGAACCAGTCGTAGTTGCGGGCTCGTCCTGCAATGGCAGAGGGAAGCTCAATCGCCAGAATGGCCGCTAGAGCGATCAGCAGGATGGTGGGTACGATTTGCCGAATATTCATTGAAGGATGCGCCTCGTCTCGGGACTACACATGTCGTACGATCGGTCCGACGATGTGTTCGGGGCCGGTTGAACCCCATCGTAGCCGCCAACGGAGAGCCAGATCACACCCATGTCTCAATCGCAGCGTGAGCAGCTCAAGGTAGCACGGGAACACGCTGTGCTTGTGGCACTTCGTCTGCCCGAGGATCGGGTAGATCTGGAGGAGCGGTTTGAAGAGCTTCAAGCCTTGGCTTCGACGGCCGGGGCCGAAGTTGTGGGGATACTCTCACAGCGGAGGCGGAAACCGGTTGGTCGGACATTTCTGGGCAAGGGCAAGGTGGAAGAATTGGCTCGTCTCATTGAGATGACCAAGGCCACGATCGCCATCTTTGACCACGACCTCACACCAGCGCAGATTCGAAACCTCGAGAAAGAACTGTCGGTCAAAATTATCGATCGAAGCGAACTCATTCTCGACATTTTTGCCCGGCGGGCAATGACACATGCAGCCAAGTTACAGGTTGAGATTGCGCAATTGGAATACACGTATCCGCGACTTCGCGCCATGTGGGACCACCTTGGGCAGGTGACCGGTGGAGCTCCGGTCGGGATTGGAACACGGGGCCCGGGCGAGCAGCAACTGGAAATCGATCGTCGGCTGGTGCAGCGTCGACTCAAGCAGTTGCGGCGAGAGTTGGATGGAATCCATGCTCGTAAGGAGCGGGAAGTGAGCCATCGCAATGAAGATCACTTTACGGTTGGCTTGGTGGGATATACCAACGCGGGCAAGTCGAGCATTTTCAATCGTCTCACGGCGGGCGGGGCGTTCGCGCATGACAAACTCTTTGCAACGCTCTCAACACGGGTTGAGCAGTGGAGCCTCGGAGACGGGAATAGCGTGCTTCTGAGTGACACCGTGGGATTCATCCGGGATCTTCCGCACCATCTCGTCGCGTCATTTCGATCGACGCTTGAGGAGACCGTGCATTGTCAATTGCTGCTGGTTGTCGTAGACGTCAATGATCAGACTGCGCATCAGCAGTTTGAGTCCGTGCTTCGCACGCTGGACGAAATCGGCGCCACCGGGCAGCCCCGCCAACTTGTGCTCAACAAGGTGGATCAATTGGAGCGGCAGGACGATCTGCTCTGCTGGCTCCGGGATCATCCCGATGCCTTGCCAGTCAGTGCCGAAACCAGAGAAGGACTCGACCGCCTGACGGAACTGGTTCGTGATGCTTCGATTGGTCCGAAGATTGACCTCGCCGTGACACTTGCGACTCGCGATGCACGCGCTGTCGACTTTCTGGAGCGACGCACCCCTGTGACGAACCGCGAATATGGCGACGGAATCGTGACGATTCAGACTTCGCTTGGATTGAGGCAGGCCAGTCAATTACTGTCCCATACGCGGAATGCGAGAGTGGGCGAAATTCTTCTGTCCGAGGCTCTCTCGACACTTTGGCCTCCGCCTACCGTTCTTGGTGATTCATGCAGAATCCCTCCGCATCGAACTCATGAGTCAACGTCATCCTGGACGAGCGAATGACGAAGTCTTCATCCGGACTTGATCGTTATCAAGGCAATCTTGATCCATCCTTGCTTGCGAGAGTGCGATCATGGCGTGAGGTTCCCGGGCTTTCGCCACTGTTGGATTCGTTGAACGCACAGCATCGCCCGCGACGTTTTATGGATCATTGGGTTGAGGCGCTTGTAGCGGATCGATTGCACCGTCGTGGATGTGAGTTGCAGGTCGAAGTCGAAACACCGGCAGGTCGGACATGCGACTTTCGCGTTCGGCTCGACGGGCTGGAGTGGTTTCTGCATGTCAAGCGGCTCGACGAAGGGGATCGAGGCGAACCCAGGCAGCTGTCAATCTCTCCTCGACTGCGCGTGCTCGAGCAGATTGCTCGCCCATTCATGGTTCGCATCCGCTGGGCCGAGGGAATCGACGAGGACTTGATGCAGGAGTTCGTGGAGCGGGCGAGCATCTTTCTGGAGATGGCGAAGATCGGAGATGAGCTCACGGTCAGGGATGAATCGGGCCTGGAACTTGGCGCGGTCCGTGTTGTCGGATACTGGGAGGGACGGACGATCTCACTGGCGATCGGACTTCCGTCCGGCTTTATCGATGAGACACCACGCATACGAAGGCTTTTGGATCGCGCCTATCGGCAGTTCATGCCTCGCGCGGAAAATGTTGTGCTGGTTGTCGGGACGCGGCCGGCTGAGTCCATCGACTTTGAATCTGCCTTGCTTGGCGCGGCCGAAGAACGATGGGATACCCATCCGGCTGGCGGCGGCCGAGCGGCAGTCGGGCGAGCGGGGGATGGATTCTGGGCAGGAGGAAGCCGGCCTGAGAGTACGATCTGCGCGTGGAGCCACGCCTCGTTGGCGTCGCGGACGCTGGAGATCGACCTGCGTTTCCGCGATGATCCACGACCGAACCCGGTGTTGGCGAAACAGGTCAGCACCCTATTTGTCGACGCTCACTATTGAGAGGACTTGATTCAGTATGCACGATCCACGGATGACCGATCTGGCCCGCCTCTTGGCCTCGCACTCGACGGCGTTGCAACCCGGCGAGCATGTGCTCATCGAAGCATTTGACATTCCCGATGCGATGGTGATTGAACTGGTGCAAGCCTGCCGTGATCGCGGCGCACATCCGCATGTCGCCTTGCGATCCAATCGCATTCTCCGATCACTCGTTGAAGGTGGGGCCGATGCTCAATTCGAAACAGTTGCGGCCAGCGACTTGGACCGAATGACTCGGATGGATGCCTACATTGGTATGCGAGGGGGCTTCAACATCAATGAGATGGCCGGCGTTCCAGCAGATCGGATAAAGGCATGGGGCTCCCACTACATGAAGCCCGTCCACTTGAAGCAACGAGTCAATCACACGAAGTGGTGTGTTCTTCGATGGCCAACCGCGTCAATGGCTCAGTTGGCCGAGTCGTCGACGGCATCCTTCGAAGACTTCTACTTCAATGTCTGCACGCTTGACTATGCGGGAATGGCTGGTGCGGCGGCGGCACTGACTGCTCGAATGAACCGAACAGATCAAGTGCATTTGATGGGTCCCGGCGATACGGACCTTCGGTTTTCAATCAAGGACATCCCTGCAATTGCGTGCACCGGATCTCACAACATTCCTGATGGCGAGTGCTTCACTGCTCCCGTGCGTGACTCAATCAACGGTGTGATTCACTACAACACGCCGAGCGTATATCAGGGGCAGAGTTTTCGAAACGTACGGCTTGTGTTCAAGGATGGTCGAATTGTCGAGCACGACGCCGAGTCTGGCGGAGAGCATCTCGCGGCAATCTTTGATACCGACGAAGGAGCTCGCTCGGTCGGCGAATTCGCGATTGGGTTTAACCCATACGTGCGTGAACCAATGATGGACATCCTCTTCGACGAGAAGATTGCCGGGTCACTTCATTTCACTCCTGGGCAGGCGTATGAAGACGCCGATAACGGCAATCGCAGTGACATTCACTGGGATCTTGTTTTGATCCAGCGACCGGAATACGGCGGCGGCCAAATTGAGTTTGATGGTGAAGTGATCAGGCAGGATGGAGAGTTTGTCGTTGACGATTTACTTCCACTCAATGCCGAGAATCTTGTCGGCTCATGAAGCCGAGGGCCGGCGGTGCCGTTGAGTTCGAATTCGGAGGACTGCTGGCAGAACTGTCCACGATGCGGCCAGCGAAATCAGCAGCCCGATCACCATGACGATTGCAAGTGATTGAATGCCCCGGTGCTCTGCGAGCATGAGGGATGCGAATCCAATCACAGTGGTCGTCGTCGTCAGGAGAATGCCGGTTCCGGTTCCTCCCCACAGGCCGGGCGGCCGCACATTTGGGTTGCTCAACCACCTGTGTACGACATGAATGCCACTATCAACACCGATGCCGAAGATCATCGGGAGCACCATCAAGTTTGCAAAGTTCAGGTGCAATCCGATGAGCCCCATGAGGCCGAACGTGCCAGCAAACCCGACGATGACTGGAAGAATGGCGCAGCACGCGTCGGCGAGTGATCTAAAGTCAAACACCAAAAGAGCCAGTACGGCTACAAGCGCGAGTCCGCCGGATGTCGCGTAGGCCCGGACGATGAGTCGAGAAGACTCAAGAACTTGAACGGGTGGTCCAAGTATGTCGGGAGCAACGCGGCGGACGGCAGTGACGAATGCGTCCAGCCGTTCTGGTTCGAGGATCGAAATGTCCCCTGTCACTGGTGCTACACGAAGCAGCCACTGCCCATCACGCCCTACAAATGATGATTGCAGCAGCGGGGGAAGATCTGACGGAGCAGGGTTCGCTGCATCCAGAGCCTGAGCAATATATGAAGCGGCTTCAGGTCTCTCCTGAGCCCACTGGCTATTGAGTCGATCAATGCGTGCTGTTCGTTCCGGTATGTTTCGGTCAAGGGCATGCCAACTCTTGACAGCATGGTCAAGAGACTCAACCAGCGGTATCAAATCAGGGTGCGTTGGTGCCTCTCCCCGTAGCCTGTCCCGAAGCGTACTCAGAACGGTGGGCACAAAACCGAGATTGGTTGGTGCAGATTTCGGAGCAGCGGGAGTCTTTAACACAGCGGCGATATCCGCCTGCCGCGCTGCAAGATCTGGCGGAAAGAGCATTCCCATGCCGCCAACGTCTTCAACTTGATCGAGCGTTCGTAAAGATGAGACGAGTTCGGGAGCTCGCTGCGGCGATGTCATGACCAGGCCGCTCCAAAGATCGGCGCCGGGTTCAGCGGCGAGTTTCCGTTGCCATGCGACCGCCTCGAGATGTGGCGGCTGGAGATTCATGATGTTGGAGTCATACTGAAGTCGGGATGACAGGGCCACCAGAGCGAGTGTTGCGATTGCGGCGATTGTGAGCATCAACTTGGCATGCCGATGCAGTGGTCGAACAAGACGGCGGAGGATTCCGGCTCCGACTGGTCTCATGACCGCGAGGTCGTTTCGCCAGCGTGCTGAGAGTGTCAGCATTGCTGGAAAGGCGCTCATGATGGCAAACAGGCACAGCAAAACGCCACCAGCGGCGATGATTCCCATCTCGGCGACACCCAGAAAGGCGCTGAATGCCGTACAGCCGAAGGCGGCGGCGGTCGTAATGGCTCCCGTGACGAGCCCGGGCCCGACATCTTGGAATGTACGTGCCATTGCGTCGGGGAGTGTTTTGCAGTCCTTCTCGATGATTCGTAGCCTCGCCACGATATGCAGCGCGAAGTCAACACCGAGGCCGATGAGAATTGCCGAGAAGACCATGGAGAGCAGTTGAAGGTGCCCAATGGAAATGACGACCCACGCGAAGCTCCAGGCGATTCCGATGAGCAGCGACGTCGCGGCCATCAGCGGAAGGCGAATACGACGGAACACGCCGATGAGCATTGCCGTGACCAGTAAGAAGGCGACGATCGAGGCGATCGTGGAGTCCTTCGTTGCCTGCTCCGTTTCGTCCGACTCAATTGCGGGAATACCAGTGATTCCCCATGAAGTTTCATCGAGCTGTTCCCGCTGCAGCCATTGGGAGACGTCGCTGCGAACCGCATCAAGACTGTTCGCGAGACCAGCGATTGAATCCTCTGCGGGTCGGGCCAGCGAGACCATGATCAAACGGATTCGTCCAGACGCTGTGACAAGTGGAGTCCAGCCCTCACGCAGTGGGTCGAGCAGGCCAAAGTGCACGGGGTTTCCTTCGAGCGAGTCGATGTACGGGCGAAGCATGTTGGTGAGTGCGGCGGCATCCACCTCCGTGGAATCGCTCTCTCCTTGAAGCATGGTGAGGAGGGCATCAGCAGCCGTTGCCGCCGCTGCAACGCTTCGGCCACGATTCAACTTTGTAAGCGTGTCCTGGAATACCTCCGTGGGGGCCACTTTCCATAGTCGCGGGCCTGTGGAGGCGTTCGCAAAGCCTGCATTGGCAGCATGAATCTCGGGCAGAGTTCGGAGGTGTTCGGCAAGCCGGCGGGCTGTGTGGTCGACCGCTGAATCGCCAGTTTCGCCTTCCAGACAGATGATGATGTCGTCCCATCTGGGAAAGTCTTCGCGATACTCAGCGTACAACCTTGTCCAGGGCAGGTCTTCGGACAAAAGGTCGTTGCGGTCGGCCTTGATCTCGAGACTTGTGACGGCGAGGAGCACGGATACTGCAGCAAGAAGGCTGCAGACCCAGAGCGTCCACGCAGGATGCGTTGTGACAAATCGGCCCCACTTGCGGAGCAGGCGATCTCGAAGACGACGATGCATTGAGGGTGGAGGCTATCAGGGCGGGGGTGTGCCCCGCCCAAGGTGGTGCGAGGGGGAGCATTGTCCCACCAAACCGCATGACCAGACCTCATGCAGCCGGGCATGCATCACTGCGGGTATCCCGCTTCAGTGGGGCAAAGTCCGTGACGACCAGAGAAATGACACAAGGGAGTCAGGACTTCATGGAACTTCGATTGGGACACTTGTTAGTTCGAAATGGGATCTTGGAGTCGTCGCAGGTTGATCGAGCATTGATCGAGCAGGACCGAACCGGCGAGCCGTTTGGAGCCACCTGTGAGCGGCTCTTTGGTATCGATCCTCGCGATGTGGAACGTGCCTGGGCCGATCAATATGCGAGTCTTACGCAGAAGATCTCACTGCGTGACGAGGTGTTGGATTCAGAGGTGCTGTCACTCCTGACTCGTCGGCAAGCTTGGCAATTCGGTGCGATGCCGATTCGTTGGGATGGGGGAGAGTTGATGGTGGCGACGACGTCGGACTTGCTGGTCCGTGCGCATCGATTCCTGAGCGGAACCCTCACCTTCCCTGTGTTCTTCGTCATGACGAGCCGGGAAGATCTTGCCGCGACCCTTCAGCGGGTCTATCCACTTCCTGGTGGGGCCCTGCCCTCAAGCGAGGCTGGCCGCGGACGAACTGCGGCATAAGCAAGCACAGCAGTCTGACTGAGTGGCCTGCGCGAGCGAATTTGGCTGCGGCCTCCTCACTCCTGAGGCTCTGCAGATCGCTGCCGAGAGTGACTCAGTGCTCTACGGTTGCTGCACGGAGCGAATCCGAATAGGCTGCCCCAACTCCGGCGAGGTAGCTCAGTTGGTAGAGCACGGCATTGAAAATGCCGGTGTCCCCGGTTCAAGTCCGGGTCTCGCCATTGAAAACGCCGCCCCCAAGGCGGCGTTTTCAATAGAGCGGTTCGCAAAGCGAACGCCGCTACTACTCCGATCCCCCAAGAAGATCCTCTCTTACATCCTGCAACACCGGAAATGCCGCTCTCCAGGCCCGGATTGCATCGAGGTCCAAATCTGCAGAGATGACCGCAGCCCGATCGTCTCCCTCGGCCAAAACGACGCCTTGAGCATCGACGATGAGCGATCCACCCGCGTAGCGAAAGTTCGGGTCCGCTCCGGTCCGATTGCATCCGATTACGACGGCTTGATTTTCAATCGCGCGAGCAATGAGAAGTGATCGCCAGTGGTCTGCCCTCTGCTCGGGCCAGTTTGCGATGACGGTGAACACTTCCCCCCCTTGGCGCATCCCTGCCCGAAAGGCTTCGGGAAACCGCAAGTCGTAACAGGTCAGCGGGCACAGCACCGTTGTCCCGATATCGAAGGTCTGGACGCGATCGCCCGGCACGAAGACGTTGCCAGCATTTCCCAGCGTAAACGAGTGCATTTTCTCCGCGATGCCGATGAGATTTCCATCCGGTCCAGCCAATCCCGACACATTGCGTGCCTCGCCGTTCGACCCCCGCATGGGCCATCCGTGGACGACCCAGCAGTCCAATTGCTGGGCGAGCCTGCACGCCCACGCCTGAGATCGATCATCGATGATCCGATCAAGGGCGAAACTGAACCCGACGTCGGCGAGTTCGGGCAGAACAACCAGATCGCCGGCCTCCGGGGGAGACTCGGCCAGCATCTGCTCGATGTGGGTGTGATTGGCGTCCTTGTTCTCCCAAGCGATGTCGAACTGGACGCAGTGAATTCGCATGGTGAGGAAAGGGCGACCGACGGGATTTGAACCCGCGACATCCTGGACCACAACCAGGTGCTCTACCCCTGAGCTACGGTCGCCAGTGCAGCCCGGCAGGGTACCCGGAGCCGGGCAGCTCAGCCACATCGGGACACCGCTTTTTCAGACGTTGGGGCCAGTGGTTCGATACAATTCCCTCCTTCGCTTCATTGCGGCCGTGTGGCTGAATGGGGCAAGCAATGAGACTGGAGCCGAGGCATGACCACCGCCACGACATCGCCGCTTGAGTTCTCCACAACGGTCCACTCGAATATGCCGGCCGCGTGGTTGATCGAAGAAGCACTTCGCCGAGGCGAAGGCATGCTTGCAGCCAACGGCGCCTTGGCGGTTGATACCGGGGAGCGAACAGGTCGTAGCCCCAAAGACAAGTTTCTGGAGGACACGCCCGGTATTCATGACAACATTGACTGGGGTGCTGTGAACCGTCCAATTTCGCCGGAGCGGTTCGCCGAGTTGGAGAAGCGGGCTCGCCAGCATCTGGAATCGAGAGACACCCTGTACCGATTTGATGGGTACTGCGGCGCGGACTCGAGCCACCGACTGAAAGTGAGTGTGGTGACAGAACTGGCATGGCACTGCCAGTTCGCATCGACATTGTTCATCAAGGCAGACCCCGCGGACTTGAAAGGCTTCGATTCGGATTGGACGATTCTCAATGCGGCGACATGCAAAGTCGACGATTGGGAGGAACTCGGGCTGAACGGTCCGGTTGCGATTGTTCAGTCGCTTGAGCAGAAGAAAGTCGTGATTCTCGGTACCGAGTATGCGGGCGAGATGAAGAAGTCGATCTTCTTTGCGATGAACTATGACATGCCCGACGCAGGTGTGTTTCCGATGCACTGTTCGGCCAACGTCGCCGAACGCGATTCGTCTAATGTGGCACTGTTTTTCGGGCTTTCAGGTACAGGGAAGACGACGCTCTCAGCCGATCCCGATCGTCCACTCATCGGCGATGATGAGCACGGCTGGTCGGACAGTGGCGTCTTCAACTTCGAAGGGGGTTGCTACGCAAAATGCATCAAGCTCTCGGAAGAAGGCGAGCCGCAAATCTGGAACGCGATCCGGTTTGGATCGGTTCTTGAGAACACAGTCATTGATGAGGGCACGCGTGTTCCGGACTATGACCGGACAGATAAGACTGAGAACACGCGAGTGACCTATCCGGTGGAGTACATTCCGGGCGCGTGCATTCCGTCGATGGGTGGGCATCCTCAGAACGTCATTTTCTTGACTGCTGATGCATTCGGCGTTCTGCCGCCGGTGTCGCTTCTGACACGTGAGCAGGCCATGTACTACTTCGTGAACGGATATACGTCAAAGCTCGCTGGCACCGAGGCAGGCGTCACCGAGCCAATGCCCAACTTCAGCCCGTGCTTTGGTGGGCCGTTCCTTCCGAGACCGCCCATGGTCTACGCGGAATGGCTCGATAAGCGTGTGCAGTCTCAGGACGCCAACGTGTGGCTGCTCAATACCGGGTGGACCGGCGGAGCCTACGGCACCGGTGAACGATTCAAACTGGCGTGGACTCGGGCATTTGTAGCCGCGATTCTGGACGGCTCTTTGAAAGATGCGAACTGGACGCCGGATCCGATCTTCGGGCTTCGAACCCCAGATTCGTGCCCGGGCGTACCAGCCAATGTTCTGACCGCGCGGAATACCTGGGCGGATGCCGAGGCCTACGACCGGGCCGCTATGGATCTTGCAGCCAGGTTCCGGGCGAACGATGGCACCTACGAGCTTTCGGATGCTGTCCGTGGAGCGGGACCGAACGCTTAGTCCGAGGCGGTCACGCTGGCCCCTTTTTCAAACGATCCGCATTCTCCTCAAATTAAGAGTCTCGCTGGCTCGAAGACGAACCAGCGGGGCTGTAGCACGTAATCCACTGGTAATGAACGGATTGCGACTTTTTGGAATGTCGACCACCTCATTCGGCAGTTTCGGGCACCCACCACAAGTTTTCTTGCGATTGAGATATCTCCTTGTCGCTGCTGGTGATAGGTGAGCAATCGGAACTGATCGCCGATGCCGCACAAGGCCCTAGCTCTACGAAGGTCTGAAATTGAAGAGTGTCTTTGGGGGGGAGAGCGATTCAGGGCGAAGCGACAAGGTAACACTTTGCAGAGGAAAGATTTACAGGACTTCAGTCGAATGAAATAGGCGGTTTGTGGAGCCGTCTTAGCGGCTCACACAGTCCCTTTATGGGCTCTTTCAGGATTGTGCCGGGAAAGAGGGATATTCCAATTATTTACAAAGTGAGGGTTCTATCCATCGTTCTTGAAAGATGACGGAGCCTTGGTGAACTGTCTCCTTGAACGAACCGATGCACGCTGCGGGACATAAGGATCCCGCACAAAGCTGACACGAGGATCTCATACCGATGACCATGTTCGATAAAGACGTATTTACCACCGGCGAAGTTGCCAAGATCTGCAATGTGGCCGCCCGAACCGTGAGCAAGTGGTTCGACTCAGGGCAGTTGCAGGGTTACAGGATTCCAGGTTCAAAGGACCGCCGGATCCCAGTTGCCAGTTTGATGCAATTCATGAAGGCTCACGGCATCCCGCTGGACGGACTGATGTCCGGATCGACCAGAGTGCTGATCTGTGACATGGATGACAGCGTGTGCGAAGCACTGAGTACTGTCTTGAAACAAGAGACAAACTACGAGGTGCATACCAGCAGCGACCTGTTCTCAATGGGGCTTGAATGCGAGCGATTCCGTCCGCATGTGCTGCTTATGGATGTCAACGTTCCAAACTTCGACTCATCAAAGTTCATGGCCTCTATTCGTTGTGTTGACGACCTCAGCGCTATGCGAGTGATCGCGATGAGTGGCAGCCTGACAGATGGGCAGGCTGCATCGCTAGAACGGAGCGGCTTTGACGGCACGCTCCGCAAGCCCTTCACGGTCCGTCAGGTCATTGACTGCATCGAAGCAGCCTCCGCCTTTGTCTGACGTTTCGGGTACCTCTTAAACTATTCCGTAGGAGCCCCCAAGGGCTCCTGCGGTGTTTTTGGCTCCACGGCTACCATGCCCACGTGCGAATTGCCGTCCCGAGATTTGATCCCATCGTCGGCGACATCGTCGGTAACGCCCGACTGATCGTTGAAGCCGCTGAGTCGGCGGTAGCTGCCGCCGCTCATGTCCTGCTTCTCCCCGAGTTGGCCCTGTGTGGATATCCGCCAAGGGATCTGCTTCTTCGTGGTGACTTCGTTACCTCCTGCGAGCAGGAGATCGATCGCCTGGCGCGTCAGCTTCCATCAGAGCTGCTGGTACTGATAGGTACGCCAATTCACGGAGGAGGCAATGTTCTGCACAACGCATTGGTCGCGATTCGCGATGGCGTCCAGGTTGCCGTTGGGATCAAACGCTTGATGCCTGACTATGACGTCTTTGACGAAGACCGATGGTTCACGCCGGGCGGCTCAGCGACGATCGTTGAACATCGGGGGCAGCGGCTCGGCCTGCTGATCTGCGAGGACCTTTGGCAGGGAGACGATGCGCAGGTCACGACCTATTGGCCCTGTGATCCGGTTGCCGAACTTGCCGCCGCGGGCTGCGATGCTGTTGTTGCATCTTCCGCAAGTCCATTTGTGTGCGGTAAATCCGCGCGGCAGGTGCAGCGAGTATGCAGTGTGGCTCGCCAACTCGGTGTGGATGTCGTGTCTGTCAACCAAGCGGGTGCCAACGACGATCTGGTGTTCGGCGGCGATGTGATCCACGCAGGCAGTGACGGATCGTTGCGTCCAGGAAGGCTTCCGTTCTGTGGGGGGGAACCCGAACTCATCGTGAAACTTGGCGCCGCGCCGATTGCGAGTGAGCCGACATGGGGGGATGACTTCGATATCGCATTTGCTTTGCGAGAGGCCATCCGTGGCTACGTCGGAAAGACTGGCGTGCATGGGGTACTCCTGGGTTTGAGCGGTGGCATCGACTCTGCTTTGACAGCAACGTTGGCGGTCGCGGCGCTTGGCCCTGATCGAGTCCGGGGTCTTGCGATGCCCTCGCGATATTCCGCCGACGTCAGTTTGAGAGATGCGCAGGCACTTTGTCACTCGCTCGGGATGAGTCCGCCCGATGTCATCGAAATCGAGTCGGTTCACCTGGCAATGCGTGAGACGCTGGCGGCTGGAGGCCGGTCCGTCGTCGATGGAGATCTGGTCGATCAGAATCTGCAGGCGAGAATCCGCGGCCAGATCCTCATGGCAATGTCCAATGAACTCGGTTGGCTCGTCCTTCCCACCGGCAATAAGTCCGAGTTGGCCGTCGGGTACGCAACGCTGTATGGAGACATGTGCGGCGCGTTGGCGGTGCTCGGTGATGTTCGAAAGACCCAAGTGCAATCGATGTCGGTCGCTATCAACGGATCACCTGAGCGTCTGGGGCTTGCAAAGCCGCCCATTCCACTCAGCACAATTGATCGGCCGCCGAGTGCCGAGTTGGCGCCGGACCAGTGTGACCAGGACAGTTTGCCTCCATATGAGGTCTTGGATGCAATCATCGAACACATCGTGGATCACGATTGTTCGGTAGCCGAGACAGTTGAGGCAACAGGCCTCGATGCTGAACTTGTTACGGCGTGGGTACGCCGAATCGACCATAATGAATTCAAGCGTTGGCAGGCGGCGATCATTCCCAAGATCTCGCGGCGGGCATTTGGGAGGGGCCGCCGCTGGCCTCTTGTCGCACGAACCGTCTGACTGCAACTTCCACCACTTTCCTTCCCCCCTCGCCGGTACGATGACACCATGCCCATCCGCCCATTGCCACCGGTTGTCGTCAATCAAATTGCGGCTGGCGAGGTTGTTGAGCGGCCCGCGAGCGTCATCAAGGAAGTCGTTGAAAACGCACTGGATGCTGGCTCCACTCGCATCGAGATTCTGGTGGAGGGTGGCGGCATCGAGCGGATGGAAGTCGTGGACGACGGGTGCGGTATCCCCCAAGATGAGCTTCCGCTGGCAATCGCATCGCACGCCACGAGCAAGGTGGCGGCCCTCGATGATTTGGAACACATAGCAACGATGGGATTCCGGGGCGAGGCGCTCGCGTCCATCGGTTCTGTGGCGAGACTTGAGATCCGCAGCCGCGTACGCGGTAATGATGTCGGCGGCGTAATTATTGTCGACCACGGTGATGTGGGAAGTGCCGAGCCGGCTGCGTGTCCACCTGGAACGCGGGTGAAGATCACAGATCTCTTTGGCCGCGTGCCGGTCCGGCGCAAGTTTCTGAAATCTGCGCAGGCGGAGACGACTCGCATTCGGAGAGTGGTGCGTGATCTTGCTGCGGCGAATCCGGATGTCGGATTTTGCCTTGTTTCTGAAGGGCGTACGCTCCTGAACTTCACAGCGTCGGACGCCGTTTCGCGGATCAATGCGATTCTTGGCAAGGAAGCCTCGAGTCAGATGCTGGAGGTCGATCTCAGCCGCGACGGCGTTTCGATCTGGGGTCTGGCGGGACGTCCCGATCTTGCAAGGCCCACAGCGCAGCATCAGATCCTGTGCCTCAACGGTCGCCCCATTGTTGATCGCAGTCTTCGATTTGCGATTCGCGAAGCCTATCGGGGCCTCATCGAGCCGAGCCGACATCCGACCGTCGCACTGTTCTTAGGCGTTCCGCCGAACCGGGTTGATGTCAATGTGCACCCGGCCAAGACCGAAGTGCGTTTCCGAGACGACCGTCTCGTGTTCTCAGTGCTCAAGCGAGGCCTTGAACAATCGCTCCTGAAGGCCGATATTGTTCCGCCTCTTCGGGTGTCTGCTCCAGAAACACAAAGCGGAGGTGGACATCGTCCACTCTTTGGCAGTGGCCAGAGGCACGCGGAATCGGGACTTCTCGCTGAGCAAGCCCGAGAAATTCTGGCAGAAGCGTCGCCGCCGAATGATCCGGTGTCGATTGTCGACTCGGCCCGACCGGTGATACAAGTCCATCGGATGTTTCTTGTGACAGAAGATGCCGATGGCGTTCTCATTATCGATCAGCATGCGCTGCACGAGCGTGTCATGTTCGAGCGTCTGCTTGAGCGGATTGGTTCAGCGAACCTACCCTCGCAGCGGCTTCTTGTTCCGGAGATGGTCGACGCCTCTGCCGATGCGATCGAATCCTTGGAGAGTTTGGGAGCCATGCTGACCCGTCTCGGTTTTGATGTTGGCGCCTCTGGACCCGGAATGTTGGCCATTCACGCTGTGCCGTCGCTGCTTGCGGAGCGGCGAGTCGATATCGGCCGGTTCATGGTCGACCTGCTTGACCGCGCGGCCGACCTTCGAGCGGCGACGGATGAAGAGACTGCGCTGCGGGATGTACTGGACATGATGGCCTGTAAGGCGGCGATCAAGGCTGGAGACTCGCTCAACAGCCGCGAACTCGCTGACCTTCTTTCGATGCGTGAGCAGGTCGAGCGATCGAGCAACTGCCCCCACGGAAGGCCGACGACGCTCAGGATTTCGATCGAGGAATTAGAGCGGCGGTTCGGTCGTCGGTAGGCGCAGTCAGCCGCCGCTGACTGGGGGGATGAGTGCGACGGTATCACCGGGTTCGATGATCTGCGTCGTCTGCGCATAGGTGTTGTTGACGGCAACTGCAACCGAATCCTTCATTTCGGCGACGGCAGCGTGGCGTCGCGACGCCTCATCGAGGAGGGCCGCAACAGTTCTTCCCTGTGCGGCGTCGTAGGATTCCTCTCGAGTGCCGATGCGATCGGCCAGAATAGCGAAGTACTGCACAGTGATGGTCATGGGAGTCTCGTTGGTCATGGCCAGGGGGCAAAGGAGACACGCTCGCCAGCCGGAGCGTGATTGGTCTGCGGAAGGCGCACAATTCCATTCGTCCCGGCTGCGTGAACAAGGTCGCCTGATCCCTGCCACTTCGGGATCGATACGTGGGTCGAGTCCTTTAATAGTGCAGGGCGAAGTAGCGTGCGGTTGGGGTTGGACTTGGCGTCTTCCGCCAACTCGACTGATCGCCAGTTGGGTCCCGGCTCGATGCCGAGGTACTTCTGGAGAATGGGAGTGAGAAATACCGCGGCCGTCACGAGCGCCGACACGGGATTTCCGGGAAGGCAAACGACGGTGCATTCCCCCAGCGACCCGATTCGGAGGGGTTTGCCCGGCTGCATTCCAACGCCGCTGATGAGCCACTGGCACCCCAGTGACTCAAAGGCGTCAGGAAGGTAGTCGTGCCGGCCCGCGCTGATGCCACCGGTCGTCACGATCACATCACATGAGTCAGAAGCTCGCCGAATGGACTGAGTCGTCGATTCGAGATCATCTCGAAGGTGCTGGTGATGCTCGATCCGACCGCCGATGCGTCTGACCAGTGCACTCACCATCGGCCCGTTGGAGTTGCGAATCTGATGCGGCGCTGGCATCGCTCCTTCCTGGACAACTTCATCACCGCTGGTCAGAAGGCACACGCGGGGTGCACCGCGAACCGACAGTGCCACATGTCCGGCCATCGCTGCGATTCCAATCTCGGCGGGGCCGAGCGACGTACCCGGGCGAACCAAAACGTCGCCCGCCACTGCGTCACTTCCCTGTTGGTGTATGTGTCTCCCCGAAACAGGAAGATCGCCGTCGATACGCACGGGGTCGCCACGGTTGGTCAACTCGAACGGAATGACGGTGTCGCACGGATCGGGAACGGCGGCGCCGGTTGAGATTTCGATGCAAGTGCCCGGAGGGACATCGATCGCTTTCACTTCACCGGCGCGGCGGGCGCCCGCGATGGGCATGGATTTTGAGGCCGAAGCGTGAACGAACGCGTACCCGTCCATCGCCGCTCGATTGAATGGCGGAAGATCTCGATCAGCAACCAACCGCTCGGCCAAGACACACCCCATGGCTTCGTCAAGAGATCGGGTTTCCGTATTCGTAAGCGGCAGCGATAGCGACTTCACGAGGTCGACAGCGTTGTCAAATTCAATCAGTTGCGGCATGGTCCGGAGAGGGTAGCACTCGCGCCGCCACTGTGATCAGTTGCTTGGGATCATTAGAGGAATCTGCACGTCACCAGTCTGGAGCATGCGCCTCAAGTACGGTCTACACATGCCGCAACTTCGGCCACATTCCCAGTGGTCACGAATGTCGTCGAGAGTGGTTTCTTCCCGGTGCCGAGCCCAATCCTGAATGTCGGCGAAAGTCACCTCGTGACAGGCGCACCGATCCACCATGGGTTGAGGTCGCGACGGGGGCAGAGTCACTTTGGTTCCCTTCCTGAACAGATCAGCGAGGATCATACGCGAAAGCGTCGTCAGAAAGAAAACCATTGTTCGGCCAATCGAGCGAGTCGGTAAGCCAACTCGGGAGCGCTTCCCAATGGGCACCTTGGTATGGGTTCCGCCGCGTCGACACATGACCATCAATCCATCCAACGTTGCTCGCCCCCTCCGGGAAGGACTGTCCGCCCGCGTAGGCGGTGTCGTAGCCGCTGCCAGCATTCACGGGCGAACGCATGAACTTGTTGACGCCACCAAGTCTTCCACCCGTTCCGAAAAGCGCTGTTGTTCCAGTCCTCCTGCACTGGGCCAGTGTCAGTTGCTTCAGGCCCTCGAGATTGGATTTCTCGATGACTAAGTCCCAAGCCCCCAAGCCAGTGTCGGCACCGTTCGGAGTGCGAGCTTCGGCGGCGACAAAGGCGACGTTGTAGTTGTAGCCGGTCACCGGGTCGCCCTCCCAGCCTGCGAGCGCCGTGTCGCAGGTCGGGCATTGCAGCACCTGAACTTCACCGCCGCGATCGGTAAATGCCCATAGGGGACCGGGCCGCACAGTGCCGCCTGGTTGGCGCCACCAATCCCATGCCCGCACATCACCGCTAGACGCGTTGGCGTCGGTGCCGTGCAGGAGCCCCGGCGGGAATCGGCCATTTCTCCCGATGGCATACTGGATGGCGGCTCGCGTCAGTTGCCTGAGGTTGGTTCGGCAGTGAGTCCGTAGTGATGCTGTTGAGGTTGTGTGGAGCGTAGGGATGAGGATACTCATCAGCATGCTCAGGATGATCAGTACGACAACGAGTTCGATGATGGTGAATCCGCGTCTCGTCATGTCCATGCCTTCAAGACCACAAGCAGGTCATTGACGTCGGTTGTGCTGTCACCGTTTGCATCGCCGGGGCCGCTGGCTGCTCCCCAGTCACCAATCACCATCAGTAAGTCGTCAACACCGACAAGGCCGTCGCCGTTGAGGTCGGCCGGGTTCCAAGATCCAGCGTCGACAACGGCATCGACTTCCACAGAGAGGAAGGCGTCTGCTGATACGTCGATACGCACTGCCGTTACGGCGCTGAGTTCAGCGGCCCCGATGTCAATACCGACGCCTCCTGACGAACCGTCATACAGATCGAGAAGTTCATCGTGTCCAAGGCCTTCGGCATCGGCAACATTGAGCGTGGGGGCCATCGCTTTGGTCGAGTCGGATGGCACGAGCCCCGGCCATTCGTCATATGGACCTGCGTCGAGCCAGCCCAAGGTTGGCCATGGGCCGTCAGCGGTGACATTGTCAAGCAGCACCCAGTCGGAGCCGTTTTCGCTCAAGGAAATACTGCCACCATCGGCGCCAAAGATGCCACCGCAAACTCCAGTGGGCCATGCGAGATCGATGAAGCCTGCGTTTCCGAACACGATCATGTCGACTCCAAATGGGTTGTCGGGGTCGTTGAGAATCGGTGGATCAAACACAACGGTGAGCGAGCCGCCAGCACCGATCGAGACGATTTCATCAGGCATCCATGCTGGCGAGAACGGAGAAACCACCATCGGCGTTTCGGTGCCTTCGCCGGTCCAGCGAGTGGGGGGGCCAAGTGCGGCAATCGGGTCGTCGTATCCCGCAACTCCTCCGACGCCGGGATCGAACTGAATGACGGTGTCGGCCCACGGGTCGGCACTGACTGTCAGTGCTATGAGAGCACAGAGGGGTAACTGCATGGGAATCTCTTTCCATAATCCCAATTCGCGTGGGACTACTCCTGAAACTTCCCCACGCGGCGGGGGATATTCGGCAGGGGGATCACCTGGAGTCCTCGGGTGAGCAATACCTGCCGACCCGATTCGCGCAGGCCGAGCATGAATCACCTGTGGGCAGGTTTTCCGGCTCCGGGGCCGCTGCTCGGCCTTCCCACTCAAGAGGAGCAGTGGCGGGTGGGCAGCGGGGCCACAATGGGCCTTCCCGTTACGGCGGCGCGTCCGCGGTGGCCTTTCACCACACTTCCCTGAGACGCCATCGGTGATAGTGGAGCATACCATGAGGGAAGGTCCCACTCTGAGCCCTCTACAGGTTGCCGAGGCCCGTTCAGGGGGCTATCCTCGCTGACTTCACCCGCTTGTTCCCCCTGTTGTGGGCCTTATCAGGGAGGGGCAATCACTCGGAGCCAGTATTCATGTTCATGCGTAATCGATTTGCCGCGGCCTCGCTGCTCGTGGCCTCCATTTGTTCCTCAATGGGGCTTGCCGCATCGACGGACGCGTCCCCGG
This sequence comes from Planctomycetota bacterium, assembly GCA_024230295.1. Classification (GTDB taxonomy): domain Bacteria; phylum Planctomycetota; class Phycisphaerae; order Phycisphaerales; family SM1A02; genus UBA12567. The sequence continues at coordinate 43,529 of JAAERN010000007.1, forward strand.
CAACATTACTGGAGGACTTCGTGCACTACACCCTGACCGCTCAAATTGAGATGGCTCAGGCCAATGGTGAGGCACTCCTCAAGAGCGGTCTTGATGCCGAACAACTTGCTGCGCTCGTTGACGAGCATCCCCGAATGAGGGATCGATTGCCAGTGGCAATTCGCTGGGCCCGAGAAGTACCCGCGCTGGAATCTGTGGCCGCATCGATCGAATCGACCGTGGAGCAGGGCCGACTTGATCTTGCTCGCGATGGCGGTCGGATTGACGAGGCCATTGAGATGCTCTCCGGCACACGTCGCGCTCGGATGCTTGCCCATGATCGTCTCGTGGAAGCGGGCGAGTACGCGGTTCCGACAATGCTTCGACGCCTCGCGAATCCCGAGACGACGCCGGATACGCAACTCGGTGTGACCAATACGCTGCCGGCCCTCGGTCGGGAAGCGGTGCTTCCACTCTCGACGGCGTTGGCTCAGGTGCCCGAAGAGCAGCAGGTCATCATTATCAATACGCTGGCCGAGATCGGATATCCGCACGCAGCGGCCGCCATTCTCGAGACTGGTAGAAGTGAGAACGTCAGTGAGGTTGTTGCTGCCGCATCGGCCAGAGCACTCAAGCGACTTGGCTGGGACTCTCCTGAGTCCATAGATCTTGCTGGACTGCACGTTCAGTTAGCTGAGGACTACTTGCGACAGATGGAGCATCTTCGCGCCCGCCCCACCATTGTGGTCGATTCTGATGGGAACAGGCGTGAGTACCAGAACATCTGGCAGTGGGATCCACATGAGGGTCTTGTGACTCTATTGGTACCTACGGACCTCTATTGGCCTGTGATGGCTGTGCGAAATGCAGATGCCGCAAGGAGTTTGCAGGACGACAACGCAACAGCGTTGGCAATGTTTGTTGCTGGAAATCTAAGGATTGAAAATCGCCTCGGAGATCGCGACGTTTCGTTGCCGGTCCCTGAACTGGAGCGAAGCCCCGCATTCCACGCGACGGTCCATGGGCCGGGAGTTGCTCGCGATGTGCTCATCATGGCAATTGATCAGGGGGATACGGAGATGGCGAGAGATGCCTTAGCGGCACTCGCTCGAACCGGTGGAGCCTCAAGCCTTCTTGGTGGGCACGATCGTGAGCCAATGACTGAAGCGTTGAATTACCCGGATCAGCGTGTTCGGTACGACGCGGCGCTCGTTGTTGCGCGTGCGATGCCCTCGCGGGCTTTCCCTGGAAGTAATCAAGTCGTACCGCTGCTCGGCGCTGCTGTGCGGGGCGAGTCTGGTCAACAGGCTGCGATCGCCGGAGGTACTCCCGCCGAACGGGACGCTGCTGCGGAGAGGCTCAATGCCGCGGGTTATCAGATTTCCGCTGCAGGTGGGACTTGGCAGGATGTCGCAGATACCGGCAAGGGCGGTGCCTCCGACCTTGTCTACCTGATGGTCAAGGGCACTGGTGATATTGGCGCCGTGGAGCAAGTGACAGACGCTGGCATTCCCGTTGTGATGGTCGTTCCTGAGGGCTCACTCACGGAGATTCGCACTGCTGTTGTCGGTCTTCCTGAAGTGGGAGTGATCAAGAGTGGCGCATCGGATGCCGCGTTTGCATCACTCCTCGACTCGCTTGGTCTGGGTGAGCCACTGAGCGACGGCGACCAACGCTACTACGCCGCGGAAGCAATTTCGGCATTGCGGGATCTCGCAATGACGAAGCCAGCGGGGCTTGATGTGACCGAGGCAACGGAACTCCTCAAGCAAGGATTGACCGCCTCCTCGGGCCCGAAGCAGTTGATGGTTGCCGAGGTTCTCGCTCTTCTGAATGATCCTTCGGCCCAACAGGCCCTCGTCAATGCCTCGCTGAACGCGAGCGATGAATTTCAGCAGATTGCGCTTCTGGACCTCGCGGCAGCATCGGTCCGCCGATTTGGCGATCGTGTTTCGGCGCGGCAGGCAGCGGATTTGAGGAACTTCATCTCACATGCGCGTGGTGATGTGGCGGACGCCGCTGGGCGACTCTACGGCGCCCTCGATCGCGGAGATGCTACTGCGAGCGTAGAGACCTCAGGCTCCTGACCGGTCATCCAGTCGGTATCCTCCCGCCTTCAGGCCACCCTAGCTCAGTTGGTAGAGCGGAGCTTTCGTAAAGCTCAGGTCAGCGGTTCGAGTCCGCTGGGTGGCTCTTCTGCACGACGCCGCGCCATGTTGCGTGGCGTCTATCAATCGAGGAAGTTCGTCGATATTGATGGCGATACCGATATCGAGGATGCGTTGCAGTTTCTTGGATGATTCGGAAGTCCTTACGCCGTGGATGACCTTCTTGGCAGACTTGGCGAGTACGGGTGCGGCACCGGCTGAATGACGTACACAACGAGCCTTCTTCCTTCAGCGTCCGGTTGGAAACACTCGTGATCCCAGCCCGGCGAATCTTTGCAATGTCAGATGCATGGTCCCCATGCCGCCATGAGTATGAGGAGATCATCGATGCCAACGATGCCGGTGTTATCAAAGTCAGCCGCGAGATTGTCCGTTCCGTAGAACTCGATGAAACGAAGTAGATCTGCGACATCGACGAGACCATCTGCATTGGCAATGTCCTGACGGCATAGTGTCACGCATGGCGGGCCCAAAAGGGACACTGCGTCAATCGCTGCTTCAACACAATCGCTGCTGCCCTCATCACAGGCAGTGAATCGAAGACGAAAGTCTGATGTTGGCTGGAATCCACTGATATCACTGAGAGCGAATGAGCGATCAACCCATCCTCCTGTAGCGTCAGGGTCATCTTCGGAGATCGCCTCTAGTACGATCCAGTTGATTCCGTCATCGATCGAGAACTCGATCAGAAATCCATCATCGTGCGAGTGGCCACATCCACCGTTGCTGAACCACCTCGCGTACGAGAGTGTGAGATCGTTCATCGAAGCGTTCATTGCGGGAGATGTCAGCCAAGAGCATCCGTTGTCTAAGTCGCCACAATCAGCACTATTCCCTCGCTGCGTCATGAGACAGTAGGTTGAGCCTTCTTCGGAATCAAAGGTTGGTTCCCCTCTATTCTCGCACCATGGTCCGGGCTCGGCGTGGTGCCAGGCTCCCGAGCTGGCGGATGTGGTAACAGACCATCCAAGGTCACTCTCCATGGAATCAGTGAAGATTGTTGAGATGAGGTCACCAACCGGAAGTGTAAATGCGACGCTTGGTGCGCCGAGAGGCAATGTTTGTGTGCCAGTGAGTGAACTTTGTGCTTCGATCCACCACGTGATTGTCGAGCCACATCCAGCAGGCGGCAAATTGGCTGTCCATGTTTCGCCGTTTTGTACAAGCGGTGTGGAGATTGGCGTTTCTCCATCAACCGATGCATAGAGCAGCGTAGAACCCTCCACGATCGTTTCGCCCGTAGCTTTGATCTGTGCGGTCACCGGCGTTGGGGTCCAGTGCACGCCATGATCAGCGACGCTGACGATCGAGAGGAGTGTGTGTGCCATTGGAGGCGAAGAGACGAGTGAGTAGGCCTGCCCAGTGGGTTCAGTGATACTTGTTCCGCTGACATAGACGGTCCATGTGCCCGGTTCCGGATCTGCGACGTAGACCTGCTCGATGGTATTGACACGATCGACGTTCCGCTGCGCAGGCTGGTTGGGGTTGTTCGGATCAAGACTCCATGGGGATACCAGGCCACTGCTTGGATGAACCAGCAAAAGATCCAGATCATTCATGAGCGTCTCAGCAGTTCCGGCCACTGCTGGAAGATCGTCCCATGCGAGAGTGACTCGGAGCGGCTCGGAGGGGTCTTCTACCTCAATGACATATGAAGCCAAGTCACTCGGAAGGAGGGAGTTCTCAGTCCAGTTGTGTGCAATCGTGGATTCTGCAGCAGCTTCCGCGTCAAGAAGGCCCCATCCATAGCGATAGTCCGGACCATCCTGCCAGAGGTCTTCAGCTGTGTGGCACAGAATCGCTCGCCATGTGGAAGGGAGTGGGGGTGGTGCGTCTGGCCATGCCTGTTGGTGTAGTTCGGCGAGAAGGGCGAGCGTTCCTGACACGATGGGAGTCGCCATCGAGGTTCCGGACATGGTGGCGTACGTGCTCTGTTCGCCGCACGAAGTAATTCCAAAGTCATCACTGAGTTGTGAGCCGGGTGCCACGATGTCAGGCTTGATGCGACCATCGTCGGTGGGCCCCCAGCTGCTGAAGATCGTGACGACATTCGAATCGCTGTAGACCGCGCCAACCGAGATGACATTCTTGGCTGTCGCAGGTTGGCCGATCGTTCCATAGTCATAGCCGCAGGTGTCATATGCTCGCTCATTGCCTGCGGCCCACACGCTTGTGACCGGAGTTCCGAGTTCGCCTCGCACGATGCCATCGAGAAGTTCTGCTGTGACTCCGTAGTCGCCATGCAGCGAGCATGGGTAGCCGTTCAACTGAATGTTGCTGCCAAGTGACTGGTTAAAGGCAATCGGGGTGTACTCGGCCAATTCGTCTTCATAGAGCGATTCGAGATTCCCGGGATCACTGTAGAAGAAGTAGTCATCGACATTATTGATAACGCGGGCATCGAGCATGACATTCGGTGCCGTGCCCGTCCATGTGCCACTACTGAGTATTCCATTGCCAGCGATAATGCCGGCGACATGCGTTGCGTGTGCACTGGAGATGCCTGATGAAAATGTCGTAACTCGGCCAGCCAGATCTGGATGGTCAATGTCGGGCAGTGATGGTTCTACAATGACCACACGCTGGCCTTCACCTTCGAGGTTCCACGCGGGGCTGTGGAGAACATCGATTCCGACATCTGGACGCGCGCTATCCATGCAGGGCGTGAGTGGCAGGGGGGCAGGCTCAATCCAGATCGCCCCGGGGAGGGATGCAATAGATTCCAATGTGTGTGGTGGAATCAGGAGCGTCAGGATGGGCGTGGTGTGGAGCCGAGAGAGGATCCGACCCCCGAGGGTTGGAATCAGTACTGCAAGTCGATCAGCATCAGCGTGCGATGCTGCGCGGAGACAGATCGCCCATTCTGGCGATCTCTCATCAGAACCTGAGTTGACGAACCACGCCTTCGCCGGTGGATCATGCAGCATGGGGTGTAGTTCTGCTGCTCCAACAGACGAGGTGAGGAGGATGGAGGCGAGCCATGTCATCATGGACAGCTCACTCCGTACATGGAAATGAGTTCGAGCAGATCTTCAACGAGCACCGCGCCATCGCCTGTGCCGTCGTAGCGGCAGGTTCCGAGCATGCTCATGAGGAGATTAAGGTCATTCTGGTCGATGTTTCCGTCTGCATCGATGTCCCCCGCGGCTGCGTTTGACTCGTTGAGCGGAATGAGTCCATCGAGTGACAGGTCTGCAGCGATCCGATACTCAGGAAACCAGGGTGTTTCGATATCGTAAATTCCGAGTCCAGTAGCACCGTTGTTTCCGTCAAAGCCACAGGCTGAAAAACAGACACGAGGTGGTTGGCCATTACAGATCTCGCAGGTGGCGAGAAGAACCCCTCCGTATTGAGTACCGGAGGTTGTGTTGTTCTCAAAGTTACAGCGAGTGAGCGTGAGATCGACAGGCTGGGCCAGCCCGTCTGCTTCCATATAGATCGTTCCCTCACGTGACACATTGTTTGCGAAGAGGCAGTCGTTGAAGGCGGGCGCAGCATCTGTGCAGTACACAGTGCCTTCGCCTGCTGCGGTCTGGTTCTCTGTAATACGTGTTGCGTGCCACGTGCTCTCGTCGTTCTTCAATCTGATGACACCGTACAAGCCCGCCTCATTTCCGCTTACTGAACAGCCGTGGAATGCAGGCCTTCCACCGTTGACCGTAATGACGCAAACGGGCTCTTCATTCATGGCATAGGGCTGACCGCCAGCGAATGTCCCCGTGAAGACACAGTCGATGAACTGTGTCGTGGTGGCCGGTCCAGTGCACATGACGCCGCCACCGAATCCATCAGAACTGGTAATCAAGCAATCCTGGAATGTTGCTTGCCCATCTTCGCTGAGAATGGCCACGTCATCGATGCTTCGGCTCCAGAACGTAAACGCAGCGTGAGAGGTGTTCTCTGAGATTGAGTGAACGGGTATTGCCGCCCCCGCCGGATCCCACTCGCCGGGTACAACAAGCGTGGGTTCGATGTATTCATTCGGAAGTTGCTTGAGTTGTCGTGGCCGCCCGATGTAGGTGTTTGCCGCGCCTGTGGTTCGAAGAGCGAAAATGTTGTCGTTCTCAAACCCCTCGGTGGGATTCCAGAATGTGACGTCTGCCCACGTCCCTGCGGCAGTGCAAGCAGGTCGGAGCGTGATATCTGCATTGTCAATTTCTAGGCTCTCGACGTAGAGACCGGTGGCTACGACAATGTCGTCACCATCGCCACAGGCATCAAGTACGCTTTGCAGAATCGGATACTGGGTATTGTTTCCGACATACCAAGTCCACGATCCATCCGAATTCGGGGCTGGGTTTGGATCCGGCCATTCGGCACTCTGCGTGGTCGCTGCCACACTTGCCAGTGTTCCTAGTGATGTCCAAACTACCCTCCGCACGTGTCGCTCCATCTTCCAATAGGTATGAGACAGGAGACGCTGTATAACGTCAAGGCATTGTCGCATAGGATCTTGCGCCTATACGACAGCTCGTGGCACTGTAGGCAAGATAGGCAAGCAGGTATGCCGTGGTCTCATAGGCAGGCACGCTGAAATGAGGCTACCCCGGCCTGCAAGCAGGCCGGGGCAACTCGCGTCACGCGAGAGAGAATGCTGTGTGCTGCGTGCGAAGACTCGACAGATGAAGCCGTCACGCTCTTCTTGGAGCCTGCCATACCTCAGGGGCAGAATTCGCTCAGCAATCAGTTGCAGCTGTTGCCATAGACGGCAATGAGATCGAGCAGGTCGCCGATTTGGACGTCGCCGCTGTAGTCGCTGTCGTGGGTGCAGGTGCCGAGCATGGTGAAGAGCTCATCGAGGTCGGTCGTGTCGACGAAGCCGTCGGCGTTCACATCACCAGGAACGCCGGTGCCTGGGGCACCGGCGACGAAGCCACTGTCATTGATGTCCATAGCGATGCGGTACTCGGGAAAGTATGGGGAATCGATGTCATAGAGACCGAGGCCCGAGTTTCCGTTGTTGTTGTCAAAGCTGCAGTTGGAGAAGGACACCTCAGGAGCATCGCCTGCGCAGTCGTCGCAGACGACCTGCAGGACGCCGCCGTACTGGCCACCCGAGGTCGTGTTGTCCAAGAAGTTGGACAGGGTGAAATTCATGAATCGACTTCCGTCGACGCCTGTACTGTCGAAGTACACAGTCCCTTCGCGTGAAGCGTTGTTGTAGAAGTGGCAGCCATTGAACATAGGAGTTCCGCCGGTGCACTGATACATGCCTTCGCCAGACATGCAGATGTTGAGTGCAAAAGTGCATTTGTACCAGAGGGCTCCGCCGCCGGCCTGATTGACGATCCCAGGTTCGCCACCTTCACTAGTACTGATTACGCAGCGATGGAACTGCGGCTCGCCGCCTCGGATTGTGATGACGCAGACAGGCTCTCCGTTGAGGTCGAAGGGCTGTCCTCCAGCGAATGTCTCTGCGAAGTTACATGTGACAAACTGTGTCGTGTTGGCGTCGCCCGTGATCATGGCACCGCCCCCGAACCCGTCAGCGCTGCTGATTCTGCAGTCTTGGAAGGTGGCCTGCCCGTTGTGGCTGTAGATGGCGACGTCGTCAATGGACCGACTCCAGAAACGGAACCCCCGGTTGTACACATTCCGGACGTCCACAGGATCGCCTTTGGGATCCCACTCACCGGGTGTCACTTCTGTGGCTACGGCATAGCCGTTCGGCAACTGCGTGAGCATGCGTGGTCGGCCAATATATGTGTTGTTGCCACCAGTGATATAGATGGCGTACTGGTTGTCATTTTCGAATCCTTCGGTCGGGTTCCAGAAGTAGACTTCTGCCCATGCACCGCCTCCGCCACTGAGAGCATCGAGTTCGCAGAAGGGGCGCAGAGTGATATCGTTGTTATCGATTGCGAGGCTCTCAACGTAGAGCCCCCCAGACACGACGATTTCATCACCGTCACCACAGGCGTCAAGGACGTCTTGGATGATCGGGTACTGAGTGTTGTTGCCCACGTACCAGGTGTTGGTGCCGTCGCCGTTGGGCGCAGGGTTGGGGTCCGGCCATTCCGCGCCGATTGCTGCTGTGGCCAGCAGGCTTGTTGCAGTGATACATACGAGAGCATGTTGCATGAGAAGTCTCCTTCTTGTTCTCTTCGAAGAGCAAGATTGAAAAACCCTGGCTGCCGATTTCCGGCAGCCAGGGCGTGAAATCACAAGATCAGATCAGTTGCAACTGTTGCCATAGACGGCGATGAGATCAAGCAGGTCGCCGATTTGGACGTCGCCGCTGTAGTCGCTGTCATGGGTGCAGGTGCCGAGCATGGCGAAGAGCTCGTCGAGGTCGGTCGTGTCGACCAAACCATCGGCGTTTACGTCACCAGCAACGCCGGCGTCTGGGGCGCCAGCAACGAGGCCACCGTCATCGATGTCACCAGCGATGCGGTACTCGGGGAAGTATGGGGAATCAATGTCATAGAGACCAAGGCCCATGTTTCCGTTGTTGCCGTCGAAACCGCAGTCGGAGAATGAAATCTCCGGAGCATCGCCCGAGCAGTCATCGCAGACGACTTGGACTGCGCCGCCGTACTGATCGCCCGAGGTGCTGTTGTCCTCGAAGTTACAGCTGATGAAGTTCATGAATCGAGCGCCGTCCACGCCTGTGCTATCGAAGTACACAGTGCCTTCTCGTGACACGTTGTCTTCGAACCAGCAGTGGTTGAACATCGGTGTTCCGCCGGTGCACTGATACATGCCTTCGCCAGACATGCAGTAGTTCTCGTCAAACCAGCAGTCGTACCAGATGGTGCCGCCACCGGCCTGGTTGACGATTCCAGTCTCGCCGCCCTCATTCTCGTCGATCTCACAGTCATGGAATTGGGCTTCGCCGCCGCGGATCGTGATCACACAGACGGGCTCGCCGTTTGGCGCAAATGTCTGACCGCCAGCGTAGGTTCCCTCGAATTCACATTCAACGAACTGCGTCGTGTTGGCGTCGCCGGTGATCATGGCACCGCCGCCAAAGCCGTCGGAGCTTGTGATGAAACAATCTTGGAATGTGGCTTGGCCGTTGTCGCTGTAGATGGCGACGTTGTCAATTGAGCGGCTCCAGAAAGCCATGGTGCGGTTGTCAGCAACATCAGTTCCTTGTACATCTTGCACGTCGATCGGAGGCCCCGCCGGATCCCATTCGCCTGGAACTACTGTGGTGGTGACCACATTCGTGTTGGGAAGCTGTGTGAGCATTCGCGGTCGTCCGACGTATGTGTTATTGCCACCGGTGACATATATGGCGTATTCGTTGTCGTTCTCAAAGCCCTCAGTGGGGTTCCAGAACACGACTGAGGCCCATTGGCCCACGCAGCCGCCATTGTCGAGCCAGCCCCCAACTTCGCAGAACGGACGAAGGGTGACATCGTTGTTATCGATCGCGAGGCTCTCCACGTAGAGGCCTCCGGCTACAACGATTTCATCGCCGTCACCACAGGCGTCCAAGACATCCTGAATGATCGGATACTGAGTGTTGTTGCCCACGTACCAGGTGTTGGTGCCGTCGCCGTTTGGCGCAGGGTTGGGGTCCGGCCATTCCGCGCCGATAGCGGCTGTGGCCATTAGGCTTGTTGCAGTGATGCACATAAGAGTGTGTCGCATGAGAGCTCTCCCTATTTCTTCCTCACAAATCAAGATCATTTCTTCCTCGCGAATCAAGATCAAAGACCCTGGCTACCGATTTCCGGCAGCCAGGGCGTGAAATCACAAGATCAGATCAGTTGCAACTGTTGCCATAGACGGCGATGAGATCAAGCAGGTCGCCGATTTGGACGTCGCCGCTGTAGTCGCTGTCATGGGAGCAGGTGCCGAGCATGGCGAAGAGCTCGTCGAGGTCGGTCGTATCGACCAAGCCATCGGCGTTCACGTCACCAGCAATGCCGCTGTCTGGGGCATCGGCTACGAGGCCACCATCATTGATGTCGCCAGCGATGCGGTACTCAGGGAAGTATGGGGAATCAATGTCATAGAGACCAAGGCCCATGTTCCCGTTGTTGTCGTCGAAACCGCAGTCGGAGAATGAAATCTCCGGAGCATCGCCCGAGCAGTCATCGCAGACGACTTGAACTGCGCCGCCGTACTGATCGCCAGAGGTGCTGTTCGCCTCGAAGTTGCACTCGACGAAGTTCATGAATCGAGCGCCGTCCACGCCGGTGCTGTCGAAGTACACAGTGCCTTCTCGTGAATGGTTATAACTGAAGTCGCACTGGTAGAACGCTGGGGTGCCACCTGTGCAGCGGTACGTGCCTTCACCAGACATGGCGAAGTTGTCGTCGAACCCGCAGTCGTACCAGATGGTGCCGCCGCCAACTTGGTTGACGATTCCAGATTCGCCACCTTCGTTATCACCGACATAGCAGCCATGAAACTGAGATTCGCCGCCACGGATCGTGATGACACAGACGGGCTCGCCGTTGAGATCAAAGGTTTGGCCACCCGCATAGGTGCCAAAGAAGTAACAGTTGACAAACTGCGTGGTGTTGGCATCGCCTGTGATCATGGCGCCACCGCCAAAGCCCTCAGCGCTGGTGATTCCGCAGTCTTGGAAGGTTGCTTGGCCGTTGTCGCTGTAGATGGCGACGTTGTCGATCGAGCGGCTTGCGAAACCGAAGTTATCGCCCCAGACATCCTGAACGTCGACGGGTGCACCCATTGGAGACCACTCGCCAGGCTGAATCATTGTGGTAACGACGTTGGTGTTCGGGAGTTGCGTGAGCATCCGAGGTCGGCCGATGTAGGTGTTGTTGCCACCGGTGACGTACATGGCGTACTCGTTATCGTTCTCGAAGCCCTCGGTTGGATTCCAGAACCAGACCTCATCCCAATAGCCGCCACCTTTGGTTGGCGAGCAGAACGGACGAAGTGTGACGTCGTTGTTGTCAATTGAAAGGCTCTCAACGTAGAGGCCTCCGGCTACGACGATCTCATCGCCGTCACCGCAGGCGTCAAGGACGTCCTGAATGATTGGGTACTGAGTGTTGTTGCCCACGTACCACGTGTTCGTTCCGTCACCATTTGGTGCCGGATTCGGGTCAGGCCATTCCGCCCCAAGCGCCGAAACCGTGGCGAAACAAATCGCCGTTGCTGCAAATGCAAACTTTTTCATTGCTCTCTCTCCATGTGTGCTGTTGCACAAGACATTGGTTGTTGCCAAGTCGCACCGTGCGTCATGGCAGCGTTATTTCACAGGGGGGCTGGAACAGTCCCACCGCCCATCTTGCGTTCGTTGATATCAGAAGAAACCCATGGTGTCATGGCGACGTAAGTCGCTCTGAAACATCTGGTTGAGTTCTTCCAATGAAGTTTTGGTCTGGCCAGCAATTGGCAAAGAGAGACCAATGAAACTCCAGATCGTGTATTCAAGGGCACCATGGCGACACGCTTTGATGTTGAGGAATGAGGGCGATGTGGGGGGGAGAGGCGAGGCGTCATAAGCCAGACAGGTGTGGCATCTTGGGAGGGTTGGGGGGTATTGGCAGACTTGCGATCGCAAGAGTTGATGGGAGAACCGGTTGAAGCAAAGTCTTGCTTTTAATGTTTTTTGCGGGCCATTTCTAACGTCAACTATGACACGTCCTTGTACGCAAACCACCCCCGCCAGCGTGTGCTAGCGGGGGTGGAAGAGCGCCCGTATAGATAGAACAAGGCTGAGCCTTGTAAGGGGAATCTCAGAATCGGGTCAGTTGCAACTATTGCCATAGACAGCAATGAGATCGAGCAGGTCGCCGATTTGGACGTCGCCGCTGTAGTCACTGTCATGGGTGCAGGTGCCGAGCATGGCGAAGAGCTCCTCAAGATCGGTCGTGTTGACGAAGCCGTCAGCGTTCACGTCACCGGCAGCACTGTTGCCTGAAGCATCGGTGACGAGGCCGCCGTCATTGATGTCAGCAGCGATACGGTACTCGGGGAAGTATGGGGAATCGATGTCATAGAGACCAAGGCCCATATTTCCGTTGTTGCCGTCGAATCCGCAGTCCGAGAAGGAGATCTCGGGGGCGTCGCCTGAACAGTCGTCGCAGACGACCTGCACCGCACCGCCGTACTGAGCACCAGACGTATAGTTGCCTTCAAAGTTGCAGTGGCTGAAGTTCATGAAGCGAGCACCTGAAACGCCAGTGCTGTTGAAGTAGATGGTTCCTTCGCGTGATTCGTTCTTGGCGAATATGCAGTCGTTGAAGGAAGGCGTGCCGCCTTCGCAGCGGTACATGCCTTCACCAGACATGGTGAAGTTGTCGGCGAAGTCACAGTCGTACCAGATGCCACCGCCATCACGCTGGTGAATAACGCCAGCAGCACCGGCCTCGTTTCCAATAATTCCACAGCCATGGAACTGCGGTTCGCCGCCAATGATGGTGACGACGCAGACTGGCTCGCCGTTGAGTTCAAAGTTCTGTCCACCGGCATACGTGTTGGTGAACAGGCAATTCACGAACTGGGTCGTGTTGGCATCGCCTGTAATCATGGCGCCACCACCGAAACCATCAGAACTGCTGATTATGCAGTCTTGGAACGTGGCAAGGCCGTCAACGCTGTAAATGGCGACATTGTCGATTGAACGGCTCCAGAAGGTGATCGCGAATCCGCTCGTTGCAGACGCGACATCCTGAACGTCCATTGGGGCGCCTGAAGGATCCCACTCTCCCGGCTGGATCATCGTGGTGACAACATTCGTGTTGGGAAGTTGCGTGAGCATTCGAGGGCGACCAATGTAGGTGTTGTTTCCACCAGTGACGAACATTGCGTAGTCATTGTCATTTTCGAACCCCTCAGTGGGATTCCAGAACGTGACAGAATCCCACTCTCCGTCCTCGTTGCAGAATGGTCGAAGCGTGACATCATTGTTGTCGATTGAGAGGCTCTCGACATAGAGGCCTTCGGCTACCACGATTTCATCGCCGTCACCGCAGGCGTCCAAGACATCCTGAATAATTGGATATTGGGTGTTGTTGCCCACGTACCAGGTGTTTGTCCCGTCGCCATTTGGGGCAGGGTTTGGGTCAGGCCATTCGGCACCGACTGCTGAGCCAGCAGCGAAGCAGAGGGCTGCTGTTGTGCATACGAAGTTTCTCATTGCGGTCTCTCCTCAGAGTCCTCGTCCCCAGTGCGGGGTGAGGCGTGACGTGGTGTTGCAGGTGCGCCTGCGTTGAATCAGTTGCCTGGCGACGAATCTGCCACCAAGTCTGTGCTGTGATACCACGTTGAAGGATCGTGATAAACCCATGTGAAGACTATTGTTCTGGCAGCATCATGCATGCATTTTGCATTGCATCGGAGATGTCCGTTGTACCGATGTGGCATTCGTGTATCAGAGCGTGCCGCGGCTTTGTTCACAGGCCACAGATGGGGGCGTCTGGTAAATCAGTGAACAGTAGAGGCCTGGTTAAGGCAGGGGGTTTGCATAGGCCTTGGTCATTGGCGGCATGTGCGTAGGGAGAGGAACTATTTCGGAAGAAAACGCGGCCCGCCACTGCTGTGACCGGCCGCATTGGTTTGGATTGAGAGTTCGAACTACTTCGCTGTGGCCAGTGACGAGTCTTCCCCCGAGAGTGTATCTGCGGTGATGAGGCTGGTTCGACGAGCCTTGGCTACTGGCTCTGTGATTGGGACGCTTACCAGCATGCGGTGGGCAATGTCTCCGGTAGGGGCGACCACGCCAACCGTGGCTTCCGAGCAAAGCGGCGAGCGGTGAGAAGACACCAGAATCAGATCATGCTGCTCGTGCGTGGTCTCGTTGGTGCCTGCATGCGTTCGCGTTGCAGTAATCGGGATGCCTGCGGTCAACGCATGCCAGTGAAGATTGCTGTCGGCATTGCCATAGAGGATGACATTGCTGCAGGAGGATTTGTCGGTGTCGAATTCTGTGTCCGAGATCACTGTGGCGCCAGCATTGGACGTGATCCACATTCGCTCCTGATCAAAGCGAGCCTTGTTGCGAAGTGAGTGTGTTTCGTTGTCTGTTCCCTGCGTGCCGTATACGAGAATCAGAGGCCGCTCGAGAATACGGTCGAATCCGTCTCGCTCAGTTGGCGTCGCGACTGGATTTGCGGTGCGAGTTGATGATGCAAGAAAGGTGTCAAGCGACTCTGAGGCAACGGTATCTCGTCCCCACCAGTGTCCTTGTTCTGGAATGACTTCGATCGTGGCACTCGCAACATTGGACGCCAGTGCGTTATTCAATCGCTTGGCTGCGTCAGCTGGCATGGAGGGGTCATCGGCACCCCATCGGAGCAGTACGTGCATGTCTCGGGCCGTAGAGAGGGGTACATCGCCGGGAAGATCCGTGCCAACTGGCATAACTCCCGCGAAAGATTCCGGGTGCGAGAGTGCGAGCCGCCATGCGGCGCGGCCAGCATCAGAGAATCCTGTGACGCACTGGCGAGATTCATCGATCTCATAACGAGAGTGCATTTGCGCGAGCGCTTCCATGGCGTCCGCTCGGCCAAGTGGCGTTCCAGCAACACCTGTTCGGCGGCTCCATGGGACGCATACATATCGATCGTCTTGATGGTGATAGGCTCGGGCAGTGCTGTGTGGCGATTTGACCGATGCGGTCAGTGCCATCAGGAGCGGCTTGGGGCCTTCCGTCACGTCTTCACTGGCTGGGGGCACCATGATGCACGATTGCACCGAGCCGTCGAGTTCACTGATCCAGGTGTGACGAATCCGATCTGTGGGATAGCGAGTTGCCAGATTGACAACGTTACCTGCCATGCGGGTTCCTGCTGCGTTTCGAATTTCGACATCAACTGGATAGGGCGAGCCTGTGAGTTTGAAGGGTGGTGGCCCGACGATTCGGAACGGAACCTTGCGCACCGAATTGGCAGGAATCGACACCATCGGTTCAACATGCCATTGAGTGGGGGGAAGTTCTGGATACAGCCGAGGAATCATCTTCTGATCTGGAACAAACCGGCAATAGGTTGCAATATCAAGCCCTTCGAGAGGCCGATCCGATGCGTTTATGATCAGAATGGAGCCTACTTCATCAACCGGCTGCAGATCGATGATCTGCGGAAGCGTGGCATCGTACGGTGATACGAAGACAAGATCGTTGCCATCGAGTGGGTCGATGGTCATGGTGATAGGGCCGCCCGATGATCTCACAAGGATGTCATTGTTGCCTTCGCGAAGAGTGATAGGAAGTTTGTGGATTCCGGGTGACTCGGTTGCTCCGACGCGGGACGCACCGTTGACAATGGCGAGGTTGTGGCCGCCACACGTCAGCATCGCGGGGCCAGCGACCGCGTCATCCACGCGGTATGCGATCCACGCACCGGAAGGGGCAGGGATCCGGCCATAGGCATCTGGAGAGACAGATACCCACGTTGATGTGCCATGTGCGGAGTCACCGGAAGTGGGACGACCCAGTTCATTACGTGCAAGCATTCCAAGAACGGGGTCCAATTCTACCGATGCAGACGCAGCAATTGGATATGCGGGATGTGATGAAGGCGCAACAAAGAGAAGCGCTTCGCTTGGTTTGATCGTTGATGCGGCGTGTGTGGCGGAGGTGGCCAATGTGATTGCAGTGGTGATGTACAGCCAATTCATGTGATTGGTTCCTTCTCTCTAAAGGGCAAGTATCAGCCAGCGGTTGCTCGTTGGAGCATGCGAGTCAACTCGCTGATGGCAATCGGCTTTCGGAGGAAGAACCGAACGTTTGCTTCCTTAAGCGATTCCATTTCTCCCTGCCGAAACTTCGTCGCAATGACGATGACTTCGGAAGAAGGCAGGCCATTGGCTTTACGAAGCGTTCTGCAGGCCGAGACGATGTCGATGTCGGGAAGCCTTGCATTGAGAATGGTGACGTGCGGCTCGATCTTCGCTGTCAGTACGCCTGCGTCGTATGCGGTGGCTGCGACGTGTACTGCCATGTCGCCTAAGTTGTCTGCTGCTTGCTTGATGAGATCGAGGGTGTCCGACTCGTGGTCCATCACAAGGAGGGTGATGGCATTGAGCCCGAGTGCATCAAGTGGCATCTTGTGGGCCCGCATGAACCGAATGAGGTCCTCGCGAGGAATTCGGCGAGCTTTTGAGCCCGGGACACGAAATCCACGTATGCGCCCGTCGTCAAAGCACCGGATGATTGTTTGTTGCGAAAGGTTGCAAAGTCTCGCCGCTTCACCAGTTGTGAATACTTGCTTGCCAGCTTCCGGGGCGAGACGATTTCCATTCAGTCCCGCCAGTGTTGTTGTCTGGGCCATTGGCCCCCCCAATCTTGCGTGTCGTACGCTTCTTTTCCTTCTTGCGTGGTTACTCAGTACTTCTTCGCTTGCCGTTGTAACAAGTTGCAGGAGAGGTTTTTATGGTGAGGCAGTCAGAAAACAGGAGACAAGTCTCTGTTAGAGCGGCGCTTCTGTTGTATGAGTTGGGCTGCTGTCCGAAAATGAAGACCTGCAGGAAAAGATATGTAACGTGTTATTTGGCAAGTGTTAGTGGGTTGAGAATCAGGGCGTGCCGTGCTCCTGTCACAGAACACGGTGTGCCGTATGTACTTAGGTCAGAAAAACTTCTAGATTCTCTCAATTACCCAGTTGTCCACAGTGAGTTCAGGTTCCAGCGGCGGCGTACGAGCCTTGGACAGAACAGAATGGTTGCAACTCCGCCTCCCCCACATGGCCGTCGCCGGACGCCGTGACCATCGTCATGATGCCCGCGCGAATCGGGTTCGGCAGCGTTGGCCAGATTTTCATCAGCCGCCACAGGTCGGCGTCCTCGGGTAAATTGCGTGCGCTACTGCTGGGCCTACTGCTGGGGGGCTGGTTCAGTAGTGGCGTAAGTCGCCGATCCACCGCAGGTTGTGGCATCGCCCCGAGCTTTCGTAAAGCTCAGGTCAGCGGTTCGAGTCCGCTGGGTGGCTCTTTGATCACCGAGTTGTCGGCGCCGCGACACATACATCGGGAGGGCTCACCATGCCACGGTTTCGGAATGTCCGGTTGTTGAGTATTGCGGTTCTGACGGTAGTACTTCCGGCGATGGGCCAATCGCCAGCAGATGCGGGGCCACCGACTGCTGAGGCAATCGTGGAGCGATTCATTGATGCCACAGGTGGGCGAGCAGCGTGGGAATCGCTGACGAGCATTCGCGGTCTCGGGACGATTGAAGTAGTCGGGGTGCCCGTTCGTGGCTCCGTGGCGATCTATCAGACTGCCGAGGGATTTCGGCGTTCGGTCGATGCGGACGGCGTAGGTGTGCAGGCGACGATTCGTCGCGGGGCTGAAGCTTGGAATGTTCGCGGTGACGGTTTGGTCACGGCGATGGAGGGTGCTGAACTGCTGAAGATGCAGCGTGACAACTCCTTCAATCCACTCCTAGACCCGTCGCAGATCTACGCATCGCTGGCGGTCAACGGTGTCGAAGAGGTTGCGGGGGCGCAGGCATGGGTCGTCCGCTGTGTTCCCGAGAACGATCCAGAAGCCGAAGACCTTCGATACTTCGATATGGAATCTGGCTTGCAGGTCAAACTGGTTCAGCGGGGATCAGGCCAAGGGGCCGCGATTCCGACCGAGATATTCCTTTCGGACTACCGTCCGGTTGGTGAAGTGCAATTCGCGTTTGAAACCATGATCGTGGCCGGCCGGGGCCGGATTCAGATCTCACTGCAGGCCATGCAGTCCAATGTGTCGATTCCATCGTGTCTGTTTGAGACGCCCGATGGGAACATCATCAAACCATCCGCCGAGCAACCTCGTCAAGTTCTGGAGGCCTTCATGAAGGTGGATGTCAATGCCCTGACTGCATCCCAGGTGGAGAAATGGATAGAGCGGCTCGATGACGCACATCGCCGGATTCCAAAGGGCTCACCGCAGGCCGAGGCCATGGGCAACGTCCTCCGCGAATGCCGCCGCGCATGCCATATGCGACTGCAGAAGATTGAGGAAGCGGGCGATGGTGCCAAGGAAGAACAACCTTCCGGAGGCGAGCATCCTACTGGAGCGGACCACCCCTCCTGATGCACGCGGCGTCCTCGCCAACGAGTTCGATAGATCAATTTGTGGTTGCGAAGGCTCACGATACGTTGCAAGACAAAGTTCTGGCAAGACTATCGCTGCTGCGGTTGTCGCCGTGCCGGGAGCGGGTCCACCACGTTCCTTATGCGAGACCGAATCTCCTTCCCCCAAAATGAAAGGCGGGTGCCGGTCAGAGACCGGCACCCGCCGCTAGGTCACACTGAGATCAGATCAGATCACGGGGCGCATCCGAAGTCGGCGATCGCGGCGAGCAGATCGTCAACGTCATACGCTCCGCCGAATCCGTTGATGATGCTGAGGATGTCATCGACATCTGTGTCACCATCACCGTCCACGTCACCGACGCAACTGCTCTCGCACTCATCCGGGACTCCGTTTCCATTGGAATCGTCGCTGGTGCCGTTGGCGATATCGCACGCATCGGGCACCTGGTTGAGATTGCAGTCCTGCTCGCCTTGATAGGCGACCATGCCGGTTGCAGGCAACTGCCAGACGACGTTGTCAGCATCTCGGCCCTGGAAGAGGGCGTCGAACATGATCTCGGATGAGAGATCAAACGTCGTCAAGCGGGCGATCCAGACACCACTGCGTACGGTGCAATCCTGGCTGATGTAATCAGCCTGGCCACCGGCCGGATCGTCTGGAATCACGAACCACACGCCGTTGTCGGCCGACACGTCGCCACCGTTTTCGAAGTCGGTGAAGTCGATGCCGATGTGGTTCAGATCGTTGCTGTCGTAGGGGTTACCGCTGGAATCGATCGAGCCGATTCCGACACGGCTGTCCCACTCCAGATCCGGGACCATGTCATAGAAACCAGGATTCACATCCAACGTCGTCGGGCCACCGAGGTCGTCCTGATAGAACGTTCCGGTGCTCGCGATCGTCTTCAGTTGAGCCTGGTTGCCGGCCACGGCGTCGAGCCGCCATCCGTCCGGCGTTTCGAGATACACGTCCACTGTGTAGTGCGGCTGATCCAGTGCGGTCAGGTCGACGCCAATGACGCGCCAACTGATCGCGATCTCGGATCCACCGACATCACAGGGGTTCGGGTCGCAGGAACTGCCGACGCCGTGGAAGGTGCCTCCCTGAATACCGCACTCGGATTGCGAGTACTGGTTGCAGCTCGTCCCGACGCAGCACGCGCCGAGCTCACTGGAACCACAGGGATCGCCAGCGCACGTGGTGTCGTCGCCCTGATAGGCGCCACCCGAGTTTTCGCAGGTCAACTCGTCCATGACTGTGCATGAAGTGCCGAAACAGCATGCGCCCTGAGCCGGTGCTTCGCACGGATTCGGGGAGCAGGGGACACCGTCGCCGATGTACATGCCGTCGTTGGCTGCACATATGTTGGCTGCGAGATACTCGCACGATTCGCCGAAGCAGCAGGCGCCTTCCTCAGGTGTGCCGAGGTCGGCGTCGATCGTCAATGTGCCGGATCCCGCGGCGGCCTGCCATCCACCGAGGCGGATGTAGTAACTCTGGCCACCGGAAATCGAGACGGCGTCGATCTGAGAATGGTAATCCTGACAACCAGTGCTGTCGCCGTAATCACCATTGCAGGCGATCTGGGAGAGACTGCCGCAGGAGGTGCCTTCATAGAGAACCATCGACGTGTCGTAGGACGACGGGTCGCAGGTCGTGAAGGTTGCGGTGCCATCGGCACCTGGGGTCCAGACGAACCAGAAGTCTTTGCTTCCACTCCACTCGAGATAGGTGCCATCGCATTGTGACTCGTCGGGCTCGCCATAACCGCTGTCGGTCATGGATGAGGTGTCGAAGGCGTTGCCGCCCTCAGAAGCAACAGCAGCATCGCTGCATGTGTCGCCTTCATCACCACCACCACCACCACATGGATCACCCGAGCAACTCGTGCCATCACCAAGATACTTGCCGCCTGCGGCTTCGCAGTCGGCGCCTGTTTCGACTGAGCAGGACGTGCCAATGCAGCATCCGCCGGTGGGATCGCCTTCGCAGGTACAGTCGCCACCGTCGCAGTTGAACTCGTCACAGTTGAGGTAAATCGAAACGCCGTTCCAAGTGTAGGTGCCGTCATCGCAGTAGCCATCGCCGACCCAGCTGCTAGGGCAGCAGTTGCCATTGCAATCTTCGATTTCACCGGAAGGGCAATCGCCGCCGCC
>JAAERN010000008.1 GCA_024230295.1 Planctomycetota bacterium
GTCGATCGACTATGTCGTCGTGAAGATGCCCCGCTGGACCTTCGAGAAGTTCCCAGAAGCCGATGAAACGTTGACGACCCAGATGAAGTCGGTCGGCGAGGCAATGAGCATTGGTCGAACATTTTCTGAGGCCTTCCAGAAAGCGATTCGCTCGATGGAAGTCAAGCGGTTCGGTTATGGGCTCGACGAGCAGGATCGCTGGTTGGCGGCATATCGCGGCGAGAACGATGAGTGGCCGATCGACGAAGAAACGCTGACTCGTAAAATGTCCGTGCCGTGCCAGGGCCGCCTGTACTACATCAGGTATGCGTTCAAACTCGGCTGGTCGATCGAGCGAATCTACGATCTGACCGGCATCGATCCGTGGTATTTGGATCAGTTGCGATCATTGGTGCAGTTTGAGGATCGGCTTCTTGAATGCCCGTCGCTCGATGCGATGGACGCTGATCTGATGCGGGCCGCCAAGCAGCACGGCTACAGCGATCCGCAACTTGCAAAACTCTACCTTGGCAAAATCTCTACAGACGCGATTCTCGCAGTGCGTTCGCATCGAAAGTCACTTGGCATTGAACCGGTCTTCAAACTAGTTGACACGTGCGCTGCTGAGTTCGAGGCCATGACGCCGTATTACTACTCGACGTACGAAACGCCGTTCGAGGTGAACGGTGAGATTGTCGAAGATGATGAGATTCGAGTCACTGACCGCGAGAAGATCGTGATTCTTGGTGGCGGGCCGAATCGAATTGGGCAGGGGATCGAGTTCGACTACTGCTGTTGTCAGGCAGCATTTGCGTGCCGGGAGATGGACTTTGAGTCGGTAATGATCAACTCAAATCCCGAGACGGTCAGCACCGATTATGACACAAGCGATCTGCTCTTCTTCGAGCCGCTCACGCTTGAGGATGTACTCAATATTGTTGAGCGACTCAATGGCGGCGGCATCGACGTCACGAGTCGAAGTGGCGGGGTTGCTGGGTGTATCGTTCAATTCGGTGGACAGACGCCGCTCAATCTCGCGCACGGGCTTGCAGCGGCGGGTGTGCCACTCATCGGCACTGGTCTTGAGTCGATCGACGAAGCCGAGGACCGCGAGAGCTTCAAGGCGATTCTCGACAGGCTTGGTTTGCAGCAGCCCGAGAATGGCATTGCCCACAGTCTGGAACAGGCCCGTGGCATCGCTTCGAAGATTGGCTATCCGGTACTCGTGCGGCCGAGTTATGTGCTGGGCGGCCGTGGAATGGAAATCTGTTTCGATGAAGAAGCGCTCGATCAGTACATGCGGACCGCCGTGGACGTGTCGGACCTCGCCGACGCGCCAGTCTTGATCGATCGCTTCCTGAGTCATGCGACTGAAGTTGATGTTGATGTTGTGGCCGACTACGAGCCGCACGAGGCGACGCGAAGCGATCAGATTCATCAATCGGCGGATCCACCCCAAGCGGTGATTGCCGGCATCATGGAGCACATCGAGCAGGCGGGTGTGCACTCGGGTGACTCCTCGTGCATTCTCCCGCCCGACACGCTGCCGCCATCGATGCGCCGCCGTATCAGTGAGCAGGCCAGATCGCTTGCCGAGGCGCTGCGGGTGCGTGGCCTTATGAATCTGCAACTCGCGATCCGAGACGATGAGATATTCGTGATTGAAGTCAATCCGCGTGCCAGCCGAACCGTGCCCTTTGTTGCCAAGGCGACGGGTATCCCATGGTCGCGTGTCGCTGCCAAGGTCATGATGGGCGCCTCCCTGCAGAGTCTTGCCGGCGAAATCAAGCAGGTTGATTCGGGCTTCTATGCCGTTAAGGAACCGATCTTCCCATTCGAGAAGTTCCCGGGCGTGGATGTCGTGCTCGGTCCCGAGATGCGATCAACCGGCGAAGCCATGGGGTTCGATCGCTCGTTACCCGTGGCGCTGGCGAAGGCCAAGATGAGTGCCTGGCTGCCGCTGCCGACCGAGGGCAACGTCTTTCTGAGTGTGCGTGATGCGGACAAAGAATCCGTTGTGGATGTAGCGAGATCGCTGGTCTCGATGGGCTTTGTTGTTCACAGCACGCAGGGGACATGCGAGCTTCTCTCAAGCCACAGCGTGGCTGCGAGCCCGATCCGCAAGATCAGTGAGGGGGCGCGGCCCAACATCGTCGACCGGCTCGCCAACGGCGAGATCGATCTGATCATCAATACGCCCACCCGAACCGGTGCGGCCACGGACGAGGGGCGAATCCGGGCAATGGCCGTGCGTTCACGCGTGCCGATGATCACGACGATTACAGGCGCGATGGCCGCCGTTCGCGCGATTGCTGCGTTGCGGGCGGGAACCTGGCAAGTGCACGCGCTCCAAGACGCGCGGCTGTGTCCAGAGGAAATCGGATCCTCTGGTTCTGCCCGCAGTTGAGCACTGCGGCCTCACAGCCCCCGCGGTACACTCCCCCTCCCATGCCCGAATGGCTTCCACAATTCATCGCATCGATGGTGGTGATCCTCGTGGTGTTGCACGTGTGCCTTGGGGCCGCGGCCTATCTCATTCTGCTTGAGCGGAAAGTCTGCGCCTGGGCTCAGGATCGCATCGGTCCCAATCGAGTAGGCCCGCTCGGGCTGCTACAGCCACTCGCCGACGGGCTGAAACTCTTCTTCAAGGAGGAGTTCATGCCGCATGGTGTTGACCGGGTGCTGTTCCTGATCGCACCTGCGTTGGCTGTCATCCCGGCCATGATCGGCTTTGTAGTCATTCCCTGGGGTGGATTCCTGGAACTCGGCGACGGCCAGACGGTTGCCATCATGGGGGCTGACATCAATATTGGGGTCATCTATCTGGTCGCGGCGGCATCGCTTGGCGTGTACGGCGTCGGGCTCGGCGGTTGGGCCTCTAACAACAAGTATTCGTTCTTAGGCGGCCTTCGGGCAAGTGCCCAGATGATCTCCTACGAGATTCCGATGGGGCTGGCTCTGCTCTGCGTGGTGCTGACTGCCGGAACGCTGCTTCCGCAGGAGATCGTGCATCAGCAACTGAATGGGCAGTGGTTCCTCATCCAGCAGCCGATCGCTGCGATCCTCTTCTATATATGCATGCTCGCGGAGTCCGGAAGGGCCCCGTTTGACCTCGCCGAGGCCGAGCAGGAGTTGATCGGTGGCTGGCACACCGAATATTCCTCTATGAAGTGGGCCTTGTTCTTCATGGGCGAGTACATCCACGTGGTCGTCGGCAGCGCCTTCTTCGCGACGCTCTTCCTGGGCGGCTGGTCCCTGAACCCTGTCACCGGCTGGGATTTGCCACAGACAGGGGGCATCTGGCTCATCCTGCTGCAGTTCGGCATCGTGCTTGGCAAGGTGTTTGTGCTGGTCTTCCTGACCATGATGGTTCGCTGGACGCTGCCACGCTTCCGCTTCGATCAACTGATGCGGCTTGCCTGGGAGGGCCTCATTCCGCTCTCGCTGCTGATTCTGCTGATGACGAGCGTCTTCGTGTACCTCGGCTGGACGCCTTGGCTCTGGGCCGGTTCGCTGGGTTGCATTGCCCTGGTGTGGCTGATTCTGCCCTTCATGCCTGGCCAGCGAAACCCAAACCACAAGATCGGCCTCATCGGCAGCCGGTTCAGCCCTCCCGCTTGAAACCGTATTGCTGAGTGAAGTTGGCCGCCTGTAAACCGGAGTGGACCTGGTGACGGCGGTATCCTTGCCGTCAATGCGTCGATTGCACACCATCTTGGGTTTCGCGAGGCTGCTGTGGATTACACGCGGGCATCTCCGGGGACCGTGGTGGGCTTGGAGGCATGAAACGGCTTTCGGGAGGGGGCAGCAGCCCAGTGGGGCAGCCCGCAGGCGGGCCATGCGACACTTTCTGGCGTGGATTTGGCGGATGCCCTGAGGCAACGGGCTCTGCCAATGGTTATGAGACCGTCCACCTCACGCTGTCCTAGGGCCTCAGAAACCCCCGAAGCCCCTGTTTCTGCACCACAACGGCGTTCAAATACTTCGATTCTGGGCACAAATTGGCGACAAGTTAGTTTTTTCAACACAAGCCAGCCTAAGCCCCTGTGTGTACAGGACTTGCAGTTCGGCAAGACGGTTCCCTTTGGGAATGTCCCGAGAAAGTTGGCCTTGGGGTGGCACTCGGAGACGATCTCAGTATCATCCTCGCCTTCAACGGATCGGTCGGAGTTGGCCGATAGGCGATGAATCAGTCCCCTGTGCGCTGCGTGGCAGCGACTGTGGGACACAATGGTCAGTTCCCGAGCGTCGGTGTCCCTCGTTGGGAAAGCCCTCAGGCGTTCGGAAAACAGGAGAGTCGTACTATGAGTTTCGCGACTAAGGCAGGCATCTTTGTTGGTGCTGCCGCTTTCAGCGGGATGGCCGTTGCCGGAACCGGCGACGCCACAAACGATCTGCAGTCTCGTCTTGAGGCAGCAGAAGCAAAAATCGCCGATATGTCGGCCCAACAGAACGGTGACTGGCTCACCGAGCAGCGTAGCGAGCAGATCCGTGGCATTGTCCAAGATGTTCTCGCCGATGCTGACACGCGTGCCAGCCTCCAAGGCAATGGCGCGACGTCTGGCTACAACAATGGCTTCTTTATCCAGAGTGCCGATGGCAAGTGGTCGATGAAGATCAACGGATTGTTCCAAGAGCGATTCAATATCGGCCATGAGCCGCAGGATGTCTGGACATCTGGCGGCGGCGGCACCGCCGACGAGAACACGGCCTTCGGATTTGAGACCACCCGTGCCGCGCTCAACTTCTCAGGTCAACTCGCTGGCGTCGCGTACTACAACGCCCGCCTTAACTGGTCGCCCTATACCGGTGGTGGTGCTGCGGCACCGGCAGGTCCTGGTATGAGCGCCTCGAACCTTGAGTGGGCCTACGGTGGCTGGCATTGTGATGACAACTGGTCCGTGCAGCTTGGTCGTCAGAAGATGCAGGTCTCACGCGGCTTCATCGTGAACGCCGAAGATCAGCAGGCCATTGAGCGGAGTTCCTACGATTATTTCTGGGCATCCTCCCAGATCACCAACGGTGTGATGTGCAGGGGTTCATGGGATAATTTCCGCATGAACGCCATGTTCAGCAATGGATACGATACTGCCACAGCTCCTGCGGCCCCCACACCAGCAGCACCAGGCGGAACCAACGCTTGGCAATATAACGTTCAAGGCTGGGCCATTACCGGCCGCGGCGAGTGGCTGCTTCAGGGTGCTTGGGACCAGTTCGATCGTATCGGATCGGCCGCTGGTTCAACCGATGCGTGGCTTCTCGGTGTCGGTGGCGGTTACTTGAACAGTAACACCGCCATCGCAGGCGCTGCTGCAGGCTCTGATAACCCTGATGCCTGGCTCGTCACTGCGGACCTGTCCTATGAGTCCGACGGTTGGAATATGTATGGTTCAGGTTCGTATCAGCGAACGAACGACGGGCTCGCCGGTTCCGACGACGTCAATTCGGTCGGCTTCGAGGTTGGTGCGGGTATGTACATGGACGCAGACAACGAGCTGTACGGCCGTTGGCAGTGGGTCAACCCTGGCGTGGGAGCTGGTACAGTGAGCTCCAACATCAACATTGCAACCATTGGTTGGAACCACTATCTCGCAGGTCCTAACACCAAGCTCAGTGTTGACTGGAATTGGTGCTTCAGCGACCCATCCATGGCCAACGCAATGAGTGGTGGCGGCGCTTGGGGTCCCACCGGCTGGTGGAACAACACCACCCAGACCTCCGGAAGCCAGTGGCTCCTCCGCACGCAGCTGCAGGTCAGTTTCTGATCTGACGCTCACGCGACGTTCTTGATTCTCTCAACCCCCCGGTCTTCGGACCGGGGGGTTGTTCTTATTTGGAGGCTGCGCCGCGAGCGAAGTGAGCAGCAGCGGGGACGACTTTGATGCCCAGCAGAGCGACTCGCCATTAATGAGACCGGCCCCGGAGGTGTGGGGGCGATTTTCGTGGTGTAAGGACTCCCGATGTGTGGATCTGCGTAGTCCTTGATCCTCGCGGTACACTTCTCTCCTATGGCACTTCCAAGCCAATCCATGTCGGGCGGCGGGCGGCGCTCGATGATGTCGAGCCGCAGACGTCGTCGTCGCGGCGGACCGGTGCTTCTCGTCGTTATTCTCGTGGCCGCTGCTGCCGCCACCTGGTGGGTCTGGTCGCTCGGTGTGGCTGAGGATGGCCCCACTCCAGCGGAGATCGTTCGGCAAGATGACGCTGCGGGCGTCTCCGAGCCTGCGATGCCAGAGGACCGTCCGTTGCGGACACCCCGTCGCGTCGAGTTCGGCCCTGAGACAGCGGTTTCTGCTCCTCAACCGGCTCCCAGCGAACCCGCGAGGCCTACGGCCTCAGAAACCGCTGAAGTGCCTAAGCCGGTTGCAATCGAGGAATCGCCGCCCTCCCAGCCTGAGCCCGTCTCCGAGCCCGTAGAAGCGTCAGCTTCGCCGAGCACGCTTGAGCAGGCCTTGCCACTTATTCGCAGCGGCGATGTGGTGCAGGCCAGAGCGATCTTGAGCGCAGGCCTTCGCTCCCGCACGCTTTCGCCGGCCGAGGCCGAGGAGATTCGGGGCACCCTTAGCAAC
This sequence comes from Planctomycetota bacterium, assembly GCA_024230295.1. Classification (GTDB taxonomy): domain Bacteria; phylum Planctomycetota; class Phycisphaerae; order Phycisphaerales; family SM1A02; genus UBA12567. The sequence goes on from JAAERN010000008.1 coordinate 6,549, forward strand.
ATGAATCGGGGCATGATCTTTGGCCCTGAAGTGACGCCTGGCGATACGTTTACCAGGCTCTATGAGATCAAGTCGGGGGATGCGCTTTCGAAACTCGTCAATCGCGAAGGTGTCAAGACCAATTGGCGGTTCGTCCAGCGGATCAATGGCATCAGTGATCCATCTCGTATCCGAGTGGGCCAGCGAATCAAACTCGTGCAGGGACCGTTCCACGCCGAAGTCGATAAGGCGTCACACCGAGCCGATGTGTGGCTCGGTGAAGGCGACGAGGCTGTCTACGTTACGAGTCTTCCGGTCGGGCTGGGTGAGTTTGGCTCGACCCCCGAGGGCGCCTTCCGCGTTCGCCGGGGCGGCAAGATGGTCAATCCGAGTTGGACCAATCCCCGGACGGGCGAGCGATTCGCGGCGGACGATCCAATGAATCCCATCGGCGAGTATTGGATCGGCCTCGACGGCATCGACCCGCACAATCTGCAAGAGCAGGGCTTTGGCATTCACGGCACGATTGAGGCCGAGTCGATCGGCCAGAACCGTTCAATGGGCTGCGTACGGCTCAGTGACGAAGACATCGCGTTGCTCTACGAAATGCTCACCGAAGGCAACAGCGTGGTGTTGGTTCGAGAATAGCGGGGGATTCTCTGGGATCCGCCGGGCTCATGTGCCTGCCCCCATCGCTCACACAGCCACAACGGACGCTACGCGGCAATCGAGCGGGTCCTGCGGTACGGCCTCGACAATCTGTTCGGTATGGCACACACCAATGAGTTGGCACCGCTGCGAAACTCGGGGCAGGAACCGATCGTAGAAGCCTGCGCCTCGGCCCAGCCGACCACCCATGGCGTCAAAGGCCAGCCCCGGTACCAAGATGACGGCCAGTTCTGCCGCGGGGATCGGCGCTGGCTCTCGCGGCTCGCGAATCCCGTGGCGGCCGGCCTCAAAGGCCTCTTCGGCGAGCGACGTCACAACTGCCGCTTCCATTGTGCGGGTATCCCACTCGCTCACAGGCACGGCAAGTTGCCCGCCGCCGTTGAGCCACCGCTGCATTGCGGCCGTCGGATCGATCTCGTCGGGCAGCGGCATGAACCCCATGAGTACAGCCCCCGGCGACAACGCAGCGCGGAGCAGCCCGGCCTCGGACCAGAGCGCCGCAGTGAGCATCGCTGTTGCCGTCGCTCGCTGGTCGCTATCGATGGCCTCGACCGCCGCTCGCATGTCGGCGCGCATCGCACGCTTTGCTTCGATCACGGCGAGCCTCCTTCCAGACGCTTCTTGATCGTCGCCTCGAAGCCGTGTTCGCTCGGCACGTAGTAGATCGGGGGATCACTTCCCGGGTTGATGTTGTTCATCGCGGCGGCGGCCTCGGGATCGTTGTGGGCGTAGATGTACTCTTTCCCGTATCCGAGTTCCTTCGCACCACGGGTCTGACCACTTCGTAGATGAAGTGGGACCTCGACGCCGGGCAGTTCCCGAACGGCGGCGCGGGCGTTCCAAATGGCAGTTGCTGCGGCGTTGGACTTGGGGCAACTGGCGAGATACACGACCAGTTGCGAAAGGGTGAGTTCCGCTTCAGGCAGCCCGATCCGCTCGACAACGCTCCATGCGGCGTCTGCGAGTTGGAGCGCCTGCGGCGCGGCGAGGCCGACGTCTTCGCTTGCAAGGATGGCGAGCCTTCGGCAGATGAAGCGGGGGTCTTCGCCAGCCTCAAGCAGGACCGCGAGCCAATGAATAGAGGCATCGACGTCGCTGGCGCGGATGCACTTGATCAGCGCGCTGGCGAGGTCGTAATGCTGATCTCCGTGCCGATCGAACCGCCGTCCCCTCGCGCCAATGGCCTGCTCGGCTGTGGCTGCGGGAATGGGGCCCTCGCCCGGGTGCAGATGGCAGGCGACTTCGAGCGCGGCCAGTGCACGCCTCGCATCCCCCTCACATCGATCGGCCAGAATGTCGCGGGCTTCGGCGCAGAGTGCCGTACCTAGTGGCAAATCGCCATGTTCGATCGCCCTATCAAGGAGCGTGGCGACGGCTTCGGCATCGAGGCTGTTGAGTTGGAGTACAGTCGCCCGGCTGATGAGGGCGTCGTTGACCGTGTACCAGGGGTTCTCGGTCGTGGCACCTATCAGTGAGACCACGCCTCGCTCGACATCGCCGAGCAGCACGTCCTGCTGACTCTTCGAGAATCGGTGGATTTCGTCGAGAAACAGCACGGTAGCTGGGCCACCCTCTGCGAGTCGCCGCCGTGAGGCATCAAGGACTTCCCGAATCTGCTTGACGCCGATTGTCGCGGCGTTCGCGGCGGTGCATGGCCGTCCGCATTCCCGGGCGAGGACCTCTGCGAGCGTCGTTTTACCAGTTCCGGGCGGCCCCCACAGGATGAGCGATCCAAGATGCCCGCTGGCTATCAGTTTCCGCAGCATGCCATCCGGCCCTGTGAGGTGTGCCTGCCCGATCACTTCCTCAAGCGAGCGAGGCCGCAGACGGGCTGCAAGCGGCTGGGCCGCATCGATTCGCTGTTGGACTTCGGCGGACCACAGATGCATACGTGGGAGCCTACCAGCACAGGGGGCTTGCTCAGGGGGTTCGGCGGGGTCAAGTACCAAGGCGGTACCTGATCCCATGGCCGCCTACAATGCCGTCCATGTGCGGAATCGTTGCTTACATCGGCTCCGAGCAGGCCCGGCCGGTCCTGCTGGAGGGACTGAAACGGCTTGAGTACCGGGGCTATGACTCAGCTGGTATCGCCATGCTTAATGGTGGGCTGCACATTGCGCGGACGGTGGGGCGGGTCCGCGTACTGGAGCAGAAGATTGATGGCGATGATCACTTCAACGGCACGATCGGAATTGCGCATACGCGGTGGGCGACGCATGGCGGCGTGACCGAACAGAACGCCCACCCGCATTCGGACGACGCCGATCGGGGACACGGCGTTGTGCTTGTCCACAACGGAATCATCGAGAATCACGCGTCGCTGAAAACGTGGCTGCTCTCCAAGGGACACACCTTCGCATCTGAAACGGATACCGAAGTACTCACCCACCTGATAGGCGAACTATACGAAGGCGATCTTGCTGCGGCGGTCCGAGCGGCCCTTCGCGAAGTCGAGGGCGCATACGCAATAGCCGTCATCTGTAGCGAGCAGCCCGATGTGCTGGTGGCAGCGCGTCGCGGATCACCGTTATTGATCGGTGTGAGCGACAGTGGTTATATCGTGGCATCCGACGCGCAAGCAATTGTGGCGCATACGAGCCGCGTTGCAGATCTCGACGAGGAGATCGTCGCAACGATTACCCGCGACGCTTTCCACACGGCCGATCTCGACAATATTGAAGTCACCGCGAAGCTCCGGGAACTCGAAGTCAGTCTTGACGAAATCGAACTCGGCGACCATGCGCACTACATGTTTAAGGAAATCCTCGAGCAGCCGCAAGCAATGCGCCGCTGCCTGAGAGGTCGAATCAATGTCCGGGACGGCGAAGTCATCCTCGGTGGCCTGGGCGATCACGCCCGAGAACTCATTCGATCCAAGCGGGTTATTTTTCTAGGGCAAGGCACCGCGCTTCACGCCGGAATGCTTGGCGAGTACCTCATGGAGGATCTCGCGAAGGTCCCCGCCGAAACCGACTTCGCCAGCGAGTTTCGCTACCGCAATCCAATAATTGAGGAAGGCACGGTCGTCGTGGCCGTCAGTCAGTCCGGCGAAACGGCCGACACGCTTGCGGGTATTCGAGAGGCTGGCGAACGCGGCGCGATGACGATCGGTTTGGTTAATGTGGTCGGCTCGTCCATTCCAAATGCAACGGATGCCGGTGTGTATCTTCGGGTTGGCCCTGAAGTCGGCGTGGCATCGACCAAGGCGTTCCTCGGTCAGGTCATGGCCGCGACGATGTTTGCGATGTTTCTCGGTCGACGGCGGTTCCTTTCCAATACGCAGACCGTGCGTCTGCTCGGAGAGCTCGAAGGGATTCCGGACAAGCTTGAGCGTGTCTGTGGACTCAGCGACGAGGCCGAGCAAATCGCCAAGCGATACATCCATCGCGACAATTGGCTGTTCCTCGGTCGTGGCTACAACTATCCGGTCGCGCTTGAAGGCGCTTTGAAACTCAAGGAACTCTCGTACATCCACGCCGAGGGCATGCCCGCCGCCGAGATGAAGCATGGCCCGATCGCGCTCATTGACGAAGGTATGCCAGCGGTGTTTATCGCGACGCGTAACAGCCAGTACCGCAAGGTGCTTTCGAACATCGAAGAGGTCAAATCTCGCGGAGCTGATGTCATCGCTGTGGCGACCGAAGGCGACGACGAAATTCGCGGGCTTGCTGACGAGGTCTTCTACGTTCCCGATGCGCCAGAGCCACTACAGCCACTGTTGACGATCGTGCCGCTGCAACTGCTGGCCTATCACGCCGCGCTGTTGCGTGGGCACGATGTCGATAAGCCTCGCAACCTCGCCAAGAGCGTGACGGTGGAGTGATGCATGCGACCGAGTGGCGCGCTGCGCCGGGCCGGACGCTTGATCTCAGCACGCCCATGCTCATGGGCATCCTCAATGTGACACCTGACTCATTCAGCGATGGTGGTCGATTCGATCACGTGGATACAGCCACCACGCACGCTACCGCCATGCTTGAGGATGGTGCTGCCATAATCGATGTCGGCGGTGAGTCCACGCGACCTGGGGCTGCGCGAGTGAGCGCTGATGAGCAGGTGTCTCGGGTCGTCCCGGTTATCGAGGCGCTGCGTGAGCGAACCGGTTGCCTCGTCAGCATCGACACGACGAGTGCGGAGGTCGCGCGGGCGGCGCTCGCCGCAGGGGCGAGCATCATCAATGATGTCTCGGCTGGTTTGGACGACGATGAAATGCTGCCGCTGGCTGCGAAGGAAGGTTGCGGTGTGGTGCTCATGCACCGGCTGCTGCCGCCGGAGGAAGACCGCTGGAGTACGCAGTGGACACAGCCGCCCGACTATGAGGGCGACGTGATCGGCGCGGTGCGTGGTTGGCTGGAGGCCAGGGCCGAGGCAGCAATGGAGGCTGGAATCTCTCGTGAGTCGATTTGCCTGGATCCCGGTCTCGGCTTCGGCAAGAGCGTGCTGCAGAACTGGCAACTCATCGCGGGCTGCGAGCAGTTCTGCGACTCGGGCTATCCGGTTCTGGGCGGTGCCAGCCGGAAGTCTTTCATCGGAGTTCTGGCGGGCGGCGCCCCGCCTCAGGATCGGCTTGAGGGCTCACTTGCAGCGGCCGCGGCGATGGTGGCAGGGGGTGTGCAATTGCTCCGGGTCCATGATGTCGGGCCCCACCGGACGATGGTGGAGGCACTTGCTGAATACTCCTTGGACGCAGGCAGAAAGTAGGGCCAGCGAGAATCCGCGGACGCTACACTGCGTCCCCTCGCTCCGGCGAATCAAGATCCACCCACCCCAGATCCCCAGAATGTTCAGGAGAGACCAATGGCAAGCGACGCCGTCATGAATTACACCGATGCCACTTGGGAGCAGGACGTGCTCCAGAGCGATGTTCCCGTGCTTGTCGATTTCTGGGCCGAGTGGTGCCAGCCATGCAAGATGCTTGGCCCGACGATCGACGAGTTGGCTGGTGATTACAAGGGCAAGGCTCGCATTGGCAAGATGAACATCGACGAGCACCGCGAGGTCGCCGCCAAACTCGGCGTGATGTCGATCCCAACGGTCATGATCTTCAGCGGTGGCCAGATGGTGAAGAATCTGGTTGGCATCAATGCCAAGCAGGTTTATGCCGAGGCCCTCGACGCAGCGATGTAGAAGCTTTGCCGGGCCTGTTATCATGCCCGGTCCACAATCAAAGACTCAGGGGCCGTAGCTCAGTTGGGAGAGCGCCTGCATGGCATGCAGGAGGTCGTCGGTTCAAGCCCGATCGGCTCCA
>JAAERN010000009.1 GCA_024230295.1 Planctomycetota bacterium
CATGGCCTCTGATAAACCGTTTGCAAGCATGACAAGTTGGGTGCTCTTTTCTGATGTGCCGCCCCCAGCAACAGCACCTGTTCCCTCTCCGTCACCCGCAACACCAACACCATGAGGTTGGCTCTTGACCGCCAGCCACAGTCCCGTGGGCGGCGCGTCCTGATGCCCATGATCATCCTGGTTGTTGCGGTGTGTATTGGGTGGTGGTCGGGATGGATGCGTACCAATGAAAATCAGGGGCTTGCCGAAGGTATGCACGTCGCCGTGCAGCAAATATGCGAACACGATGCTGGGCCCATGCCAATCGCGTGGGCACTCCCAATTCTTCGCGAAACGTTTGCAGACGCTGTTGGTGGTTGGTGTGAGCACGGGATCGATCTGGCATCCATCACGGTACTGGTCAGCCAACCAGCAGCGGGCGAAGATTGGCGGGTCGTCACGGTGTCCGCAATGCCCGTGAGCTCTTTGGATCTTGAAGTCATCTTTGTGTCGGGAGAGACCCCGATGGTTCGGGCGGTCCGCATCAACACAGATCTGTGATGGGACCACTGGTAGTCGGCCATGTGGGGGGACCTGATTGCCGTATACATGCCTCTTGAGGTCACCTGTGGCCTGCTAACCTGCCCATATGGATGTCTGGATAAATGGCGATTTTGTGCCTGATGGCGATGCTCGTGTCTCCGTGTTTGATGCGGGGATTCAGCACGGCATTGGCCTCTTTGAGACCATGGCTGTTCGTAATGATGCTGTCTTTCGTGTCGATCGACATATTGAACGGTTGATCAACTCAGCTCAGACGCTCCATCTGACAGACCGTCTGCACTCGGAGCCGCTCGCCGAGGCGGTCCGGCATGCCGTGAAACACAATGGTCTTTCTGACGCGCGAATCCGGCTAACGGTCACGGGTGGGGATCTCAACGCGCTTCGTAGTACCGGAACTGGACCCCAAGACCCGACGATCATCATCGTCGTACAGCCACCGACACCGTATCCCGACACCTTCTTTACAGAGGGTGTCGCCGCCATTTTGGCTCCGGGGCGGCTCAACCCATGGCAGGTGACCACTGGTCACAAAACCATCGACTATTGGCCCCGTATTTCTGCGCTTCAGACAGCAGCTTCACTGGGAGCTGGTGAAGCACTTTGGCTCACTCCAGAGGCTCGTGTCGCTTCTGGATCGGTTAGCAACCTCTTCTTGGTCTCTGATGGTGTTCTCATCACGCCACCGGCACGTGGAGGGCAGGCTCGGGGCGAAGTCATTCCACCTGTGAGGCCTGGCGTCACACGAGAAGCGGTACTTGAGGTTGCTGCTCGACTTGGAATTCAGTCTCGTGAGACAATGCCAACCATTGAAGATGTGTGTGCCGCCGATGAGTGCTTCTTGACCAACTCAAGTTGGCACATTCTGCCAATGACCGGCCTTGGCCTCACGGTTCAGACGAGTGAAGACTCTGATGACGAACCTGAGCTGAGACACCACCCAATCGGCTCGGGAACCGTCGGCACGACCACTGCAGACTTGCGAGCGGCGTTGTTGGAGCTCATCCAGCGAGAAACTGCTGGAGCGATGTCGCCATGACCGGCCCGGGTAAACCACCAGGCACCGGAATCCCAGGAGCGGGACGTGTCTTTCAGGTCATTCAATCCCAGCCCGGATCCGCATCGCGCATTGCGATGATCGTTTTTTTGCTCATTATCGCCTTGCCGTTGTTGCTGCTGGGCCTCATTGCTGCCGCCGTTTCGGTTGCTGTGTTCTTGGTGCTCTCTGGGTGGAACCGGCTCTTTGGCAAGAGGTCTCCTGACTGGGCCAAACATGATGCTGAGGGGCGGAAGGGTGTACGTGTCCGGCGATAGTCCGTGGGGCCACAAGTTCATCCACAAGTGATCACAACCCAATTGGCCGCAATAGCCAAGGCGCTGGCTTCGGTATCATCGCCCAAGCCCCTATGACCGCACAAACACCCGACTCAACGCGATTCGTACATCTTCACCTGCACAGCGAGTACTCGCTACTCGACGGCCATAACCGGATCACTCGGCTGGTCAATCGAGTCGCCGAACTTGGCATGACGGCAGTTGCGCTGACCGATCATGGCAACTTGTATGGTGCTGCGGAATTTTATGGCGCTGCGCACAAAGCGGGGATCAAACCGATCCTCGGTATCGAAGCGTATGTCGCTCCAGAAGCTCGCACCATGCGGAGCCCTTCGAAATTGGGACCAGATGGTGGATTTCACCTCGTCTTGCTAGCTCGAACAAACGAAGGGTGGGGCAATCTTCTTCGGTTGAGCAGTGATGCGTTTCTCAATGGCTTCTATCGGAAGCCTCGAATGGATAAGGAAACGCTTGCTGCCAAATCAACTGGGCTCATTGCCATCAATGGACACCTTGGGTCGTCACTGGCCTACCACTTGGTTCGGTTTGAGCAGACTGGTGATGTGAAGCACTGGGAAGCCGCCGTCAAGGACGCGAAGTGGCACGCGCGGGTGTTTGGAGCTGATGAACACGGCGAACCGTCGTTCTTCGTCGAACTACAACGCGTTGGGGTTGAGGACCAAACAGCGATCAATCCCCATTTGATTCGCCTTGCGGAAGAGTTGAATCTCCCTTTGGTGTGTGACAACGATGCGCACTTTTTGACGGCAGAAGATCATCAATCACATGACACTTTGTGTTGTATTTCGATGGGCCGCACAAAGGATGATCCATCGAGACTCACGTATCCAAACGATCTGTATGTCAAGTCGCCGGAAGAGATGGTTGGGGTCTTCCACGATCTTCCAGAAGCAATTGAGAACACAAACCGAATCGCAGAGCGGTGCGAAACCTCGATTGACTTCGATGCCAACCACGCGCCTGTCGTCCGAGTTGTAGCTCCAGATTCAGTTCCCGGTTGGGATGGCAAAGAAGACCTGACAGAATGGTTCACGGCATGGTGTTCGCACATTGAACTGCTTCCTTTTGACGAGGAAGGTGGTGAACAAGTCGATCGAGCTGCATTGGAGGCGGAGTGTGATCGGGTACTGAGACTCATCACGGAAGCCGGACTCGTCTGGCGATATGGCGCCGATGGAATCACCGACGAAATCCGAACCCGGTGCGAGCGTGAGCTTCAAATACTCGCCGAAAAACAAATCAGCGCGTACTTTCTCATCTGCTGGGATTTCGTTAACTGGGCGCGGCAACGCGGTATTCCCGCCAGCGCCCGTGGAAGTGGCGTCGGAACCATGGTTGGCTATGTGCTTGGTCTATCCAATGCATGCCCCGTGAAGTATGGGCTGCTGTTTGAAAGGTTCACAGATCCTGATAGGTCGGAATACCCCGACATCGATATTGATATCTGCCAAAACGGACGCGGAAGGGTAATCAAGTACGTCCGTGAGAAGTACGGACATGTCGCCCAGATCATCACGTTCGGCCGGCTCAAGGCGAAAGCCGCCATCAAGGATGTATCACGTGTCATGGGACTGGAGGCGACGGAGGGACAACGGCTCTCCAACCTCGTTCCCGCCGAACTTAATATCACGATCGATGCAGCCATGGAGTCGTCTCCGGACTTCAAGAGCGAGTACGAAAAAAACCCATTGGCTCGCAGGGTTATCGACGAGGCAAAAACACTGGAAGGACACGCGCGGCATGCTGGTGTTCACGCGGCTGGTGTTGTTGTTGCAACCCAGCCACTCGACACGATTGTGCCGTTATGCCGAGTCAGTGGCAATGATGAGGCTGTCACCCAGTGGGATGGTCCAACTTGTGAGCGTGTTGGGCTTCTCAAGATGGACTTTCTTGGGCTGCGAACACTCTCTACTTTGGAATTGGCTCGCGAGCTGATCCAAGTCACACTCGATGAAGATGAGATATGGAAGGCTGTTGGGCGCGCACCGGGCGATGGACCACACCCTTTGGATCTCGATCGGATCCCATGGGATGATCAGCGGGTTCTTGATGTTTTCCAACGGGGTGATACATCTGGTGTATTCCAGTTTGAATCCGCTGGGATGCGGCAACTCCTCAGAGAGATGCAACCAGACAGACTTGAAGATCTCATCGCCGCGAACGCCCTGTACCGACCCGGCCCCATGGATCTCATCCCCGAGTACAACGCCCGAAAGCACGGCCGAACCCCCGTGCCAAGCGTACACCCGATCGTTGATTCGTTTACGTCTGAAACATATGGCGTCATGGTGTATCAGGAACAGATCATGCAGATCGTCCATGGGCTGGGCGACATTCCACTTCGGCAGGCTTACACACTCATCAAGGCGATCAGTAAAAAGAAAGTCGATGTCATTGACTCGGCCCGCGAAGGGTTTATCACAGGAGCCGGGGAGAAGGGGCTCTCAAAGGGGGAGGCCGAAGAGCTCTTTGAACTCATCCTCAAGTTTGCGGGCTATGGGTTCAACAAATCTCATTCAACCGGCTACGCAATCATTGCGTACCAGACCGCATGGCTTAAGACTTGGTTCCCCGTGCAGTACATGGCGTCTGTTTTGACGTTTGAGAGCGCCGCCAAAAAGACAGAAGACTGGGCGCCGTACCTTGAAGATTGCAGACACGTTCGGTTCTCTGATCACACCGATGATCGGAGTCATGAGGGGATCGAGGTCAAAGGACCCGATATCAACCAAAGCCGCCGACGGTTCACTGTTGTTCACACCGAAGATGAACATCACACAAGTCTCAATGGTGCGATTCGATTTGGACTGGGTGGTATCAAGGGCGTTGGGCAAAACGCCGTTGAGTCAATCATTTCAGAGCGAGATAAACATGGGCCCTATGGATCCATTTGGGATCTCTGCGAGCGCGCTGCACCAGGCAGTGTGAATCGGGCAACCCTGGAGGCGCTCATCAAAGCTGGCGCGCTAGATTCACTCCATGGAATGCCGTCTCGCGCGGCCATGGTGATCGAAGCAGAGTCGGCACTCCGGGCCGGACACGCCCTCGCCAAAGATGCGGCGTCTGGTCAGAGCCAATTGTGGGGGGGTGGTGATTCTGAATCGGTAGAAGAGGAAATCTCCGCAACGCTGCCAAAAACAACGCCTTGGATTGAACGAGAGGCATTGGGGTATGAACGGGAGCTTCTTGGGTTCCATGTGTCGGGTCATCCACTCGATGAACATGAAGCTGTGCTCCGTTCGTTCTGTACAAGCACAATTTCAAACATGGCCGATGTGCCTCTTGGTCGGCAAGTGCGAATCGGTGCCATGATCACATCGACCAGGGTGGTGACAATTCAACGGGGGCGCAATGCGGGCCAACGAATGGCGATGTTGTCACTACAAGATCGAGCAAGTTCAATTGATGCGGTCATGTTCTCGGATCACTTTGCTCGAGATGGAAACCTGATCATCACTGATGCTGTGGTTGTCGTTGAGGGCCACATGGACATCAACAAGCGAAGTGGTGGTCGGCAGTTCATTGTGGAACGGGTGATTACTCCAGAAGATGCACCACGGTGCTTGACTGATCGCATCGAGTTGCGGATGCCATGGATTGATGGTGAGTCCGACAAGGCCGCGAGGGAGCGGCTGCGAATGACGGCGGGGGTTATCAAACAAGCTGGTGGCGCCCGCATATCAAATGGGGGACACGCGGCCAAAGTTGTATTGCATCTGGATCTGCCCGATCAGATGGTCACACTGAAGAGCAATTTCCGCGTTGTTCCACATGATGAACTGGTCGGCCAACTCTCTGAAATGCTCGGGGGGCAGGATCAGGTTCGTCTTGTGGGGACCATTCCACACGCTACCGAGAAGCCGAACAGGCGACAGGGCGGTCGGCCTCAATAGAGCGATTGAAAACTCTCATTTGGTCCGATCAATCAAGCAGCGATGTCCCAATTATCTCCCGCTGGTTCATCTGGCCACTCGGGCTTCGATCGCTTGTGGATGCGAATGATCTTGGAGAGTTGTTCGGAGATGATCGTTCGAAGTACGTCCAGCAACGTGGCGTGTTTGACATCAAACCCTGTGGCGGCATCACGGAACAACACAAAGATAGCCAAGCACTCATCGCCACGGTGGCACGCGAATGACACGACCTGTGAGCCGTCCAATTGGGCGAGTGACCCACCGGCCTGCTCGGCGAACTCTGTGGTGTCGTCAAACCGCACAAGTTCGCGCTCTGTGGACATTGGTCGGCACAGAATGCCGCTGAGATCGTTCAGCATGGGAATGAGGTCTGATTCTTGCCATTGGTAGTTCACATACGCACCAACGCCATATTGATCTTCGCCTTCTTTGAGATACACAACCGCGTTTGTCGGTCCGATCTTTTGAAGGATGTACTCCAGCGATGTTCGGAGCATGTCTTCGACATCCAGCTCCTGAGAAACCAGCGCCTTGAACTCACTTGACATCGCAACATCACTCATCTGCTCACGCATCGTTCGATAGGCGGACGCCAGATCGCTGCATAGCACGTCGACTTGTCCCGACATCTCATCACGAGCTTCGGACAATTGTCGGCATGTATCCGTCAATTCCTCGAGCTGCTCCTCTCGCGAGCGGTGAGCTTGAACACGATCTATGATCTGAGCGACGCGTTCGGGAAGCCGCTTTGTGTCCCCGGGCAAATTGATCCAATCGGAAGCCCCACTGCGAATCGCCTCAACCACCGACTCTGGCGTCGGGCGACCCCCATAGACAATTGCCCGAATACAGGGATGCGAGGCTTGAGTATCACGAATCAGCTGCATGTTCTCGGCGCCACTTGCTGTTGATGCAACAGCAAGGATGTCGATCGATCCGCCATCAAGAACCTCGTACGCGGTCTCCACAGATTCGTTGACACAGCACGAATACCCTTGGGCTTCCAGGTTGGCGACCAAACGGTCACGATCACAACTGGCAGGGCCCACGATGAGGAAAGAGCCAAGGCCCGTGGCCTTGGTTGAGGTAGCAGTGGTGTATTCCAGTGGTTCCATGATCAAACTCCGTGTGAGTCTTCGTAGTCATCCGAATACCGGGTCTCGTTTCCGGCCCATGAAAGCCATCGGGCCATTTTGAGGGCTGTTTCACTACGACTCGCACGTTCCCAGCACATTTCATGCCACATCCGGAGTTGATCACGTCATCTCGATCACGCAGGGATAGTCTTGCGCAAGTTGCGACAAGGAGATACGAACCTGAAAGATTCCCGATTCCACTTGGGAAGTTCTGATGTCTTATCGGGCGTCAAAGAGACGAACGGCCTCTGGAGGACGTGGATACAGGGGCTCCAACTGATGGATTCCGACCGTTTGGCCACGTTCTGCGAAGGCTTGGGCCAACTTCAGGCATGCTGCCGGATTGGCGGGGAGATCCCGAACCGGCAGTCCAGATGTATGGATTCCATCCCTGAACGTCTCTTGAATATGCAGGTCTCCGACCAGAATCTCGCAGCCATCAACCCGCTCGGCCAACGAGTGCGTGTCCACCAATCCAGGAGTTCCCATTGGCTCTCCAGAGGCGGAAATACAGGTACACCAAGCAGTCCCTCGCCGCTCGGACAACAACACGCCAACCGCTTTGTGTGGACTGGGGAGACTCGCAGCCACAACATGCGCCGTTGGAACTGCTGCAAGTTGGCATCCGGTCACGAATGCCAGTGTCTTTGCGGTCGCCATCGCCACCCTGAGTCCAGTAAAGCCACCTGGGCCGATGGATACGCCTACCAATGAGAGATCTTGGGGGACTGCAGACGCCTCCTTAAACAACCTTGCGATGGCTGTCATCAACTGATCGTCCACGCCAGAAGCTGATTCAAGTGCTTCTGTTCGTATAACACCGTCTGACCCTTGTACAGCCAATCCGCCGGTTCGCTGCGAACACTCCAGTGCCAGAGTGACACTCATAAGAGTGGTTCACATGCCGGCAATACTTGAATTGGCCGAACCGATTCAAACAATGCGTCAGGGTCAACTGTTGATCCAAGATTCATGATCAGGGCAGCGCCTGTGTCTGTATCGCTCGCCAATGCCATCACTTTTTCGGAGGCTCGCAAGACACCTTGTGGCACCTGAAGGTGTCCGATGATGAAGCACTTGACGCCCCATTTGGAAGCAAGCGCTTCGATTTGCTCGTCTGAGAATCGCCGACCCCATGTCATGAGATACGCGGAGCCATCCACCCCGCGGCGATCGTCGTCCAACAACTCTCGGTCCAGGATCCCGACGTCGAACCGATTCATCAGAACTGCATCTGGAAGCGAGTGACTGCATTGAACACCGGAGGCTGTAGAAACAGCCAGTGGCATTGATCGAAGGAATCGATCGATAGCACCGCCGACCCGCTCCCAGTCTTCCCCAAATGTCAACGCAACGCCATCTTCAAACAATTCCACACTGTTTCCGCCGCCCTTGGTCACCCCAACACCGGTCAACTGCGAGTTTTCGTGGTTACCCAGCAGTGGGTGAACTTGACCAGGAAACTCTTGGATGAGCCGTGCCACACGAGCCAACATACGCCAACTCATATCGCATCCATGTACAAGACTTGGTCCGTGGATCAATTCCTGAAGAACCACGTGGTGTCCTGGCTCATGAAGTGCCGCGGCTGTCACAATTCGGTGATAGTTCGGCAGGTGGTCATGAAGATCGCCGGAAATCAGAAGTGAACCTTGGTTGGGAAGCTTCACCCGACACCCTATTCGCCCTGGTGTATCCAGGAGTGTCTTGGATGCGTGTTGAAACATCGCCACGATTTCATCGGCATTTGTTGTGTTGAACGAATCCACTACGACCGGTTTCCTGATCGCTTTCCGGTCGATCTCTTACTAAATATGGCCGACGACTGACCGGTCGACGCGTGCTTTCTAACCATGCCAATTTTTGAAATTCGTTCCCATGCGCTCGTGGCTGTAACCGGTGATTGTTCAATACCGATTGATCTGCGACCATGAGCCCGCGCAACTGTTCCTGTTGTCCCACTACCCGCGAATGGGTCGAGGATGAGATCATTCTCATTTGAACAAGCAAGAATGACACGCTCCAGATATACCTCGGGGATTTGGTTTTGATGACCGTGCCGTCGTTCCGAATTGTTGCCCTGAATCCTCCCCCAATACTTCCCATACCAGACATCCATTGGAACACGCATGCCCTTGTTGGAATCCTTTTCCATCGTCCTACGATCGCCATAAATACTAGCTCGGTCGGATTGCTCCAACACCGCGTCGGGGTTCCAAATTCGTTTGTCTGGATCTTTGCAGAAGTAGAGCGCATGAACCTTGCTCGTGATGAAAGATGAGTTTCGGCATTGTCCAAAGCGGAAGTGCCAAACACACCAGTTGACCATGACCAATCCACGACGCTTGAGATGCATCACAACTTCAGCAGCTGTGTCGTCTGGGATGTTTACCCAGATGCTCCCTGTCGGAGACAGTGCATCAATACAGCCATCGAGCCAATCAAAGGTGAATCGCTCATACTGGCGGCGTGACATGTCGTCAGACCATCCGTCATAAGGGACATCCCAGTTGAATGGTGGATCCGCAAAGATCAAGTCCACTGCACCGCGATCGGGCAGGTTGGCCAACACATCCCGTGAATCGCCCACATACAGCCTTGTGTCGGGGTCATCGACCTGATAGCTGGGCTCTGGCGTGGACGTCACCGCTGTGTGGGGTGGTTGTGAATCTCCCATGAGCCTCACATCGGCCTCTAGTAAGTCTTGGCGGCCTGATCGATGCACGCCCATTGCTCCAGATGGGCCTGAGAGTGATTTTGCTGGTGTTTTCTTGGTTTCTGACTGCTCCATGGGTCCCAGTATGGCAGGTCTGCGCCTTCAATGCGGAGGGTCTGGTACGTACAATCAACACCATGAGATTTGTGCTTGCTGTACCAGTGATGATGTGTGTGGTCGGGTGCTCGCCAGACTTTCACACCATTGACCGCCATGTCAATGAGATGCTGCTGGAGGGGGCTGAGGGCATCAACGCACCGGTGCCGCCTCGACCAGTGGAGCGATGGGCCGAAGTGACCGCCTCGGAAGAGGCGATGAATGACAAGCATCCATCCACATTCAATCCACCGGCCGAATCGATGGAGTGGGAGTCTATTGCATCGATCGAGGCGCAGGAGGTGCTCGCAAGGCTTCGAGGCTACGAGGTTGCAGCTGATGCTGGCAATGAACTTTCATTTGATGAAGCTGTGTCGTGGGCCTTTGAACATGGTCGTGAGTATCGATTCGCCGAAGAAGATTACCTCCTTGCATGCCTTCGGCTCGTTCTCGAACTTCACGATTGGACGCCACAGATCGCCGATGAAATCGCTTTGCAGTATGAACACGAAGATGGTGATAATGACTTTCTTCAATCTTCGAAGGGTCTTATCAACACATTCAGTGCTTCACAACAACTTCCATGGGGAGGTGAGGTCACCGCTTCGTATGTAGCAACCTTCGCACATGAGGTGTATGGGACGGCTGCAAATCAGACTGGAAGTAGTACCACCCGTGTTGGCCAATTCTTTCTTGGGGGCCATATTCCACTCCTCCGCGGCGCTGGAATGATCGCCCAAGAGGGGATCATTCAAGCAGAACGTGAATTGGTATATGCCGCACGTGGCTTCGAAGAGTTTCGCCGTAGTTTCTGGTTTCGAATTGTTCGGTCATGGCTTGGTCTTCTTGTCCAACGGCAACAACTCGACAACGCACTGGAAGCAGCTGCACTACTCGATCGACTCGCCGAAAGGCGACGCGCACTGTATGAGGCGGGTCGAGCTCGTCTCTATGACGCCGCTGAGGCCGAGAACCGTGCGCTGCAAGAACGGTCTCGCGTTGCTGGACTCTGGGAGTCGTATCGTTTGTCTGTTGATCGCTTCAAACTGCTGATCAACTGGCCCGTCGACGACCCGGTTCGAATCGATACGAAGACCTTTGCTATAGATCCACCCGTTACGAACCTCGACACCGCGGTTGAGGTGGCGATGGCGCAGCGTCTTGATCTTCAAAGCGATCGCGATCGACTGGTCGACCGGCAACGTGGTGTCCGAAATGCCTTGAATGGCCTACTGCCAGATCTCAACCTGGGTGGTCAAGTACGGTTTGGCTCCAACGACACCTATTACTACGACGCAGTACTCCCTTCAATGGAAGACATGAATGCCGAGGCATCGCTCACACTTGGCCTCCCTTTGGATCGTGAGGCCGAACGAATCGCCGTACGACAAGCTCAGGTTGTGTTGGAACGGGATCGCCGCGAATACCGCAAACTCAAGGATGAGGCCACTCTTGAGGTTCGATCTGCAGTCCGAGACATTGATGCGAACCTCTTCTCTTTGGATATCCAGAAGCGTAATGTCGATATTGCGAGGATGAACATCGAATCCATCAACGCGGATCCTGATAGCTATACGGTCCTCGATCAACTGTCGTCCATTCAGAGTTTGCAGCAAGCACAGAATGGGCGGGCCCGGGCGTTTCAAAGCGTCCAAGAGTCGATACTTCAGTACTTGTTGGCTACCGGCCAAATGAGAATTGATAGTGATGCGACCCTAGAGCCCCTGCCTGGAATGGTGATCTCTACAACACATTCACTGTCCTACAACGACCCAACTTCTGATTCATCCTCCGTACAAACCAACGACACCCAAGTACACTGAACCACTGTCATGACACGACTTCTCTATCGCAATCAAAGGGGGATCAGCACGGTGGGCATTCTCGCCGCTGGGGGGGTTGTTGTTGTCATCATTGCCGTTTCGTTGCTACGTGGCGGGGGATCGGATTCGTCAATCCAAAGTGATGTGGATCTGTTTGAGGCGGTGGTTGGTGACTTTGAAGTCACCATTCCAGCTTCTGGTGAGCTCATCGCCGGTGAACAAGTTGAACTTCGATCTGAGGTTGATGGGACAGCAACGATCTCAGAGATTGTCGATGAGGGAACCGTTGTCAGTGTGGGTGATGTTCTTGTTCGAATGGATGATAAGGATGCGAAGGATCGCATTGAGTCTGCAGAAGAAGCGGTCGTCAGCGCCAGGAACCAGGTTGAAACCCGAACCGCATCACTGTCAATTTCTGAGAAGTCCCGAGAATCAGAACTTGCACGATCCAAAGTTGCTGTGGATCAAGCCCAACTTGGCTTGCTTGCGTGGCAAGAAGGTGAAGTTGTGGCCAAACGCAATCAACTCACCTTGTCGCTTCGAACGGCCGAGAAGGATCACAAACGACTCGCGGACAAGTACCAGAAGTCGTTAGAACTTCGAGAGAGAGAGTTCATCAGCCAAAACGATCTGGAGCAAGACGAAATCCAAATGATTCGCGCCGAAGCGAGTCTTTCCCAAGCGAGATTGGATCAGGAGGTGTATGAGAAATACACCTTCGTCAAAGACAAGCAGCGGATGGAGTCGGATCTCAAACAAGCACAAGAAGAACTTGTTCGGGTAGAGACCAGAACTAAAGCCAGTGTCAATAGTGCGAAGAGTAATCTTGAAGCAGCAAAGAGCAACTTAGAATCTAAGATCGAGCGGCTTGTGAGGTATCAAGATCAGCTTGAAAGCTGCACCGTTGTGGCGACTGCGGATGGAATGGTCGTTTATGGAACTACGGTTGGTGGGTGGGATCGTGATGATGCCCTCCGAGTTGGTTCGAAGGTGTCACGGAACAGACTTCTTGTTGTGTTGCCGAACACAAAACAGATGTTGGCGGATGTAAAGGTCAACGAAGCACTGAGTGGACATGTGCATTCAGAGCAACCAGCAATTGTTCAGATGGATGCTTTCCCGAAAGTCGTGTTGTCTGGAACGGTTCAATCAGTCGGTGTTCTCGCTGAAGATGGTGGTTGGAGAGATCCAAATCGACGGGACTATTCTGTTCTCGTCCATATTGACAACACGCCCAATCTGGCTCTCAAGCCGTCAATGCGGTGCAAGGCCACAATTCTCGTTGACACAGTGATCAACACTCTGCACGTACCGGTTCAATCTGTTCACAGAAACGGTAGGGTGACATTGGTCTATGTCGCCAAGGGAAATCGATATTCCGCCGTCCCAGTCACGCTTGGAAGATCAAGTGAACTCTATGTAGAGATTTTAGATGGCATTACTGCTGGCGACCAAATCCTGCTTCGGGATCCGCCACTTGGTTCGGTATTGAATTCCGAAGAGTTGCCGAGTTGATCAGCCGTCCCACCTGACGGGAAGTTCGTGCTCGACGCCGAGAAGATCTAGCATTCTCCCGGCCATAAAGTCGATGAGATCATCTACAGATGTAGGGTTCATATAAAAACCAGGCGATAGTGGCGCAATGGTGGCTCCTGCACGAGCCATTCGGTCCATGTTGCTGATATCGATCTGACTCAGGGGAGATTCCCGGTGGGCCAATATCAATGGACGGCCTTCCTTCAACGTAACGGCAGCTGCCCGTTGAACGAGCGACATGGTGATTCCTGAAGCGAGTGCGCCAAGTGTGTTACTTGAGCACGGAATGATGATCATGCCGTCGTGCGAGAATGATCCACTGGCAATGATCGCCCCCATATCACGTCCTGAATAGAGGTGAACCATCGCCGAATCGCCGGCCCTTGCAAGTGAGTCAGCGTCAAGGGTGGTCATCCCGCACTCCTCGGCCAGAAGGCGGCGACCTAGGTCTGAAACTGCCACGTGGACCTCGACTCCCCGTTGAGACAAGAGCTCGATGACCCGCACCGCATACTCTGCACCCGACGCACCACTGATTCCAACCACGATTCTCTTGGCACTATTCATCCACGTCATACCCACAAGGTAGCGGCATCTTGTGGGGGTTTCACTCGTCGTACTTCAGCCCCTTGATACACTGGAGTCTGAGGAGCCCCGCCATGCGAATTGTGTTGTACCTACCGATCTTATTTTGCCTTGTGGCGTGCGCCCCAGAGGCCCGTTGGCCACAAGAAACGTCGATTCAGACCGCGTCTCCGGCAGACGCTCCTGTCCCCGAGGCAATTGCCTCTGCTGTTGATTGGTGGATGACTCATGAACCAACAGCACGCTCGAATGGACCGGTTGAGGTTTATTTAGCCCCCTCGTTGGCTGCAGCCAATACTCGCCTGGCGAGTTTGCTTCCCTCTTGCACCATTGTCGATACGGACAATGGGATTGCTGTGGCTGTTCGTGCTGTTCGTATGCACCATAGTTCTGCCCAGATCGATCTTGACACACCTCGACCGGAACGGGGCCGGCAGTTGATCACACTGGACATGCAGAAGTATGTGTTGACACCGTGGCAGGTCACCGGTGCCAATTGGTGGCGATTCAACAACAATCAGCTGAAGCGGATCACAAACGAGGCTGTAACCGCCTCTCTCGCCAAGCCTGCCGAAGAAGCAACTTCAACGGCTACCGCTGAATCGGACAATGAGTGAATTGTTCCAAGATGCTTGGTTGACGGCAGCAATCGAGCAAGCTGAGAAGTCGTGGAGCGAGGGGGGTATTCCGATTGGCGCGGTCCTCGCTCACTCTAAAACAGGTGAAATCGTCTCTCGGGGCCATAACCAAAGAGTGCAGACTGGTGATCCAACAGCACACGCAGAAGTAGATTGCATTCGCAATGCCGGCCGGCGCCGAGACTGGCGGTCGCTCACAATGACATCAACATTAAGTCCATGCTGCATGTGTAGTGGTACTGCCATGCTCTTCAAGATTCCACGTGTCGTCATTGGTGAAAACAGGAGCTTTGTGGGCGCCGAGACGTGGATGCGAGATAACGGCATCGATCTATGTGTACTTGATGATCCACGGTGTGTAGCGCTCATGGACCGCCTTGTCCGAGAGAAACCAGACTTGTGGGCTGAGGATATTGGTGAGTAGAACGCGGCCTGCTAGCCCATTGAGATGGACACAGATTGGGCTTTGGCCGTGGTTTGAGCCGGTGGCGGGCGGTACATCCATGACTTTGGCGCAGCTTTGCGAACCACCATCCACCAGACAAAGAGACATGTCAATAGCACCTTTGTGGTATTGACGCTCCAGAGTGGGATGGTGTCACGAAGGTCAACGAGCATGCCATCGCTGCCAAACTCACCGTACCCAATCAGTGTTGGGATTCTGAACCAGTAGTAGGCAGAGACAGCGGCGGCTGCGAAAAGTGCATCAAGTCGGCGTTGGTCTTGTTTGGGAATTGCCGAACGCAAAAGTAGCCACAGCACAAGGGTGACCACCAAGCCACCAAATGGCCACAACCAGAGTGAAGCCGACAACACTGATCCACCATCTGGCACCTGAAACCAACCCCACACAAACCCGGGAAAGCCACCAACAATAACTGCGTGTGATATTTGTCTGGGTATCGATCGAGCGCCCTGTCCGTGCCTGATACCAGGGGAAGTATCGGGGCAGGGCGTTGTGCATTTGACACACTCGCCGCAGTGGCTACTGGTCACCGTTACACAGGGACGACTTCCATACAGTCGCTCAACTGCGTGTACTGGGCAAAGCCCAGCGCACCATCCACTCTTGCCGATTGTCAGGACGCCTACCAAGAGAGCCACGACACCGATGACCACGAGCAGAACACATGTCGCGACACCACTGACATTGAACCATGGGTGTCTAAGTGGAACGATCGCCAGAAGCAAAGCGATCCCGATGAGCGCCATCCATGCTTGAGCCTGTGATCCCATTCGAAAACCACTCGTCCGCATGAGACGTCGACTCAATTGTGATGTCGTTCCCAGTGGACAGATGTTCCGCCACACACCAGGTGCAAACACGACCAAGGCTGGGGCTGCCGGAATCAGAACATCCCAAAGGGCATGAATTCCTATTTGGGGCCAGAAAATGAGGGATACCAAGAGAAACACACCCGCTGCCCACACCACAGCCAGAGCGATGGTCCACTTGGCAATAATGCTCCGCCTCACTGAATCAGATCGGTGGGGACTCGTACGACAGGCCATATCGTGCTCCTATAGGTGGCTAGGTAGCCAACCCTTCGGAACATCGGACCAATTAATCCCTGTATATCCTATTTATCATTCAAAAGGTCTTCGATTGGGGGGTTGCGAAACCACAATGGAGGCCTTTTCCCAATCTCTTGAGCACTACCGCTCAAGCAACATCGTCACCGCGTTTCCACCCCCAAGACAGAGGCTTGCCACACCACGCTTAACCCCGAGTCGTTGCATCTGATTGATAAGCGTGACAAGCACCCTCGCCCCAGAAGCGCCGATTGGATGGCCAATAGCAATCGACCCGCCACAGATGTTGACCTTCGATGGATCGATGTCCAAATATCGAGTGTTGCACAAGGCTTGGGCTGCAAATGCCTCATTGAGTTCATAGAGATCAACATCATCAGAGTTGATTCCGCAGTTGACCAGCAACTGCTCCACGCCGAGTCCAGGAGCCTCAAAGAGATCCTTGGGTTCAACACCTACTGTATTGCAGGCCACAATTCGGGCCATTGGTGTCAGACCGTGTTCCTCGGCGAACTCTTCTGATGCCACCACCATCGCTGCGCCGCCGTCACTGATTTGCGATGCATTCCCCGCCGTCACGGTGCCATCCTTCTTGAAGGATGGGCGTAGCTTGCCAAGTTTTTCTGCAGTCGTGCCTGAGCGGACCCCTTCATCGGCCACTATGTCGGCCTTCTGTTTGACTTGTTCGGCCGTCAGTGGAATCAACTCTGCATCAAACCATCCCTCGGTAGCTGCGTGGGCTGCCTTCTGGTGTGATTCTGCCGAGAGTGCATCCATATCTTCTCTTGAAATCTTGTGCTTCTCGGCAGTGTGTTCGGCAGCCATGCCCATACCCCAGCCCTCAAAGGCGCACTCAAGGCCATCATGTGCCATATGGTCATTGAGTGTTCCAGGGCCAAATTTGATCCCACTTCGAACCTCTGCGTAGTGGGGGGCACGTGTCATATTTTCAAGTCCGCCAGCCACAACGACGTGGTTGTCACCAGCTCGTATCGACTGATCCGCCGTCATAACCGCCTGCAAACCCGATCCACACACTTTGTTGATCGTCTGAGCACTGACTGATGAGGGGAGTCCTCCTCGCAGCGCGGCCTGTCTGGCTGGATTCTGGCCGAGGCCAGCCTGTAACACACAGCCCATGATGCACTCGTCGATGTCGTCGACAGACACTCCAGCAGAATCGACTGCCGCTTCAACCGCAAAGGCACCGAGTTGGGGCGCAGGAACACGGCTGAATCCTCCTAAGAATCGTCCAATTGGTGTTCGACGGGCCGACAAGATCACACTGGAAGTCATGATGGGGGCTCCATTGGATATGAGACGAGGACTGATGATCACGCTGCCGTGTCGGGTACCATGGCTGGTCTGGCCGAATCCGGCGGGGACCGTGGATCCTAGCGAATCCCAACCTCCCCGTCGCCACCTCTCCATCTGCACAAGGAGATACCCCGATGGGCGATCCGACGACAACGTGGACTGACGACAACCTGATGTCGCTCCAGAGTCATGTTCTAGCTGGAGAACGAGAGCACCCAGGAGCGACTGGTGACTTCTCGTGGATCCTCTCTGCTATTTCCTTGGCAACCAAGACAATTGGAAACAAGGTACGCCGAGCGAGGATTGAGGATGTCATCGGCGAGTTGGCCTCGAACAACACCCACGGCGAACAACAGCAAAAACTCGACGTCATCGCGAATGAAATCATCAAGTCTTGCCTTGGAAGCCGCGCCAACATCGGCGTGCTTGTAAGCGAAGAAGATGAAGAACCCACGATTCTCCGAACCCGAAGTGATGGTGGGCGATACGCAGTCTTTTTTGACCCGCTTGATGGATCATCAAATATCGATGTTTCGGTTGGGGTTGGGACTATTTTCGGAGTACTTCGTTTGCCAGATGGTGGCAAAGGTGGAACCGAAGCGCTCCTCTCCCCAGAAGCCGTCATGGTCGCCGCGGGGTATGTCTTGTATGGCTCCTCGACAGTATTCGTGTTGACCACTGGAAATGGTGTCGACATGTTTGTACTTGATCACTCCATTGGGTCCTATGTACTCACGAAGCGGGACATTCGGATTCCGACAGAGGGAAAGATTTACTCCATCAACGAGGCGTACTCGGCTCGTTTCCAAGAGCATGTCCAAACGTATCTACAGTGGGCACACGACAACGACTACTCCTCTCGCTACATCGGATCCATGGTGGCGGACGTCCACAGAACACTCTTGAAGGGTGGGGTCTTCCTGTATCCAGCGACCAGTGATCGACCCGAGGGCAAACTCCGCATGTTGTATGAGGCGCTCCCGATGGCCATGTTGATTGAGCAGGCTGGTGGTCGAGCGGTCACAGATCATGGAACTCGCATTCTCGATCTAAAGGCCTCAACAATTCATGAGCGAACCAGTGTCGTTCTTGGGTCTTCTGGCGAAGTCGACTTGTTTGAAAAACACTCGGATACCTCTTTGTGATTTTAGAATCCACTACAGAAAGCAGTATTGCGTCATGACCGCCACAGCGACCGACACGACAACAACCCTGGGCCGAGACACCAACCAAGCTCTTGGAGTCGGGCAATTCGCCTGTGACTTCATCTCTGGTAATTTGGGAAATCCAGGATCGGCCGTCGAAGCACGGACCATTCAGTTTTTTGTCGACAGTGTCTTGTGTGGCCTCTCGGCGATTGCGATGCAGACAAACGCACCACGTGTTCTTCGAGATGAGGCTTTGTGTTATCTCGATGACGCTGGTGCGACGATGTTCGGATGCGGCACCCGACTCGCAACCGAGAAGGCAATCGCCGCCAATGCTTCTGCGGTTCGTGAGTGGGATAGCAATGGAACCAACTTTGGTTTCAATCCAACACTCGGTAATACAGCTGGGGAGTTTGGTCACAACGACTTCTATGCGGTTCCGATTGCCGCAGCGCAAGCCAGAGGTCTGGATGGCGCAGCCGCGGTCCGAGGGATGATCTGCCTTGATGAAATAAGGGGCCGATTGGCCGAAGTATTCAGCCTCAAGACCTACAAGATTGACCATGTCGTCCATGGCGCGATTGCGTCAGCTGCCGTCTATGGGGCCATGCTCGGTGCGACACCAGAGCAGATTGAGTCAGCGATAGGCATGGTGGTTGCCCACTACACCCCATGGAGGGCGATCCGGGCTGGCAAACAATTGTCGGACTCAAAGGGTGCCTCGGCGGCCATTAGCACTGAGGTTGCGATTCTTTCGATGAAGCGTTCTATGAGAGGCTTCATCGGACCCAAAGACATCTTCCGAAATCCAGAGGCGATTTGGCGGCAATTCGAGCCCACCGACGGAGACTCTCCGTTCGATCTCACACTCTCACACAGTGGTGACGATTTCGCAGTAATGGGCATGCACTTCAAACTTGGTTTGTATGAGCATCAAAGCGCTGGTGCACTTCAAGGGTTGATTGATCTGATTTCTGCGAACCCGGTGATCCTTGAACATCCAGAATCAATCGGTGAAATTCGAATTGTCGCATATGAACCGGCGTTCGGAATTATTGGTGATCCAGCCAAACGTGACCCTCGAACACGGCAGAGTGCGGATCACTCGATGGTCTACATCGTCTCCACAATGCTTCGAAAGGCTGTTGACCTTGCTGAACACCACGGCTCGGGAGATCTTTCAGATGGCAATGATGCTTGGTGGAAGTTGCTTATGCTCCTTCCAGAAGACTATGGCATCGAGGCGATTCACAATAAGACAACACGCCGATTGATGGATCTCATCACATTCGAACATGGTGGTGAGGAATATGACCGTCGCTATCCAGACGGTATCCCAACATCGATCACAATGATCTTGCAAGATGGAACAGTGTTAGAGAGTGGGTTGGTGATGTACCCGTCGGGACACGCCAGAAACACATCCGCCGACCTCGAAGACATTCTTCTACACAAGACAGATATGTTGGGGCAGATCGCAATGAACGAAGCACAGGGCACAATTGATCAATTCCGATCAGTAGCCACTATGTCCAGTGAGGAACTTCTGCACTTGATGGACTTCACCATTGCCAAGCGGGATCCGGTTGACTGACGATTGTGAGATCAGTCCAATCCACCAGCATCGACTGATGTAATGTTCTGCCGAATAAATCCAATGAGTGCTACGGCGAATCCACCTAGGCCAATCCATGTCCAATAGTGACCATCACCGTAAACCATCAACACGCAACCTCCGATCGCCAAGAGGAACCACACCAAAGCCAAAAGGCCGCGGACACTTGAGCGGGGAAGACGATCTGCCCACCCAGACTCTGGCTTCAGAAGTCCCATTTTTCGAAGATCACGAATGCTCATTGTTCTGGTTCCTTGGACAACAGAAAATCAATTGTCCGTTGCGCTGCGAACCTCGCAGCGCCAGAGTGCATACGAACCAGCAATAACGGTCCTTGCCATCGAGCAGCGAGACCATAGTGGATTGGGCTGAACATACTTCCTCGCCACCCACCACGGGTCGCTCCAAGTATCAATAGATCTGACCGCTCAGCAGCCTCCACAAGCGCATTGGTGACATCTCCAGACACGATGATCTGAAGTTCAATAGGCCACTCGACTCCCGCAATGTCTGGGGACCCGTCTTCGCCAAAGAGGTCTATTTTAAGACGACGCTCCGCCTCTTCCACATCTGTTGTGTCTGGAACAATTCGAATGGCTTCGATGATCGTTTGTGGACCAGCAAGCCTGGCTGCAAGCGATACAGCAAAGTGGCCTTGTTTGGGATGGGCAACGGGAACAATGATCCGCCGCGGAGACAGTGGTACCGACCCACGAACGACGACCGTATCGCAATCCGCCTTCTTGATCACCGTGTCAATCTGCTCGCCAATAACGATGGATCGCATTCGGCGCGGCCCACGCTTTGGTCCAGTCCATCCCATAACAAGCGTGCCGATGCTTCTCTCGTGAACAGTTTCGACGATTGATTGTCCGGGGTGGCGACTCACTCGAACCAATCCGGCTACTTCTCTTCCACTTGCTTCCGCGGCAGCCATAGCACGTTCGACCACCCGTCTTCCTGCCTCTACAAATGGTTCTGTTGATCCGTATGGGAGTTGCTCTGGAACCTTCACCACATTGAGAACTGTGACGGCCGTGTTCTTGGGGTCCGTCAGTCGAGCAGCCAAGTCGACAAGCGATCCAGCTGTCGCCGGATTCGCCACGGGCACCAATACTTCGTGTTCCGATTCAATTACCTGAGCCGTCTGTTCATAGATCACGGGCGACGCCCTGAATGCGTGTTCTTGTGATCTTGACCATGTGTAGTAGATCACTAACCCAATGACTACCCAGCCAACGGTCAACCACAATGTAAGTGGTTGGGATGCAAGCAGCCAGACTGCCAGACCTACTTGCCCGAGAGCAGCCACAATTGGCACCACGGGACCACCTGGAACCATGTATCCGTATCGAAGTTTGTCACCATACTTGCGCCTAATGACGATAGATGCGATGTTGACTAGTGCGAACACAAGCAGGAACATTGCACATGTTGCCGCAGCTACTTTTTCAGCTGGTAACAACAAGGCAACACCAATAATGAGAACACCGCTTGCCGCCAATGCAATTGATGGAGTTCTTGTGGTTGGGGACACGTGTGACAGGGCGGCGGGGAGATATCGATCTCGTCCCATGGCAAACGACACGCGGGTTGATGAAAATGTGGTCGCATTGAGAGCGCTCATCGTTGAGAGCACTGCTCCAATAACCAGAAGGATGGCGCCAATACCAAAGGGGAGAAATGCATTGGCTGCGACTGCAACGCCAGTTTCACCAAGGCCAGCCAAGTATCGCCATGTGTCTCCGGACCGCCATCCTGTCGCCTCGATGACATCGAGTGGTATCGACATCGCACCAAGACACACAATGGCGACCAATATGTAGATCGGTATGACGATTAGAAGTGAAAGAAATACGGCCTTTGGAATATTACGCCTCGGCTCAACGACTTCCTCGCCGGCCTGAACAATGATCTCATAGCCCTCAAACGCGATGAACGTCAAGCCCATCGCAATCAACACACCACTGAATCCCTCTGGAAGAAACGGTGTAAATTTATCACCTATCTGTTCCGCGCCACCTCGAGCCATGGCAACGAAACCCGCAGCAATGAAAATGGTGATGACGATGATCTTCGCCACCGTAATGATGTTTCCCGCCTTACCCGTCTCGCTAGATCCACGATGGTTGATCCACAGGAACAGCAGGCATATCGCCAGCGTCAACCCTTTTGCTATTGGCCACGCTGGTACTCCAAAGAGCGTTCCCATGGCTGCGTCGTGACCAGTGCCGCTTGGTGGTTCACCCCAACCAAGAATGGTCTGCGCGCCCCACACGACATAGGCACCAAAGATGACTGCGTACAACGAGCCCGCAACCGCATGGGCGAGCCAATCCATCCATCCTGTCAAGAATGCCGCTGGACCTGGTAAACCAAATCGTGCCCAAAGGTAGCCGCCGCCAGCAGCTGGAACAGCACTTCCTACCTCGGCATAAACCATGGCCGTACACAACGTCAGCACACCGTTGAGGCAGAATGCCAAGATGAGACCGGGGCCAGCCTTACCTGCTGCTATTCCCGTAAGCGCAAATATTCCAGCACCGATCATCGCTCCAACGCCGACCATCGTCACATCGAAGAGTCGAAGATCTCGCGCCAGTTCAGTAACCGGCTGGTGGTGTTCGTGGGCGCCGGGCGAAGCGGTCGCCTCGGAATCAGACATTGTCATGGAGTGTACAACCCCAAGTCAATCTGCCGCTGGAAAGATGTGCTCTACCAATTCTTCAACCCCTTGGCCCCTCGTTGCAACCGTCTCAAAGATGGGGCGGCCCGTCGAAATATCAAGGAGTTCCCGAACCAGGCGGGCCTCACCCTCAAAATCAGCCTTGTTGACGATGAACACATCCGCAATCTCAAGGATTCCCGCCTTGTCCATCTGCACCGCATCGCCCATTCCGGGAACAACTACGACAGCTGTCAAATCTACATGATCACGAATTGCCACATCACTTTGACCTGACCCGACAGTTTCAATGAGGACGTTGTTATATCCAGCCCCACCCAACAAACCAATGATGGATGAAAGGTGTTGGTAGTCCTCTCCGATCACTGCAAGTGATCGATAAAACACCGACTCATCCACCTTGTTGAAGTCGACCCGAAGACGATCACCCAAAAGTGCGCCACTGGTAATTGGGCTCATTGGATCAAATGCGATCACAGCAAGTTTATCCCCACGGTCATGAAGTTCCGACGCCATGGATGCCACTAAAGTGCTCTTGCCGGCACCTGGCGATCCTGTAAGACCGATGACCCGCGATGGTCTCGCCGTCGGATGGTCAAACGATCGCCCCTCCCAACACAGGCTAATCGCTCGGGACAACTTGGATTGAGGTACCGAGTCATCGGACGGTGCTTCATATGGACACACGGAATCTGCAACGGACTCGACAATATCGAGCATGCTGGTGCCTGTATGAAAAACCTTGTGAACACCAGCATCCAGCATTCCCTGCACATCTTCTTGTGGAATGATTCCGCCAACATTAATCCGAATATCATCACAACCGATCTCGCGACATGAGTCGATCAGATTAGGAACAAGCACATTGTGTGAGTTACTCATCATCGACGCCGCAATGCAATCCACATCCTCATCACGGGCAGCGATTGCAAGGCTTCTTGGAGTCTGCCACAAGCCCGAATAGATGACATGTACGCCGCTGTCACGAAGCGCTCTTGCGATCAACTTGACGCCACGGTCATGGCCATCGAGTCCCATTTTTCCAAGTAAGACTCGTGGCCGATGAGCTAAGTGGCTGCATCGATCGATCTTCTCCAATACGGTTGTCGGTTCGGTGGTGGGGCTTGGCATGGGATGTCTTTCAGAGACGCACATGATAGTTGAAGCCGCATCAAGACTCACAAATCGGGAGCTATACTCCCGTTCCCAATGCCAACCACCCCATACCAACATCTGGCAGACGCCTTTGGATCCGCCATTGTGGCCGTCCTTGGGCCGGATTTCGCGGGGAGTGATCCTGTTATTCGGGTTTCTACGAAGCCGGAATTTGGCGACTACCAGTGCAATGCTTCGATGGGACTCGCGAAACAAACTGGTCGAAAGCCGCGGGAGCTCGCAGCTGAATTGATTGAAGTGGTTGATGTCGCCGACATTGCGGAGCAACTAGAGGTCGCCGGCCCAGGATTCATCAATATCACGCTCAAGACATCGACCATTGCCACCGCGCTGGAATCTATGGACACACCGGCACTTGGAGTGAAGCCCAATGAACACCCAGAAATTGTTGTCATCGATATGTGTGGCGTCAATGTTGCTAAGCAGATGCATGTCGGTCATCTTCGATCAACAATTATCGGCGATGCGTTCGCCCGAATTCTGACGCGACTCGGCGATGACGTGCATAGAGAAAATCATCTTGGAGATTGGGGACTTCCGGTCGCATTGGTTCTGCATCTTCTACGTACACGTGGTGTAGATCTCACCACCTTGACCCTTGGTGATCTTGACGCCGCATACCGCGATGCACAAGCACTCGCCAAGGCCGACCAAAAAGGTCTCACTGCAGCGATATCGAAACAATCGGGCCCACACCGGATTGCCGAGTTGGAAGATCAGAACACGGGAGCTGCAGATATACGATCTGAAGCCGGGCAGACATTGGTAGCTTTGCAGCAGGGAGATGAAGATCTTGTTCGGGACTGGAACTCGCTCATCAGCGTGACAACCGATGCCATGAGCGAAGCACTAAATCTTCTCGGTGTCCAAATGACAAAGTCAAATAACCGAGGAGAGTCTTTCTATCGAGATCGTCTTCGAGGTGTTCTTGATTGGTTTGAATCACAGGGTCTGTGCCGAAAAGACGATGGAGCCGTTGTGGTTGACTTTGATGACCGCGAGCGGCCGCTCTTGATTCAGAAATCTGATGGGGGATTTCTCTACGCCACAACAGATTTGGCTGCCGTACGTGTTCGAACTGAAGAAACTGGCGCGGGCCGTTGTATCTATGTAGTTGACTCTAGACAGCGGGACCACTTCAAAGATGTATTCGACGCAGCCACATTGGCTGGCTGGTGTAAAAATCCAAGCGGTAAGCATGTTGTTCTCTCACACACTGGATTTGGATCCGTGCTTGGACCGGATCGCAGACCTCTCAAAACACGAAGTGGAGAGAACGCCACACTCGCAAGCCTTCTCAAAGAGGCCATAAGCCGCGGCCGCGCTGAAGTACATTCTCGTGCAGAAGATCCAAACGCACCTACACATGGTCTGTCTCAGGTTGAGCTTGATGCTATTGGTCAGGCTGTTGGAATTGGTGCTGTCAAATACGCTGATCTTGCAAATGATCTTGTCAGAGATTATGTGTTTGATCTCGACAGAATGGTCGCGTTTGAAGGTGATACCGGGCCGTATCTTCAATACGCCCATGCTCGGATTCGATCTGTTGTTCGTCGGGCCGAGTCTTTCAATCCAGACGCCGCATTCTTGATAGAGCAACCTGCGGAGCGTGGCTTGTCTTTGACAATGCTGCGATGGAATGACGTCGTACACGCCGCTGCTGAATCATTGGAACCCCACCGAATCGCGGCTTATCTCAGAGAGGTTGCCGAGGACTTCAATGGGTTCTATCAAACGTGTCCTGTGTTGAAAGCTCCAACCCCAGAGTTGAGGGAATCTCGATTGCGGTTGGCGGACCTTGCTGGCCGCGTGCTGGAGGATGGCCTGGGCCTCCTTGGGATTGATGCCCCTGCTTGTATGTAACACCATATTTGATGCAATAGTGGATGTTTGATGGCGTTCGGGAACATTCCGTTGTGTGGAGAGGAGTCATGTTAGATGTCAAAAAGTAGAAACCAAGGGGGTGTTGTGCAGTCTGATGCGACACCAACTCTTACTCCTATGTTCTTGTGGTTACTTGGATTGTTGTTCATTCTTGTGGCTGTGGTGTTTTCGGGCCTCTTGTCCCTAAAGCAGCTTGGATTCATTGGTGACTCACTTCCGGGGTGTGGACCAAAAAGTGCGTGTGGCGCCTTGACCAGCGGTCCCTTTGGGCGGATTCCAGGAATCGGTTGGCCAGTGTCCTATCTCGGCCTCTCTTGGTTTCTTGGACTCACAGTTGCATGGCTTCTCGCTCGCCGTGGACTGCAAATGTCGATCGTCTGGTTGATTCGGTTGGGAGCGGTGGGGAGTCTTGGATTTGTTCTGATAATGGTTGCCAAGGGCCAAATCTGTCCTTATTGCCTCGTTGTTCATCTTGGTAACTTCGCGTTTTGGATTGTCGTCGAGAACGCTCGGCGGCAAAGCGCTCCATCGAACGCTGTGGTTGGTGGGGTTGCCGCCTTTCTTCTTGCCACGCTAGTGTTGGCTGGCGCGCAGATCGTTCAATCATCAAACAAGGCAATTCGTGCCGCTGAAGAAGAAGACCTTCTTGTTCAGAAGGTATTAGATCAATCCAACACTGCTACCAAAACCACGGCACCAGTAGATGAACCACAACAGGAAACAACCCCTGATACTTCACCGGGTGAACCTATTGACGATGTTACGAACGATGATTCTGATACAACATCCAAGCGGGATCTCTTGGCATCTCGTTGGCTGACAGGTGATGCTGATGCGCCAGTCCATGTCGTGATGATCAGTGACTATCAATGTCCAGATTGTCGATCTTTCGAGAAAGAAATTCAACGAGTCCTTGATCGGCGGGGCGATGTTTCGTTGTCAATCAAGCACTTTCCAATGTGCACTGACTGCAACAAACATATGAAGAAGACTTTGCACCACAACGCTTGTTGGGCAGCACGATCCGCTGAGGCAGCTGGAATTCTCGGTGGAGAAGAAGCTTTTTGGGAAATGCACCGTTGGCTCTTTGAGAACCGTGGACAGTTTCCAAATGGTCAACTTCCCCCTATCGTCGAAGAACTTGGATTCGATCCCATGATCTTCCAAGAGATCATGACAAGTGATGAGACGTTGGAACGGGTTAAGTCTGATGTTAATGATGGTGTTGAACTTGGTCTCTTCTTTACGCCAATGATCTTCGTCAATGGAGTTGAAGTAAAATGGCAACTTCTTCAGACTTCATTGACACCTACGGTGGATCGAATTGCCGAGGCAATCGCCAGTGGCCGTGCTACGGCAGATCGCGTTACTCCACCAGTTGGTATTGAAAAGTTCGTTGCTGACTGGCGGGACGGTCGGCGCAAGCAAATTCGACCATCCAACCGTGAATTCCTTCGGCCGAACGTGTCGACTGATGCTCCACATATCACCGCATTCATTGACTTCATTAGCCCAAACACCGCGACGTTTTTGCATAAAATTCGCGAGTGGGAGTCTGAGAATGGATTAACCAATCTTCAACTTCGCGTCACACCATTGAATCACGACTGTAATCCAGGTCTTCCAGAACGCATCAAAGATAGAGCTGGATCTTGTATGGCTGCACGGGCCCTTAAAGCAGCTGGTCTTATTGGTGGCAATCAATCAGCCTTTGATATGGCTTGGTGGTTGATCGATAATGGCCCATCACTTGGAGAAATGGACGAGCAAACCATCGTCGATCAGGCTGCAAGTTTTGGAATCGATGCCGGTCGATTTCAATCGGCCATGAACTCTGCTGGTGTGGATCAATTAATTGCGCAGGATATTGCCGAATTCAACCGACTGAAGTTCCGGGGCATTCCATCTATTCTTGTTCAAAATAGGTTGATCCCCCGAATGAATGTTGAAGACATCTATCTTTTGGGACCCGTTCTTGATGAGGTTCTATCCAAGAAAACAAACTGACTTGGCGGTCAAGGAACCTGACTACTCGGTCGGTTGCACCTTGACGATTTGGCCGGACCGTTGATATGGCCCTGAGAAGACACACGCAAGTATCTCTCCATTCGGACCAGTTCCAAATGAACTTGGAAAGAGTCGCTTGGAGCCTGTGATTTCCTTCGTATGGAAGGCTCCTGTTGAATCTCGACACGCACCCCACAATCGTCCACTCATGTAGTCGCCGTAGATGTACACGCCATCAAGTGATGGATACTCTGAGCCCCGGTACACCGATCCTCCGGTAACCGATCCTCCTTCTCCGCGCCCGTATTCGATCACCGGATCAACGAGATCCTTTGGCTCGTCTTCTAATGATTGAAACAAATGGCGACCCTCTCGAAGATTCCATCCATAGTTTCCACCACGACGAATGATGTCGATTTCCTCCCATGCGTTTTGACCAACATCACCAGCCCATAACTCGCCGGTCTTTGGATCAAACGACATTCGCCATACATTCCGAAGACCAAAGGCCCATATCTCTGGTCGAACGTCCTTCTGATCCAAGAATGGGTTGTCCTTCGGAATCAGATATGGAGTGTCTTTGGTAGCGCCAGAGACATCCAACCTCACAATCGTCCCAAGAAGATTGCTCTTGTCTTGGCCATTGCCATGGGGATCGTTTGCACTACCCCCATCTCCAACTGACAAATACAGCATGTGATCGGGTCCAAAGAGAACCGTGCCGCCATTGTGATTGCCATATGGTTGATTAATTGTCAATAGAACTTCTTCCGACTCTGGATCGATGACTGTTGATTCTTTTGGTCGTGTAAACCTCGAGAGAACTGTTCGTCGAGGTTTGCTTAGAGATTTGTACACATAACACACACCGGTTTCCTTCCACCTTGGGTGCAACGCCACAGATAGAAGACCTTCCTCGCTGTTTCGGGTAGATACAACTCCCCGGAGGTCGAGTAGCAGTTCGTCCGTTCCATGATTCAGTGGTGCTCGAAGAATGCGGCCCGACCGTTCAACAACGAGAATCGAATCTTTGTCACCGGGAATGGTGAGGACTTGAATTGGTTCGCGATACGTGCGGCCCCGAAGAACAGGAACTGTCTTAACGGATGGAATCTCGCACGCTGTTGTCGGAGCTGTCGGATCTTGTGAACCCAGAACCATCAATAGGAGGATTTTAATCATGAAGATCAGTGTATTGAAATCAACAGAACAATGGTCCACCACAGAATCATGATCGTGCCAGACCAAATCCAAGTGCGCTTGGACTGCGTCATGAAGAACACCACAGAAACTGCTTCAACCGCCAACACAGTGATCCAAGGCAACCCATCAATGTGAATTCCCGATCCTGGAAGTTCGGCGATCTCATTGACCATGACCCACAAAATGTTGCTGACGAACTCCAGTAGGTGTCCACATATCTGAAATAGTGGATCAATAAAACTACATACGAGTCGCACATATCCGAGAAGTAAGATCACAACCATGACAGGAGTCAACAGCAGTGTTGCTGGAATTCCAATCAGGCTATACACACCAAAATGCATGATGGACAACGGAGTCGCAACACACCAAGACACGGTCGCCGCTCGGATCGCAGTCTTCCAAAGTGCGAGGTGGTCCTCATGAGAATCTGTTCGCTTTGCCCATTGTGGAAGTATCCAAATCAAGGCTGCGACAACAACGAAACTTAATTGAAACCCAGGCCGGATGATCGCCAGTGGTTCCGTGTACAGAATCACTACAACTGCTATTGAAAACGTTGTTGCTGCCGATATTCTCCATCGAGATCCCAGCATGATCGACCCACCAATCACCATTACCGCTGATCGAAGTATGGGTGTGCGAACTGTCACCAAAACAACCATCAAGAGGACTCCAACAACAGTCAGTACAGATGCCCCTTGAGGTGACGCCCCCATCACACGTGCCAGCATGATCACCACTCCACATATGACCGACAGATGAAGACCACTCACCGCAAGGAGATGTGCTGTGCCGGTATTTCGAAATGGATCTGCAATGTGATCCCATTGTGCATTTCTATCTCCGAGGACAATCGCCAAAGAGAGTGACTGCGTCTCGATTGAAGAAACTGGTTCAGATACCAATACACGTCGAGCTGACTTTTTCACAGCTTCGCTGACTTGAACGAAATCGGATGCTGGTTCTATGAGTGAAATATGAAGTGGGTCCACAATGAACAGCCTGGCGCGATGTCGTCCGAATCGCTTGTCAACTCGGATTCGTGCCAGACACTGAACAACTTGGCCTGGCTCAACCCATTGGGGCGATCCCACAAGGAGTGCTGATCCTGTGCTGGGTGTCCACAATCCTGCGTGTCTGACAGATTCGACATGACACAACAAGGCATATCCTGCTTCAGCAGAAACGCTGATGCGAACTTCCACCGGACCAGATCTCTGTGACCCGAGAAATTGAAGAATGTGTTCTGGTGGCTGAACTTGACTGGCGGCTGCCGATCTTCCACTCGAAAGTAGCACAACCACAATGAACAAACATCGCTGCATGGCGGGTCCACCATGGCAAATGGATAGTGCCCACCAGGGGGTACCAAGGAGCAGAATCGTGTACCACAGCCACCATGGCAGATTGAACCAGACACCCATAATCGCCCCAACGATCCACGCAGCTGCCACATACGAAATCAATCCCGTGGTGCGAGGGATGTTTGCGCGAATTGGAGGCTGGCTTGAATGGTGGCATGCTCCCTAGAGAATTTCTCTGTTCGCACAATCCTGCCAAAACGCAGGTCAATTCGTGCGATACTGCCACGATGCCACCGGTGTTTGGACATCACAGAGCTATTCAGACGCTGACCGCTGCGATTGATGCTGGTCGCATGCACCACGCTTGGATTTTCTCGGGACCCACTGGGATTGGAAAGTTCCTTCTTGCAAAGGAAACTGGGGCGATTTTGATCGAGGGTCGTGCTGCGAAACCACTTGGAACTGGTCTACGACCTGATTCAAACTGTGGGCGACTTTTGGCCTCTGAAAGTCATCCCGACCTTCATGTCATCCATCGGAAACTTGCTGCTTTGAGCAGCAATCCGAGCCTTCGCGAACGAAAGCAGATGAATATTCCGTTGGATCTTCTTCGTGAAACGATGCTCGGTGGTCGCACATCGGATGGACGTATTCACGAAGCTGCTGCCTATAGAACGCCAGCACTCTCGGACCGAAAAGTTTTCATCATCAATGAAGCAGAACTTCTCGACGCCTCGGGACAGAATGCACTTCTCAAGACGCTTGAAGAACCTCCATCGGAAACGTACATCTTCCTTGTCACCAACCGACCTGAGCGACTTCTTCCGACAATCTGGAGTCGTTGCCAACATCTTCCGATGGCCCCACTCGAACCAAGCGAAATGCAATCGTGGATGCGCGAAACGGCATTTGAGGCAGAGGGGGATGATTTGGAACTCATCCTCGACTTTGCCGAGGGGTCACCTGGAATGGCATTTATGGCGCATGATCGAAACGCCTTGGAGTGGATTCGATCACTCAATCCGCTCTTGCAGAATCTTGATCAAGGACAGTGGTCCGAGGGCATTGCTACTGGCTTCTTTGAACGGATCGATGCGTATGCCAAAGCCGTCGTTTCAGAAAACCCAAAGTCCAGCAAGAGTGCTGCCAATCTTGAGGCATGTGAAACAATGCTTCGAATCATCGGTCGCCATGAACGGCTTGCGCTTCGTCGCGCCACAGACGTGAATGTGATGGTCCGACACTGCGGCATCATCGATCGCATTGCCGATGCCGAGCAACAAATGCAGTCGGGGCTCAATCTCAAACATGTACTAGAAGGTTTGACGGCCGAGTGGGCGGGATCATCATCCTGATCTTCGGGACGATGGCCCAATACCACCAACTGGAAGATCTGAACGGCTCGAACACACGGCAACGAGGATGATTCCAATCAGGATCATGCCAACGCTCAAAAGTTGGCCCCGCTGAAGTCCGAGCACCAGCGATACACCTTCATCTGGTTGCCGCACAAGCTCAGTGATAACTCTAAGAATGCCGTAGGCGATCAGAAATGATCCGGACACAATGCCCGGCTTTCGTGGTTTCCACCATATGAAAATGAGAATCAACAAGAGAACCGGACCATCGCTTATTGCCTGAACAAGCTGCGATGGCCACCACGCCGTCAAGTGTGGCACTATGGACTCTGTGATTACAGGGTCGCCTTCCTTGATCGCAGTAACAACTGCTTCGTGAATCGTTTCCTGACCACCGACGCTCGCTTGCACACTTGAAATGTCTATTGTTCCCAAGAGCACTTCATCTGGATACTTAACACTCCACCATGGTGGATTGGTTTGGGCAGCATCAGAAAGTCGCTTGCCCCATAACTCACCGTTAATAAAGTTGGCAATGCGACCCAGAAAGAGTCCAGGACACGCCGCTAAAGCAACCAGATCAACGACGTGCATTGCAGGCAGTGCATGTCGCCTCGCGAATATGATCATCGCGACGACAACTCCGATGATTCCACCGTGGCTGGCCATGCCTCCCCGATGAATCGCCAACAGTTCCCACCAGGGTGGACTTGCTGAGAATGAGATAAGAATCTCTGGCTGGTAGAAAAACGCATATCCGAGCCGACCACCCACCAGCACGCCAACCACGCAGTACACCACGAGATCACCCACGGCGGCCTCGGGAACCAGTGATCGTCCAGTCCTCGCCATCCATCGAATCAGAAGCCACGCAATGACAAAGCCGGCCAGATAGGCGAGCCCATACCACCGAATGCCCCAATCCGAGGACAGTGGTATGGCAACCGGATCGAGTCGGTGCAAGTACGATTCAGCGATGAAGTATGTCACAGGCATGGTGGGAACCCGGCGTCGGGCTGATGGTTGTACCACGAATGTTCTGAGGTCGCGATGGTATGGAGTAGGTTCATGAATTCAGACACTGAATCCTGGGATGCCAAGGAAGTACTCCTCGCACTCTTTGAAGGCAAGCACCTCGATACGCCAACAACAACCGACCTATTCGAGGCGATGATGGCCGGGACCATCGAGTCAACACAGATTGCGGCAGTCCTCACTATCCTCGCGCTTCGGGGCCCAGAGACCGAAGAACTTGCTGCAGCAGCCGGTGTCATGCGATCGCATGTCACACCAATCCCGACCGCGGTCGATCCGAACAGCATTGTCGACACAGCCGGAACCGGTGGAGCCCCAAAGACGTTCAATGTGTCAACCGCGGCCGCCATCGTCGCTGCCGGTGCCGGTATTCCCGTCGCCAAGCACGGGAATCGATCCAGAACGGGTCGTGGCTCAGCCGAAGTACTTGCAGACCTCGGTGTAGACATTGATGCGCTTCCGGAGACTCAGGGCCGGTGCCTCGAGGAGGCCGGAATCTGTTTCTGCTTCGCCATCCACCACCACCCGGCAACCAAGCATGTCGTGCCAATCCGCCGGTCACTCGGATTCCCGACCATTTTTAATCTCTTAGGACCCCTGACAAATCCAGCAGCCGCGACAAGGCAGTTGCTGGGCGTCTGGGACCACCGTTACGGCGAGCGAGTTGCCCTCGCCTTACGGTCGCTGGGCTCTCAGCGAGCCCTTGTGGCCCACTCACAGGATGGATTAGATGAGATCTCCATTTCAGCGCCGACCACAATCTGGCAGCTGGTAGGTGACCGTGTCGAAGAGCAGATTCTCCGACCTGAAGATGTGGGCCTCAAAACGCACCCGATCGAGACGGTCACAGCCCGCGATCTAGACCATGCCACCGTGCTCATTCGTAGCGTCCTCGATGGCACAGAGAAGGGGCCACCTCTTGACATGGTGCTGATCAACGCAGCGGCAGCAGTCCTGGCCAGTGGAACGGTTGAATCGTTGGCTGAAGGCGTTGAGCGTAGCCGGGAAGCCATCGAGAGCGGGGCGGCGATGAGCAGTTTGTCGCGGCTCTGTGAGGTCAGTCAAGAAGGGTGATTGCTGCCGTTTGTTATGTGTTGAGTCCCCAGTGGATTATCTCTCCTCCCT
This sequence comes from Planctomycetota bacterium, assembly GCA_024230295.1. Lineage (GTDB taxonomy): Bacteria > Planctomycetota > Phycisphaerae > Phycisphaerales > SM1A02 > UBA12567. The sequence continues at coordinate 33,735 of JAAERN010000009.1, forward strand.
CCTAGTAATGTCCCTGTCGGTTGGGGACACAAGGGCCACGAAGACGCGGAAACACTTGGAGTCAAGAACCTTGGAGGCAGGTCGGCACCACCCACATCCTGTCGGTTTCCCTGTCGATTCCATCTACTTATTGGGTAGAAGACTTCTGAAGCGAACAACTCGGCTGTCGCCACCGTCGATATGCCAACTCAACTGTCGGCGAACAGACCACCAAGAGAAAACAAACGACAGGCCACACACAACTCATACATCACAAGTGTGAGGTGTCTTTGTTGGCAGAGAAGGGGGCATGTTGTGTGACGGGAGGGGTCTGAGTTGGCGGTGTGTTTGCCTTTTTATCTCTACTCTTGGGGAGAAGAAACGCAAAAGCAAACACGTGGTCCACTAGTCCTCGAGAAGAACCGACTCTAACTGGACGATGTCCTGATCAAGCCGATTGTCACCAACCCTGCGACCGTCGATTGATTTGACGGCGTGCATGACAGTTGTGTGATCGCGACCACCGAAGTATCCGCCGATTTCGCCAAGGCTGAACCTCGTGTGCTTTCGAGCCAGATACATGCCAATCTGCCGCGGAAGTGACACACTCTTGTGTCGCCGCTTTGAGAGCAGTTCGGTCAATTTGAGGCCGTAGTAGCCCGATACGGTGTCCAAAATGTCCTGAATCGTCAGTTGTGTAGAGCCACTGGTCTTGAGTTGTTCCCCAACAGACCGCTTGGCCAAACTCAGGTCGATGGCAGATCCATCCAGCATGGCGAGCGTCTGAATCTTGGTCAGTGCACCTTCGATTTCCCGGATATTGGTGTCGATTCGGGCAGCGATATACCCAGCGACATCCTCTGGAATAACGAGCGATCTCAACGCTGCCTTCGATTTCACGATGGCAACGCGAGTTTCGTAGCACGGCCGCTCGATATTGGCGACGAGCCCACATCCAAATCTACTGGTCAACCGCTCTTCAAGATCTGGAATCTCACTCGGTGGGGCATCTGAACTCAGGACGACTTGGCGGCCGGCCTGATACAGGGCATTGAAAGTGTGGAAGAATTCTTCCTGCGATGGACCCCGATTTGACAGGTCATGAATGTCGTCGACAACGAGCAGGTCATAATTTCGGAACCGGTGTCGGAACTGATGCATTTCACCACGCTGCACTGATTCCAGAAACTCATTCATGAAAGCGTTGCAGGACGTGTAATAAATTCGCGTGTCGGGTCGATGTTGCATTGCCAATTGGCAAATTGCCTGAAGCAAATGAGTTTTTCCAAGGCCCACGCCACCATGTACAAAGAATGGGTTGTAGGCGCGACCAGGCTGTTGGGCGACGGCCATCGATGCTGCATGGGCCAATCGGTTGTCTGGTCCGACGACGAACGATTCAAACGTGTAGTCGGGAGAGAGAATCATCTCCCCATCAAGATCAATCTCAGCACGAGACGTGCTTCCCGAAACGATTTCTTGCGGCGGATCGGCGGCAAGATCATCTTGTGTAATGAATTCAACCCCAAGCAGTCTTCCTGTGGCCGACTGTGTGGCTTCGGTAAACGGTTCAGTGCAGGACCGCTGTAGGTATCGAAGTTGTACGGATTCCCGGACGACAAATCGAATTGTTCCGGCATCAACGTCGACTGCTTCAATGTCGCGAAACCAATGGCGACAAATTGAGGGACTGTGTTCCCACAGATGCTCCAACACGGACCGCATCACTGATGAATCAACTGCTGCCATCACAAACTCTCTTCCCTGCACACGTGAGAGCCGCCAACAGAATGCTCTGCAATCGATTCCCACCCACCTGAACTAACACCAAAAACTACGAGTCAGCGGCGACTTCGTCAACAGGTTGTTGAGATGATTGTCCGGACTCTTCACATTGTCGGTCATATCTCTGGCGGTTTCGCCGGTGGTCCATAAGCAGATGAACCCGCTGGGCATCGTCCGGGCCAAGCACATCATCGATTCGCTGGCGGGCAGATTCGAGGCTCGATCTGCGGGAAACATGAATAAGGACAACAGCGTCAGCTTCCCAGGCCTCAAGCAGTTCTGGCAGGTTGTCTACGTGGAGATGACGCCCCACTCTCGCACGATCTTGGTGTTCAGGCTCGAAAAACGTGCATTCCGAGATAACGACTCTGGATTTGCAAAACTCGGGTCGGAGAAGGTTTGCGCACATTTGTGTGTCGCCCGTATAGGCCAGGAGTGGAATCTCCATGTTGTAGGTGATCGACTCGCCGCGGTCACGCAGTGTTTTGAGTTCACTCTGGGAGCGGCCGGCCAGTTCAGGCCGTAACTTGCTTCGGTATTCGATGGCCGCGTACCCCAATGCAGTGGTCGCATGGTGCATTTCTACCGCTCTCAGGCAGACATTTGGCTTAAGAGTCGTCTCTTCAAGATGTTCGAGACCTTGGATTTGATAGGGCGTTTCCTGATTCTCAATCGGGACCCAGGCCGCCATCATGTCCATAAGAGGGCGCTCGAGCCGCTTTGGACAGACACATCGGCCGACGCCCATTTTCTGGAATACACGCTGGCTGAACCAATATGGAAGACCCCCAACATGGTCCATGTGACCATGGCTGATTGCTACAAGTGGTGATGAGAGTGATATTCTCGGACACCAACCAAGGTCGAATACGACGTCCAGTTCAGGAACCTGCACAACGGTCCCCTCCCCGGCGATACTCGAGCCTTGAACCCGCCACGGATGGCAGTAAAGAAATCCGAGCCGCTCACTGAGTTGCGGACGCTTTGGGACCATTTGGGGACCTCCCGAGGCGACACTTTCGTGCCGACCGGTGACATGATGAGGACCGATGGTAGCAACAGAAAAGTCTTGAGCGACGGCTGTGATCCACAAGTTTCAGGTGTATAGACGGTGGATTGTCAGTGGAGTACCTGTTTTGTCGCATGTTTCGGTGAATCGGCGGCGGCCCACAGCCGATGCTCGCAAGATGACCAAGAAGCAACCATCGCATCCACGAGACGCCATTGAAGCGACCTCCCGCCTCTCAGCGGTTCTAGAAACGATTCGGGCAGCTTCGCCCAATTGGCATCTAGAGATGGAAAAATTGCCCGATCTGGGTCGTGCCATTGAGGCGGATCCAGCGATGGCATCGATTGTCGCGGCCTACCTTAAATACCAGACCGATTCAGTTGCAGATGTGTCTTCAGATCTGGCGACGCTGAAGAGTCAGATTGATTCGATGATCGATTCGGTTCGTGGTTATTGATTATTAGAAGCGGCGATCAATGACACCATCGGCCAGCCGGTGCAGTGTCGTCGCTGCTGGCGTATCAGGCAGATCGCCAATACAACGCCGCGCTGAGGCCACGAGATCAATCGCGGTTTGCTGCGCAGAATCAAACCAACCATCAGCCAAAAGACGCTCGCGGAGTTGAGCGTGGCACCGGTCTTTGACGAGCGCAGCAATTGCCCGCCGGTCAGACTCATCACTTTGATCCAGCGCCCGAATAAGTGGGAGCGTCAGTTTCCCCATATCCAAGTCCCGGCCCACACTCTTGCCAAGTTCTTCCTGGCTTCCCATGAGGTCGAGAAGATCATCGGTGATTTGAAAAGCGATACCAAGATCGCGTCCATAACACCGAAGCGACTCACATACATCCGGATCCCCACCAGAAACACCAGCACCGATTTCACAGCACGCACCAATGAGCGACGCCGTCTTATTGGTGACGATGGAGAAGTACAAATCTTCACCCACATCAAGGTCCTCACGGTGATGCAGTTGAACGATTTCACCCTCACACAGCGTGTTGGTGATTTCCCCGAGTCGGCGATTGACGCTTGGCATACCAAGCGTCGAGCACAGATGAAACGCATTGGAAATGAGGTAGTCGCCAAGCATGACGGCCATGTCATTGCCATGTAGGGCGTTGACTGTGGCGCCGCCACGGCGAATCCTCGACTCATCCAACACATCATCATGTACGAGCGTCGCCATATGGATCATTTCAGTGACGGCCGCAATGACACGATGGGCTTCAGTCAACAACGAAGTATCAGAATTCCGGTGAACAGCGAGCCCCGAGAGCAGCACAAGAATCGGTCTAAGCATCTTCCCGCGATACCGGGCCACATGAACCGAGAGCGTGTTGACCGCCGAGAATTCACTGGCGAGTTGCCGCTCGAAAATCTGTGAAACATCATCAAGTTCAGTGCCGAGCGCGGCAGCAAGGTGGGAGTCGATGTCAACAAGGTCAAAGATTGACATAGGTCAACGAATCCCAACGACGTAGGCAATCCAACCCTCGCAGGCCTCACCTTCATTCACGACGGACCACTCACCATTGCCCTCTTCAGTTTCCTCGTCGGTACCTTCCCAATAAACGATTGCATCAGAGAAACCAGCTTCGCGGAGCATCTCTTTGATCTCGGGAATAGTCCACAGCCGCCACTCATACGTGAAGGCGCGATCCAAACTCGTCCCATCTGGGAATCGGAAGTGAATGTAGTTGACGACGTCGCCTGTGACTGGGTCGTACTTGTGTTGGTCCCAGACGTAAGTGAATCCATCAAGGTCACGCTCTTCTTCCATTTCTACAAAGGAGTCGCTGCCGCCATAACAGTCAAGAATGAAGAGACCATCATCAACGAGATGGGTTCGAGCGACCCTGAAGTAGTCGATGACCTGTTGCCGTTGTTTGAAGATGAAATACGAGAAGTTGTGGGCGAGCACACAGTCGACCGGGTCCAATGGTGTCGAATTGACATCCCCAAGAACCAACTTGATTCGCTTGGCTTGTTTCTCGTCAAGTCGATCAGCCATGGCGTTCTTGGCCCAGTCGAGCACATCGGTATCGAGATCGACACCAATCGCCGTGTGCGTCGGATCTTCACAGACCCATCGCATGGCGACAGCGGCGGTGCCACAAAAATCCTCTCGAATCGACTTACACACCCTCCCACGTTGTTCGGACCACACCTGGTTGATGATGTCCACTTCGTTGTCAGGGTCCTGTACCGAAAGCTCATACAACTCATGGATGTCACTACCTTCGGCAGTTCGCCATCCCTGTTTTCGCTTTCGAGCACGGGCACTCTCACGGGGTATTTTGGTCATACTCATGACCCGCCATTGTAGTTGCTTGGCGTATCTGGCGGATCAACAACATCATGGATTCGGATCCAGTTGAACTTCGGCTTCCAGGTCTGGACAAGTTCGACATGCGCTGGATCGACCAAATACGCCAAGTACCCCGGGCCATCCGCAAAGCCCGCGCACAACGCGACGTCATAGTCATCATCGACCGACGATCGTCCAAAGTCACCAGGCACACCACACCACCACGACTTGACTGTAGGAATATGCGGAAGCAGTCGGTTGCAGTCTTGGAGCAGGGCCTCACGATCACTTGGATCCTGGAGCGAAATAAGGACCACATGCTGGATTGCCGCCGGTTTGGTGGCGCATCCGGCTAATGCACACGCTGCGAAGAGCGCCAGTACTCGATGAATCCGCATGGTGGGGTCCTTATGTAGAAGCCGTGGAGCATCCGAGTCTACGGTACCTTCAGGGGGTCATGCCCCGTAGGACGGTCGAATCACGATGTACCACCCGAGCATCTGATGCCGAGCGAATCGCAGAGGCTGCAGGCGCTGAAATTCGTAGCGACACAATTGAAGATGGCGAGTATCGCATCGTCCTCTTTAAGGACCGTGAGGAGTTGTGGGATTCCGCCAGTCGGCGGCGAGGGATGCCACTCTCGTTTCAGCGGATCGACCGCCGCGTAGGGGCTGGCAATCTCTCACACAAGCAACCACTTGGCCGCGCGATCGGCGCCACCGCCGAGACAATCGTTGACGCCACCGCGGGCCTCGGACACGACGCGTGCCTACTAGCGTGCATGGGTTGGAAGGTCACGGCGATCGAGCGTGATCCATTCATTGCCACGATGCTCTCGATTGCCCATCACGACGCCGTTCGATGTGCGGAGTTGTGGTCGGTATTGAGAGATGGCTTGACCATACGTTCAGGATCCGCCGAGGCCATCCTTGAGTCGTTGGACCCTCGTCCCGATGTCGTTTTTCTGGATCCGATGTTTTGTGCGAAGCGGAGGGGATCGGCGCTTCCCAAGAAGCCAGCACAGGTGCTCCAGGCCCTTGCGGAAGTTGGAGAGGACGAACCACTTCTTACTGCCGCCCGTCGCGCCGCGGACCGGGTTGTCGTGAAGCGGCCAACCGGCGGTCCTCCAATCGTGGGGGACCCCGACCTTGTATTCAAGGGCCGATTGGTGCGATATGACGTCTACTTGGCAGCGGGCTCGCACTGATCGACAGAATCGTGTTCAATACATTTCTAAGGAGGATTTGGCATATCAGACCAGATAAAAATCGACACGGCGGCCAAACGCGCTTGGATCACAATGGGCGTGCTACTCGTCGTCTTCATCCTCGGCCTGGTGATCGTGAGTTTCTGGGGCGGCCCATTTGAATCCGACAGCTACTACCGCCAAGAAGAGGTGCCAACGTTTTCAAAGTAGAAGAAACGGGGTCAGATACCGCTTTGGTACCTGACCCAGTTTCTTCTATATGGAGCCGATCGGGATCGAACCGACGACCTCCTGCTTGCAAAGCAGGCGCTCTCCCAACTGAGCTACGGCCCCTGAGGTGCGAAGGATACTCAATCCTGGCCCGAAACCACAATCACTGTGGTGGATTGACCGAGACGAGGTCGATTCGTTGAGGATCGACGGTCATGACGTTCCAGTCGGGGTTCCATGTCATTCGTCCGACAATGCCGACCCGCTGGCCGAGCATGCCGCGTACATCGACGGCTGACTCAGGAGAGATGTACGCCAGACTTCGACCCGAGAACGGATCCTGCAAGCGGTAATACAGCGGCTTGTCGTTGCCGTCGAACACCGGTGAGATTGAGAGTTTGCCACGGATGACGTACTCAGGTGAATCATCAAGCATGCGACGCTGCGAACGGAGGTCTTCACCTGAACGTGCGATCCTTGCCTGCGCGGCTGCGATTTCGTCGCGGGTTGCGTTGATTGACGAAGCGAGTTCGAGTTGCCGCAACCGAAGTGTGGCTCGCTCTGCAATATCAGGATGCGATCCAGATTCTGCATCGACGACCGCAACATATCCACTTCGGAGTTTGGCGACGGCTGCAGCATCAAGTTTGAAGAGCGGTGTTGCGGCCAGCGTGTTCTCAAGTGCCACCATGCGATCGTTGACATAGGGCGGCGGTACAACAACGACTTCCACAACAGGCTCGGGTTCTGGAATGACCTCTTCGACGACTTCAATAACCTCTGGTTCTGGGGCATTCATCGCGGCGATCCACGCGGGCCGCTTGGCTGACCATGCTCGCCAATTCGCAAGAGGGCTGCTCGGCATCGTGGTCATCCATGTGGGCGCTTCTACCACTGCATTCTCGAAGTTTGAGGCGTCCATCTCGCCAGCGGGGGCAAGCGCCGACGAAACAACCCAACCAGTTGCTGTTTCAGGAAGACGGATACGGTGCACGGTGTATGGCTCGGTGCCAGTTTCTTCGGCGCCAACTGTGGTCGTTTCCAGAACAACAACTTCGGTATCGGCTGGAAGTGTGCACGCCCAGCCGAACGAGTCAGACCAACCAGTTCGGTTGATGTTGGGCGCGATGACTTCGGTTGTGCCTCGCGTGATGCCTTGGCTTCCCAAGACATCAAACCTACCTGGTTCGTCCGCTGGATATCTGATGACGCCCCATGAGTCCGCAAAGACAGGTCCTTCCGCAGCGATTCTCGCCCAGCCAGGCATTGTTTCAACAACGCGAACGATGTTTCCAGATTGGGCGTGAAGAAACGGATAGTGCTCGATCGTTGGCCCACACCGAACCGGGATCGAGTCAACCGTGACCACATAGAGGCCCGCCGCGAGTTCGTTTGAGGTCGCCTGGGGCGGGGGCGGAGGGGTCATGAGCGAGGTCATGGTGATGGCGAAGGCAACCGAGACAAACATGGGTGAACTCCTGTGGTCAACTGCATACATCTACGGACGAGCAGAGTCTACGATTCCAATCGTCTGCGTGCCCAATGGTTCCTCGGGTCTGTGGATGTATGGTGCATTCGGTTGTGCGGCTTTGGGAGCCCAGCACGCCGACACGAGGCCCTCGCAATCAGAGATCAGCCCAATGGTGGACATCCAAGCAGACCAACCAGCAGTCGATGAGGCGGTCCGCCAACTCAAGGGTGGTGGGGTCGTGGTGATTCCGACGGAAACGGTTTATGGGCTGGCAGGCAGGACCAGCGATATCGGGGCGATTGACCGGATATTTGCGCTGAAAGGCCGGCCACTCGACAATCCATTGATTGCCCATGTGCTGGACTCGGCAGGTGCGAGCAGTGTGGCGGCGCATTGGCCGGACTCAGCCAAGGCGTTGGCTGCGGCATTTTGGCCTGGACCACTGACGATGATTGTGGAACGGAACCAAAATATCCCCGCCCGGGCTTCTGCTGGGCTGGACACCATTGCCGTTCGTGCCCCACAACATCCAATGGCCCGTGCGATCCTCAAAGGGGTTGGCGAGGCAATTTCTGCCCCATCCGCCAACCGATCAGGCCGTGTGTCGCCGACCTCTGCCGAGCATGTCAAGGCGGACTATGAAGGTGTTCGAGAAGCGGCCGATCTTCTGGTCGTCGATGGGGGGAGTTGTGGGTGCGGCATTGAGTCGACGGTGCTCGATCTCACTGGACCGGCACCGCGCATTCTTCGGGCAGGGAGCGTTTTGGCGAGTCAGATCGAGGCCGTCATCGGGCCTCTTGTTGGCGGATCACTGCCGATGTCACAGGTGGCGTCTCCGGGAACACGAAGCCGCCACTACGCGCCTATGAAACCGGTCATTCGTGTTGAAACTGGCGATGTCGAGCGGCATCTGGCTGGGTCAACTGACCCGGTCGTCGTGGTGGGGGGCTCAGACCTGGTGGTTCCAAGCCCACATCGACACATGGTGCTCTCCGATTCTCCAGAGGTCGCAGCGCGGGTGCTCTACAACCACCTCCGAGACGCAGACGGGCAGCCAGGCGACCACATCGTCATCGTGCTTCCACCTGACACACCGGCATGGCAAGCGGTGCGAGACCGCTTGATTCGTGCCTCGGTTTCAGAGTCAGGGTGACGGTGTTGTGCAGACGACAAAGTCCGCCTGTGGATCATCTTGATTTGGCTCAACCTCTTCCAGATCCGGCTCAAGACTGATCGTCATCACAATGGCGGATGGATGCAAACGCCGAATTTGCTGAACTGTTCCACCATTCCAATCACTGTGAAACCGGCCGACCAACAGCATCATCGGCGGCCCCGCCTTTTTCAAACCGGTTGAGACCGATGCGGCCATTGTGGCATCCCACACTTGCTGCGAGAGGAAGAATGATTCAGCAATCACCAATGCTTCCGCAATAGTCTCCTCGGTATCACCATCTTCGCCGTGACCACCCATGAGTTCGATGAACCGATCGCGATAGTCGCCAGTGATCGGTGTGTCTGGGTGGTCAACAAAGCGGGCTCGTTCTTGCCCAAGCTCGTCGATAGCTTCCCAGCCGCCTAGCCGCGCAGCCCGCACATAGCGGCGGGGCGCATTGGCTGCGATGACGATACCGTTCCGTTCGATCGCGGCATCAATGGTCGGCTGATACCAGGCTTCCCAACTTCCGGGACCCGACCACGATGTCGATCCAGATTCCTTGGCGAATACCTCGGCGTCAATCACACCATCCCGATAATCCTCAACCAGGACCTGTTCGTCTCGCTCAAGCATTTCAAGCGCCACACCGCCTTTGCCATCCACGGTGTCAAGGAGATCCTCGATGACGGCGAGTTGGACCGCATGCCCCGTGGCATCATTGTGCTGCTCGCCCAGTACGACGACATCAGATCCTATGAGGCGATCTACCAACACTTCCCACTCAAGATGCTCGCCCGAGCGGCCATCAATGATGATGAGATCGGACCTGACATCGACAAGCGAGCGAGAGACTGGCGCCTGCTTCGGGGCCGCGCAGCTGACCATGGAAACGGCGGACACTGACAAGAGAAGGCCGAATAGAAGGCGTATACGCATGTCAAGGGCTCCAAACGCAGCCGGACGATTGAGTGTGGACCTAGTTGGCAGTACAGTACGGGGATTCACCCCGGATTGCCCGGATTGCTGGAGGTACGGCAGGAACATGAACGCAAACAGCCCCGGACTCGACACCGTCATCGGTGGTCAGTCAAGTACAAGCCCCGACGAAGCTTTGGCCCTGGCCGCTGCCTTGGAAAAGGATGGCGAACGAATCAAAGCGATTGAAGCGCTGGAAGGCGCCTCGGCCGGTGGTGACGAGCGTGTGCTATTCCGCCTTGCTTGGTTGTATGACCTGTGTGGCGAAGAAGACAAGGCAGTTGCGATGTACCGAGAGTGCATCGACTCCGACCGACCATTGGTCAACGCTGTCATGAACCTGGCTGTGATTCTCGAAGATCGCGGCGACTTTGTGTCTGCTGAGAAGTACCTGCAGATGATCGTCAACACGGACCCGAACAACCTCCGAGCCCGTTTGTTCCTTCGTGATGTCCAAGCATCCAAGAGTATGTATTACGACGAAGCAGAAGCCCGCGACGTGGCCAAGCAGAATGCACTCATGGACACGCCGGTCACCGACTTTGAACTTTCAGTTCGTGCGCGGAACTGCCTCAAGAAGATGGAAATCCGAACACTCGGCGATCTTCTCAAAGTGTCCGAGGCCGAACTTCTCTCCTATAAGAACTTCGGCGAAACATCCTTGGTGGAAATCAAGAGCATGTTGACTTCGCGGAATCTCCGGCTTGGGCAGAATCTTGAGACGCAGTATCACCGCGTCCGCGCCGAGGTCTACGAAGACCTCAAAGACCGAGCTTCAGAGGAAGTTCTATCGCGGCCAATCTCAAGCCTCAACTTCTCGGTCCGCGCACGTAAGGCACTCCAGATTCTGGGCGTCCAGACGGTTGGTGATCTTGCCACCCGAACCGAGGCCGAGTTGATGGGGATTAAGAACTTTGGATCAACCAGTTTGGACGAGGTTCGCGAGCGTCTCGGCCACATTGATCTTGAACTTCGAGTTCTCGACTGATTCCCCAGAGGTATTACACCGGCGGATGGCTGGCACCACTGCTTGTGGTGCTGGGCTGTGGCGACGGTGATTCCAATGCGGTGCCGCCTCACACATCCACATCCGAGGTGGCCGGCGAATCTATGCCACATGTTCGGGTGCGCCTGCACAGAGTGACTGGCGGTCGAGCGGTTGAGATTAACTCTTCAAGTGACACGATGAGGGTGCTGGGGGGCAATGAGGAAATCACGCTTACTGGGCCAGCCAACATCTCTCGCCGACGCGGCGTATGGAGTATTCGTGGTCACGATCTCTCACATGCGATGGCCTCCACCAACGATCTGGAGGTACGAGCCGACACAGCGTTAACTGTGTCGGATGAAAAAGGTCGAACATACAAAGGCTTCATTCGGTGTGTGGCGGACACAGACCCACCCCGTGCCGACTTCTCTGTCATCAACGTTGTTGATATGAACGAGTACATCCCCGGCGTGTTGGCCGGCGAACTATACGAGGGCTGGCACGACGCGACCTTCGAGGCTCAGGCTATTGCGGCGCGGAGTTATGCGGCGTATGAGTGCGAGCACCGAAAGAGCCGATCGTGGGATGTGCTCGATACGCCCGCGTCGCAGGTGTATGTGGGTATCCCAACATGGAAGCAAGCTGGCCGCTGTGCCAAAGCGACCGAGGGCCTTGTTCTCACATGGAAAGGTGACATCATCCCCGGGTACTTCTCAAGTTGCTGTGGCGGCCGCGCCGCAACCGCAGAGGACGCGGTGGGTCCGAACCCAATTAACAAAATTCCTCCACTGCGAGGTCACGGTGGCATCGCGAAGTGCGTGGATGCGCCAAAGTATCGGTGGTCAGATGGGTGGGATGCAGATCGGGTTGGCCGCGCCATCCGCGCTTGGGGCCGCCGAAGTGGTCAGAAGGATGTTGCATCGCTTGGCACGATCAAATCCATTCGACCGACAGATCCAAACAAACACGGAAGGCCGACACACTTGGACATCATCGCCCGGAACACGACGGTCACCATTCGATGTGTTGATCTTCCTGGTGTGTTCTCAGAAGCAAATCTTAAAATGCTTTCTTCTGGGTGGGTCGGCGGTGACGTGTTTAAGGGAAAGATCACCATGAATGGTCGCGGATTCGGTCATGGTGTCGGGCTCTGCCAATACGGCGCCGAATCCATGGCTTCCCATGGATCGGCGAGTCGCAAGATCATCAAGTTCTACTACCCGGATGTGAACATCACGCAGGCGTGGTAGTCCGCACCGCGAAGAAGCGTGTTCTATTGGCGTGCAACTGTCGTGATGTCTCGATCAATCCAAGGAGCGGTTGCCTGGTGCTGCTCATCAACGTTCGTGGCTGGGCCGAAGCCCTCGAACGGGTTGGATAGATCACTGCTGCCAGTGGCATCGTTGACGAGGGACCGGGCGCGGTGTTCATACTCACCCTGCTTGCCTCGTTCGCCAAGTGCCTGAAGCGTTCCTTCTTGCACGGCTTGCAGTTCAGCAAGACGAGTTTCGATCGCGCGAAGCGTCTCTGAGTCGCCAGGTGATTGGAATTGCTGGAGTGTCTCGTGTTGTGATTCGGTCAGAGCGATGAGTCGATCGTTGCGCTCAATGGAGTCGATTTGCCGATCAAGCTGCCAGACCTGAGCTTGGTACTGGGAATACTCACGCTCAACTTGCTCAAGAAGCGTCGTCAGGCGGTCGTGTTGCGAGGAGAGCATTTCAACCTGTCGCTGGTCGGCCACGAGTCGCTCTTGATAGGTCGAACGAATGCCCTGAATTCTGCGACCTTCTTTGTAGGCGACGGTGAGGTTGACGCCCGCATCTCCCTTGATCAATGAAACCTGCCGCACGCCACCGATTTCAGCGTCACGGACCTTTCCGGCGAGCCGATCAAGATCGCTCTCGGTCATAGCTACAACGCGGCGGGCGACGTCGGCATCGTGTGCCATTTGGTCGACCTGGCTGTCGATCCGAGCAATCTCACCGCGAATCTCAGCGATGCGATCTGGATAGACACCAGCGAGTTCATGGAGCTTTGATCGCAGGGACTTGGCCTCTTCGACGTCGATGTATTGATCGACGATGATGCTGGCTTGATCTTGGAATGTCTCAAACGCGGCCGCAACCCGTCCGGGACCGATGATGATGGTGACTCCGCCTACGGCTATTCCGGCAATGAGTGTCCAACGAACGATGGTCTTGCAGATGTTCATGTGTCAGTCCTTCTGCCACGCTTCGGGGTGGCGTCCGGGACATCATTGGGGTTTGGGGTGGTGGTATTTCACGCGGGTTAGGGCTTGGTTGTGGAAAAGAAGGGCGTGTGGCCCGGCGTATCCCCATTTTGGGAAGGATTCCGGCGTGTTCATGTGACAGTGGCCCCAAGGGAGGCGAAACTAGGAACACCCGAATCCCAATGAATGGAAGCGGGCGGGATCAACTCCATGCATCAACTCACCACAACATTTGTCCGCAGGCTTCGAGACCGCGATGAGGCGGCGTGGTTCGAGTTGTGGCAGGTCTTCGGGCCTGTTCTTCGTGGTCAGCTCATGAAGTGGGGTAACGGCCGGCTCGGAATGGAGACAGTTCGTGACCTCAGTCAAGAGACTCTGGCTGCCCTGAGCAAATCGATCGAACGATTTGATCCAACACGCGGTGTCCGATTCAGCACTTGGCTGCTCGCAATTGCCAAGCACGCCTTGAGTGATGAGATGGACCGCCGGATGGCGCTCAAACGAGGTGCTGGTCGCCGACCCACACATCTCGAAGAAGATTGGATGGGCGGTATCGGGGCCGCTGTTGACACGCAGTATGAGCAGCGGATCTTCGAAGCCAAGGTGGCTGCTGCTATCCGACGTGCTGGATCCAGCGGGGACTTTGTGTCATTTGAGGTGTACCGTATGCGTGTCTTTGATGGACGCAGTGGCAAAGACGTCGCAGATCAGATTGGCGTGAGCCAACCGACGATCAGCCGCCGTCTTCAGGACGCGCGTTCTCACTTGCGGACGCAATTATCAGAGATCGTCGCCACATGGAGTTTCACGCCTGAGGAGATGGCCGAAGCCGAACTCGCGGGACTCTCCGCGGACGACTCGCTCTTTGATGAGGCGCTTGGCGAAATATGGCATCGCGCAGCGTCCCAAGACGACTCGGCGGAAGCCGAGCACTGATTGGTATGTGGAAGATTTTCATCATCCTGCTTGTAGTCGTAGCGACAGTGATCGCGGCCACATCGATCGGTGTATTGTTTCGCCATCTCCTGATGCCAACTGTGCGAGCGGTTTTCAAGGCAATTGCGCTTCTTGGTCAAGTTGTACTTGAGTTGATCCGCGACTTGTTTGCTGCAACGTGGCACATCATTGTTTCAATACTGGTGCTTCCGGCAATCATCGGAGCATTGCTGTTTGGCCGGTGGGAATCGGCTTCAAGAATGGCCCGCGGGCTCGGAAGCCGATTTCGGCGGGTGGGTCGTCGCATTGGCGGTTTGGTTACTCGAACGGCGCCGGCGGCGGGCATGGTTCGGCGGACCCCAAACCAACCCCAGAAGCGAAAGTCGCGCCGATCAGAGGGAAGGTTTCCAGGGTGGAAACTCGTTGGATCACTGCAAGCGGGGGGTTCTGGAGCAGAACTTCACATTGCGGAACCAGATATCGGGGCGCCACCAGATGCTCCACCTCGAGTCGTCATTAAGTGCTTCGATGTGGCGGACGGATCTCCACTTGGCCACATGATTCGAGAGTCAAGGGCGCTTGATGGGGCAAAGAAGCTCGGCCTCGTCATCGAACACGACCACGATGAGTCGCGGTTCTGGTACGTCATGCCATTCATCCCAGGTGTTCATTTGGCCGACGCAGTGAAGTCAATACACACCACCAGTGGCCCGCTCGACACGACATTGATTAGCAACGCAGTTGTGTGGGCGAGAGATTTACTTTCGATTCTGCACGAATACCACAATGCGGGTTTCTGGCACAAAGATGTCAAGCCCGAGAACATCATCATAAACGACACCGGGGCGCACTTGGTTGACTTGGGTCTTGTGACACCACTCCAGTCTGCCATGACGTTGACGACGCACGGAACAGAGTATTTTCGAGACCCAGAACTTGTTCGTCAGGCACTCCGCGGTGCCAAGGTGTCCGAAGTGGATGGCGCACGCTTTGATATCTACTCCGCAGGCGCGGTGCTGTACTACATGGTGGAAGGAACATTTCCTGCGCACGGCAACCTGAGTCGGTTTGACCGCGAGCATGGCGACGCGGTGCGTTGGGTGGTTCGCAGGGCGATGGCCGATTATCACCAGCGGTATGCCAATGCCGCCGAGATGCTGGCGGACGTCGCCCATTTGGCTTCGGCCACCGATCCCCGTGCAGTGCGTCCCGCTGATCTCCCGAGCTTTACAGGCGAGCCCTCTGAGATACCAGCGCCGCCAGCGCCACCAGTAGCATCGGTGGGGGATGTTCGCCGCCGGCCGAATATCGAAGTGACTGATTGGTGGAGCGGCGCCTACCTCGTGCGTGATGCTGTGCCTGGTGTGCCTCAACGTTTGCCCGACGGTTTTTCAAACGCCCGCCGAAAGAAGAGTGAGGCTCGCCAGCGGCGCTATGAGGAGCGGCAGCGTCGCCGCGCCGTGCGGCGAACTGCAGTTGGTGGCGTCTTTGCGTTCATAGTCGGATTGCTGGTGTTGGTGGGTACCTATGGCGTCTTGGTGTCAACCAGGTCGCCTGTGAACAGCCAACAGCACATCGCAGCGAACCTTCCATCTGGTACTGGTGCAATTGTTGTTCTCAATGATCATCCCCATGGCATTGATGCGTCTGAGGCTGTCATCCAGGCGCTGGCTACCGGCGGTTGGGTGCCGCGCGAGGATGCTCAACTCGAGGCATCGATTCGCCGCGTGATGCCCATGGCCGGGACACAGTCGCCTGATCTTGCGACTCTCTTGGCACCTGCATTTGCGACGAATCCGAACATCTCAGCCGCGATCATCCAATCGCCCGATGGCGACCCTGACGGTATCGAGGTTGTCATGGTCCGGGGTGACCAGAGCAGTACCCACCGCCTGCCGCCTCTGCTCACCAAGCCCGTACAATCTGCTCCATGAGCAATGAACGGCCTGGCGGGAAACTTCGACAACTGATGTCCCAAGGGATCGTGGCGGCGCCAGGTGCGTTTACCGCACTGGTCGGCCGCGCCGTCGCCGCAACAGGATTCGACGCCGTGTACATCTCCGGCGGCGCGACGGCCAACACGGCCGGATTCCCCGATGTGGGTCTCTTGAGCCTGACCGAAGTGTGCAGGACGATCAATGAGATCTCCAGCGCGTCCGGACTTCCGACGATCGTCGATGCCGACACGGGATATGGAGAAGTCGAGATGGTCCGCCGAACCGTGGTCGAGTATGAGCGGGCTGGCGCTGCAGCGATGCACATCGAGGATCAAGTCTTTCCAAAGCGATGCGGGCACCTCGATGGAAAGACACTCATTACAACCGAAGCAATGGCTGCCAAGATCAGCGCTGCGGCAGAGGCAAAAACAAGCGAATTTGTGTTGATTGCACGAACAGACGCACGGGGGATTGATGGGTTGGACGCGGCCATCGAGCGGGGCCATGCGTACCGTGCCGCAGGCGCCGACATGATCTTTCCAGAGGGACTTGCCAGCGAAGAAGAGTTTGCCGCGTTCGCCAAGGGGTGCCCAGGCCTGCTCCTTGCCAACATGACCGAGTTTGGGAAGACCCCGTTCATCGACCAATCCCGATTTGAATCGATGGGTTACAACATCGTCATTTTCCCCGTCACAACACAACGCGTTGCGATGGCTGCAGTGACACGTGCGTTGACGGCGCTTCGTGCCGAGGGAAGTGCAGCATCGTCTGTTGATCAGATGCAAACTCGCCAAGAGTTGTATGACTTGCTCGACTACACACCGGGTGTTGAGTGGGATATCTCCGCGCGATGATGTGATCCTTTGCGGCACACAAACACGTGCAGTGCAATTTCACTAGCGCCGAAACAACACATTCCTACACATTTAAGCCTGTCGGAAGGGGGTCGTTTCTGCTATTATGCTGTGCTGGTTTCTTCATCACGCGGTGGTTTCTTGGGGAGCGTGATGGACTGTGGTCCGAGAATAACAGTGTTCTTGGATGAAATAGAGGGAAGTGCAGGTCATGACGACCGCGACAGCGAAGCCTATGGATACCCGTGGACTGGCTGGACAAGCCGTTGGCGATACCAGCATCTGCTCTGTCAACCAGACGCAGTTGATTTACCGGGGCTATGAAATCGCCGATCTGGCTGCGCATGCCACTTTTGAGGAAGTCGCTCACTTGTTGCTCGTCGGCCACAAGCCCTCGGCTGAGGAACTGGCGGCATTCGATGCTGTGCTCAAGGCAGAGCGAAGCATTCCAACACACATCCGCGATGCGATTGTTCGGATCGCGAAAGACACACCAGACGCGCACCCCATGAGTGTGCTGCGGTCGGCCGTGTCGCTACTTTCGCACGACGACGCTGACTGTGAAGACAACGGCGCCGAAGCCGAACTTCGCAAGTCCATGCGGCTTCTCGCAAAGATTCCAACATGCATCGGCGTGCATCAGATGGCACTTGATGGCAAGACACCTGTCGAGCCAGATTCCAATCTGTCTCACGCGGCGAATCTACTGTGGTGTATGAGTGGTGAGAAGCCTGGTGAGATCGCCGCCAGGGTGACCGATGTATCGCTGATTCTCTACGCCGAGCATGATTTCAATGCATCGACGTTCACGTGCCGGGTGATCTCCTCGACCAACAGTGATATGCACTCAGCCGTATGTGGTGGCATCGGTGCACTCAAGGGCAACCTGCATGGCGGCGCTAACGAGGCCGCGATGGACATGCTCAAAGACATCATGACTGACACCGAAGGTGGAGCCATGACGGTTGATGCATGGATGCAGCGGGCCTTTACCGAGAAGCGAAAGCTCATGGGCTTTGGCCACCGTGTCTACAAGAATGGTGACCACCGCGCCGGGATCCTCCGCGAGTGGGGCCTCAAATATGCCGCCGAAGAGAACACTGCTTCCAAGAAGTGGTTTGATTTGGGCGATGAAGTACAGGACATCATGCTTCGTGAGAAGAACATCCACCCCAACGTGGACTTTCCTTGCGGCATGACCTACTTCGCCATGGGCATTCCAGTTCCACAATACACCCCGATTTTTGTAGCCAGCCGAATCACCGGCTGGTGCGCTCATATTATGGAACAACATGCAAACAATCGCATCATCCGCCCCCTCGCCAACTACGTTGGCGCAGCGCTGCGGAATTGGTGCGACTAAAGATTGCGGTGTCTCCCACCGTAGTTTCCAGGGCGAGGGCGAATTCAGGAAGAGTTTCGCCCTTGTCCATTTTTGTGCTTGCCCAATGTTTCATTTCCCCAACATGCCAAGCAAAAACGAATAACCACACCCACAGGGGGTCGTTACAATTAACGATTCACCACCAACACGGAGCCCCTTATGTTAGACGTCAACACCATCACAGTCATCGGCGCTGGAACTATGGGGAGTGGCATTGCCATTACGGCAGCCATGGCGGGAATCGACGTGTGTCAGGTTGACGTCTCACAAGAACAGCTCGAGCAGGCTCGTGGATACCACGAGAAAACACTCGGCCGCAACGTCGCTAAGGAACGCATGACACAAGCTCAGGCCGATGCCACACTGGCGCGGATTGGGTATGCCACCGAAACTTGCAAAGCCGCCGAGTCACAATTCGCTATCGAAGCGGCGACCGAGAACGAAGCGATTAAGAAGAAAATATTCGCAGGTATGGTCGAGACGTATTCAAACGACTGCATCCTCGCCACAAATACGTCGTCAATCTCCATCGGCTCGATTGCAAAGAGCGTGGGGCCTGCGGCCGATCGGGTCATCGGAATGCACTTCTTCAACCCCGTCCCCGTCATGAAACTCGTCGAGGTCATCAAGTGTGAGGCAACCAGCCGGGAAACACTTGATCAGACGATGGCACTCGGTAAGGCCATGGGCAAAACTCCGATTGCTGCCAATGACCACCCTGGATTTGTGAGCAATCGCGTGCTCATGCCCATGATCAACGAGGCGTTCCATGCGTGGAACGATGGTGTCGCAGATCCCGAGTCAATTGACGGCATCATGAAACTGGGCTGTGCCTTCCCGATGGGACCACTGCGACTCGCTGACCTCATTGGCTTGGACGTCTGCCGCGACATCATGCTCGTGCTGCACAACGGCCTGGGCCATCCTGATAAGTACAAACCCTGCGACAAACTCGTTGAGTTGGTTGAATCTGGCAGGCTCGGCAACAAGACGGGCTGGGGCGTCTACGACTACCGCGAGGCTGCCGCGACAGCCTAAGCCTCCAACCACTGTTGATAGACTCATTCACATGCGGGTAACCAGATCGCCTGCGCAACTCAGTCAGGTAGAATCTACGCTTCATGACATCGGCATCCAAACAACGCCGTAAGGGTCTTCCTGGACCTCTTCACCTCCTCGAAAACGTCTGGTTCGGCATTTTTCTTTTGACGCTGTTGTTTGTGTACTGCTCGATCGGTTCGGCTGGCATACCAGTGAGTTTGGCGTTCTGGGAGCCAACCGCGTGGTATCCACTCCGCGAACATCAGCTTCTGGAGATGACCGAGTACGAGTGGTTCAACTGGTGGCCGTTCTACACGCTCGTTGGGTTGACCTGCCTCAACATGGCGGTCGTCACGACTCGCTGGATCCCACTGACCGCAGTCAACGCGGGCGTATGGATGGTTCATGGTGGCATCATCATCATGTGCCTCGGTTGCGTGATCTACTTCGGAACCAAAGTCGAGGGCGATGTCGCTGTGGCGCGTGGCCGGCTCATGATCGAGACTCCCGATGGCCAGACGACGAGTCTTCTCGCCATGCCCGGAGCCAGCGCGACGGTCGGTTCGTCTGACAAGGTATGGTCGTTTCGGGTGGCGAGTATTGATCCCGAGTGGTCTCTGCTCAGCGGTGAAGATGCGGGCAAGCAAGCCTACGCGGTGACGGTGTCTGTCGAGGGTCCGGAACAGTCGTTCATGCGGCAGGTGATTGCGGGATATCCCGAGTACACCGAAGACATTATTCCAAGTGAGAATCATCAACAGCCGATGTCCCGAGCCAAAAATGTGCTTGGCGAGCCGCTTGTTAATAAGGATCTCTCGCTCACCATGGTGCCTGATCGCCGCGACACGTTCTACCTGCAGGCGCATTCATCCATCTATCTCCGCGAGGTGTCGTTCGACGATCTGGGTCGCACTGTGCCAAAGACTCCATGGATCGAGCGCCCCATCGGGGGAATGCCAAGGTTCCACGATCGAATCGGCGCGGCGGAGCGAGTCTGGACCGCAGCGGGCGAAGCGATCGAGATCAACCCACTGGACATGCGCGTCACTCCTGTCAACACGAAGGACCCGCTTGCCGGGACCGATGTGGTGTTGAGTGATTATCTTCGATATGCCTTGTTGCAACCAAGAGCAGTGCCAATCTCCAATGGCCCCCCGTCGCCTTGGGCATTGGTCACACTCAGTACACCGGATGGGCGAAGTCAAACCCACGAGGTTATGCCAATCGACGTTGGTCAATCGACGGCGCCGGCCGATCAGTTGTCAATTACATGGGTTGATAAAGATCTCGACCTCGAACCAGCCGCCGTGCCACGGTTGCACATTCGGGTTCCCGAATCGGATGTTGACATCACCGTCCCGATCACAGTTGTGAGCGCCGTTGATCCAGATCTTGAGATGACGCCGATCGAGGGCACGCCGTTCTCATGGCGGGTGCAACGATTCGATGATGGCCTCTTCATCGCAGACCACACCGTTTCGATGGCCCGTGTTGAGATTAACGATGGAAAGTCCACCTGGATGCGGTGGGTCTTCGACGACCCGTCGATGAACGCCGACATGGCGCTCGAGGGAAGCCCATCGCACGAGGGCAATCGAATTCTCGACGAACGGTTGACAGTGGCCTACCTGCCACCAGTCATTGGAAGGTCGACACTCGAACTGATAGCCGGGCCAGCGAGAGATCGGATTCGGATACGGGTGTCGCTCCCTGGACAAGCGCCACGCGTTGAAGATGTTGTGGTTGGCACGCCGGTCGATCTTGCCCGCGGCATCACCATGACGGTCAATGATTGGTCGCCAAGTGTTCGCGTGGAGACGCGGCCCACGGTTGTTCCAAAGCGGCAGCGTGATCTCGCAGCGGCGAATCAGTTCAGCATGGTTCGCGCGGTTGTACCGGGGCAGGTCGATCAGGTGGCATGGCTTCCAATGCACCACTATCCATTCGAGTCGCGGGCCGATACCGTCCTTGGTTTCAAGTACTCGCCGACAACGATTCAACTCCCCGACGGACGTTTGATCGAAATGATGTTGTCGCGCAGCAGCCACCCGCTACCAGCAGACGTATCGCTGGATGGATTTCGAATTGCGACGCATGTTGGTGGGTTCACCGGCAGTGTCAGTAGTGTGCTTAATTGGCACAGCCAGGTTCGATTCGAAGATTCAGACGGCGACGTTGAAATTGTTGAGGTCAGCGTCAACGATCCCAAGCCCAAAGATGGGCTGTGGTTCTTCCAGTCACAGTGGGACCCACCAGACCCGAGCGGTTCTCGCGGAGGCGTACCATCTGCCGGTCGCAACTTCACGGTCCTTGGTGTCGGCAACCGAAATGGCGTGTGGACCATGCTTGCGGGGTGCGTACTGAGTGTCGTCGGCATGATCTACGCCTTCTATATCAAGCCCATGATCAAACGGCGGGCCACGTTGGCTGTGTATCAAGCCGCTGGTGAGGTGACGTCATGATTTGGATTGCGATTGTCATGATGTTGACCTTTGTGGCGTCGGGTCAAGGGGCGGTACCGGCCACTACCAACGAGAACACGCCGACCTTCTATGAAGCGATCGACCTCACGCCGCTTGACGAAGTCACCGTGTGGCAAGATGGTCGCCTCAAGAGTTTTGAATCATTCGCCCGCGACACCATGAACTGGATCAGTGGTCCCCGAGAGCCCGGTGGGCTTGAGCCACGCGTCGCGATGCTCGACGTCATGCTGCGACCATCGGTCTGGCTTGACCAAGACTTGTACTACGTCAAGAACAAACTCGTTCGCGTGGAGATTGCGAGGGCACTGCGAGACAGCGCCACTAGGCCAGCGTCAGCGAGCGAAGAGCGGTTGGATCGGTTCATTGATCGTGGTCTGGCACCAAGGGGATTTCTAACACACTCCGATGTGCAGGCAATACTCGCGCGGATGCGGACGGATGTGATGCGATTCGCCAAGCCAGTGCGAGCAATCGACACAGCGCTCATGGTTGCTCGCCCCGAAGTCATTCGAGAGGAACTCCTGCTCGTGCCGCCATCGGGCGACGATGCACTGCGAAAGCCGTGGATGAGTATCGACGGAGTTACCGCGCAGGATCCCGCATCACCCGTCGCGGTGGCATGGACTGGATTTCAACAGGCGTGGCTCTCGGGTGATGTTGCGGGAGTCGGGGAGGGCGCCGCAACACTCTCGGCAGCCCTTCGGGGTGTCAACCCTGCGGTATACCCCTCGGGCGAGCGTCTTCGCGCCGAGAGCATGTACTTTCAATGGCGTGGATTCACATGGGGATGGATTTTCTACGTGCTTGCTGTGGCAGTGCTACTCATGTGGGTGGTGTACCGCTGGCGGGGCGCGTTCTGGGGTGGCCTGTTGATCTTCATGGTTGCCCTTGGACTACAGACGGCGTCGGTCATTCTCCGAACATACATCTCGGGACGCTGGCCCAACACGAACATGTTCGAGGCCGTGACGACAAGCGCGTGGTATGGCGGAGTCTTTGCGCTGATCATGGAAATAATCATTCGAAAGACCCGTATGAAGGGCCTCTTCCTTCTTGGAAGCGCAATCTGTTCCACGGTGGCGCTCATGGCAGCGCACCTCGACCCAGTTCACCTCAACCCGGCGATCGGCAACAAAATGCCCGTGCTGCACGACGTGTGGCTACACATTCACACCAACGTGATCATCTTCGCCTACGTCCTCATCTTTCTAGCCGCTACGACGGCGGCCATGTTCTTGATCAGGCGATTGATGCAGATCGTATTTGGCCAGGTCGATGTTGGAAGTGACTATGCCCGAGCTGGCGGTGCCGGATTCCTAATGTCACCGCGGCCCGACGGCACGACCGCGTTGACCGCGCAGAGCACAACCTTCGGTCAGGTGCTGGATGGCGCGACGATGGTACTTGTCGAACTCTCTTTCATTCTCCTGTGGGCTGGCATTGTGATGGGCGCCATCTGGGCCGATCACTCGTGGGGCCGGCCATGGGGCTGGGATCCCAAGGAGACATTCGCGCTGAACACCTTCCTTATCTTTGCGCTGCTGATTCACGTGCGATTGACAGTCAAGGACAAGGGACTTTGGACGGCGATACTCGCCCTGATCGGCTGCGTTGTGATGATCTTCAACTGGATCATCATCAACTTTACGATCAGCGGTTTGCATTCGTATGCCTGATGGAAAGGCACACATAGACCGTACGCGGTCGATCATGGAGTCCTGTGGGGCGACGTCCTTGCTGTGCTGCGGATATGCCGGTCAATACTGATTACGCCAACGGCCTGAGAAGAAGAACAACTCGTCTCGACTCCTCTCGCTAATCGAGAGCGATGGTTCTACCCAGCACGCGCCGGGCCCGGCATTCGTTGGAAAGCCTAAGTTCGCCACCGGGCCGACGGTCAACGTGGAACTTCGTGGACAGCATGGCCAGCGTGTTCTCGACAATAAAACGCCGCCTGGGGTACAGGAATTGGTAGAGAACATCTGAACCCCATCTGCCATGGAGTAGTCCGCGCGGTTGGTATGATCCATGGCATGATCGAGCGCCGCTTTCTGGGGTCCAACACACATCTATTGCACGCTCTGGCGAAGGACCTTGCTGATCGCCACCGGGCCGGTGGTGTGGTTGACCTCTCGCGGACCGTGGTCATGCTTCCAACATCACGGGCACCTCGATGTCTGGAGATGCGACTGCTTCACGAGACCGCATCAGATCTGTTGACGCCGCCAATCCTCTTGACACCAGCATCGCTGCTCGATCACATCATCGTGCCGCGGCGAACGATCGCCAGCCGACTGGCGAGTGACATGGCTTGGCTCGATGTGGTTCGGATGTTGGATGAGACCGATCGGCGCACACTCCTTGGGCACAGCGACCCGATGTCCGTGGCGGAGTCTCATGCGCTTGGCAACCGACTGGCAGGCGTGTCGCGGGATCTTGCGGCGGCGTTTATGACGCCCGCCGAGGTAGTGTCTCGCTGTGAGGAGCGGGGCGTACCAGTGGACACAGCGAGATGGGCGATCATTGCCGGACTGCACGAGGCCATGATGGAGAGTCTCGCCGCGCAAGGATTGGATGATCGCGACGCGGCGCATCGTCAGGCAATCGACGAGAGTCGACTGCACCTACATGCCATTGATCAGATCACCACGATCTCGGCTGACCTGCCACCTCGGCTTCGTCGCGTTCTAAACATGATTGCGGACCAGGGCATTCGCGTTGAGAACATCGTGCACGGGGAAAAATCCGACCTTGGCGACACCATTCTTCCCGATGGAACAGTGGACATCGATGCGTGGTGTGAGCAGGCCATCGACATCGACCATGTCGATGTGGCGGCGCAGACCAAAGACCAGATTGCCGTGGCTTTTGAACACCTCGCTGCGATGGCCCCGGATGGCGAGGGCATCGGTGCCCGCGAGGTCCGACTCGTCGTCCCCGACGAGACGCTGCTTGGTCCGCTTCGCGGCGCAGCGATGGCGGAGGGGGTTCCACTGGAGCATTTTGAAGGCGACACACTTGATCAATCACCCGTCGGTCGCTTTGTCGTGCTGTTGCGTGATGTTGCCGAGTCAGAATCCGCGTCCGCCCTTTCAGCGCTCATCCGCCATCCCGCCGTGACGTCTTGGCTCCTGCGACAGGGCGTATCAGACCCAGTGATCACCTGGGATGCCATGTGGCGCACCCATGTACCCGGCCCGATCGCGTGTCTGACTGAGATCGTGCAGGGCACAGGGGCGAGCGCTGTGGTCGAGCCACTGGTGCACCTCACCGATCCATTGATGCAGCCACGACCGCTCGCCGATTGGGCCGGCGTGCTGCTGCAGCTTCTGACTAAAGTCTTCGATGACGGCGAACCGATCACGGATGCCACTACGCGCATGTTCGACGCGATGCACGGGGTACTGACAGAGTTGCACGAACATCCGCCGGGCGAGGCAGTAGCAGCGTGCGACGCGCTGACGCTGGTGATGAGGCAACTCGAGACGATCGCCGCTACACAGCACGTGAAGACCGGTGGTCTTGATGTGATCGGATGGCTGGACGCGCATCTTGATGATGCGCCCCACATCATCGTGACCGGGCTCAATGAGGGCACGATCCCCGCGCCAGTCGGCGTGGATGCGTGGCTGCCCGATGCCAACCGCAGGGCGCTTGGTCTTCCAGATCGCCGCGCCCGTGAAGCCCGGGATGCATTTCTGCTGCGGTCTATGCTGCAGAGCGGGCGCGACGTCCGCTTGGTGTGCGCAAGGAAGGCCAGTGACGGGGAACCGCTGCCACCAAGCCGGCTGCTGCTTCGCGCGTCGGGGCGGGCGCTGGCCGAGCGCGTGCTGTCGATCATTGGTCCCAGTGCTTCGGAAGGCGTATCAACTCTCGCCGCCCGTCGCACCATCGTTGACCGAGATTGCTTGTTTGATCCGTACCCGCTGCCGAGTGGCGATCCAATCATTCGATCGATGTCGGTGACCTCATTCAGCCTGTTCATCAAGGATCCATACGCATTCCTGATCGAGCGCGACGCCCGTATCAAGGCGCAGGATGTGAAGCTCGAATATCAACTCGACGCTATGGGCTTTGGAAACATGCTGCACGACAGCCTCGAGCAGTGGGGACGTGAGGAACTTGACCGCGACGCGCCGACCACCGACGCCGAGCGCATAGCCAGCGACATGTGCCACGCACTGGACCACCACATCAAGACGACGTTTGGCAGCATCGTGGCGCCTGGGGTTCGGTTGCAGGTCGCCATGGCGCGGCATCGGTTGGCCGCACTTGCCCGTGTACAAGCGGCGCGAGCCTCGGCTGGGTGGCGGATTCACCAGATCGAACACTTCTTCGGGCCGCCAAAGTTCGCTGACTCGCCGTGGCCGATCTTCCCAGATGACAAAGGCCTCTATCTCACGGGCCGTATTGATCGTGTGGATGTGCACGAGACTCATGGCTACCAAGCGCTCGACTACAAGAGCGGCCGCAAGGCGGAGGGGCCGGACAAGGTTCACCGCACGAAGAACGGATGGAAGGATCTGCAACTTCCTCTGTACCGCGTGCTGCTGCGATCGATTGGCATTGAAGTACCCAGTCACGGCCTCGGATACGTCTTGGTGCCGCCACAGGAATCACTGTGCCGCATCGCCATTGCCAGGTGGACCGAAACCGATCTGAATGAGGCTGAGGCGGAGGCTGCCGAGATCGTGCGGATTGTGTCGCAGGGGCGGCTGCTCGAAGTGGCGGAGGCGTCATTGGAATGAGCAAGCCCGGCATGTTGATTGAAGCCAATGCGGGATGTGGCAAGACGTACAGCCTTGCGAATCGAGTCATCGGATGGATGGTGGCGCACCTGCGCGCGGTGGGCGATGCAGGGGCGACCGGCATTCTGGCGGCGACCTTTACTCGAAAGGCAGCAGGCGAGATTCAAGAGCGGATTCTGTCGCACCTTGCGGAAGGCGCGGCGGACCCGGCGCTGCTTGAAGGGTTTCAAGACAGCATCGGCGTCGATCCGCCGGCGCGGTGTGAAGAGTTGCAGCAGGTACTCGAGGAATTCGTCCGCGTGCTTGACCGGCTACAGATCAGCACGCTTGATGGGATTTTCCATCGCCTCGCCAAGGCCTTCCCTGATGATGTGGGACTTCCCGAGGGATGGACCATCGCCGACCGGCCTGCGCTGGAGCGGCTGCAGCGAGAGGCCATCGACGCGTGGCTCTCTCGGTGTGACGACGACGAGTTGCAGGCTCTGGCGATGGAGGCCGAAGGGGAAATCCTCAAAGGATCTCCGCACGGGTCCATGATCGGGACGCTGTGGGGAACCGCCGGTGGTGGACTGCTTTCGCTTTGGCGAGCGAGTCAACACTTCGATGGCTCCGCGCCAGCGTGGGACTGGCTGGAGAGTTGCAGTGATGACGACATCAGTCCAACGGCCGCGTGGCAGACCAGCGAGGCACTGGCGGCGGCCATCAACGCGCTGGGCCGAGCGGACCTGCCACCGAACAAGGACGGATCCGAGCCCAAGGTGTGGGTGAATGCCCGCGACCGCGTGGTCAGCCAGGCGCTCGAATCGAATTGGCGAGATGTGCTGGAAGACACACTGGTTGTGGCGGTGGTTAATGGCGCGAAGTTTAGTTCCAAGAACGCGCCGTCCGACTTTGAGGCGGCGCTGCAGCCCATAGTGTCCCATGCCAGGGCAGATCTGATGCGCCGAGCGCGGCTTCGTGTGCGCGTTTGGTCCAATCTTCTCCGCACACTCGACGATCAGTATCGGCGGCACCAACGGTCAACCGGACAATATGACTATGCAGACATCACCGATCAACTTGTGCAGGCCGACCTGCTCAGCGAGGTGGGCGGGGATGTGCTTGCTTGGCGTCTCGACTCAACGATTCGCGATCTGGCGCTGGACGAGTTTCAGGACACATCAGTGCCACAGTGGAAGGTGATCGAACCTGTCATTGAAGAGATCTTTGCTGGCGAAGGCGCGCACGAGACGCCCCGGCACCTGCTAGTCGTGGCCGATCCGAAGCAGTCGATCTATGCGTGGCGGGGCGGCACGCCGGATGTCCTACGGTCGGTGAAGCAGGCTGGCGGCGAGCAACTCGAAACAGGTGAACTCGCTCGGAGTTATCGATCGGCGCCGGAAATCATGGCCTTTGTCAACGAAGCCTTTGGCACGATCGATACCAACGCCGCGCTTGATGGCGCAGCGGACAAGCACCCCGCGGTCCCCGATGAGGTTATGCAGCGAGCGGGTCTGCCGAAAGTGAACCCCGGTGGTCCGGTGGCCGAAGTCCGATCCGGGTGGCACTGTCCGGCCCATGCGTCTGCGCGGACCGAGTTGGCTGGTGACGTCGCGGCGTGGCTCTCGCCAAAGGATGATGACGCGCACCTAGAGTACGTTGCGGACATCATCGAGGATCGCGCCGCTGTCGGCGCCGGGGTCGGAGTGCTGTGTCCGACCAACGGCCAAGTTGCCGATCTCTCGCACGAACTTCGCATGCGTGGTGTGGCGGTCAGCGAAGAGGGGGCGGGCGGCGCAGCCTCAATTCCTGCTGTGGCTGCGATGCTTGATGTCCTGCGATTTGCGTCGCATCCAGGGGATCGCGCCGCAGCCTTTCGTGTGTCGCATTCACCGCTCGGCCCGATGATTGGATTGCATCCGCTGGAAACGATCGCTAAGAAGGAACGCGATGCCACGTTGGAGCGCATCTCGCTCGGTATTCGCTCTCGCATCGCCAAAGAGGGACTTAGTGAGACACTTGCCACACTGGTCCGACAGAGCGGGGATTCTTGCGATGCACGAGGACAGTTCAGCCTTCGACTGGTGGCGGATCGCGCCGCCGAGTGGGAGGAGGGTGGCCCGCGCGACACCATGGACTTTGTCCGCACCATCGAACAGACTGGGTTTGGCGCGCCGAGCGATGCGGCAGTCCGCATCATGACGCAGCACAAGGCCAAAGGCCTCGAGTTCGATGAAGTCGTGCTTCCGTGGCTCGATCGACCGATGGCCAAGGCGAGGCAGATGCCATGTTTCCCATTTTCAGGCGATCCACTCGAGCCGCCTCTGGCAATGGCGCCGGAGGTCTCACAGAAGCAGCGAGTACATGCGCCTGTGCTTGAAGCGTTTCAGAATCAGAGTTGGGCCGCGGGTCTGGCTGATTCGCTATCGCTTCTCTATGTCTCGATCACACGCCCACGCACCGGCCTGCACCTGGTCTTCAGGCCCTCAGACAAAGATCCTCAAGAACAACTGACGTCCGCAACTTTTCTCCGCGCCGCGATCGATGATCTCAACCGCAACTTCTCGAAGGCAGTGGACGAGATCGACACGCGGCCGAAGGAGCCGTTCTGGACGCGCTCTGGTGGTGCGTTTCAAACAAGTGGTGGGGGCGAGGCGTCGCAGGCTGCGGAGTCGGTGTCGCTGGTTCGCATCCGTGTAAGCGATGTACCGACCGTCCTAGCGCCCTCATCACACGAGCAGACGGGGTCCATCGCCGATCGCTGGCCGCTGTTGCCGGGCCGCGCGCGACGCGACGGCGTGATCCTGCATGAACTCTTCCGGCTGGTCCGATGGCTTGATGATGGTCCAGTGGATGACGCGGCGATTGAGCGGGCCTTCGACGAAGCGGCACTGCAACTCGGACGTCCCGTCGGCAGCGACTTGCGGGCAGCGTTGCAGACGAGGTTCATGGAGTCACTGGGCGGCCCGGTCGGCGCCGCGCTTCGGCGGGAAATGCATGCCGCATGGAAGGTAGAGACGCTCGAAGCGATTCCCGAACATCCCATACTGGTGCAAACCGAAACCGGTGTCATCCGCGGCCGCATCGACCGGCTCGTGCTGGGCAAAGACTCCTCAGGCGCGGTCGTGCGCGCTGCCATCCTCGACTTCAAGACCGGTCACGCCGAAACAGAAGCCGAACTACAGGCCGCTCGGGAGTGGTATCAACCTCAACTCGACCGCTACGCAGAAGGCGTTGCCGCGATCTATGGACTTCCTCTTGAGTCAATCGATACAGGATTGCTTTTCGTCGGGTAGTTGGACGAATTCAATCTCTAAGGTCTTGCGACCAGCAACGTACTTCGGCCTGCAGTGCCATCGAAAGACATCCCAGTGCGGGCCCAGACCCGCTCATATTCGATGACCGCATCGGAATTCCCGTGGATGCGCGAGAACGCCCCGAAAGAGAGTTTCTCGCGCCTCATACACATGATGACCACCGGAGTCCCTCTGGAATCGCATTCAAGCGACCTCTTGTCTTAGAGTATTGCACGATGTCCGCCGTGCCAAAGATAATTGTCACTGAACCTTTGACCGAGGAGGCGATGGATTGGCTTTCATCGCGAGCGATCGTGGCCACGATGCCAGCGGGCCATTGTGATTTCTCAGTGGAGATGGCGGATACGGACGGCCTTATTGTCCGGACCTACACGACGGTCGATACAGGACTTCTGGATCTGGCCCCTCGACTTCGGGTTGTGGGGCGTGCTGGGACTGGGCTTGACAATATTGATTCGGCAGCATGTGCGGCGCGATCAATCAGGGTAGTACACACCCCGGACGCCAATCGGCAGGCGGTGGTTGAGTATGTCACATCCATTCTTATGAATACGATCCGGCCCCTTCCAGCAGCGGTTCCCGGCGGGCTGACCGACGAAGCATGGGCTGATGCCAGGCGGATGGCGATGGCACCGACACAACTCAGCGAGTGCACACTGGGGATCCTTGGCATGGGTCGAATTGGCCGTCGCGTGGCCGAGGTCGCCCGCGCGATCGGGTGCCACGTCCAATACCACGATCTGTTGAGTATTCCGCCCAATGAACGGCATGGAGCCGAGCCAGTGGCGCTGGATTTACTGCTCCAGACGAGCGACATTCTGAGTGTGCACGTCGATGGCCGCGCGAGCAACAAGCACTTTTTGGATGCAGCTCGGTTGTCAATGCTGAAACGCGGTGGCGTGCTCATCAATACAAGCCGCGGTTGTGTGATCGATGGGGCTGGCCTTGCGAGCGTGCTCACCAAACAGCCTGGCATGCGGGCTGTTCTGGATGTACACGAAGAGGAACCCATCCCCGGCGACGCCCCGCTGCTCCGCAGCCCGAACGCCTTACTGCTGCCGCATGCGGCCAGCCGAACCGCGGCGGCCCAGCGGGCAATGTCGTGGGTCGTCAAAGATGTCTTGGAGGCCCTCGCCCGAGGAGCCTCATAAAGAGATCAAAGCACAACCATCGCCATGACAAACACTTGTGCTTTATGCCATAAACCCTCCATCTTGCCGTGTGTATGAACGATTGCTTGATCTCCCTTGACTTCCGAAGGTCGGGCTGCGCGCCGAGATGAGGTGGCCCGGCACAAAAGAACCAACGAGATAGAGTCGCGGATACCGCGGCCAACGCGAAGAGCCAAATGATCTGGTTATCCACGACACGCAGTGGCGTGAGTTTCAGGACGACTGGCGGGTTTTATGGCTGATGGACTCACCCTCCATCCTGAACCGCCAGCCCATCGTCGACTCAGTCGGCCCCTGAGCCTCGCAGGCAAGTAGGCACGGTCTGCTCGATACCATGCATCTCCCAGTAGGAGATCGCACAATGCCCTTTACCATCAACCATATCACCGCTCGCCAGGTTCTCGACAGTCGGGGGAATCCGACTGTGGAGTGTGAAGTCGGACTTACCGGGGGATCTCTTGGCCGCGCTGCGGTACCCAGCGGCGCCAGCACGGGCGAACACGAGGCTGTGGAGCTTCGCGATGGGGGCGGCGAGTGGTGTGGCAAGGGTGTTGGGATTGCGGTCGGGAATATTCACGAAGAGATTTCACCCAATGTGCTCGGGCTTGACGCGCGTGACCAAGAGGGCGTCGATGCGGTCATGATCGAACTCGATGCCACCGACACCAAGTCGAGGCTCGGGGCCAACGCAACGCTTGCAGTGTCGCTGGCTACCGCGCGGGCTGCGGCAGCCCAAAGCGATCTACCGCTTTTCCGCTATCTCGGCGGCGCGAGCGCCCACGTCATGCCTGTGCCGATGATGAATATCCTCAACGGCGGCAAGCACGCCGACAACACCGTCGATTTCCAGGAGTTCATGATCCAGCCGGTCGGGTTTGAGTGCTTCGAAGAAGGACTTCGGGCAGGCGTCGAGATCTACCACGCGCTCAAGGGCGTATTGCATGATCGAAATCTCTCGACTGCGGTCGGTGACGAGGGCGGATTTGCGCCAGACCTTGCTTCGAACGAAGAGGCGCTCGAAGTCATCGCAGCCGCAACTGAGAAGGCCGGCTACGACCTTGGAGAGCAGATCGTTATCGCGCTCGATCCGGCGACCAGCGAGATGGTGTCGGAAGCGGCGAAGGTTGGCAAAGAAGGGTATTGCTTCTTCTCCAGCGATCCGGATCGCGTTGCCTCAAGTGATGAGATGATTGATCTCTGGGCCTCGTGGTGTGAGAATTGGCCGATCTGGTCGCTCGAGGATGGGCTTGGCGAAGAGGATTGGGATGGCTGGAAGAAACTCACCGATCGGCTCGGCGAAGGTGTTCAACTCGTCGGTGACGATCTCTTTGTGACCAACGTTGAGTATCTGGAACGGGGCATCGCCGATGGCGCGGCCAATGCCATCCTTGTGAAAGTAAATCAGATCGGTACGCTCACCGAGTCCTTCAGCGCGGTGCGACTCGCTCAGCACAGCGGCTATAACGCGATCATCAGTCATCGGAGTGGTGAGACAGAGGATTCCTTCATCGCTGACCTTGCCGTGGCAATGAACGCAGGTCAGATCAAGACCGGGGCGCCTTGCCGAAGTGATCGGACGGCGAAGTACAACCAGCTCATTCGCATTGCGGAGGTACTGGGGGTCGATGCGCAGTACGGCTGCTGATGGATCACAGCAGCGAGACCACCATCATGACGAAGACGAAGGTGATTGGGATTGAAACGAAAATGGCGAGCGCCCATCGAAGTACACCACCCAATCGCTGAAACTTCTTCTTGGCGCGGATCCACAACCAGAAGATGGCCCAGAGGGCTACCGAAATGGTGTAGAGCGCGACGCTCTCAGGATTGATGACCCGGGAAATGAAGCTCTCTTGGGAAATCATTGTCGAGTCGATCAAGACGGCAATGGTGGGGATGGTTCCTCCCCCCGCCGTCATGCCGAGCATAGAGATTTGTGGCAGGTTGGACAGCACGTATTCGAGTGGTGGAGCCATTCATTGAGGGCTTCGATGACACGGTCGCCTGATGTCATCGCAGCACGACCAAAGTGCCAACAATCAATATGGCCGCAACGGAGATCCACACCAGTGTGCCCACGAGAACAGTCTTCGCAGCCTCGGACCTGGTAATGATGCCGCGATTTCGGATCCAGAAAACCAGGGTGGCGGCAGAAAATATCAGCAACACGAAGGGTGGAAGCCATGCCACTGGATTGTGGCGGCTGCTGGATGTTGCGATGGCATAACAAGTGAGAGTAAACGAGATGGCGATGATCAATGCCAGGCCAACGAGAACAACAAAGTGCCAGCGTGGCGGATCACCATCATCGTCGATAAGTCGTAATTGGAGTGGCACTCCACATTCGCTGCACCGAGGTTCCCGAACACCTGAAAGGTCATAGTTGCAGGCGGGGCAGGACAACGACGATGCTCGAATCACATGCGCCGCGAGGGCTGCGGTACTCAGATTGTCAGCATTCGTTCCTATGGAATAGTCATCCACTCGGCAGGCTTACCCAATCTCATCACACCCGAATATACCCCTGTCCAGATCTAAGGCACCAGATTCATCTGCTCAATGCCCGTTCAACTGAATTCTTGGATCGACCCAGGCGTACATGACGTCGACAGCGAGATTGAGCAGGACGAGCATGGCCGAATACACCAGAACCACCCCCATGATCATTGTGAGATCCTTACCGAGTACAGCATCGACGAAATGCATGCCAAGTCCGGGAATAGCGAAGACTTTCTCGATGACGAATGAACCGGTCAGGGCGGCGGCGGTTGCAGGCCCGAGATACGACAGCACTGGGAGCAAGGCGTTCGGAAGAACGTGACGCACGACGACGACTTGTTGAGAGACTCCCTTGGCGCGGACGGCGCGAATGAAATCTGCATGCATGACCTCGATGACCCCTTGACGCGCCAGCCGTGCGATCCACGCTGCAAACGGAAGGCTGAGCGCCAATGACGGCAAGAGGATGTGTTTCCATGAACCCCAGCCGCCAATCGGTAACCACTGCAACCACACACCACCGAGCATCAAGAGCGCAGTTCCAATGACGAAGGCAGGGATGCTCACCCCGATGATGCTGACCGATCCGGTGATCCGATCGGTCCAACTTCCGGGACGCAGCCCACCAAGCGTTCCCATTGTGATTCCAATGAGCAGTGCGAGCAGAATGGCCGAGAGTCCAACCGTCATGGAGACTGGCAATTGATCCGAAATGATGTCACCCACGGTCCAATTTTCGTGCCGAAGGCTCGGACCAAAGTCGATGACCGGCCCCGTCTGATCACCAAGCAACCAGTTCACCCCCGTGATATCACCCAAATATGACCAGTAGAAGGACCATGGGTCATCGAGGTTCCACTGCGCCTGCATCGCGGTTGCAATCGCTTCAGGTGGTCTTCGCCCCTCATCTTTCTCGAGAGGGTTTCCGGGGATAAGCCACGCCAACGTGAACGTGATCGTGTACACCGCAAGCAGGATGAAAGGAACCTGAACAAGCCGCATCACAATGAGTCGACGCATGCCTGTCATGGTTCTTCACGCAGACATGTGACGTCTCCGAGGTATTGGATCAATCTCGGATGTGAAGTCATCCCACTGGTATCGGCGGGATCATGCATGGTTACTTCGACGATTTGGCAGATCGGCAAGAGCGGCATGTGCAAGTTGAAGATGTCGTGTTCGATGCTGCGAAGTTGTCGCATTCGAGTCGCAGTGTCAGATTCATGTTTGGCGGTGTCGAGCCTAGCATCAATGTCCGGGTTGTTGAATCCACGATCATTATTTCCATCGGTACTTCGGAAGAGTTCCAAAAAGGTTGTTGGATCCCCCCAGTCTCCGTACCAGCGGCCCCGAGCAATCATGAAGTTACCAGCGCGAAGATCAACACTGAAAGCCTTGCTGTCCTTGCCAACCAGGTGAACGTCGATGCCAAGCAATTGCTGCCACTGGCTCCGAAGTGCTGCGGCGATACGGCGGTGACGCGCCGACGATGTTGTGTACAGGAGTTCGACTGGCGGGAATGGTCTACCGCTTTCATCGATCAGTTCGCCGGAGGTATTCCTTGTCCACCCAGCACTCGCTAATTCAGCGACAGCCATAACAGGATCGAATCCAAGTCCATCTGGTGGTTCGTATCCCACAATCGCGTCCTGAGGAGTGAGCACACTGGCGATCGGTTCACGCAGGCCTGTGACATGGTCGACGATTGCTTGCTTGTCGGTTGCCAATGCAAACGCTCGCCGCACAAGCGGGTTATGAAATGGGTTGTTCGCACCAGAGGACAGTTCTGGCCGACAGTTGAAACTAAAAAAGTCTGTTCCATAGGCGGGTACGGCGTGGATGGAACGGACCAAGCGTTCATCGTCGCGGCCACCTTCATCCGCTGCATCTAGGAGATCGCGGCGAACATCCGCTGACACCCCGGTTAACCAATCCAAGTCGCCCCGATCGAATGCCAGAAGGGCCGTGTTGGGATCTGGGTATGAGCGGATGAGAATGCTGCGAGGACTCCCGGGTCGGTGAGATCGGGCATTCGGGTTCTGAGCGAGCCGGAGGTCACGGCGATAACGCCACTCATCCAGGATGTATGGGCCATTGGAGATCATCAACTCCGGACGTGCCCAACTATGCTTGGATGTCAATCGTCCTGTTTCTGGCGAAATAGATGCGAACTGACGGTCTTCCCATGCCGGCGGATCAACCGCGTCCCAACCATTTTGACGAAGAACTTCTTGGTCCTCTATATGCAGAATCCATCCCTCAACAGTGGGGCGGTGTACAGGCAAGAGCGGCGCGAAGGCCAACAAATCTAAGAGGTATGGAACAGGTTGGGCGAGTTCAACCTCAAGCGTGTGATCGCCGATCGCCCGGATCCCAACGGTCTCAGCAAACACGCTGTCGGTTTGATCCATGAGCGATTCAGCAGACCGGTTGCTTGGATCAAAGGAGGCCAACGCATCATTCCGCCAGTCCCAGAATTCCCGAGCTCCCAAGACGTCAAAGAGAAGGCCTGAGTAGTCGGCTGCAGTGTCGGGCGAAAGCAATCGCTTCCAACTCCAGACGAAGTCGTGCGCGGTCACAGGGCTACCATCGGACCACCGCGCCGACTCATCAAGCTCAAACCGCCAAGTAAGACCGTCGGGAGATGTCGTCCAACTGGTGGCAACAGCGGGCTCAATTGAGAAATCATCGGTATTCCACCGGACAAGACCCTCGAAGAGCGCATAGGCCATCCGCATATCGGTCAGCCAGCTCATTCGCTGGGGGTCGAGGGTGAAGACTTCATTTTCGCTCGCGATGACGAACTCGGCGTCATCACTGCCACGATCAAGTAACACGAGCGTGATGAGCGCGGCGAGTAGCACGACAATCGGAATAAGAAATCGCAGCATTGGGCTGCAAGACTATCGTCGGAGCATCCCCGTCTGCTGGAAAATGCTCAGCCGCCGTTTCCTTGCCCCCAGCGTTCTCGTCCTGCTTCCAGTGGTGCCCGGTCCCCCCTTGAGATCGCCTGGCCATAGGCGGGCGTTGCTGTGGCCGAGCCGCCTGCTATTTCGTTGTTCATCAGGACGATCATGACCTCCCCCTGATTGAGCATCCGTCCGGCGAGCGTGGCAGCCCCTTCGTTTTCCGCCAGTGCCTCCCAGTTGGCCAAGATGGCGTCATACAACCGTCCAAGCACCGGTCCAGTGGTCTTCGCAAACGACAGCAAGGTATCTGGATCGCGTTGGTCCAAGAACTGCTGTTGTACATGCTGCATCTGCGGTTCAAGCACCCGCAGCATGTCCAGATCGCCATTCTGGAGTCGTTGGATCACCGTGTAGAGCACCTCTGCTTGTGTTGCTTGCCCGCTATCCAACACTTCCGCACTGCCAGCCTCTTCAGATCGAGTGTTTTCGATGGCGGCCGCAAGAGTTACGAGCTGTTGCCTCAGTACCGACCAATCTGTTTCAGCCGAAGCGGCGCGTCCAAGGTCCCGAAGCACCCGAACAATACGTGTAGGTGTGACATTCGATTGGTTGATAAGCGGCCTCAGGCTGGCTGCCGACCAAATCCGAGTACCCACATGGGGCTCTTGTTCGGGTGTCAAGTGACGCGACAAGAAGGTCACTGCCGAATCGGTTCCAAGTTCACCGGCCACCTGACAACTCGCGATCGATTGTGGGGGACTCTTTTTGGCGAGAATGTCCTTCAGTTTCGGAAGCAGGATCTCCGCATAGGTTTCACGAAAGAAGGGCGTTGCGCGGTTTCCAGCGACACCATGCAGATCCATTATCAATTTTTGCCGTGCAGTGGAGTGAAGCGAAGCATCATCACCAGCGAGGTCTGCCGTGTAGCGATCGACAAATGTCCCAATCGAAGTCTTGTCGGCAGGGGTCATTGTGGTTTTCTTGACGAACTTGGCGAGGCTCTTCGGTGCGGGCTGCGCGAATGCGGTGGCCTGCCCGGTTGCTGCAAACGCAAGAATCATGGTCAGGGGTAGCCACGCTGAGCCGACAATGTGAGCAAGGATGGTTCTATTCTGAGGCATGGAATGGTGTCGCTGAGTCCGGAACGGGGGTCTCGATGTGGGGTGAGCGGACGAGGATACGGGCCATGGCCCTTATGGGAAAGCGGATCCAAGAGGACCGAATTCGCGACGGTATCACCCCCCACAGACTCCTGTCAACGGATCGAGGTGGATGTCTGAGCAGGGGGCAAATCGATAAGACGACAATCCGCCGCGCGGGGAGTACCATCTCGACGCGATCTTCGGACATTCTCCCGCTTCGGGGGCGTGAAGACCCCATTGCAGGACCTGATGTGCCGATATGGGTCACAAGAATTATATCTGATTGAAGCCATGCCACGATTGACTCACCTTGTTCTGATTCTCCCGACGATGTTGCTTACGGGCATTCTTTTTGGCCAGAACGTTGGGGCCGAGGGTGATTCTCAAGTCGCGCGGTCTCGTCTGGCGACTTGCTTGACCCGGTATGCCCGTGAAGTTCTGGGGACAGAGCCTTTGACAGTGCAGGGCCTCGCCGCCGGAATAAATTTCTTGGTTGATGCCACGGCGCTGGATCCGGATCTTGAAGTCGCTTGGAGGCTGCTGCTCGATGCTGCAGTATTGACTGAACGTGATGACTTGGTCGACCTCGCGCTGCCGAAGGTCGTCAGCCTGTCTCCTCAGAGTTCAGGCACCAGATTGCAACGCTTGTGGCGAGCACTTGACCAGACGCACCGCCTCTCAAAAAAGTCAGCGATGATCGATCGTCTAATCGAACCGGCAAACCGAACAGTCGTTGGCGACGCTGTTGCATCGAGACTGGCTCTGCGTTTGGCGCTTCTGCATCGACAGGCGGGGGATGAGAAGCTTTTCTGGAACTATGTCTCGCGGGCCATTCAGCTTGACCCGGCAAACCAAGATGCCGTCTTACTAAGAACGGGTCTCGACCAGCATCTCGCGCAGTCCGATCCTGTGCAGTGGGCGAAACTTCTCCTCAACCTCTATCGAATCAACCCGACCGATTCCAAGACGGCAGCCGAAATTGGCATGTTGCTTCTGCATCATGGTGCCTATGACTCCGCGGCCCGCATGCTGGGTATCGCACGAGATTTGGAGCGGCAAGCCGGCCGAGATGCCGGCGGCGACTTCGATGCCGATTACTTGCTCGCATTGTGGGCCGCCGACAAGATTGACGAAGCAGATGATCTCATGCTGGATCGTCAACAGCGGCTAAACAAGATATACAGACAATTGGCGATGCAAGAAGAGATCCCCCGGACCTCCACATTGGAACTTGCTTCGCTCGTTGCGCCACTGTCGCCCAAGCTCGCCGCCGCCGAGTGTCTCATGGCGCTTCGTAGCGATGATCCGCTTCGACTCAGCGACGCACTCGGGGAGGCCGAGCGGGCGATAAACGATCTTGATCGCCTTCGTGAATCAGATGGTATTGAGCCTGAACCACGGGCAAAAAATCTCAAGCGACTGTTGTGGCTTCTTCTTGTGTTGGATGGATCACCGGGATCAATTGAAGATGTGGCGCACCGTATCGACGCCCTCTCGCCACTCAGCTCGACCGAGCTTGCGCTGATTGGCGCAGCGACAAAGCCAGAGATTCCAATTGATCAAGTGGAAGCGAATCTCAGGGAAGCAGCAGGCACATCGGCCGTCGCAAGCGTGGTCTTGGCCAAGAGGCTTGAGCAGGCTGGTCGCAACAAAACCGCGGCGGAAGTACTTTTTTCGGCGTGGCAGCAGCATCCGGGATCAATGATGGGTGTACTGGCTGGCAAACGGCTTGGCGACATTCTCGGCGTGAATTTGCCCATGTCAGAAACCGCGGCAGCGATGTCCGCTCTGATCGATTCGGTACCAAGAGTGTTTGATCGGATTGCCAAAGAGTCATCGCTGTTCGTCACGCTCCGAGTGACGCCTCGAAGTACTGTGGTCGAGCCCTTTGAGCCGGTCATTTTTGATTTTGAAATAGCGAATCACACTGCAGAGCCTCTTGGAATCAACCCCAACGGCCCGATTGAAGATTTGCTGCTCGTGCAACCCGCAGCGGCCGTGCCATATGCAACGATCAGCGATGGGCCGCCGATCTTTTTGGATCTTGGCCGTAATGTGGTCATCGAACCGCATGGCGAGCTCAATCTTTCGCTGGACTTGCGAACAACATGGGTTGGAAGTGTGCTTGACGCGCGTCCGCTGCACGGTGCTGTGATTGATGCCAAGGCGTTTCTCAATCCGCGTATTGCCACATCACCCACATCATTTAGTCCGGTTCCACGGCCAGGCCCACTCGGCGCGGCTGTTGAATCTGGGGAGATGCGGGTCAATGGGGTCCGCATCGATTCGACGTGGGTGGATGCGGCCCTGGTGCGATTGAAGAAGAGCGTTTCCAGCCGGGATACCAAAACCATCGCTCTTCTGACGTTCGTCGCCAATGAACAACGCTCAGCAGAGGGTGCGATCGAATTGACCCCGGGGCAGTTGACGCAAATCGG
Source organism: Planctomycetota bacterium (assembly GCA_024230295.1). GTDB lineage: Bacteria > Planctomycetota > Phycisphaerae > Phycisphaerales > SM1A02 > UBA12567. The sequence goes on from JAAERN010000009.1 coordinate 73,898, forward strand.
CGCGACTGTTGCCGAGGCATGGCCCCAGTTGAGCGTTGTTTCACAGGCCTGGCTGACAATCCTGATGCCAAAGTCCATCCCCCTGAAATCCGTTTGGTCGCTTGTGGAGGGGAGCACTGATTCGCTCATTCACAGGATCTATCTGATGCGAATTGTCGCTGAGTATTCGGATCCAGGACAAGCTTTGAGCGAGCCGGCGGTTGTTGCTGGTCTTCTCTCGGACGATCAACAGGTTCGAGCATTGGCGGAGTGGGTCGAAGCGACCCTTCTGTTGCAGGCCGAAAATCAGTTTGGCGCTGAAGAAGATGCAGCAACAGGTCCCTGACCGCCCCCTTTCGACCGGGGTCCGTTGGCATGTCTGGCGGGTGGTGGGTTCGGCCATCGGAATCGTGCTCGTGGTCTTGGCAATCTGGCTGGTTGTGTCACACACATCACAAGTCTCGCACGCTTGGTCTTCGTTGCGATCGCCGGACCCACTGACAATTTTTGTGCTGGCGGCGACCATCATCGCCTCAATCCCCATTACGGCAGCCGTGCAACAATTCATGCTTCGTCGTATGGCTAGTGTTCATGTTGGCCTCGGTGAAATGTCCGGCCTTGTGTCGGTGGCAACCCTCCTGAACATGCTTCCACTTTGGCCAGGAGCGATCGGACGCATCGGATACCACCGTGTTGTTCACGGCGTGCATCCAGTTCGCGCCGGGATGGCGATCGTTGCGTCGCGGCTTCTTGCATGCGGGGCAGGGGCGGCGCTTCTTGCCGCTGCCCTGTTCATAGGAACCGGCGGCGTTCGGCCCCTTGCTGCAGCCTGGCTGGCATCATTGGCTACAATTCTGGTCATCAGTTGCTGGCCAGCCTTGCGATTGGCGAGTTTGGCTGCCGCATTTGTCTGGATTGACATGCTGGTGACGGCAGCGCGATACATGGCTGCCTTTCAATTGCTTGGCACACCACTCAGCGGCGAAACGGCGGCAGCGGTGGCGGGCGTTTCGGTAGTTGCTTCGAGTATTCCGTTTCTTGGAAGTGGTCCCGGCCTTCGAGAATGGGCCGTGGGTTGGATGGCCGCGCGGCTGGAGTATTTACCCGATGCGTTGGTCATCGGCGTCATGGCCGACCTGCTCGTGCGGGCCGCCACACTGGTGCTGTTGCTGCCAATCGGCGGCATTTCACTGCGGTGGCTCGGTCGAAATCTTCGGACCGCAGTCGAGGCTTCGCGGGCCAGTGAACCGGGAACTAATCCGAGTCTGGATCAATTCCAAGATCACGCACCGTGAAGAGTGCGTCGAAGTTGTATCCGGCCGATTCGATCGTCTCCCGAGCCCCCTGAAGGCGGTCCACGACAGCAATGATGGCTGTGACGGTGGCGCCAGCATCTTCGATATCACGAGCCGCCTCAAGCACCTGGCCGCCCGTCGTGGCGACATCTTCCAACAAGACAACACAATCGCTGGCCTCCAGTGCGCCTTCGAATCGCTTGGCAGTACCGTAGTCCTTCTTCTGGTTGCGAACAAAGAGGCATGGAAGCCCCGAGGCCATAGAGGCGGTTGTAACTAGTGGAATGCCACCAAGTTCGGCGCCTGCAAGCAGCGTGGTTCCCTCGGGAATCCGAGCGGCAAACAGGTGGCCGAGTTCCTTCAAAACGTCGGCCTGTGTCGAAAAGCGGTACTTGTCGATGTACCAAGTGCTTGTGCGGCCGCTACGGAGCGTGAAGTTCCCCCGAAGAACGGCGGTTTCGGCGATTCTCTCAGCGAGTGATGGGGTCGACATGGCTGGGGAGCGTACACGACTGCCCCCACGCATGGTTTCCCCCACGGGCCGCTGCCGGTACCTTTTCCTCCCTATGACATCGGTTTGCTTCTATTTTCAGATCCATCAGCCGTTCCGGCTCAGGCGGTACTCGGTTTTTCGCTCCGACCCGTTCTACTTTGACAGCGAGTCCAACCGCTCGATTATGGAGAAGGTCGCCGAGAAGTGTTACCGCCCGATGACGACCAAGTTGCTTGATCTGATCAAACGGCACGACGGTCGCTTCAAGATTAGTTTCTCTGTGACCGGAACCGCCATTGAGCAAATGCAGGCTTGGGCGCCAGATGTGTTGGATCTGTTGCAGCAGTGCGCCGCGAGTGGATGCGCCGACTTCTTAGCTGAGACCAGTCACCACTCGCTGTGCGCGGTCTACGCTCCGAGCGAGTTTCAACAGCAGGTCGATCGGCATGTCTCGCTCATGCGGGATCTTTTCGATATCGAACCGATCGTATTTAGAAACACCGAACTGATTTACTCGGATCGGATCGCAAGCATGGTGGCGGAATCTGATCAGTTCAAGGGCATGGTGTGCGAGGGTGTGGACAGACTTCTCGGAGACCGCTCGCCAGCGTGGGTGTACGCGCCAACTGGCAGTGGCGACTATCTGCCTGCGGCACCGCTGCGATTGCTGCTCAAGAACTACCGACTCAGTGACGACATTGCGTTTCGGTTCTCAGACAAAAACTGGTCCGAGTGGCCGCTCGATGCATCGAGGTTCGCAGGATGGGTCGACTGTATTAATGGTGATGGGCACCTCTGCAACCTGTTCATGGACTACGAGACGTTCGGGGAGCACCAGTGGGCTGATAGTGGGATCTTCGAATTCATGGACGCTTTGCCAGGCAAGGTGTTTGACACCAATCCAGGTCAGAATGACTTCATCACCGTTCGTGAGGCGGTTTCAAAATTCGATCCAGTGGGGGTGTACAAGGCCCCAGATCCCATCTCATGGGCCGACTCTGAACGCGACCTGAGCGCCTGGATCGGCAACGCCATGCAGGAAAACGCGGCGGCAGAACTGTATCGGTTGGAGGGCCCTGTCAAGAAGGCCAGCGAGTCTGGCGACGACTGGATCCTCGAGGACTGGCGAAAGTTGACGACATCGGACCATCTCTATTACATGTGTACGAAGTACTGGGCCGATGGTGATGTACACAAGTACTTCAGCCCGTATGACAGTCCATATGATGCCTACATCAACTTCATGAACGTGCTGGACAATATTCGTGTGCGGTGCGAAAGTTGATGATGGCCGTCGATATTGTCAGTACGCGGACCGTCATCGGCATGGAGATCCATGTCGAACTCGCAACACGAACCAAGATGTTCTCGCGGACGCCGAATGTGGCGCATCCAGATTGGTATGACGCACCACCAAATTCGCTATGCGATCCAGTGTGCCTCGGGTTGCCCGGTGCCTTGCCAACGATGAACCGCCGTGCAGTTGAGATGTCCATGCTTGTGGGCATGGCGCTGGGCTGCCGCATTCCCGATCAAAGCAACTGGGATCGAAAGAACTACTTCTACCCCGATCTTCCCAAGGGCTACCAGATCAGCCAATACGAACACCCACTGTGCGCCGAGGGCGCCATCGATATTCCGCTGGCATCCGGTGGTACAGGGACAATCCGAATTACGCGGGCCCATCTTGAAGAGGACACCGCGAAGTCGGGTCACGAACTTCCAGGTGGTGTCGAGACCGAGGGAACGATCGTCGACTACAACCGCGCTGGCACGCCGCTGCTGGAGATCGTGACGGAGCCTGACTTCAGTTGCGCCGACGATGCCGTGACATTCGGCCGCGAACTTCGCGCTATCTGCAGGGCGCTCGGTGTGACCGAGGGCATCATGCAGCGGGGCCACATGCGGTTTGAGCCGAACATTAATGTTGTGATGACGCTCAAGGATGGCCGTGAGATCGCCACACCTATCGCCGAGATTAAGAATCTCAACTCGTTCCGTGCGGTGCACGGCGCCATTGAGTACGAGGCGAAGCGGCAAGTCGAACAGTGGCTGGAAGATGGTCTCGAGATGGGGCCGGGTGCCAAGTCGACGCGAGGATGGGATGACGCCAAGTGCGTCACCGTGATGCAGCGATCTAAGGAGGACGCGCACGACTATCGCTACTTTCCTGAGCCAGACCTCGTACCCGTCGAAGTGGACGACGTGTGGCGCGAGCGGATTCGGTCCCAGATCCCTGAACTTCCGATGCAGCGGCGAATCCGATATCAGAATGACTGGGGCATTTCGGCCAAGGATGCAGCGGCGCTCACTGAAGAGCCGGCAATGGCGGTGTTCTTCGACGAATGTGTTGCTGCAGCGACGGCTGGTGGGGAAGGGGCGGCGTTGGCGACCGCAAAGTACCTCCTCAATACCGGTGTTCGGGTCGCGCGCGAGCGAGATCGATCGGCGCATGACTGCGGAATTACGCCCATGCAGGTGGCTGGCATTCTTGCGATGTTGGAGGATGGCGATATCGGATCATCATCCGCGACTTCGCTCTTCGGACTGCTCTGCGATTCAGATGACGAAGCAGGCGTGGTGGCCGAGCGGGAGCAACTTCTGCAAGTAAGCGATACTGCTTCACTGGATAGTTGGATCGACGAGGCGCTGGCCGCGCAGCCTCAGGCTGCGGAAGACTTCGCAGCGGGCAAGGATGCAGCAGTCGGTCGAATCATGGGCCACGTGATGAAAGCCAGTGGCGGGGCAGCCGATGCGGGCCTTGTTCGGGCGCGATTGGTTGAGCGGCTTCGCTGAATTTCCAGATCTTCCTACGCCGTCACTGAAACCATGTTGATCGGGCTCAGTGGTCGATCGCCACCATCGGTCTCGGTTGCACCAATTTTGCGAACGACATCGAGCCCGTCGGTCACCTTACCGAAAGCTGTGTATTGCCCATCAAGGTGCTGGCAGTGATCTCGGCCAAGACAGATAAAGAACTGGCTTCCAGCAGAGTTTGGGTCGCTCGTCCGCGCCATCGACAGAACACCCTCATCGTGCTTGCGGTCATTGAACTCGGCGTCTACTGACCAGCCCGGACCACCGGTGCCGGTTCCATCGGGACACCCACCCTGAATCATGAAACCCTCAATAATTCGGTGGAATCCCGTGTCGTTGTAGAACCCATCACGGGCGAGTTTCTGGAAGTTCTCGACGTGCTTCGGGGCGACGTCATCCCAGAGTTCTAGGGTGAGAGGTCCGAGGGTGGTTTCGACGGCGGCGGTTGGATAGCTCATACGGGCAGTGTACCGGTCCCGCCCGTGGTCCTGTCAACACGCCTACCGCCGCCCCGGTTCAAGTGACGCAACCATCTGCCCAGCACGCCAAATGCGAACGGTTCCATCACTGGAACTGACAGTGAGCGCGATCGACCGCGTGGAGTCTGTAATGCCAGCCGCGGCCGCATGGCGAGCACCAAGCCCAGCTTCGATCTGATGGCGTGATGTTGCCAAGAGTCGTGTCCCTGCTGATTCGACTACACCGTTTCCTCGAATGAGAATGGCACCGTCGAGTTGTGAATACTCCCGAATCGTCTCTGTCATCCGTTGATCCAAAATGTTTCGAGACTTCTCGGGGTATCCCTGGAATGGATTCAAGATCATCTGCTCGGACTTGGTCAGTACCTCCGACGTATCACCAACCACAAGAAGTGCTCCGATGTGCCGGCCTTCTCGGCCGTGCGCGCCGAGGTGCAGAGCCAGATCAAGGGAACGTTGAAAGACGGTCCGCTTGATGTGTTCGGCGATTGATGGTTGATCTGATGCATGGAGCAATTCATATTCGGCGCCGAGATGCAGCACGATCAGGCTGTCAAGGAGACCGCGGTAGGGACCCGTCAAAAAGACAGCCGTGTCGGCGAGGTCGAGCAACCGCCGCGATACCGCCACAAGCGCTGCCAACTTGACCTGTCCGAGGCGGTCGAGTTCCACATCCGGAACACTCAAAATCTGTTGTGGTGGAATTCGAAGTCGGTCTGCTCGCCTTTGATCGTCAACCCGTCTCGTTAGGAGAATGGTTCCTTCGGGAGGCTCGGTCCCCTCGGGCAGTGCTTCGGCTGCCACCAGTACCGCCTTGGCACCGGACGCTCGGGCGATTCCGGCGGCAGCTTCGACAAGCAGATTGGCTGTCATGGCAGGGTCGGGCACGGGCACGCTCCGAGTAGTTGCGGTGTGCAGTCAACGGTCGGTGTGGTGGCTATCTGCTGAAGTTAGGACGGCTCTTGAACTTCGAGATTCCAGTTGGCACAAGGAACGTGTGGCCTCGATACCTCGTGAGCGATCCGCTGAGTAGGACCGGCTTGCGATAGTCGGTTCCTTTGCCGGATCGAATCAGCTTTGTGAGTGTCGGAGAGGGGAGCAGTACAGCCGGTTCGTCTTCCATGCCCCAGGCGTCCGAGTCGTACACGAAGACCCAAGCACCATGACGACCTCGAAGAAGGCGACCGCGGCGTGAGAGAATCAGTGTTCCATCCAACGGCCCGCTTCGAGGCGAAGCTTCATCGCCGCGATCTACGGTTGTTGGCAGTGTCGGGACGGATTGTTGCAGCCGCGCAACAATGTCGGCCACACTGTCTCCCTCGGCAGTTCCGCTTCGCATCTCATCGTCTGGATCTCGCTGCACCACATCCGGTACGTTGCGTGGTGCGATGGAGGTCTGCACTTCGGCATGCTTTGGCATGAGCCAATTGCGGCTCTCGAAGACTGTGACGTCGCCCGAGACTGTAAATGTTGGCGGGGATTCCTCAGACGCCTGCCATCGTTCCATGTCTTCCAGCACCCGGTTTGGCAGGAGCAAGAAGTCTCGAGTTCGTCCTTCTGGGTCGGCGGCATCGCCGATCAGTCTGAGGACCCAGGGCGACCACTCGTCGTCCCTCACCATGATCCCATCAACACGCGTCAGAACCGCCCCGTTGGGAACCAGAGGAGCTGGTCCGGCGGTGGGAGGAGAAGATTCCGAACCCAAAAGGCACGCCGATATTGCCAAGGCCAATGCAGTCATGCCCACCAGCGTACCCAGCAGGCCGCCAAAAAACTGCGACGGCCGTGATCCTGCCGAACTTTCGCCCCGATCGCACCGCCAGGTCTCTATCTGCTCGCTTGCGCCTTTGCCCCAAAGGTCGCTCGCAGGTATCCTTGTCTACCTCTGGCCGAGTGCCCAAGTGGACTAAGGGACCGGATTGCAAATCCGGCATTCGTGGGTTCGAATCCCACCTCGGCCTTTGACCGCCAGATGACACCGACCCACCCACTGTGCTAATCACATGCTTAGGCAGTGACGAATCGCAACTCGGAGAGAGTCGAATCCTCCAATGTCCATGCCTCCTCACATTCTGATTGTTGAAGACGAGTGTGAAATTGGTGAACTTGTGCGGCTGCATGTTGAGAAGGCTGGCTATCGCACGAAGCTTGTTGAGTCTGGTGAGTCCGCGCTTCAGCATGCCCAGGGAAATGCGGTCGATTTGATCATTCTCGACCTGATGCTTCCCGGTATCGACGGCCTAGAGGTCTGTAAGCGTCTTCAGTGGGAGAAGTCTACGCGGCACATCCCAGTCATCATGTTGACCGCCCGTGGCGAGGACGCGGATATTGTCACGGGTCTTGAACTCGGAGCGGTCGATTACATCGTCAAGCCATTCAGCGCCAAGGTGCTGGTTGCGAGAATCCGAAACGCACTGCGCCGCGGTGACGACGTGATTTCGGACGGCGATCTGGAACATGCGCACGGCATCGAAATCAACGAAGATCGATTCGAAATCCACGTTCATGGAGAGCCAATTGAGGTAACGGTCAGCGAGTTTCACATCCTCAGGTTTTTGGCCTCTCGCCCCGGATTTGTCCGAACCAGAGAACAGATCATCGACGCAACACACGGCCCCCGCGTCGTGATGTCCAACCGCACAATTGACGTTCACATCACATCACTGCGGCGCAAGTTGGGGTCAGCTGGTGATCTCATTGAAACGGTTCGTGGAGTTGGGTATCGACTCGACGACGGCGGGCCGGCGAGCCTATGAATACCAATCGGTCCACCAGGGGTTTGTTGTGTCGAACAGCACTCCCGATCGTGGCCGCGCAAATCGTCGTGTTGGCTGGCTTGGCGTGGGCTATCGCCACCATGATCGATCCTGCGAAATACGGCGCAGTGCTTGGGATTGTGGCTGTCGGTGCTGTGCTGTCGTTGCTTGCAACCACAGTAATCACGGTGTGGATCGCCAAACGCACTGAACGGCAGATTCACAGCATGGCCATGACAGCAGCGCGTCTCGCCGAAGGCGACCTTGTGAGTCGGTTCGAACTAGATCTTCCTGGCGCACTGGGTGGGCTGTCGGAATCTCTCAATCAAGTGGCCACTTATCAGGGTGATCGAATTAGACAGCTTGGATTGCAACAGAACGAGATGCAGGGAATCCTTCACGCCATGAGCACGGGCGTCATCGCGATGGCGTTGGATGGTCGAGTCATCAGTATGAATCCGGCGGCGGTGAACATGCTTGCAGTCGGCGAGATGGATGTCAGGGGCCGTGATATTGGCGAGATCGGCGTTGATCCCGAGCTCGTTCAATTTGCGACATCTGTCACATCTCAAGGCGGACACGGAGAAACAGAGCTAGCGATCGGCGGATCGACAGGGCAACGCCTTGTTGCCCGCAGTGAATCCATTCACGACAACCAATCGGCTCTTGTCGGCATCGTTTTGCTTCTTGATGATGTCACGCGGCTCCGCCAGTTGGAGCACATGCGGGTCGATTTTGCAGCCAACGTATCACACGAGTTGCGCACGCCCATCACATCCATTCACGGCTACGCCGAACTGATGGTCGATGAGAAGGATGGATCTGATCGCTTGCGGTATGCAGAAGTCATTCTCAGGAGTTCCGCAAGGCTCTCGTCGATTATCGATGACCTTCTCTCGCTTGCAAGACTCGAGGATCCACTGAGGGCACAACTGCAGGAACGAGAGTTAGTACAGATTCATGAGTTACTGGACGAGGTTGTCAGAGCCTGCTCGGCAGAGGCGGAGAAGGGCAGGGTGATCCTGAAGATTGAGTGTCACGAACACCTCGAGTGTCACGGCAGTCGACAGCTCTTGGAGCAAGCCGTGGGCAACTTGGTTGTCAACGCGATCCGGTACGGCCCCGAGGACTCTTCGGTCACACTGTCCGCGCAGGCGATCGCTGGGGGTCAGATACAGATCAGCGTTTCGGATCATGGCCCCGGGATCGAATCTTCCCACCGCGAGCGCATTTTCGAGCGGTTCTACCGCGTCGACAAGGGTCGCAGCCGCGAAGTGGGGGGGACCGGCCTTGGTTTGGCAATCGTCAAACACATTGCACTGGCGCATGGTGGCCATGTCGAGTTGAAAAGTGGTGTGGGACAGGGATCTGTATTTCGCATCACGCTCCCCGTTTCCGCGCCGGCAAGATCTCCTGAACACGATCTTAACACGACACACATACATTCTTAGGGGGCGTGCATTCCCATGCACATCGTCATCGCTGGGCAAGAATCCGGCGATGAGGGGTGCCGATGCAGACTGAACTAAACCAACGCCAAGCTCGCCCGTTCTGGCTCCACGCGCTGCTAGCCCTGCTATCGCTCTACTTCTTCCTCTCCGCGATCAACGTCATGGGTTCCGGGCTCAAGGCGATCGGCAAGGAGACGACATGGCTGGCAGATGCGATCGCGCAGGGGGACAACCCGCTCGTCGCGCTCATGGCCTCCGTACTTGTTACGTCGGTTGTTCAGAGTTCGTCGTTTACCACATCACTCATCATTACACTGGTTGCAGCCGGAGAACTGAGTCCGGGTACAGCGGTGTTTGCTGTCATGGGTGCCAACATCGGCACCAGTATCACGGGAATCATCGTGTCTCTCGGCACACTACGCATCAAGCGGCAGTTCCGGCGCGCCTACGCCACCGCCTTGATGCACGCGATCCCAAACGTTCTGACCGTTGTGTTGTTATTTCCACTCGAGTGGGCGACCAGTTCGACAGGTGCGGACGGATTTACGGGTGGAATTCTGACCAGAACAGCCAGATGGATCACATCAATGCTCGATCTTGGATCTGGCGAGAAGATGTTCAATCCAATCAAGGCGATCACCAAGCCGATTGTGACGGCGGTCAAAGAAGGAGCGGGGTGGATTTCGGGTGACAACACGACGCTTGCGGCCACACTCGTCGCGGCTATTGGATTGCTAATCCTCTTCATGGCCCTCATCGGTCTCGTTAAGAATCTGAAGGACGCGCTGCTCAAACGAATCGAAGGTCTGTTTACAGTTCTGATCTTCCGAAACGATCTGCTCGCATGGATATCGGGAATCTTCTCGACCGTGGCTGTGCAGTCCAGTTCGGTTACAACGAGCCTCATGGTTCCGATTGCCGGTGCGGGCGCGGTGAAGTTGCGCCGGGTCTTCCCATTTATGCTTGGTTGCAACATCGGCACGACTGTGACCGGCGTGATTGCAGCAACGGCCAATCCAACGGCTGGCGCTGTCATCGTGGCCATATCCCATGTAATCTTCAATCTGACCGACAATGCGATCTGGTATCCACTGAGAATCATTCCGATTCGACTGGCGAAGTGGTACAGCTCGCTTGCCGCCCGGCGGCGGAAGTATGCGTTCATCTTCCTGGCTACCGTGTTTCTCGTTGTTCCGACTGTGGCACTGCTTATCTCGGAACTGTTTTTCTTCAGCGACTGACGGAGTGATTCAACATGTTTGGGCAGCTGATTGCGGCGTTGAAATCAGGCGATCAACTTGATATTGCATTTGCGGAGTTTCTGCAGATGGTCGATGCGTCCGAGTGGATGTTTCACGAGGCGAACGATGTTCTTCGGGGCAAGAAGCGAGAGCAGGACGTTGCCGAGGCGCTCTACAGCAAGGATCAGGAAATCAACCGACTCCTTCGGTCGGTACGAACCGGCATCTTGACGCACTTGAGCGTCAATCCAGTTGCAGACATCCCTGGCTGTCTGGCGCTCATGAGCGTTGCCAAGGATGCCGAGCGAATCGGCGACTACTGCAAGAATGTGTTCGAGGTGGGGCGGTACTACGAGGACGACTACAGCATTGAGCGGTATCACGATCCGCTTGAGGACATTCGAAGCCGGACGGGCGAATTGTTCGGGGTCGTTCATGAAGCATTTGCCGAGTCGAGCGTGAAGAAGGCCAAGGCCTCGATCAAAGCAGCCGATCGGATTCGAGGCGAGTGTGATGCGGTTGAAGAAACACTGCTTCGAGATCGCCGCGAGGTGCAGACGCACGTGGCAGTGGCGTATTCGCTGCTCGCAAGGCATTACAAGCGGGTAGCCTCACACCTCGCAAATATCGCGACGGCCGTGTTTGGGCGCATCGAAGACCTCGACTTCCGCAAGCCCAAGAAAGGCGATGGCGGTTGACTTCTATTCGATTACCTGCCAGCACCAATTGATGGCTCTCTTGTGTGTGGCCAATCAGCAGACCAGATTGAATGTGTCCGGGCTCGCTTGTGAGAGCCACCCACTCCACTTTGGACTCGTGGTGTTTTCGAGCAACTCGCCCTGCTCTAGGAAGTCGTAGATCTTGTTGTATTGCCACACATCGGTCGGCGAGACGCGTCGGGCAATGTGTATGGGCGAGAACTCGTTCGGGTGCATGAGCCCGGCCGCCGCCGTGACCTCGGCGAGCGCTTCGAGTGTATTGCAGTGGAAGTTCTTGACGCGTTCCGTTTTATCTGCAACATCCAATCCCCTGAACAGCGTCGGATTCTGTGTCGCGACGCCAACAGGACAGGTGTTGTTCTGGCAGCGCTTGGCTTGAATACATCCAACCGCGAACATGAATGCGCGAGCCGCGTTGCACCAATCAGCGCCGATGGCCATGCGCTGCGCGATATTGAATGCGGTCGCGACCTTCCCACTGGCGGCGAGGCGGACCTTGTCACGCACGCCCATGCCCACGAGCGCATTTTGCGCAAAGAGGAGTCCTTCGGTGAGCGGCACGCCCATGTGGTCGAGGAACTCCACCGGACCGGCGCCAGTTCCGCCTTCAGCGCCATCGATGACGATGAAGTCTGGATAGATTTCCGTTGTAATCATCGCCTTGCAGACAGCAAGGAACTCGTGAGGTCGGCCGATACACAACTTGAATCCGGATGGCTTGCCGCCGCTCAGGTCACGGAGTTGGGCGACAAACTCAAGCAGGCCAGTCGGAGTTGAAAATGCAGTGTGATAAGCAGGGGAAATGCAATCCTTACCGACCGGAATATGCCGAACCCGAGCGATCTCCTTGTCGACCTTGGCGGCGGGAAGGACACCACCGTGGCCGGCCTTCGCCCCCTGCGAAATCTTGATTTCGACCATCTTGATTTGCTCAAGTGAGGACGTCTCTTTGAACAGGCCCGGGTCGAAGTCACCATTATCGTTCCGGGATCCGAAATAGCCGGTGCCAATCTCCCAGACCAGATCGCCGCCGTTCTTCTTGTGGTACGGGCTGACACCACCTTCCCCGGTATCGTGATAGAAGCCGCCCTTTTTGGCGCCTGCGTTCAAAGCGAGCAGGGCGTGTGGGCTCACCGCGCCGAATGACATGGCCGAGATGTTGAGCACGCTCGCGTCGTAGTGATGTTTGCACTGATCATTGCCCACCTTGACCGTGAAGTTGTGCTTTTGTTTTGGTTTTGGAGCGATGGAGTGGGAGATGAACTCGTACTCGGTGCTGTAGACATCAAGGTCCGTTCCGAACGGCTTGACATCATCCTGATTCTTGGCTCGTCCATAGACGGCGGTTCGGCGAACACGGTCGTATGGTTTGCCACCCTCGTCAGTTTCGACGAAGTACTGCATCATCTCGGGCCGAATGCTCTCGAAGAAGAAGCGAAGATGACCAAGCAGCGGGTAGTTTCGAAGAATGCTGTGATGCTTCTGGGTCAGATCCCAGATCCCCACGCAGGCTGTCGGTACTGACCAGAGCAATCCAGACAGCCAATAACCAGAAACGATGACACCGAGCACAATGAATACAGCGGTTACCAGCACGGCGACGGCGACCAACAAAAGACTCAGTGTGCGCATATGACCCTCCTCAGGGGTGAGATCCTACCGACCCCGCCTGTGATGCGGTGGAGGCTCGGCGCCAGGCCGAATCGCCGCGTTTGAGTGCCCAATCAGAACCAAAGAATCCGAGACCCACAACACCCTCCTTGCCTGAACGTAGTGAGGCGGACTCAATCACAATCCAATCGGGCCAACCGACGCCTGAGAAGAAGAAGGGGAGGGTTGCTGCCGAACGCTCGCCGGGACCCAGTGTTCCTGTCACTGTGGCAACACTTGCGACGTTGCTTCCAGGTCTCGGGCGAACAAAGGCGACAGCAAGATCACCCTCAATCGTCTTCTCCCCGACACGTACCCGATCCTGCCATACTTGGATCGGCGAGTCACCAAAGAGAATATTCCACGCCGCATTCGAGTCGGCGCGACCGTACAGCATGACGCCTCGATCTGGCTCACTCTGGGCATCAAAGTCGATGTCGTCAACAATCTCGACAAGTCCGTTTCCTCGATACCACCAACGCTCAGCGTCCTGACGAGCCCGCGCACGATTCCATGCAGTCTCTTCGTTAGTTCCCGTCGTTCCGACGACGAGTATGACATTGTTGTTCCAGGCGCTTCGGAGACGCCCACCCCGAGCAGGGTTCTTTGTATTTGGATCGACTGCATCGGTCGTGACCCACCGATTGTTCTCCGACTTGGACAGATGAATCTCTCCCCCGGCCGCCACTGTGAGCGGCGTTTGGTTATCCAACACAATCTCAATGACACGCTCTGCGCCAATGTCGGGATGCGATGGATCGATGGCGAGTCTCGACACATTCGCCGTGGTTCCTACGACTTGGATGCTGTCCTCAACTCGGTTTATGTTCAAGTCGACGCGGCTGAGGTCTAAGCTCCGCTCCTGCTGCTCAATCGTGACCCAGTCACACTGGGATGATGCAGATGGATCGACTGTGACGAAAGTCAGGTGGCTGCGATCGCCGCCCGTGCCACGAGTCCGCTGTTTGAGAAAGTCCATGAGCGGCGGCCAATCCATGCACTCGTCACCCCACCAATGTCCTGCACCCGGTCGTTCGTAGTACGCGAAGTCGGAATGTGATGTGCCAAGGAGTTTCCGCATTGCGCGTGCCTCCGTAACCGGCACGCTGTCATCCTTGTCGCCATGAAGGATGTAGATCCCAAAGCGGTCCGCGTTGGGGGTCAACAACTCGGTATCACTTGGGCTTGCCGCGCGCCGTAGCATGCCCTGCACGCCACCATCATTCTCATATCGCTTGTGATCGCCGTAGGTCCAGAAACTGCGCCAACCAGCACTTGGTGCAATGGCGGCGAATCGATCCGGCAGGGTTAGGCCGAGATTCCACGTGCCGTGGCCACCCATGGAATGTCCCGTGAGCCAGGCGCGGCTCGGGTCATTGTCGTACCGGGTTTGCGCATCAGCCATCGCTTCGAGCGCATCGACTCGCCCCCATTCCTCCCAATCGAATCCATATGGCCGACGATTGGTTGGCGCGACCAGCATGCACCACGGTTGATTGCGATAACAAGACGCCTGCTTTCCCCCCCTGACCGAAGCGCCGTGAAGTGAGAGGACTGTGCCCGGAACCCCCTCCGACACTTCGGCAGGCGGGACGAATCCGTAGTACTGCACGCTACTATCGATATTGCTTCGGAATGTGTTTTGACGCCATTGATATGGCGTTCGGACCCGAATGGATAGCGGGTCTTCATCCAGGGTGGTGCCACTTGAGTCACGCAACCGAAGTTGCATGGTGATCTCGCCAGCTGCCGCAGCTGGCGCGCGGAGTTGTACAGGCACCTTGAGAAATGACAAGGGCGGAATCGTGGGGACAGGTGTCTGTGTCACGAGTCCCACGACCTCGGCATCAAGCCAGCAGCCAACAAGTGGCTCGGTGTTGACGTTGTAGATCAAGACAGCGCCCCACTCGTCAAAGGACTCGCCCTCGATTGCATCCGGGAGGGTTTGATCCGATGTTCCAAGCAGCGCGATCCGTGGCGCGCCCGGCGTACCTTCAAGTTCAGCAAGTGCCTTGGCAGTCCACACCTTGGGCGAGGGTGTGCCTCTGCCTGATCGAAGTAGCACTTCATTGCGCCCCTTGCGAAGCAAGAATGGAAGCCGCGTGTTTCCGTTCCCATAGATATCGCCGCCGCGGGGGAGGCCGTTGATCCAAGCATCTCCAAATGCACTTGCGTCGAACAGAGCCGGACCATCTTGATCTGACTCGAACACAAAGAGCCCCCAGCCGCCCTTCGGGATGGTGTAGTTCCCGCCCTCATCGGCCTCGATGACGGACCAGTGAGGGGCCCCCATCATCTTGGAGGTCATGGGCTTTCCAGAGACGATCCACGCCTCGACTTCGTCGGTATGAACGGGACGTCTCCATGCATCACGGACGTCGCCTGTGGCAAGTGCCGTCGTTGGAGTCATCGGCGCAGCCGTGGTGGCGAGTAGGAGCGGGATGATCATGATGAGCATGGTGAGTCCTTCTGATCTGGGGTATGTGAACAGTACGGGATGATGCCATGCAACAGGCCCTCTTGGCGGGGAAGCCAAGAGGGCCTGCGAAGGTTGATCGCCTTGAATGAGGGCCAGTTACTCGATCGTGAGTGTGCCAGATCCGGTTTCACCATTCCATCCACCGAGTCGGATGAAGTAGGTGGACCCCTCAGTTACATCCAAATCGATGGCCGAGTAGTACGACTGACAATCGGTGTCGCCACTGCTGTCACCATTGCAAGCGACCTGGTTGTCGCAACTGTTCTCGTAGATCGCCATCGATGTGTCATAACTCGTGGCGTCGCAGGTTGTGAAGTGAATGAGTTCCGTCGTGGCCGCGGTCCAACTGAACCAGACGTCTTGACTTCCGCCCCAGTCGAGGTATGTGCCTGAGCACATCGCGTCGTCTGGCTCGGGAGAACTCGGCGTCGCTGAACCTGTGTCGAACGCATTTTCACCCATGATGGCAGCGAAGGCGGTGTTGCACTCATCGCCAGCACCGGCCACCGGGCAGTCGGTGTCTTCGCACGTCACACCTTCACCTTGGAAGGTGCCGCCAGAGGCAGCACAATCAACGGACATGACTACAGTGCACGAACCGTCGTCCGCGCAGCAGGCGCCGGGTTCGGGACATTCAGCAGAATCACAGGCGGTGTCTTCGCCACCCCAGTCGCCGGACGCAGTATTGCAGTCGTCCTCCGAGAGTTCGACGCATCCGCCAGTGGGCAGGCAGCAGGCGCCGATGGGCGTGCAGTCCATGCCCCACACCGCAATGAGTTGCAGAAGGTCATCGACGTTTACGCAGCAGTCGCCATTGACATCGCCCGCTGGGCGGAACGTACCGTCGCCACACAGGCCGAAAGAACCAAGTCCGGCCAGCATGTCATCGACATCGACCACATGGTTGCCGTCGATGTCTTCCGGGCAGAAGCCAAGCGGAATGTCACACGGATCAACCGGGGCTGCCGGAGGCGCGAGTGTGTTGACCGAGGCCGAAGCGCCGCCGCCGGGCCTGAATGTACCGACTACAACGTCAGACATGGCCGGCGCGACATTGGCATCAAACCGGAAGTTGTACATGGAGGCCCACCGAATCGCGTTGGCGTTCGGGTTGGCACTGTAACTCTGGGTCTCCCAGGTAATGAAACCGGGGGTTACCGTCGCGGTCCAGTCTGTGCCGTCGTACACCTCGCCACTGTGGTAGTCCACATCATGAAAGTCGATGTTCAAGGCAGTTGCACTGACAGGCAGTGGGACGCTGAACGACCCAGCACCAGCATGACAGTTGTGATTGAAGACGGCATATTCGTAGTGCCAGTTGCCGCCGCCGAGATCCGTCACCTTCGCTCCGACGAGGAAGAAGCCGTCTCCGGCGACGTGCGCTTCATTGAGATCAACACCAGCATCTTCGATAGCCCATTTGCGAATTGCTTGCTCGCCGACTTCGGTGTTTCCGATCGAACTGACACTTGAGGGGCTGGTGAAGACAACCTCTCGCCACGATGCGTTGTTGGCATGGTTTCCGGCGGGAGCATCATCGGTACTCATGTAGTAGCCCTCGAAGAAGTAGCGGGCGCCACTATTCATCGAGGGTTCAACGTCGTCGTTGTGAATCTGAAGATTGCCACGGATCGAAGACGGCCCGTTGTTCGATATGTTGAACGGATAGTCGTAGTAGCCCGAGAAGGCGTCAACATCTGAGCGGGGTCCGCTCGGGTTTGCGTTGAGACCAGCGCCGTAGGTGTCGGCACAGCCGATACCGAGCGTTTCACAGCCAGTGCTCTGGCAGTCTCCACAGCCACTCTCGCTCAACGCGCAGAACGAATGCTTGAGCCACGAGAGCCCGATCTGTTCAAAGCGTCCATCTTTGAGCCGGTAGGCGTTTTGACCGATCAGCGGCGTGTTGTTCGTGCCGGCGTACCAATCTGCCTCTTGGTCACCGTAGTTACAGGATGTCGTGCCGAAGGAATAGCCGCCGATACCCCCAGATGCCCCGTGGTACTGAATGTCATTGGCGACGTAGAAAGCAACGACGTCGGGTCCTGTCGCGTCAGCGATCGCAATGCCAGAAGCAGCAGCAACGGCGGCCACCGCCACGGCTTGGGTTAGAGCGTTGTTCACTTGAAATCCTCTCTGGTTACTTGTTCTGTGGAGGGCCAGAAACCCCACATACGGCCTCCACGCGATTCTCCAAGACTAAGTGCTACACAGTCTCTCGCAAGCAGAAACCGGGATTTAAGGGTGTCCTCCTAGAGACGAGGTTCGGTTTGGGTAGGGTTTGGATGCAGTTCATCTCATGAATACCACCAAGATCGTTGCTGGTATGGGTTGATGGAGGGCTGAATTGGTGGTTCGGGGGCGAACTTCGGTAGAAGCAGTAGACCGCCATGGGGCCCGTTTCGCAGACCTGTGCACAGTGCCTTTTGACTCGGTGCACCGTATTGTGGCGGCATGGACGGTCTGATCATCTTGTGGGTGGCCCTCGGTGCTTTCTCGGGGGGCGGGGACGCGAGTCCGGACCGCCCGAACGTGGTTCTGATCATGGCCGACGATCTTGGGTGGGGTGAGGTGGGTTGTCAGGGGCAGACCAAGATTCCCACACCCGCGATTGACATGGTGGCGGCCGAGGGTACCCGGCTGACGAGTCACTGGTCAGGCAGCCCTGTCTGCGCTCCGTCGCGGTGCGTACTGCTCACCGGCAAACATCCAGGGCAAGGTGTGGTTCGCAACAACATGGAGAACGGAGGCTGGGGACCCAATCAGCCCGAGGGGCAGTACCCGCTGCCTGACGCTGAGATCACGCTTGGTGAGATCCTCCAAGATCATGGTTACACGACATGTGCCATAGGAAAGTGGGGCCTCGGCGGACCCGGCACTGAGGGACACCCCAACAGGCAGGGGTTCGATCACTGGTTCGGCTACCTGTGTCAACGCCAAGCCCACAACTACTACCCCACACATCTGTGGCGTAACGATGAGAAGGTGCCGCTGGCTGGCAACGAGTGGTTTTCGGCACACCAGAAGATTGAGGCGCCGCTTGAATCAGAGAGCGACTACTGGAATCGATTTCAAGGCACGACCTTTGCGCCCGATGCGATGCGTGACGAAGCGGTGTCGTTTATCGAGTCGCGGGTGGGCGAGCAGCCGTTTTTTCTCTACTACGCCAGTCCGGTGCCGCACGTCGCGTTACAGGTTCCGCCGGATCGACTTGAGGCCTTTCCTCGTGATTGGGACAAGGTGCCCTATCTCGGCCAGAAGGGCTACGTACCGCACCCGAGACCACGAGCCGCGTACGCAGCGATGATCGCGGGCTTTGACGACGAGGTTGCCGCCATCATGGCCGCGCTTGAGCGGGTGGGTCATTTGGACGACACGATTGTCATCGTCACCAGTGACAACGGTCCGACCTGGGCGGGCGGAGTTGATCACACGTTCTTTGAAAGTAGCGGCCCATATCGCGGCCTCAAGGGGAGCGTTTTCGAGGGCGGGCTTCGTGTTCCGATGATTGTGCGTTGGCCAGGCCGTGTACTTGCAGGCGCCGTCATGGACCTGCCGAGCGGTTTCGAAGATCACATGCCAACGATCTGCGAATGGACAGGCGTGCCGCGTCCAGACGGCATCGACGGGGTATCGCTTTCATCCGCGCTCTTGGGTGGCAGTTTGCCAAAACGCGAGTGGCTCTACCGCGAGCTCGGCGGCCAACAAGCGCTTCGTTGGGGAAAGTGGAAGGGTGTACGGCGGAAACTCAAACAAGGCGACGACTCGATCATGCTGTTTGATCTTGAAGCGGATCCCGCCGAGTCGATGAATGTTGCGGCCGCCAATCCTGAAGTCATCGCGAAGATCGCTGCGATGATGGCTGATGCGCATGAGCCATCAAAGGTGTTTCCACTTCCGCTGATTGACGATCCCAAAATCGAAGAGCAGACAGTGACTACCCCGCCGTCTTGAGAATTTCATCGATCGTCGCGTTGAGCCTCTTCTTCGTTGCATCCTTGCCCATGAAACCGATATCGACCGAACGGACGACGCCCTGTGGATCGATGACGACTGTGTGGGGGATTCCACCAACGCCGTACTTCGATGCGACCTTGCCTTTGGCGTCAAGCAGCACGGAAAGAGTCCACTTCCTCTTCGTGAGGAAAGCACTGACTTTCTTCTTGGCCTCATCGAGATCAACTGCCCAGAGCACGACGCCATCGTTCTTTCGAGCGTCCGCGACTTCCATCAGAACCGGCAGGCCCTGACGGCAGGGGCCGCACCACGTTGCCCAGAAATCGAGAATGACCGTTTTGCCCTTGAGGCTCGCCAGCGAGACATCGGTGCCGACAAGATTAGGAAGCGTAAAGTCTGGCGCGGCCTTGCCGACCATGGCGTGGTCCGCTTCAAGGTCGCCGGGTCCGTCCATGCCAGTACCGTCAGGCATGCCTTCCATCATGGCTGCCATGAGATCTTCGACCTGTTTCCAGTCTTCGGGCGCAGTCCAAGAGAACATCTTCTTGGCCTCTGGGGTTGACTCCAGTTTCTTCCAGTCGTTGAAGTCAAAGACCATCTCGCTGGGCATGCCGGGCATCAACTGCTCGGACGGAAGCGTGATGGAAAGCCGTTTGACCCACGGGGCCGTAGCTGGACCGATCGTGAACGTGACGGGAATGGATCCCATCATGTCATCATCACCTGCGGTGAATCGAAGCAGCTCGTTGTCACCATCCTTGCCGACGTACTCGACTGACTGGAACTCCTCCATGATCGATGCGCGGGCATCAGCCCCAAACAGATCGAGTACAAAACTCGCCGGACCAACCATTTGCATGAGCATGAGGTCTTCGACATCGAGATTCTTGGGCGCATCGCCCTTGGACCAAAGTTTCATGTCCGGCAGGCCCTGCACAAGTGTTGTGCCATTGCTTGCCAGAATCGGTGTTGCCATCCCCATCATGCTTGGCGGACCAGAGGAGTCGTCTCGAATGACAAAGAGATTGGGTTTGAGCACCGCGACAACGGCCTTGGATTTCACCGGCGGCACACCTGGCATTTCTATATTTTGGACAACAACGGTCGATGCTCCGGGAATCTGCTGATACCAGGCCAACATCCCATCGAGTACCTCGGCTGCTTTGGGCGTCATATCGGCGAGGGCGAGGGTGGATGTGGTCAGTGTTGCGACGGTAATGGCAATGGTGGCGAAAGCGCGCATTGGAGTCTCCTTGGTGTCGAAGGAGGATAGCCACCGCCGTACACTGTGGTGGGCCCGTGGCGGAATTGGCAGACGCAGCGGCCTTAAAAGCCGCAGTCCCGTACGGGACGTGTGGGTTCGAGTCCCACCGGGCCCACATCGGCCCGCCCTTGGCGGGCCGATGAGATTAGGCGATCATGAGAGCAGGGGGACTCGGCTGAGCAGGATGAAGTCTTTACCCTCGCGTCCGAATTCGAGCGTGCTTGCCAGCATGGCGATAATCGGCGCGAGTCTTGGGCCGTTCGGGGACTCGAACGTCTTGCGCCGCTGGGTGCTCCAAGTACGGATGGTTTGCTGATCAGCCGCCGAGGCGGATCTGTCAATATCGATTATCTGCGAGTGGAACTGCCACACGAACGGGCGTGCTTGCTCAAAGATCGTCTCAACGACGGCGGAGATGCAGCGCTTGCCAATTGATATCGTCGGTTTGGACCGGACGAGTACGGCTCGGCTTCGACTCAGGCGGAACCGTAGTCCAGTGCTCAGTGCTGCTGTCTGCCGATTGAAGGCGGCGGCGTAGATTTCAGGAACGGTCGTGAGAGGGGTGGGCATGATGTCGGTCATGGACATCTCCTTGATGGGGGTTGGCCTGCTTCGCAGTCGTGGCGCCTCAGGATGGGACCATCAGGATCCCATGCCCGCCTCCCGACTCAAAGGGGGTAATTGTGGATCCCGAGGACCGTGCTGATCTGGCACCGGTCTGTACGGGTTGTGCGGCCGTATCCTGCTTGCCACATGCTCGAAGGCAACTCACTCAACCAGCCAGCTCCGCCCCGAGGATTCAAGGCGCTGCTCGTCACCATGACCTGCGGCGCGGTTAACGACAATCTCCTTCGCGGAGCTCTGCTTCTGAGTGTCGCGGAGGGAGGGATGTGGGGAGGCAAACTCGGCGAGGGGGGGACCGGGTGGATCACAGTGATGCTCTACCTGCCATTTGTGCTGCTGCTGGGCGTGACAGGGCAGATGGCCGATCGATACAGCAAGCGGACCATTATTGTGTGGACTCGTATCGCCGAAGTGCTGCTCGCCACAGGCGTCGCAATCGCATTCTGGTTTGGTAGTTTCTATGTGACGACTGCACTGTTCGTATTGCTTGCGGCCCAGAGCGCGTTCTTCAGCCCAGCCAAATATGGATCCGTACCAGAACTCGTTCCCGACGCCCGGCTCGGCTGGGCAAACGGCTTGCTCAGCCTATTGACCAACGCGGCGATCATTCTTGGTGTGGCGGCTGCTGGAATCATGCTGGGCGCTGGCCCGGTGTTTCTTGGATTCTCCATGATCGGCGTGGCGATCATCGGCTTGATCAGCAGTATCCAGATTGCATCACAGCCTGCCGCCGATCCAACTCTCTCGCTTTCAATGCGGACCTTTACTGCGCATCTCCGAGTGATCCATCGGATGCGGGGGACGCCGCTACTTAGCACGACTCTTGCGTGGTGCTGGTTCTATGCAGTGGGGTCCCTTGTCATCACGATTATCCCCTTACTGAGAGAGCCCATGGAGTTGTCCGACGCCGCGGCGGGCGCACTTTTGGCGGCCCCCGGACTCGGAATCGGAATCGGAGGTCTTGTTGCTGGCGTCTTGTCGAGAACGGGCATCCTCGCGAGTTTGATTCCAATCGGGGCGATCGGTATGACGGTGACTTTTGTGTTGCTTGCGATTATGCCGGAGTCTTGGATGACATCCATCATCCTTCTGGGAATCGTCGGATTCTTCGCGGGCTTCTACGTTGTTCCAATTCTGGCACTTCTTCAACACATGCCTGTGCCGAGCTTCCGAGCGCGGACTGTTGGAACCGCAAACTTCATGACCTACATAGCGATGATGGCTTCTGCGCTTGGATTCGCTGTGCTGGCTCCCGTCATCGGTGACGATCCCCACCTGTGGTTCTCGATCTGTGCCGGTGGCATGCTGCTGGTATTCATTGGCGCAATGTTGCAGCGAACCACGATGCGGGCCGCCGCGGCGCCAGAGTTGTTTGCGACAATCGGGGGCGAGGTATGACGAGAGAATGCCCAGACATCATGCTCTTTGATCTTGATGGGACACTCATCGATTCGGTGCCCGACATCGCAGCCGCAGTCAATGCCATGCGGTCGGAGTTTGGCATGGCTGCCGCTTCAGTTGATCAGGTGCGAAGTTGGGTCGGTCGAGGTCTATCGATGCTCATGCATCGCGCGCTCACGGATGATGCTGAGGGAATCGCTGAGGTTGGCCAGCACGAGGAATCGATTCGGATCTTTCGGAGTCACTACCAGAACTGCTGCACGCACCAGACGGTTGTGTTCGATGGAGGGCGCCCGCTCTTGGAGTGGCTGGCGGCATCCGATATCAAGGTTGCCATTGTTACGAATAAGCCGGTTCACTTTGCGAAGCAGATCGCCGAATCACTGGAGATTGGCTGCCACTGCGATCTGATCATCGGCGCCGAGTCGCATCGTCCACTCAAGCCCGACCCCGCGTCAATCATCGAAGCGGTGGAACAACTCGGCGGCGGGTGCGCATGGATGGTTGGAGACACGGTGTTCGATCGCGATGCCGCTCGGGCCGCAGGAGTCCCGTTTGTCGGCGTTCAGCTCGAGGGTGATCAGGGACGCAACATCTCTGAGATTACTTCCAAGGACGAACCGGTGTTCGACTCACTCACATCACTTCACCGATGGATCGAGTCCGGGTTTGAATCATGAGCGACAAAATTCACAAGCGGTTTGATCGTGTTGCCTCAGCGCAGGCTGCGCACTGGTTTGACATGAGTGGCTTCGCTGCCGAGGCGGTGATGATCGCGGGCTTGTATCTTGCTCAAGCGGATGGCCAGTGGCGAATCAATCAAACGGGCTACGGTCCCGTGTCAGGAGTGACATTATGAATCGTTTCGGAATTATTGGCGGAGCGGCGCTGATCGTAGAGGGATTTGGAGCCTTGGCGCTTGCGCAGGATCATCCCCTAGGTGACACACCGCAGAAGAAGATGATGAAAACTATGCAGACGTGGGGCGAGCACTTGGACCATCTAGGACGATGACGCTTGAACTGACATGGCTCGGACATAGCGCCTTCTTGCTCTCGGACGGCACATGCACCGTCGCGGTTGATCCGTTTCTGACGGGCAACCCCACCGCCCCGTGCGTTGCTGCTGACATCAAGTGCAGTCACATTGCGCTCACGCACGGACATGAAGATCATGTTGGCGACACGATCGAGATTGCCAAAGCCAACGGCGCTCCGGTCATCGCGGCATTTGAGATCACCAACTGGGTCCAGTCCCAGGGCCACGATCTGGTTGAGCCGGGGAACCCCGGCGGACGCATTGACCTCGGCGGGGATTGCTGGGTGGCGTTCACGCAGGCCCTTCACTCGTCTTCATATGGCGGGCAGTACATGGGCATGCCCTGTGGACTGATGCTGCATGTCGGTGGCAAGACGGTCTATCACTGCGGCGACACCGGGCTCTTCGGCGACATGGCCTTGCTTGGTGAGATCTACAAGCCAGACGTTGCGATCATTCCGATCGGTGATCGGTTCACGATGGGTCCGGAACTCGCCTCCCGCGCGGCGGACCTCATCGGCGCGCCGATCGCAGTGCCGTGCCATTACGACACGTGGCCGCCCATTGAAGTCGATGTCTCACGATTCACACCCCAGTTCGCGGCCGTGCAAGTGATGGATCCGGGAGTGGCGTGGAGTGTCACAACCTGACAATCCGAGAACACCCCGACAAGCCAGAGGCAGCGTGTCGAGGTGGTGTGCTACGGAGGGGACGGTCAACACGGACCCTGTGTGCCCAAGAACAGGCCGCTCAGAATCAGCGAATGATCGCTGTCACGATGACCGATGCTGCCAGCGCGGCGGTCGTTGCGGCGATCCAGAAGACCTGCTGACCTGCGGAGGGCTTCGGCATAACGTGCCCATGATGTTCGGTCGGACTGTCCATGTTCGGCATCGCCCCGTGCTGGTGAGCCGCATGATCCATGTGCTTATGATCGTGTTCGGCTGGCGAATCTGCTTTCGCAGGAATAGTCATGCACCCGTGCTTGAATCCGCGCGACACCAGCCAGTGGTTGATGGGGTAGGCGGTGAGTCCACCAGCGACCGTGGCGATGCCCATCCTGAACCAGAAGGACCAGTGCCATGGCACCATGCTCTCGGGCCACGCCACGGCGAGCGGCACCATGACGGGGATCATGCCAACCATGCACATATTCATCGACACGGTCTCAGCAAAGATGGTTCGCTTTACGGCTTCGCCATAACTGGCGAACATGCTCCGCATCATCATGGCTTGGAAAATGAACAGGCCTGTGATGTACGCCCCGATGTACTCGATGCCGATCTCGTAGCCCCAGGGAAAAGTGAAGGTCGAGAGCACGGCAGCGGTGATGATGATGCCCGTTGCGTCGCCAGCAATACAGTGCATCTCACTATTGACAGACTGTTTCCATAGAACCTTGGTGAACACATCATGCAACCCTTCGCCGGGGTTGCGACATGCCAGCAGGTAAACAAACAGCCCGACAGGGCCGGTGTAGACGATTACGAGTCCCCACGCGAGTTTTTGGACCCACGACACGGGCGTGTTGTTGAAATCGAGCAACACAAAGAGCAAGGAGCCGCCCGTTAGGGTGAACCAGACAATCATGGCGCCAGCCAGCATGGTGTTCCCTTTTTCTGTATCCAATCTGGGATACTGCGGACATGAATATCACACACGATACGGTCGCGGGGGACTGGGGTCTTGTTTGCCGCGCAGCGGCGATTGCGGCGGCAGCCCACGAGGGACAGGAGCGGAAAAACGGGACGCCCTATATACAGCATCCAGCGAGGGTTGCGGCGCTGCTTGCGTGGGCAGGCGGGGATGATTCGCTCATTGCAGCAGGATTTCTGCATGACGTGATCGAAGATGGGCCGACCGACTACGACGACATTCTCGAAGCGTGCGGCGAAGATGTCGCCGACTGGGTGGTGCTGATGACCAAGGACATGCGCCTCCGCGAGGACATTCGTGAGCCCGCCTACATCAAGCAACTCACAGACGGAGCGTGGCAAGGCCGTGCAGTCAAACTCGCCGATCAGATCGACAACTGGCAAGACGGCTTGACTGACACCGCGACGCTTGAGAAGCGCCGCGACAAGGCCGAGTGGGCGATTCAGATTGCTGAGCAGGACGGTGAGTTGGTGATCGCTGCGCTTCGCGATCGGCTTGAGGCGCTTATTGCGATGTAACAATCAAGTGCAAAAGACCGCGTGTGAAGCGAATCCAATCCACAGTCCGTAACCGATGGCGATCGGGCCAGAGCCCCGCTTTATGCGTCCGCGTCGCTGCTGTCCGGAATCGCCGAGATTTCAACCGATGAGGCGGGAAGCTGCGGCGTAATGTTGATGGTGGTCGGATCACTGATCGCCTCGCCCTGCACGCCCAGTTCGCTGAGCCGCTTGCCGGAGACGAGCAGGCGGCGCTCCATCGAGCCAACTGACTTGTTGTAGGACTTGACGGCCGCTTCGAGCTTCTTGCCGAGTGAACCATGATGCTGTGCAAACGCAGTGAGCCGCTCGTAGAGTTCTTTGCCCACATCAGCGATCTCGCGGGCATTCTTGGCGAGTGCCTCCTGTCGCCATCCGAACTCGATTGATCGGAGCAAGCCGACAAGAAGCGTCGGCGTGGCGATCAATACTTTTTCGGCCATCGCGTCGGCGTGCATGGTCGGTTTATATTCCAGCGCCGCCATGAGCGCCGATTCAATCGGGATGAACATAACGACGAGTTCGGGTGATCCTTCGAGTTTGTCCCAGTAGGACCGCTTGGCGAGTTCCTTCCAACGTTGTTGAACCGCATCGGCGTGGGCCGCGCGGCGAGCCTCACGTTGACTTGGGTCGTCAACGGCATCGAGGTAGGCGTCGAGCGGGACCTTTGAATCAACCGCGATGCGGCCACCACCAGGAAGGAAAACTGTGAGGTCAGGCCTGGAGTACGAATCTTCGCTACGTACTGTTTGCTGCTCGGCGAAGTCACAGTGCTCGGTCATTCCTGCGAGTTCAACAACGCGGCGGAGTTGTACCTCACCCCAACGCCCCCGCTGATCGGGCCTGCGGAGCGCGGTCGTGAGTTTGCTTGTCTCGGCGCTGAGCAGTCGGTGTGAATCGAGCACATGCTTAAGTGTTTCACCGATTTGTCCAAAGCCCTTCTGTCGCTCCTTGGCGAGGTCGGTGACGAGTTTCTCTTGCTTCTCGAGTTGTTCCCGAAGCGGCTTCATCCGCTCGGCAGCCTGCTGCATGAATCGTTCGCTGTTGTCTTGGAGCGCTTTGCGACTCGATGCGTCGAAGGTTTCGAGTAGTTGCTTGCGCATGTCCTCGATGCTTACTCGCTGTTCTTCGAAGCGAGCCTGCAACTGCAACTCGCGCTCGGTGAGCGTGGCGAGATCTCTCTCGGCCTGTTCTCGGCGGCTTTGCTCAGAGTCCCGCTCGGCCAGAAGCGCGTCGCGGTGCTCCCGAATTGCCTGTTCGCCGCCCCCACCCCGCCGAGCGACCACGGCGATCGTGGCTCCCAACACGCCTCCGATCACAATCCCCACAATGACGCTGACCGCATCCATAAACCGCATCGTACAACAGGATGGAACGCTAGTTACTTTATATCCTTCTGCCACAGGCACTTACGCCTTTTCGCATTTGCATAAGCCGTTGCTGCTGCGAGAGATAAAGTGACCGGTGGTCGGTGCTACAGTGCGCGTCTTTACTTCAGTTTGTCCAGGAGGCTGTTTTGATGTTTGTTGAAGTTGCAATGGTGGCCCTGCTCTGCGGTGGCCCGGAGGCTGGTGAGTGCCCCCACACAGGGAACAAGACCGCTGAGTCAAGCCCAACGCCTTCAGCATCCGCCGGGTCAGGCGCCATTGGCCGCGCCGTTCAATTGACGTTCGGCCAGGAGTTCGTCAAGGCTGGCGAATCCTATATTTCGCCGGATGGTTCGAAGGTGATCTTTCAGGCTGTCGAGCAACCCGCCCAAGGACAGGACGCCGATGAACATTACGCGATGTACCTCGGCGACCTGCATCACCAGAATGGGTCATGGCGATTGGACAATGTGCGCCGCCTGACGCCAGAGAACTCCGCCAATACGTGTGGTTGGTTCCATCCAACCGACCCCCAGAAAGTGATTTTCGCCAGTACCGTTACCGAGCCACTCGGTGGAGATACGCCCGGCTATCAGCGGGGTACCAGCAAGTACAAGTGGTCCTACCCGCCGAAAATGCGCATTGTTGAAGCCCGCATTGATGGCGAGTTTCCTCCGGCGTTGACAGAGCTCGAGGGTGATCAGGACGCATACCAAGCAGAGTGCTCGATCAGCCCCGACGGTAGGCACCTTCTTTATACATCGCACGAAACTGGCGATGGTGATATCTACATCCGTGACATGAAGACTGGCGCACGCCACCTCGTCGTCGGTGCTCCAGGCTACGACGGAGGCCCGTTCTTTTCACCGGATGGCAGGCGCATCACCTACCGAAGCGACCGCAACAAGGACAATCTCTTGCAGGTGTTTGTGGGCGAACTCGCATTTGACGAGAACGGCACTATGGTCGGGCTGGAAAATGAAATTCAGCTCACCAACAACGAGCATGTGAACTGGGCACCATTCTGGCATCCAGACAATGCCCGGCTTGTGTACGCCACGAGTGAAGCGGGGCACGACAACTATGAAGTCTTCGAAGTAGAAGCTGCCGAGGGCGGTGGTGTCGGCAAGCCAGCCAAGTATGGAACTGGTAAACGCCGCATTACAGACGTCACAGGTTTTGACGGCTTGCCAGCATTCAATGCCACCGGTGATCTCATGATCTGGACGAGCCAGCAGGGGGGCGACGGAAGCCAGTTGTGGATTGCACCCTTTGATGTGCCCGTCGGCGCAAAGACGAACGCCGAGTGCCCAGTTGCTCACTAAGAGGTCCGGTGCCGCCTCGACGGCACGCCGTTTTCTGTCCTTAGGAACCTAGCCATGCCCCCATTCCAGGAAGAGGAGTCCGATCCAATGATGCTTGAAGCCATGATTATTGCAGGTGCTGCTGCGGCCCAAGATGCCGCAGCGACGCCCACTACCGATGATCTCATCCCACGCGAGGTGCTCTTTGGAAACCCCGAACGCTCCAGTGTGTCCATCAGTCCCGATGGATCGATGCTCGCGTTCCGCGCGCCAGTCGACGGCGTGATGAATGCGTGGGTGCAGCCGGTCGAGGGTGGTGAGCCCCGCGCGCTGACAAGTTTCACCGACCGACCCATCAGTGGCCTCGTTTGGTCGTGGAATGGCGAGCAACTGCTCTTTACCAAGGACTCAGGGGGTGATGAGAATTATCACGTGTATACCGTTGATGTGGCCGGGGGCGAACCACGGGACCTGACGCCCATCGACGGTGTGCGAGCGAGCATCAGCGACACATCCAGAGACCGCCCGGATGAAGTTGTCATCAATATGAACGACACGAATCCCCAGTTCATGAATGTCTACAAGGTCAATACACGGACGGGCGAGCGCACACTCCTGCAGGAGAACGACGGATATCTCGGATACACCCTCGACGACGATTGGAATGTTCGCGTCCGCGCCAAGATGAATGACGACGGAGGTTTCATCACCGATCTTCGCGATGTGGGAAGCGACGAGTGGTATGAGTTCATGACCACTCCGCCTGATGAGATTATGACGACGCAGGTTGCCGGGTTCAACAAGAAGGGTGACCGACTCTATGGCACATCCTCGCTTGGCCGCGACAAGGCGGCGCTTGTTTGGTGGAATCCTGAGAGGGGTGGCGCTGACAATCCAACCGTTGTATTCGAGTCAAAAAAAGCCGATGTGTCCGGTGGGATCGGTAACCCAGAAACGAACGAGCCCGAAGCGGTGATCGTGAACTATCTCAGGCCGGAGTGGCACATTCTTGATGAGTCTCTGGCGACCGACATTGATGGTCTCAAGAAGCTCGATCAGGGCGACTTCAGCATCACCGATCGCACGCGGGACAATCGCACGTGGGTCGTGGCTTACAACCGTGACAGCGGCCCGCCGCGGTATTGGTTGTGGGATCGAGACAAGCAGCACGGGCGATTTCTCTTTACGACGTGGCCCGCGCTCGAGGGAAAACCACTTGCCGAAATGCAGACAGTGGAGATTCCAACGCGCGATGGTCTCGTCATGCCTTCGTATCTGACACTCCCCGAGGGTTCGGATGGCAAGAACCTGCCGATGATTCTCTTTGTGCACGGCGGCCCGTGGGCACGTGACGGGTGGGGCTACAACCCGTACCACCAGTGGCTCGCCAACCGTGGCTATGCGGTTCTCAGTCCAAACTTCCGTGGCTCGACCGGATTCGGCAAGAACTTTGCTAATGCCGGAAACCGCGAGTGGTACGGCAAGATGCAGGATGATCTCAACGATGCCGTCGATTGGGCGGTTGCGAAGGGTGTTGTTGATCCGAAGCGTGTTGCCATCATGGGTGGCTCCTATGGTGGATATGCGACACTGGCCGGCCTGACGCGTGATCCCGAGAAGTTCGCGTGCGGCGTCGACATCGTCGGACCTTCCCATGTCAGAACGCTTATCAGTTCGGCGCCGCCGTACTGGAAGCCGATGATGAAGATGTTTGAAGACCGCATCGGATCGATGGATGAACCGGCCTACCTCGACGCGATTTCACCACTGACACACGTGGAGTACATCAACAAGCCGCTATTGATCGGGCAAGGTGCCAATGATCCGCGGGTCAAGGTCGCCGAGAGCGATCAGATCGTGGAGGCGATGAACATGCGGGCGTTGCCGGTGACCTATGTCGTCTTTCCGGACGAGGGCCACGGCTTCCGCAATCCCAAGAACAACTTGGCGTTCAACGCTGTGACCGAGGCGTTCCTAGCAGAGCATCTCGGCGGCCGCGCCGAGCCAGTTGGCGACGATCTGGTTGACTCGACTGCGCAGGTTCGGGACAAGGGTGGCCTCGACTTGGCGGTTGAGACCCATGTTGCGGTGGCTGGCGAAGACGAGTCGGCACCCATCGAAGCAGTGGCGATCGACGAGCTCTCCCCGGCTGAGCAGAAGCAAGTCGAGATGGTTCTGACCCAACTCGAACAGATACCAGTTGAACAGCTTCCATTGGCTCGCGATCAGATGATGCAGCAGCGAGCCATGGCGCCGCCCGAGGCAGTCAAACTCATTGACTACATCATCCAGCAACTCGACGAGAAGATTGAACAGTCGACCAAAGAAAGCGGCTGATCGCACTACAAAGGGGTCAGGTACCGCCTCGGTACCTGACCCCTTATCCTCTTCCACAATGCTCCGGCACGTCTTTACTGCCATCCGTGTATTGCTTGTGCTTGCAGCCGTCGCGATCGTTGTGCTGGTGGTCAACTGGCGGACGATACTGGTCATTCCGGCGGGCGAGCCGGGGCTTGATGGTTCTACCAGAGAAATACCAACTACCTATGTACTGACTTCGGTCGAGGATGCTGCCCCCGGCGCCGTGTGGGTGAAGACCGAGTCTGGACTCGCTGGTGAAGTCGGGGTCAATCTCGTGAAACCCGGCATGCTCGATGTCTTTGCCGGAGCAAATGGTTGGTGGCTGCTGATCGGACTTGGTTTGGTTGGATGCATCTATCCGCTTCAGGCGACACGGTGGTGGATTCTGATGCGGTGCCGCGGCCTTTCAGCAGCGTGGCCTCGAACGCTCCGCCTTGTGCTGGTTGGTGCCTTCTGCAACTTCTTTCTGCCTGGGACCGAGGGCGGCGACATCGTCAAAGCGTGGGCCGCTGCCAAGAGATCGGACAGACGCGTTGAAGCGGTGATGAGTGTTGTGTTTGACCGCATCACAGGTCTCGTCGGTCTCATCATCCTCGCGGCAGTCGTTGGCATCTTCTTGGCGGAATCCGAACAAGCGCAGCAGATCGGCGCATGGGCTGGCTGGGGCATGGTTGCGATTGGCGCGATTGCCGTCATCGCCTTCTTCATAGCGACCCGTGGATGGCTTCGACTCCCGGAAATATCGCGGACGTTCGGCGGCGGTCTGCCCGCGCGAATGATCACGGCCGCCCGGGCCTACGCGCAACATCCTGGGGCGGTACTCAGTGCAACGATCGTCTCGGTTGGCGTACAAGTACTACTGGCTTCCGCAGCGGGCTGCGCCGCGTGGTCGCTCGGTGTGACCCACGATCTCACGGTCGTGCTTGCGGTGATGCCGATCCTCTTCCTCGCCGCTGCGGTGCCATTTACTTGGCAAGGTGTTGGCGTCATGGAGATGCTCGGGATTGCCCTTCTTGCTGTACCCGGTGTTGCAAGCGTCAACCAAATTATTGGGCTCCTCTTGTTGTATCGGGGGTTTGAGCTTGCGTGGGGAGGAGTGGGAGCATTGCTGATGTTGGGGACAGGAATTAGGCTCCATCCAGAGTGGAATCACACTGCGCCCTGATATCATGGCGCGGACAGGATCCTCCATTAATGCGCACAGAATTTCTTCCATTTGCCAAACCCTCAATCAGCGAGGAGGACGTGGCAGCCGTATTGGAGACCCTCCGAAGCGGCTGGATCACGACAGGGGCAAAGTGCGCAGCCTTTGAAGAAGCACTCTGCGATCGCCTCGGATGCAAGACCGCCGTAGCGGTCACAAGTGGGACTGCTGCCATGCAGTTGGCCCTTCATGCGATTGATATTGGCCCAGGCGATGAGGTCATCACACCTTCGATGACATGGGTCTCGACACCAAACCTCATCACGATGCGTGGGGCAACCCCAGTTTTTGTCGACGTCGATCGTGACACACTCATGGCCTCACCCGACGCAGTCGCTTCGGCTGTTACCGACCGCACACGTGCCATTATTCCGGTCGATTATGCAGGAGCCGCGCTGGATTTGCAGCCGATGCGCACACTTTCCTCAGAACGTGGGATTCCACTCATCGAAGATGCGGCCCATGCGATCGGTACGGTGCGTGCTGCGGGAGAAGTAGTTGGCTCGCAAGGAACGGCCATCTTCAGTTTGCATCCAATCAAGACGATCACCAGTGGCGAGGGCGGTGTGTTGGTGAGCGACGATGAAGAACTTGGTAATCGAATTCGACGGCTTCGATTCCACGGGCTCGGCGTTGATGCGTGGCAGCGTGGTCAGCAGGGACGTGCTCCGCAGGCTGAAGTCATCGAGCCAGGTTACAAGTGCAATCTTCCAGACATGAACGCAGTACTTGGGCTGAAACAACTCAAGCGTCTCGATGCATTTATCGAACGCCGAACTGAACTCGCCATGCGGTATCGTGAACAACTTGCCGATATTCCAGGTGTGACGCCGCTCAGCGACTCCGCCGAGACCCAGCGTCACAGTTGGCACCTGTTTATCGTTCGCGTGGATCCCGACACATCAGGCATTGACCGTGATGGGTTCATGGAAGGCCTCAAGGCGAGAAACATCGGAACAGGTATTCACTTCCGCGCTGCCCATTCCCACGCGTGGTATCGCAACAATGGCGATATGTGGCGAGCGGATGACTTATCCAACACCGAATGGAACAACGATCGAATCTGTTCGATACCTCTCTTCCCCGATATGACCGACGCCGATCAGTGTGATGTGATGGACGCGATTCGTGCCGTGGTACCCGCCGTAGAAGGTGTGCAGACATGAACATGTCCGTTTCTATTGTGATTCCGGTCTATAACGAAGCCGAAAACATCGACGCTCTTGTGCGGCGGGTGAGCGAAGCGTGCAACGAGTTGAATGGACCTTGGGAAGTGATATTGGTCGATGACGGAAGCCGAGATGGCTCCATCGAGAAACTTGAGGCCGCGGCCGAGCGGTGGGACGGAAAGATCCAAGCGATCATTCTCAACCGAAATTATGGCCAGCACGCAGCGATTATGTGCGGCTTCGGGCACGCGAGCGGCGACATGATCATCACGCTCGATGCGGATCTGCAGAATCCACCCGAAGAGATTCCCCGGCTGGCAGAGATGATTGAGCAAGGCAACGATGTCGTGGGGACCATTCGGCGGAATCGACAGGACACGTTATTCAGGCGATTCGCTTCGGGCCGCATCAACTGGATGGTCAAAAAGGCAACCGGCGTCGGCATGAGCGATTACGGCTGCATGCTTCGGGCTTATCGAAAACCCGTCGTTGAAGCGATGCTGCAGTGCCGCGAGCGGAGCACATTTATACCGGTGCTTGCCAACAGTTTCGCGAAGCGAGCGATTGAGATCGAAGTCGCACACGCCGAACGGGCGGCAGGAGAATCGAAGTACAGCGTCTGGAAACTCGTCAATCTCCAGTTTGACCTGCTTACCAGCATGACGACTACACCGCTTCGAATGCTGTCCTGGTTTGGTGTTGCAATTGCTGCGGGGGGGGTCGGATTCGGCCTCCTCTTGCTCATCGGTCGGGTGCTCTTTGGTGCGGAGTGGGCGGCCGAGGGCGTCTTCACGCTCTTTGCGATCCTGTTTATCTTCATCGGTGCGCAGTTTGTCGCCATGGGCCTTCTTGGCGAATATTTAGGACGCG
Source organism: Planctomycetota bacterium (assembly GCA_024230295.1). Classification (GTDB taxonomy): domain Bacteria; phylum Planctomycetota; class Phycisphaerae; order Phycisphaerales; family SM1A02; genus UBA12567. Next base: position 108,005 of record JAAERN010000009.1, read on the forward strand.
TGTATCACGACGTTCGCGGGCGGCCTCGATATTTTATAGATCACATCGCCGGGCATTCGAGCCTCGGCGGAAGCGATGCTGGCGAAACGGCCGCATCAGCCGCCCTTGAAAGGCAGATTCAGACATGAAGATCGTACTCTTTGCGTACCACGAAATCGGCGTCGCAGCACTTGAAGCAATGCTTCGGAGTGGTATTGAGATCGCCGCTGTGTTCACGCACACAGATGACCCAGCAGAAGGGGGCTGGTACCGGTCAGTCGCTCGGGTGGCCGCCCAAGAGGGTATTCCTGTGTTCGCCCCGGAGAATCCCAACCATCCAATTTGGGTGGATCGGATTCAACAGTGGGACCCCGACGCGATCTTCTCGGCGCATTATCGCAGCATGATTGGTTCGAAAATCCTCGATCTGTGCCCGGATGCATGCTTCAACATTCACGCTTCACTTCTTCCAAAGTACCGGGGGCGGTGTCCCATCAACTGGGTCATCATCAATGGTGAATCTGAGACTGGTGTCACGCTGCATCACATGACGTCCGTTGCGGATGCGGGTGACATCGTGGCGCAGCAGAAGATCACGATCGACGAAGATGAAACCGCGGCCACATTGACTTCGCGTCTCGTGAAGGCTACCGGTGCCATGCTGGACGACGCGATTCCCGCGATGCAGCGGGGGGATTCAACGAGAACGCTACAGGATGCATCGAGGGCTACGACCTATCCCGGCAGATGCCCGGAAGATGGCCGCATCGACTGGTCTGATTCCGCGACGGCCATCCAGAGTCTTGTTCGCGGCGTGACGTATCCTTGGCCAGGAGCATTCTCCTTTGCTGGCGATCGTAAGATCTTGGTGTGGCAGGCAACGGTGATGCCTGGCGCGCCGGGGACAAGTCCAGGCACGGTTCTATCAACCACACCCCTGACTGTGTCGTGTGGCGAAGACGCCCTGCAGATTGATGCCGGGCAGGACGAGGATGGCGTTTGGTCGAGCGGATCACACTTGGCCAAGGAACTGAACCTCGTTGATGGAATGCGACTGGGCAAGTCTGATCCTGTGGCGGCACCGCGGAAGCGATCGGTGCTCATCCTTGGAGTCAACGGGTTCATTGGAAGCCACCTCTCAGAGCAACTCCTCGCAAATGACTATGAAGTGTTCGGGATGGATCTTCGCTCGACAAATGTGGCGCATCTTGTCGACCGGCCGGGATTTCATTACCTCGAAGGCGATATCGCCATCAACCGTGAGTGGGTCGAGTACCACGTCCGTAAGTGTGACGTAGTTCTCCCCCTCGTTGCGATTGCCACGCCGATTGAATACGTTCGCAATCCACTTCGGGTCTTCGAATTGGACTTTGAGCAGAATCTTCAGGTTGTTCGTGACTGTGTGAAATATGGTCGACGAATCATCTTCCCGTCTACAAGCGAGGTGTACGGGATGTGTACCGATATGGCCTTCGATGAAGATGAATCGAATCTGGTGCTGGGGCCGATCAGTAAACAGCGTTGGATCTACTCGTGTTCCAAACAGTTGCTCGATCGTGTGATATGGGCGTACGGCGTGAAGGAGGGCCTAGACTTCACGCTCTTCCGACCATTCAACTGGATCGGTCCACGTCTCGACACACTCGATGCAGCGAGAGTCGGCTCGTCGCGGGCGATCACCCAACTCATTCTGAATCTCGTTGAAGGAACGCCCATCCAACTTGTGGATGGCGGTGAGCAAAAGCGATGTTTCACAGATGTCAACGAAGGCGTCGATTGCCTGTTCAGAATGATTGACGACACGACGGGTCGGAGTACCTCACAGATCATTAATGTGGGCAACCCTGATAATGAAGCGAGCATCAAGGAACTTGCGGAGATGATCGTTGCCCGCTTCGACAAGCATCCACTAAGGCATCGGTTCCCGCCGTTTGCGGGATACCGTATCGTTGAGAGTGGGAAGTACTACGGCAAGGGATATCAGGATGTGCAGCACCGCCGTCCATCGATTCGCAATGCCACCCGTACTTTGGATTGGGTTCCGACCATCTCTACCGAGGAGTCCGTCGCGAGAACCGTTGACTGGTTCATCGAGGATCATGTGCGGGCGCTTGGTGCGGCACAAATCACATCGGAGGCTCCGACAGGCGCATGAGACTCGCCCTGCGTATCGATGTCGATACGTACCGGGGAACCCGCGACGGCTTGCCCGTCCTGCGAAAGATGCTGCACGCGCGTGGGATCCAAGCTTCCTTCTTTTTGAGTTGCGGTCCAGACAATATGGGCCGACACATTCGCCGGCTGATTCGTCCGGCGTTTCTATCGAAGATGCTCCGGTCCGGTGCTCCGAGCATGTATGGATGGGACATCGTGTTGCGGGGGACGATATGGCCGGGACCAGTGATTCACCGCCACTTAGCGTCCCAGATGAAGTCCGTTGCCGACGACGGGCATGAAATCGGCGTGCACGCATGGGACCACTACTGGTGGCAAACGTCTGCCCATTCGGCATCTCCTGAACGGATGTCAGAGGAAATGGCACGTGCGCATGAGGCGATAGCAGACGTGATCGGGCGCGAACCAACGTGCGCCGCGGCGCCGGGGTGGATATGCACCCCCGACATGCTTCATCTGCGAGATCAATTCAATTATGAATACGTGAGTGACTGCCGAGGGCAAGGAGTCTTTCAGCCAGTAGGTGGACCGCCGCAAGTAAGTGTCAACCTCCCAACATGGGACGAAGTGGTTGGTCGGGACGGTGTTACTGATTCCAACTTCAATGAATATTTGATGGGGTGTTTGCGGCGGGATGGGTTTGACGTGTTGACGATCCATGCCGAGTCTGAGGGCGGTGTCAAGGCCCGTCTATTTGAAGACTTCCTCGATCGAGCACTGGCAGACGGTCTCAATATCGTGCCGCTGAGCACACTTGTGGAATCAAATGTACCCACGGGTCAGTTGGGCCGCGGAGTTGTGCCGGGCCGTGAAGGATGGGTTGCTGTACGGGAGGACACGCCCGAATGAAACAACTAAGTGCTCAGCGTGCGGAAAGCCGTCGGTTTACGCGGTGGGCCATCATCGGACTCATCGTGATATTCATTGGTATCTACGTACTTCCACTTGGCCTACGGCCCATGGTTGTTCCCGACGAGGCCCGCTACGCGGCGATCCCCGCTGAGATGATTCGAACTGGTGAGTGGACTGTCCCACACCTAGCTGGAATTCGGTACTTCGAAAAACCCGTGCTTGGCTACTGGATGACTGCGGCATCGTTTCTTGCCTTTGGTGAAAACACCGAAGCGCTGAGGCTGCCTTCAGCTGTGATGTCCGGCCTCGCCATCATCATGATTTTGCTGTTCGTTCGGCGTTGGACGGGGCGCTGGGACATAGCAACACTCTCTGGTGTCGTTCTGGCAACCTGCCTCGAACCAGTGATCTTGGGAACAACCGCCATTTTGGATGCTCCCTTTGCAGCTTGTGTGACCGCGACCATTGTGTGTTTCTATCTCGGATGGCGAAGTCAAAGCAGTTCCAAATATGGCTGGTTAATTAGTGCGGGTGTGGCATGCGGTGCTGCGTTTCTCATCAAGGGATTTCTGGCAGTCGCACTGCCAACGATGGTGCTGGCGCCATGGCTGGCGTGGAGTGGCCGGTGGAAGGATCTTGTGACACTACCGTGGTTGCCGGCTGCTGCCGCCATTGCGACAGCACTTCCATGGTCGATTGCGGTTCATGGCGCGTCACCAGAGTATTGGGATTACTTCTTCTGGGTTGAGCATATTCAACGATTCACGGGAGGTGCGGAGGCACAACACCCCGAGCCATGGTGGTTCTTCGCCCCCATCTTGGTGGTGGGCTTGATTCCATGGCTCTTCGCATCGCCCCTGGCGGTGATGGGGCTTGCAAGGCGGGGCTTTGGATCTCCGGAGAGCCGCCTGCTCCTGTGTTGGGCAGTTCTACCGCTGATCTTCTTCTCGGTGTCGTCCGGGAAGTTGCCGACCTACATTCTTCCGTGCTTCCCACCATTCGCGGCTTTGATAACGGTCGGGCTTATTGAGCACTTTGGTTCTGTGGACAACCATCGCCGTGTTGGTCAACTCATTCCTGGTTCAATTCTCGCGGTGATCGGGATAGTTGCGATTGTGTCTTCGCCATTTATTCCAACAGATTCGGTGCATGGCGGCCCATGGGAAGATGGTGGCACATGGCGGTTGGCCATAGTTGGCCTGACGCTCCTTTTTTGGGGCGGTACAGATTGGGTCTCATGTAGATCGGACGATGGTCTCCGGCGAGTTTTCATAGGTGGTATCGGCGCTGCAGCATTCCTAGCCATCATGCCGAGCCTTCTTCCAACAGGATGGATGAAAATATCCAAGGCCCCGATGGCGTGGCTTCATCAGTGGACACCATTGGCCGAGCGATCGACCGTCTTGGCCGATCGCGATCTGATCCACGCCGGATACTGGATCTGGCCCAACGCTGATGTGCACCTTTTTGGTAACCCCGGCGAGATGAAGTGGGGGGTGATGAACTTCAAAGAGCATGCTGAGGCGCACATCCAGACCTCTGATCTGGCCAAGGCGGTGCAGGCGGCCTCGCTAGAGCAACCGGTCATTTTGGTAGTGACTCGTCCTGATCAGTATCAAAAAATCATCGGCCGACTTGTTGGTATCAATCACATTTCTGAGCCCGCCACCAAATCCGATCGAGATGTCCTGTTGGCAGTTTGGCCGGCCGAGGCGATGCCCGCGAATTAGCAGCCGCATCGCCAATCGACAGCGCCGATTTGGATCAAACTGTTGATATCATTCGCGGTCTGCCTAAAGCGGGCAAAGCCATGGAGGAACAACACACAATGAGTACTTGTTGCAGCACCGGACTTAGTGTACTTGTCACACAAGAAGCACCAGATTTCACAGCCCAGACTGTCATGGCCGACGGAACGATTGGTGACTTGACACTCTCGTCATTCCGCGGAGAGTACGTCGTACTCTTCTTCTGGCCGCTTGACAACACATTTGTGTGTCCGACCGAAATCATTGCGTTTGACAAGCGATACGACAAATTCAAGGAACGTGGATGTGAAGTGGTTGGCGTGAGCATCGACTCACCCTTCTCCCACATTGCATGGCGAGAGAAGCCTGTTGCCGAGGGCGGCATCGGACCAATTTCATATCCGATGGTGGCTGACATCAAACAGGAGATCTGCCGCGCGTATGGTGTGCAGCACCCGAACGGACCGGCGCTTCGTGGGACATTTCTGATTGATCGCGACGGCGTTGTACGGCACCAAGTTGTCAACGACCTTCCACTTGGCCGGAATATCGACGAGACACTTCGCATGGTCGACGCACTGAAGTTCTTCGAGGCCAATGGCGAGGTGTGCCCGGCCGGATGGAGCGAAGGCGATTCCGCGATGAAGCCAAATGCCGAGGGCGTTGCTGACTATCTCGCGACCAATGCGGGATCGCTTTGATCTCTAGGATTCAACTCCCAGGCAGTCCACGCTCGATTCGCTGCGTTTCCTTGACCTTCAAGACGATCATGTATTCATACATGGCCTGCAGGCGGCAGTAGGTAAATCCGGCTGCGCCGTCCATAAATCCTCGCTTCAAGAAGTACATGTACAAGAACTTCAAGAGCGGCCTGAAAGGCATGCGGAAGCTGAGGTTCTTGAGTTCATACCGCCGAGTCATCGCGTCTCTCGATAAGAGATTGCTCAGTTGCATTGGGCGATCTTTGAGCGACTTCATTGTCTCTTCGGCTTCATAAGTTGCGTACTTGTTGTGCCGCGTGAACCACTCATTGAGCCCCTTGCTGAAATTGAAGTGCAGAAAGTGTTCGCGGAGATATCCAACTTCCCCATCGATCGTGGGGATGGGGTTCGCCTTTCGAGCAAAGCGAATGTGCGGCGGTTGAAAGAAACGCATGATGAGTCCCGGTGGCATCGAGTGCTTGAGCCAACGACCGCGGAAGTAGTTCTTTCGCCCACAGTAGTACGCCACGGGCGCCTTGGTGTCTCGATTCAAATCACCCGAGTCCCATCTCTCAGCAACGGCCTCGATTTCGGCCCGAAGTTCAGGTGTCATGTGCTCATCAGCATCGAGGTAGAACACCCAACGATGCTTGAAGTCGATGTTCTCCATGGCCCAGTTCTGATGCGTACCCCGACCGTCGTATGTTCGCTCGAAGAACCTTGCTCCCCGCTCGTTGCAGATTTCTTCGGTGCGATCGGTGGAGTATGAATCAAGTACGACGATGTCATCGCAGAAGGAGACCGAGTCGAGACAGGACGGGAGGTTGTCCTCTTCGTTGAGTGTTTGGATGAAGATAGAGACAGGCATCGGTTGAATCAGGCTCCGGTGATCGATGAAACGTCGACCATGTATATGCGACGACGGCCTTCCATGGCCGAGTCGATGCAGACGCGCGAGGCATCGTCGTTGAAACGGGGGTGGAGGTCCACCCGAATGTCATTATCAAGCGTTCGCGGCGTGGACCAACGGCCTACCTCGTAGCCGATGTCTTCCTGAGTATCCCAGAGGAAGAGTGGCTGCCGCGACTTGAGGTCCGGATAGCCGTCCGTGACGACCCAGCGATTCGGATGTGTCCCGCCCCGCGCGTACGTGCAGTGGCCATCGCATGTCAGCTCACCCACAGCAAATGAGTCTGGTGACTTGGCATCAGCGCCCCGAACATCCACATCATGAATGAGCAGATAACTGTCCTTCATAATCTTGTTCATGAGGATGCGCGGTTTGCCGAGCGCGTAGTACACGGGTTTGAGTGTGCGCCGGGCGATCGTCATGAGACGCTGCTTCGCGGTCTTGGGCTGGTTCCCGCTCCCAAGCAACGATCGCTTACCGCCCCAGGCAAGAATTGTTCCATCGTCCGCCCAGTCGTAGTGACTGCACATGCCCTCGAAAAGAAGACGTACATCGTTGCCAGATGTGTCCGATGTAAGCAGCCGCGACTGGAGGATTCCGTCACGCCGGTCAAAGCGGTGCATGAAACAGAATCGAGTTCCAGAAGGATTGAACATGATGTGGTTGAGGTGCTGGTGAAGGCCGTCTCCAGCTCGGTCGCTGCCGTCGCTGGTCATTTGGTCGACAGAATCCATCGAAACGATTAGTTGCGGTTCACCGTCAACCAGCATGGCAATGCCATCGTTCGCTGGGGAAGCCTCTTCGGGGTTCGCATCAACCACCGCGGGATACCCGTATTCCGGACGAAGCCGACTTAGGCGGCCAAAGGACAACGTCGCCATTTCACAGCCTGTGTTGATTGAGTACACCGGCGATTCGATGCGATTGATCTCATCGCCCGCCAAGTTAACGATTCGAAAGATCGGAGAACCGTCCTCAAGATCATTGAAGCCGATGCAGACCTGCCCAGCGCAGGTGTCGTGCCAACGCAGCATGGCGCCCTGTTGCCAGTTCCAGGCGCGAGTCTCCCCGACTCGGTGAAACTCCGGGCTTGAACCGTCCCATCCAGTGACGAATCCCACTTCGGCAATGTCGTTGGTTGTCGGAAATCGGTCACAGAAGCGAGCGCGATGAGCCAAGAGCATCGTCTCGTCGGCCGACAGCGGGTTCTTGTCGTAATACCCGAACCAATAATGCCAGTCATCGTCCGGCGTGGCTGCCGCAATGGGGCAGGGCTTCTTGATCATGACGCGGCGTCGTCCGGTCGCTCGCCTGCGGGAAGATTCGCGTGCGGGGTTGCCTCGCCGACGACGCGATCCTTGATCGGTTTGGCGGGACTGCCAACGCAGATTTTCCCACTAGGCAAGTCACCAAAGACACTGCTTCGAGCACCAACGACTGTGCGGTCACCGATCGTGACGCCTGGCGCTACGTACACATCGGCTGCGACCCAGCAGCCCGACCCGATCGTGATCGGATACGGCTCCAGGGGAAACCGAGGATGCGTGTGGTCATGGGTCGCGCCGCACAAGTAGGAGTACTGGCTGATCGTCGTGTGAGAGCCGATCTTGATCGGCGCCACGCAGTAAACATCGACGTCATCCGAAATCGTCGAGTGCTCGCCCATCTCAAGATTCCATGGTCCCCAGATTCTTGCCCGGGGCCCGACTTTGGCCCCCGGAGCCATCGTGGCACCGAAGGTCTTCAGTAGAAACCGCCTCCAGCGGCGACATGGTCTGGGGCTCATTCGAAAGAGTGTGCCCTGCACCAGGCCCCAGCACATTCGGGCGATGCGATTCCCGCGAGAGTGCGGGCTCGGTTTGTTGGCGATGCTGATTTTCGATTCGGTCACGGCTGGCGGTGATCCATTGGTTCGAGCGGGTCAAGGGCGGCGACTTCATATCAATCGGCACGCCATCGGCATCCCTGAACCCATTTGATGCCAAATCGGCGCTCATGGGCGAGAAACAGCGGAGGGAATCATATTAGTCCCAAAGTGAGTGAGAGCCCCCTACGGGTGCGCGGGGGGCTCTCCTTTAGACGCGACCATGGTGCCACGTTCGACGAGAAGGGAATGATTTCATAACTACATAATGCATAAGTGTTTAGCCATCTTGACCGCACAGCCCAAACGCATTGAGCAACGCCAAGAGGTCATCGGCATCGACGCTGCCATCGGCGTCAAAGTCTCCAGGGCATGGTGAACTGCCCTCACAACTGCCCCATGCCGAGATCAGGGCCAGTAAGTCCATGATGTCAATGGCGTTGTCTCCTGTGAGGTCATGCAGGCACTCCTCGGATGGCAGGAGCACTGGATCAGAGAGATATCGCTGCACCAGCGTGACCCACCACCCACCGTCCGTGGGCTCGCCGTCCGTGGTGTCGCTGCGGGGTGTTCCCTGGGTGCTCGTTCCGACGCCCGCGCCAAACATGACCGCTACCACACCCGCATCGGCCGTTGCTTGCATGTGGGCGCCCCAACTCACCCGATTACCCTCGGAAGAGACGAGCGGATCCTCAGATTCATTGCTGGCGAAGTGTGTGAGCCGCGCTCCGGTTGTGCTGAATGAATCACCAAGAAAGAAGGTTCCCGCCGAGTCTTCCCAGTGCTGATGCGTGTTGTCAAGCACCGGGAATGCGTCTCCATCTGCATCTACCGCCTCGCTCGTATTGATGTGTCCAACCGGAATCTGCCAGAGAACCGTGGATGTCTCGCCAATCCGGCCAACCGCTTCGGTGATCGACAAGTAGTTCAGCCAGTGATCGTTGTTCCAGAACCAGGCCGATGATGCCGGATCATCCGCCGCCGATCCGGTCGTTCCACCAGCGTCGAGACCATACTTATCGAGCGAAATAAAGTCGGCGCCGCGCCGCATGACGCCCGCGTCCACGTACCACTGCGCCATTGCCTCGGCCTCGGCCACGATAGCGGCGCGGCCGGCAGGGATTCCCATCGAATCACTGACGTGGACCAGTCCTGTCCCCGGAATACCGATGTTCGTATGCCCACCAGCCGGTGAAGCCCACAAGTTGAACTGCCAACCAAAGATCGCGCTGGGAAGATCCCGATCAATGAGGTAGTTGATTGCCTCGACGAGACCGTCAATCGAATCCCCGAATGCCGGGTCCGCTGCGGTGAGAATCGGATCGCCATCAAACCCCGTTGCCGTGTACGCCGTGTTGACCTGCGGAGACCCTGTGATACCGACCGACCACTCCTCCTGATCCGGTGAGAGCCCAGCCTGCGCGAAGTACCCCAACAAATCAGGCTCAATCACAATCATGACCGGCCAGCCGTCCTCCGTTTCAGCACGCGCCAAGTCGAGCATGAGATCAAGATCTCGCCAATAGGCTTCCATGTACGAAGCATCAAAGAGATGCTCGCTGTCGGTCCAGTACGACTCGCCGCCATCCGGAATGTTGTACCACACCAGACAAGGAATCATTCCGAGCTGCTTGCTGTTGCGAATGTACCGGCTTACCCGCGCACCCTCCTCAGAGGTCCACGTGCGCCAACCCATGAACGGTCCACCATTGATGTAGATGTACCGAATGTCTGTGCGGCGATTCTCATCACCCTCGCCAAACCCCCTGAAGAAGGACAAGTGAGACGGCGCATCTTCACTCACACTTCCGACCGCCAGATGTTCGGGCAGCCCAGGCATCGAACCGTCTTGATTGCGAACCGCAATACCAATCCATGCCGACTCGCCGCTCACGGCGTCGTCCACGCGGATCGAGGCATAACCCGAACCCGTCGTGGCGACAACAACCTCGTCTTCTTCAAGCGACACTTGAATGATGTTCGGCGCGTTTGTCAGAACGGACAACTCGGCATCCTCGTCATGCAAGACCTCAAGCCGCGTTGTCCCCATGTCGATGACAATCGATACATCGTCAGCATCGAGTTCACCAAACCCCAACGAGCCGGTCGCACCCCCGGAATCCCCTCCGGAATCTCCTCCAGATCCACCGTCCCCAACCGTTACATCGATGGGAGTGCCATTGAAGGAATACTCTGGAAATGAAGGTGGCCATACGCCGTCAGCGGTGAAGCCAATACTGCACGACCCGCCCGCAGCGATCACACCATTCCACGACTCATTCGAGACGGTCCTTGTGTCACCATCCACAGTCAAAAGTCCGTTCCAAAGGCTCTGTGGTTCAAGGCCGCCTTGCCACGACATGCTCCACCCCTCGATCAAAGGTTGGTCGACAGGGTTCTCAATCACGAAGAATCCCGAATATCCACCACTCCAATAAGAATCCTGCTGCACCTGAACCGTTGGTGCGGCAGCGAGCAGCCCCGGGACGGTCGTGATTCCAAGGGCCGCAAAGAGGACAGATGGCTGAAAAGTCATGTGCTGTGTTCTCCGTGGGCCCTCCCGCACTGCGCAGTGATGGCCAGATCCCGGGAAGGCCTACGTAAACCCGCCGTCAGGGTTCGCGCAGACCTTCAGGGAAGGGCTGCGAGGTGAAATTTCAGCCCACCGTCCCGGTATGATCGCTCAACCCACGTATTCCTCACACATCCACCACCACCCTGGGGCCGCCCATGCCATTGACGCTTAACCTGATTCTCGCCGGGGCACTCTGTGCTGGGTCCGCAGTAGAACCAACGCCACGAGATGGTTGGCACGCGGAGCGGCACGAGGCAATCAACGCCAAAGTGGCTTCCGCAAAGGGGCAGGTAGACGTCGTTTTTGTCGGCGACTCAATTACACAAGGGTGGGAGCGTGCGGGCGCCGATGTGTGGAACCAGCACTTTGCGGATCGCAAGGCAATCAATCTGGGGATCAGCGGCGATCGAACAGAGCACGTGCTGTGGCGGCTGGACAACGGGAACATGGAGGCAATCACTCCGAAGGTGGCGGTCGTCATGATCGGCACCAACAACATCGGGCACGGCGGGCAGAGCACAGCGGATGTACTTGCTGGCGTACAGCGGGTCGTGAATCGAATTGGCGAGATCAGCCCTACGACGCAAGTGCTGCTTCTGGACATCTTCCCAAGAGGCTTTCAGTTCAACGAGGCCCGAGGGAGAATCACGCAAATCAATCAGGCGCTTGCCCGATTGCACGACGATGACAAAGTTGTGTTTTTGCCGATCGGCCAAGTCTTCGTGGAGGATGACGGATCCATCAGCCCCGAAATCATGCCCGATGCCCTTCACCTCTCGGCTGAGGGATATCAACGGTGGGCTGATGCCATCGAACCAACCCTGCGGCGGATGCTTGCGAGAGACAATGAGCGCAGCGGGGTGGCATCTTGAGCGGTGGACCGCGCGGTGGACCGCGATTTTCTGAACGCATCAAGTGGGCATCGAAGTTCTTGACCCATGGACGCAATATCGCCAGTCTGACTCCGTCGAGTCGATGGCTCTCAAGGGCCATGTGCCGAGAAGTTGATCCAGAGAAACCACAGTGCATTCTCGAACTCGGCGCTGGCACGGGACCGGTGACCGAAGTGATTCGTAGTCGCATGCATCCAGACAGCCACATCATCGCCGTTGAGATCGATCCCGAGTTACACGCCATCGTGAGCCGCCGATGCCCCGATGTCGATGTTGTCCTTGGAAGCGCCGGAGACATTGACGACATTCTTGATGAGCGTGACATCGAGGCGGCTGACTGCATCGTGTCTTGCCTTCCGGTGCCAAGTCTTCCAAAGGAAGTGAATCGATCGATTTTCGATGCGTGGTCGCGACGGTGCCGCTCCGAGGTCTTCACGCAGATCACACAGATTCCCTGGTACTTCATGCCGATGTATCAGCGGTTGTTTCACGACGTCGAATTCCAACTCATCACCATGAACCTGCCGCCGGCTGGCGTGTATCACTGCAGCAATCTGCGCTCAGATTACGACGCGCCTGAGCGGCTTGCCGGGAAGTAGATTGTGGCAATCACCATGCGGCTACTGTGCGCGCTGTTGATCCTCTGCGGGTGCGATCGTGGCAATGAGAACGCTCGTGGCTTGCCACCACAGCAGCCCGGCGAGATTCGGATCGTCAGCCTGAGTCCGGCGATGACATCAACGCTGCAGCAAGTTGGCCTTGGGCCTCACCTGGTTGGACGCTCGGCGTTCTGCCGCGATGTCGATCACCTTCCGGTGGCCGGCGATCTGGATCGGACCAATGTGGAATGTCTGGTACGTCTTCGTCCGACGCATGTATTTGCCCAGGGGCATGAGCGGGGAGGCCACGTTGATCTACGCGGCCTTGCCAAGAAACATGGTTGGACGCTCGCTATCCATCCACTGGTCGATATTGATGATGTGCAACAGTTTCTCCTTCGGATCGGGACGCTTCTTCCCCAGACGAAAGCACCGTGTGAAGGGCTGCGCCAAGATCTGCAATTGGCCATGAGACCGAGATCGCTCCCACGGCCAACATCTGTGCTGATCGTTAGTCCGGGCGCGAGCCCGCTGGCATGGGGGAGCGATACATATCTGGGGCAGTTGGCTGTGGCGGCAGGCCTTGAGAATCTCGCCATGTCCCCCCAATGGCAAGCACTCTCGTTGGAAGATGTATCTCGGCTCAATGCAGATCTTGTATTGGTTCCGGTCGATGGCGACGTGCCGGATTTCGGCGCGTTGGCGACAGCAGTTCCACAGGATCGATTTCGGGTGCTCGCGCATCCTGGCATCGACTTACCGGGACCACACCTGGCGAAGGTGTCCAGAGCCATAGATGAAATCGCCCAATCTTTCCATCGTGACACAGACGCGCCGTGATGACGCGCAAGGGAATTATTCTCGCGGGTGGATCGGGCACTCGACTCAAGCCGGTGACAAACGTCATCAGTAAGCAACTGCTTCCTGTCTACGACAAACCGATGATCTACTACCCACTTTCGGTATTGATGCTCGCCGGCATACGTGAAGTGCTCATTATCTCAACGCCGTCGGACCTACCGAGGTTTCGTGACCTTCTTGGGACAGGAGCGTCGTGGGGACTCACATTCTCATATGAAGTGCAGCACCGCCCAGAGGGAATCGCGAGTGCACTAGTCTTGGCGGAAGACTATCTCGCTGGAGCACCGAGCTCGCTGGTTCTTGGCGACAATATTTTTTTCGGAAACGGTTTTGGGGAGAGGCTTCGGTGCGCTTGCCAGCGCGAAGAAGGTGCCACGGTGTTCGCGTATCCCGTCGCCAATCCAAGCGACTTTGGAGTCGTCGAGTTGAATCCCGATGGAGAGGCTGTGCAAATCTCTGAAAAACCGGAGCATCCATCATCGAATCTCGCCGTGACCGGCTTGTATTTCTACGATGCTCAGGCCCCCCAGATTGCGAAAGATGCCGTGGCATCCCCTCGGGGTGAGTACGAGATATCCACTGTGAACCAAGCGTACTTGAAGGCTGGAAAACTTCGAGTCGAACAATTGGGACGAGGCGACGCGTGGCTGGATACCGGAACGCATCAGCGACTTCTCCAGGCATCGATGTTTGTTGAGACCATCGAATCACGCCAAGGATTGAAGGTCGCATGCCCCGAAGAGATCGCTTGGCGGCAAGGATGGATTGATGATGGCAGACTCGAAACACTTGCTGCGGCGATGCCGGGAAACTCGTACGGGGACTACCTTCGCACGCTGGCATGAAGAAGCTCTCGTAGGACCGCGGGCTTTCCCCTGCCTATCTGGTTTGACATCAACGCGCTTTGAAGTCGCCAAATCGTGACTTGGATCGGATCGCTTGCCACCAATCATGATGGCGTTGGTACCAGTCGATTGTGCTGAGCAGACCCTCTTGCCAACTGCGTGATCGTATCCATCCGAGTGATTCAGCTTTAGATGGATCGACTTCGTACCGGTAATCGTGACCGATGCGATCGTCTGTGAATGTCAGATGGTCATTCGAAAGACCGATGTGTTTCAGAATGGCGTCAGCGACATCCAACCCGGATATCTGAAGTCTTGCGCCAAGGTTGTAGATGCCACCAGAGACACCATTGTGCAGAACGCACTCGATTCCCGCGCAGTGGTCATCGACATGGAGATAGTCGCGAACGGCTGTACCGTCTCCGTACACAGGAAGGGAGAGACCCTCCATCGCTTGGGTGGTGAATAGTGGAATGATCTTCTCGGGGTACTGCCACGGGCCGTAGGTATTGGAGCCCCGTGTGATTACTGTGTTCAAGCCGAAGGACGCATGCGCGGCCTGGACAAGGTGTTCTGCTGCGGCCTTTGATGCCGCATACGGATTGCGGGGCCGCAGGGGATCCGACTCCAGCGAACAACGGGATGTACTCCCAAGGTCTCCGTACACCTCATCGGTGGAGATCTGAAGAAATCGTCGGACATCATGCCGCCGGCAAGCATCAAGCAGCACCTGAACACCTAGAACATTGGAGTGCACGAAGGGTCTGCTATCCACCAGGCTCCGATCGACATGGCTCTCCGCGGCAAAATTGATGATCGTGTCGCAGTCCGGAACGACCGCGTCCAAGACCGCTGGGTCGGCGATGTCGCCCTGTGTAAACTCGATTCGACCCTCAAGATCGGCCAAATTGGCCATATTGCCGCTATAGGTCAGAAGATCGAGGACTCGAATCGTACATTTGGGGTGATCCTGAGCGATGCTTCTGACGTAGTTGGAGCCAATGAACCCCGCACCACCCGTGACTAGGACCGTGGAAATCGACATGGATCGGCCTCTCTGGAGCTCGTGATGGTATCTGTTGTACAGAATGAACCGATGATTTTCGAAGATTCGACCGAAACTCACAGGGTAGAATTGGGTTTCCCGAATATTGGATTGGCATTGAGCTGAATCCTCACCGTTGGGGTTTCTATTCGGGCAAGATTGTGCCTGCGTGCAGGCTTGGAGGATGCCCTGACCATGACCACCACCCGCCTCGTTATTCAATGCTCCCAAGTCGTAGCGATCGGCTGTGTATTTGTATTGACCAGAGCTGCTACGGCGGCGATGGAGCGGATGGCCGACTTTGGTCATTCGGCATGGGACAGCACTCAAGATGGAACGCCAGATCTGTTGTTCCACGATAAACGCGCAGACGAAACGATCATCTTATTTCTACATCCGACACTCGACCGAGTTCTCACCCCGGCGGACTTGAACGCGCTTGGCGGTGAGTTTTATGGGCCGGGCACTATCGGTGCTGTCAATCTGGTTGGTGTGACCGGAGAACTCACCGTTGGAGATGACGCTGGAACGATTCATGTTGATGATTGGGGAACCGGTGGTTCGGGCTTTGCGGCCTCGTACACCGTAGAAGGCCCCGTTGTGGAAATTGAGATTCTGGATGGTGGCCAGGGCTTCGATTCGAGCGTGTTGGGGTATTTTGATATCGATGAGACAGAGACCGGGGGTTCCGGACTCGACATCTTCTACACAGCCTTGCCCGGAACACCGGGCGAAGTTCGTGAAGTACGCGTAGCGGATGGCGGCAGCGGATATGAGCCGGGATCCCAACACACGGTTATTGGCTACAACTTCCTTCCCGGAGCGTTGCCTCTCACCGGCACGGCGTACGTCGATGACGAGGGTGTCATTGATCGTGTGGATATCCTTACTCGGGGTGAAGGATTCACTCAGACTCCGAATGTTGGATTTGTTGTAGCGCCTGATCAGGGCTCCGGCGCTGAATTTCTCGCGTTCATGGCGGGGGGGATCGATCGAATCTTCTTTCAGCCCGGCAATCCTGATGCGGGCGGAACCGGATACACGAAGAATCCAGTGATCACGCCGATTGGCGACGGGACTGGGTTTCAGTACAGCATGGCTCGCCAGGGTGAGATTGCAGAGATTGATATTGAGAATCCAGGAGGGGGCTATGTAGTCGCACCTCGCCTGGGCCTTGATGTCGAGGGGTTCGAGCAGCACATGGAGGCGGTTCTGTGGACCGATCTCGATACGGCGAATCAACTCGTCGGTGACACGACCGGTCGCGTCGTTGTGACGTCCGCGGGGGGACAACCCATGAGGCTCTACACCGACGACTGGCGTGCATTTGTCGGTGATCTGGATGGCGACCTCGACCTTGACCTGATGTGGCGAAAGCCACTTGGTTCTCGTGGCGACGATCGAATGCGGATCTGGCTGATGGATGGCACGACGGTTGAGAAGGCCATCGAACTCGACAGTCCTGGGCCGAACTGGACCGCATGGCAGATCGCCGACCTGGATGGTGATTACAAGGACGATCTCGTTTGGTGGAATCGTGCGACCGGCGACATCGCTATTTGGGACTTCGACCCTTCTGTGGATGGCGGTGTTGCAGATGGCTGGATCTCCGACAATGGAATGAATAGCCGCCGCTGGCGACCCTATGTTCCGGTTCCTGCCGTGACTGGCGAGAACGATCGGATTCTCTGGCGGAATGACTCATCGCGGCGACTGGCCGTGGCGGACTACGCCGAATTGGATCCAAGCAGACTCGCGTCATGGCTCGATGTCATCGATTCCGAGGGTGCGGTGGTTGTGCCCGACTCGGGGTTCTATCCGTTACTCATGGGCAATCTCAACGGCGATGGCGACAAGCGAGATCTGCTTGGCTATGACAAGTCGAGCAAGCGGGTCGGTGTTTGGCAGATGTCAGATCGCACCGTGCTGCACGGTGGATACGTCGCCTATAGAGGCGATGAGATTTACAGTAGAGAGTGGCCCCGTGGAATGGCGACGCACAGTGAAGAAGGGCAGGTTTCGATCGCCGCCTCGCGGGGTGGATTGATGTCACTCTCGACTCGAACCTTAACACCGCTAGAACCATCCGCTGCCGATTTCGACTCGCTGTTTGAAATGGTGGCCGAGCTTTCGGAAGCCGAGGCCAGCGATCAGCCAGACTTGCTGCAGGACATCCTCGACTTTCTTGGTTCGACCCCGACACTGGTCGAGTACCTCAGCAATCCCGTCCACGCGTGGCACGCCTTCAATACATTGACCCCCTACCTTCGTCATACGATCGAGACCCGGGTGGCCGAACTGGTCAGGCGGGAGACTGTGATCGATACGCTCAATACCTACGCACTGTCCGAATACCGCATTGCCAAGGACGACGGCATCATCGAAGACGCTGTGCCCACGCTCCAGCCCGAAGAAGAAGGCCCGGCAGGCGGCGGCGGCAGCGGTGGCGGTAGCGGCGGCGATGCTGGTGATGGCAGTGGCTCAGGGGGCAATTCTGGAGGCAGTGGTGGTGCTGGAGACGGCAGCGGTGGTGGTGATGGTGGTGATGACGGAGGGTCCACCCCCGGTTCCGGTGGAGGAAGCGGAGGCTTGCCCGACGACTTCGATCCCAATGATCCCACGACATGGCCTGCTGGAGTCGAGACGTTTGAAGAACTTCTCCAGTGGCTGATCAATAATCCTCAATAGTGCACTGAATCATTTCAACGACTCAGTACACAAAGCCAAAAGGCCCGCAAAGCGGGCCTTTTGCGGTTAACTGCGCTGCTGCTCTTCTCCACCCCACACCCATGAAGAGCCCGCGACCCACCAGCGGACTTCTGATTCACGCCGCAGGTTCCGGTATGCCGGCGACTCTGGTCCGGTTAGAATCCACGGTTTCCCGTGGAGGTATTCGCATATGGCCAATCAGCCCGTCCCACTGCTCGACCTCAAGGCTCAATATGATTCCATCCGTGATGAAATTGAGCCTCTGCTCAAGGAAGTCTCTGAGAGCCAATGGTTCATCGGCGGCCCACAACTTGATTCCTTCGAGTCCGCGATGGCGGACTATTGCGGCACGGAGCATGCTGTTGGCTGCGCGAGCGGATCGGACGCGCTCCTTCTGTCACTGATGGCAGCCGGTGTCGGCCAGGGTGACGAGGTCATCTGCCCGTCCTACACATTCTTCGCGACAGCAGGTTCAATTTGGCGGCTCGGCGCGAGGCCTGTATGGGTTGATATCGATCCTGTGACATACAACTGCACGCCCGACTTGGTGCGCGCCGCGGCGGCTGAGTGCAACTCACTCAAAGCCATCATGCCAGTGCACCTCTTTGGTCAGACCGTAGATATGGACGGCATGTTGGAACTCGCCACCGAACTTGGTGTTCCGATTGTCGAGGACGCTGCACAAGCCATTGGATCGAAAGACAGCACGGGCGCGGCTGCGGGCTCGCGTGGCTGGACAGGATGCTTCAGTTTCTTCCCGTCTAAGAACCTTGGCGGCTTCGGAGACGGTGGCATGATCACGACGAACGACGCTGAAACGGCGGCTCATCTGCGCAGGCTGCGCAATCACGGAATGGAGCCGAAGTACTACCACCGCGAGGTTGGTATGAACAGCAGACTCGACGCGATGCAGGCGGCTGTTCTCAATGCCAAGCTTCCTCATCTCGACAAGTGGTCCGCGGGCCGCGCGGCCAATGCCGATCACTACGACCAAATGTTCAAAGATGCGGGCGGGGCAGACACATCAGCTTCATTGGAAACTGCGACGCTTCCGATTCTTGTGCCCGCTCGTCCCGCAGCTCCGGCGAGGCACATCTTCAATCAATACGTCGTCCGTGTTCCAGCTGCGATTCGGGACGATCTTCGCGCCCATCTGGTCGAACACAAAGTAGGGCACGATGTCTACTACCCCGTTCCGCTGCACCGACAAGAATGTTTCGCCGATCTTCCCTGCAGTGATATGACATTCAGCGATCAAGCTGCTGCCGAGAGCATCGCAATACCCATTTATGCCGAGTTGATTGAATCGCAGCGAACGTATGTGGCGGAAACGATTGTCTCGTTCGTACAAACCCACGCGCCCGCCGGTGTCTGAGCGAATTTGGAACTGGACCCTTCTTCAAGCGGGCTCGCTACGACTCGATGGTGGTGGCATGTTCGGTGTTGTTCCTCGCGCAATCTGGTCTCGGATGGCGCCACCGGATGAGGCCAATCGCATAGCGCTGCAGACGAACTGCTTGTTGCTCGAATCAGAAGGCCATCGTGTGCTCGTGGAGACGGGCTGCGGCGCCAAGTGGTCCGTGAAGCTGCGCGGCATGTTTGCTATCGAAGATCGAACAGTGTGCAACGCGCTGCAGGAGCAGAACGTGTCGCCATCAGATATCAGTGATGTCATCGTGACACACCTACACTTTGATCACGCGGGAGGTCTGACCCAGTTTGGCGAGGATGGGTCTCCCATCCCAGTGTTCGACAATGCAACGGTTCATGTTCAGGGCCGTGAGTGGGAGGACGCACTCGCGAATCGCTCAACGATGACAGGCACCTATCTTCGAACGCACCTCGACCCCATTGCAGGGTGTGTGTCGCTGCTGGATGGATCACAACAGATCCTTCCTGGAATTCGCTCATTGCCCATGCCGGGCCACACGTGGGGTCAGCAGGCTGTACTCATAGAGACGGCCGACGGAACCGTGTGCTTCCCTGGCGATGTCATGCCAACCCGGCATCACGTCGGTGCCCCTTACAGCATGGGCTACGACATGTTGCCATACGAGAATATGTTGACGAAGCGCATGCTCTTGGAACAGGCTGCCGAGTTGTCATGGACGCTTGTGTTGGACCACGATCCAGATCAGGCTGTGCACCGTGTACACGCCGATGGGGACTGGTTCACATTGGAACCCGTCTGACAGATCAGACCGTGGGCAAGATGTTTTCGGGTGCTTCTAGCAGACCCCTGATGGTCGTCAGAAATCTTGCCGCTTCGGCGCCGTCCACGACGCGGTGGTCGCAAGAGAGGCTCATGGGCAGAACCATTCCGGCGTAGAAAGCGCCATTTTTGGTGAGCACACGCTCCCGCGCGCGACCGATGCCCAGAATGCCGACTTCGGGGTAGTTGATGATTGGGGTTGTGAACATACCCCCGCAGTTTCCAACGCTTGAGACGGTGAAGGTGCCACCACTCAAGTCCTCTCGGTCGATGGTGCGATCGCGGCATGATTGGGCGAGTTCCGCGATTCGATCGGCCAGTTGTACAAGACCCAGTTCGTCGGCATTCTTGACGACCGGAACCATGAGCCCATGGTCGGTATCAACGGCGCAGCCGAGATTGACGACACTGCGGAGTTGA
This sequence comes from Planctomycetota bacterium, assembly GCA_024230295.1. Classification (GTDB taxonomy): domain Bacteria; phylum Planctomycetota; class Phycisphaerae; order Phycisphaerales; family SM1A02; genus UBA12567. The sequence goes on from JAAERN010000009.1 coordinate 128,393, forward strand.
ATCTCCTCGACAAAGTCGTCCACCGTGCAGTTTATGCGAGGATGTACGCGAAGCGCCTTGCACACAGCCGTCAATACGAAGGGAAGCGGGCTGATGCGGCGGCCAAGCAGCGACTCCAGTCCCTTTCTGCGCTGCTCCAACTGTGTGATGTCAGCTTCCTCATTGACCGAGAAGTGGGCTGCTGTATTCAATGAGTGTTGCAGCGCTTCGGCGATCTTTCTTCTGACTCCACGGAAGGGGATTCGTTCGGAGACGCCTTCGATCGGAACCGCCACACGTGTTGCCAGTGGCAACTCCTCGGCGGGTGCTGGCGGTGTGTCGACAACCCGCGTTGCCACTGCGGCAGACGACGTTGTCGGCTCGTTTGCATGCGTTTGGACATCTGAAGCGGTGACGCGACCGCCGCGGCCACTTCCAGCGACAGCATTGATATCGATATTGAGATCGCGGGCAATCCGCCGAACGGCCGGCGTTGCGAGTGAGCGGCTCTCGCAGCAACGTTCCGTGTCGCACTCATCCTGACGTTGAAAACTGGTGGGCATCGTCAGTGTTTCACTGACATTGCCGACGACCGAGCCAGCATCTTCTCGCTCAGACGACGCCTCTGCAACGACCTCTACTGGGGGCGTTGCCGATTGCGGTGCTCCACCAATGTCATACGTCACAAGTACCGCGCCAACAAGAATGATGTCGCCCGCGTTGCCGTTGAGCTCCTTGATGGTTCCGGCCCAAGGGCTGGGGACCTCTACCAAAGCCTTGTCGGTTTCCATCTCAGCGAGCGTCTGGTGTTCTTTGACCGCTTCGCCGGGACTGACCTTCCAGGTGATAAGTTCAGCTTCTGCGACGCCCTCCCCGAGATCGGGAAGGAGGAAGTGTGAATGGTCTTTTGGTTGCTTCATCGCCATGAGACGCGAGGCTCCGTGGGGGTGCTTGGGGGATCAGTACGCCGCCGTTTCGGCAATTGCCTTGCCGATACGTTCAGCGTCCGGGAGATACTCGAGTTCCAGTTTGTAGTACGGCATGAGCGTATCAAAGCCGGTCACCCGCTGTACAGGGGCTTCCAGATGCAGGAAGCATTGCTCCATGATCCGAGCCGAGAGCTCGGCGCCGATTCCGCATGTCATTGGCGCTTCGTGCACGATGATGGCGCGGCCGGTTTTTTGAACGGACTTGGCGACCGTCTCCATATCGAATGGATTGATCGTCCGCAGATCGATGAGTTCAATGTCCTGCCCTGACGCCTCGATGGCGTTCATGCACTGCACCAAAGTCGCGCCCCACGAGACCATCGTCATGTCGTTGCCTTCGCGAGCAACGCGAGCCTTGCCGATCGGAATCGTGTATTCCTCTTCCGGAACCTCTTCGCGGAAGGCGCGGTAAATCCGCTTCGGCTCGAAGAAGATCACCGGATCGGGGTCGCGGATGGCGCTGATCAGCAGCCCCTTTGCGTCGTAGGGAGACGATGGCATCACGACCTTCATACCTGGATTGTGGCTGTAGATCGCTTCGGGACTGTCGCTGTGCAGTTCCGGTGCGTGGATCCCACCACCAACCGGTACGCGGATCGTCAATGGAACCGTGAGTCCGGCGCGAGTTCTGGACCGTATGCGCGCGGCATGTGTGCAGATCTGGTCATAGGCGGGACCAAGGAACCCTTCGAATTGGATTTCTGGAACGGGACGAAGTCCGCCCATTGCCAGGCCGATGGCCGTCCCGATGATTCCCGACTCTGCCAAAGGCGTATCAACGACACGATCACCACCAAATCGCTCGTGGAGACCCTCGGTCGCGCGAAAGACACCGCCGTTGGCGCCAATGTCTTCGCCGAGTAGCAGGACGCGATCGTCCTTCTCCAGCTCCTGGGCTAGGGCGAGATTGATGGCTTGTACGAGTGTGAGTTGTGCCATGAGTATTCCTTCCCTTCCCTCAGGATCCCGAACCGTCGATGCCTTGACCAAGGCTGCTTGTCCGCAGTGTTCGGCGTTGTGCATCGATCGAGGCGGGGATATCGGCGTACATCCACTTGAAGATGTCATCCGTTGTCGGCGGTTCGATGCCCTCGGCCCGCTTCACAATTGCGGAAACCGTAGCCTCGTTTTCAAGTTGCTGCGCATGCTCTTGACTTTCGTCCCACAGGTCGCGATGTTCCAGCCAGTTGCGAAGCCGGATCATCGGATCGCGTCCCACCCAGGCCTCGACTTCGGCTTCGTCGCGATATCGCCTCGCATCATCGGCGGTCGTGTGATCGCCAAGTCGATACGTCACGGCTTCGATGAAGGTCGGTCGATTGTCGCGGCGAGCCCGCTCAGCGGCGTCACGGACGACCTTCACCATGGCGAAGATGTCGTTCCCGTCGACCTGCACGCTGTGCATGCCGTAGGCGAGACCTCGCTGCGCGATCGTCGGAGCGGAACACTGGATTCTGGTCGGAACCGAAATTGCCCACGAGTTGTTCTGGCAGACGAACACAACAGGCAGATCAAGATTCGCGGAAAAGTTCATTGCCTCGTGAAAGTCACCCTCACTCGTAGCGCCATCTCCGAAGAACGTGCAGGCGATTCCGCCATCCCCGCGGTACTTCGATGCCCAGGCCAGCCCGGCGGCATGCAACATCTGCGTGCCAATTGGGATTGCCAGAGGCGTAGCTTTGACCGGGATGTTGTTGCCCCGCTCATCACCCATCCAGTGAAGCAGGATCTTTTCGGGATCCACGCCTCGCCAGAACAACCCCGCATTCTCTCGGTAGCACGTGACGAGCCAGTCCGAGTCTTCAAGCGCGTAGGCCGCGCCGAGTGAAGTCGCTTCCTGACCGCGATTCTCCGGGTATGTCCCCATGCGACCCGATCGCTGCAGTTTGAATGCAATTTGATCGAAGTGCCGGCACATGGTCATGTGCCGATACAACTTCACGACGTCGGCATCGGGGATGAGCCCCTCGCCAAGGCTCTCATCGAACACACCGTGCTCGTCAAGGATCGAAACACGTTCGATCGTTGTTTGAAAGGCGCAATCAACCGGCATGGACGGTCTCCTTCCCGCGTGTGGGCCCTTCTTCGAACCGTCGCTCTGCCAGAGCAAGGGCGGCGTGAAACGGCGATGGAAGCAATCGGGCTTCCTCAAGAATCTCCAGCGTCGTATCTTCGATGGCGTCGTTCCGCCGGTCGAGTTCCTCACGGTTCATCCCGAGCCAGAGTCCCGCCAGCCAGATCAGCCCGCCTGCGTTTACTACGAAATCTGGTGCGTAGAGTACGCCCTTCTCGGCCATCGCTGCGGCATCCCGCGAGGGATCTATGAGTATGTTGTTGGATGCTCCGCAGACGATTCCCGCGCGGAGGCGGCGAACTTCATCAGGACCAATGACGGCGCCGAGGGCGCAGGGTGCCAAGATGTCGCATTCCGCCTGCAGAATCGCCTTGGTATCGACGACCTCAGCTGCGAACGACTCGACCGCTTCCGCGACTCGATCCGGGTTGATGTCCGTGACGGTGAGTTCAGCGCCGGCCGTATGGAGGATTCGGCACAAGTCCATGCCCACATGGCCGAGGCCCTGTACGGCGACTTGCAGCCCGTGGAAGTCTGGATCCTTGCCTTGAAAGCGAAGGCACGCCTTCATGCCGTTGTAGGTTCCCTTTGCCGTGAAGGGCGAGGGGTCGCCGCCAGTTGAAACAGTTTTGCCTCCCATGGCATGATTGGTCTCGGCGGACATCCAGTCAATAAATTGGGTGTCGATGCCCACGTCCTCGGCAGCGATGTAATCGCCCGAGAACGTATCGATGAATCGACCCATTGCCCTGGCCTCCGCTTCGGTTCGCGGCGATCCCGGCTCCGGGGTCAGGATGACACTCTTGGCACCGCCCATCGGGAGATTCGCACAAGCTGCTTTGCACGACATTCCTTCAGAGAGACGAAGCACGTCGAACAGTGCTTCTTCTTCGGTTGCGTAGTGCCAACGCCGAGTTCCGCCAAGGGCTGAACCAAGCTTCGTCGAGTGAATCGCAATGATTGCGCGTAATCCCGTCTCCGCGTCATGGTGGAAACAGACGCGTTCGTGACCTTGCTGCATCATCTGGCCAAATGTGTGCACAGTGTGCCCTCCTCCTGTGTCAACAGGCTTCAGTTTCCTTGTCCGAAGACCTGCTCAAATTCGGTGGCAATCGATCCACTGCCGAACTGTTGAATATTCTCGGTATCCACAGGCCTTCCCTTGCCGCGGGCCTCTTCGACCGGCGTTAACTCTGGGATGTGGTAGTCGCCATGCGGCATCGTGGGCAGTTCGCTCCACGCCGCATCGGCGCACCGCTGCATGGTGGCATCTATATTGTTCCGCAGTGCTCGAATTTCGCTGTGAATCTCATGGGATGCCATCGCGACGCAGTGGTCAACGATGCTTCGATCATGCTCGAGTGAGGCGCCGTCGAGTCCGTTTCGGATGTCGCGGTCAAACTTCGAGAGCACGCTGGTCAAGGCGAAGAGCCAGATCGAACACCAACTGAGCCGCTGCTGAACCATTTGAGCCGTGACGAGGCTCTCGCCGTGATCTTTGAACGCGAGCTTGACCTGGTGGCTAAATTCGCGAGTGAGCGATTCGAGTTCATCAGCATGATGCTGCATTGACGAGTGAAGTTTTGTGATCTTCGGAGCTGGCGGCCGTACGCCGAGGAAGAGCTGCATCGCAATCTTTATTGCGGGGCCCATGTGCTTTATCGGGGCGGCCTTCACACCAAGCATATATTCGCCGAGTTGTTTGGAACCATAAGCAAAGATGAACGAGTGCATCACCTCGTTTGCGCCTTCGACAATTCGATTGATGCGGGAGTCTCGCCAGAGCCTCTCGACAGTGGCTTCGGTCATGTACCCCTCACCGCCCATGATCTGAAGCGCCCGGTCGCAGGTCTGGTATCCCATCTCTGAGCAGAAGACCTTGCAGATAGCGGTCTCGACCATGATGTCTTCGTCGCTTCGATCGACGATACCGGTCGTCATGTAGAGCATGGCGTCCATCGAGTAGCACATGGCGGCCATCTGGGCGAGATGATCACGAACGAGGTCAAACTCACCGATGGGTCGCTCGAATTGGTAGCGAAGTTGCGACCATTTGAGGGCCTGCTTGTACGCCGAAACACCAGCACCGACCATGCCGGCCGAGAGCGTGCACCGGCCGTAGTTCAGACAGGTCAGAGCGATCTTCAAGCCCTGCCCCTCTTTGTACAGGAGGTTGGCCCGCGGCACTTTGACGTTGGTGAACCTGATGCGTGCTTGCCAAGTACCGCGGATGCCACACTTGGATCGATTGGAACTAAAGATGTCGACGCCTTCCATGTCGGGCGTCACGATGAGCGCGGTGACCTTGTCTTTTTCCTTGCCAGTGCGAGGGTCGACAAGTCGCTGCTTAGCCATCACGGTAAACATGCCGGAGAGTGCGGCAGAGGTGGCCCACTTCTTTTCGCCGTTGATGATGTAGTGCTCGCCGTCCTCGGTGACATCGCAACGGGTCTCAGGGCTACCGGCATCACACCCGACGTTTGGCTCGGAGAGGCAGAAGGCGCTGAGCATGTCGTTCGAGATCCGAGGCAGCCAGTATTTCTTCTGTTCCTCGGAACCGAATAGCGTAATGGCGCCGCACCCGATCGACTGGTGCGCGGAAACGACGACTGCGGTCGAGCCACAGGTGCGGCCGATTCGCTCAAGTACGCGGTTGTAACTCGTGACGCCGAATCCACCACCGCCATATTCGGCAGGAACGATCATTCCCATCGCGCCTATTTCAAAGAGCCGCTTGAGCGCCCAGTGGGGGATCTCTTGCGTGCGGTCGATTTCAAACGCGGGGTGCTCGTTCTTGAGATAGTCGTCGAGCTCGGCGATCACCTGATCGCACCGCGCAGTCTCTTCGGCAGAGGATTCGGGATACGGGAAGACGTCTCGCTCCAGAATGTTGCCCCAGAACAGGTTCTTGCAGAAACCCATTTGATCGGGATCTGGGCCGAGCATTTCTTCGGCGGCCTTGATCTGCTTGATGTCACGGGCATCAACATTCTTGAGACTGTCGGCAAGCGAGGGCTTGGTACTCATCGGTCTGAAACTCCGGGGTATGAATCGGATGGTTGCAAAGTGAGGGCTGGGCAGAACGAGGGGCGATATCTAAGCGTTTCTCGAGAGGAACTGCTGAAGCTGTGCTTGGGTGTGCTCGGTGTTGCGAAGGGACACGAGCCCTTCGATTTCCATTTCAAGGCCAGCGGAAATGCCATCCTTGACTCCTGTGGCGATGCAGTGGGCGACGACTCCCGCAGCCTCATCGGAGGCGGGGTCGTGCCGCACGTGATCAACCGCAGCGAGCACCATTTCCTCATCGCATGAGGCGATGGTTCGGGGCAGGTCGGCGGGCTCAAGCGAACCGGCCAGGGTCGCCGCCGCTGACATAATCTCAGTCGGCGTGCTGACCGTGACATCAACGAGATCGTCCGGCATGGCATCACTCTTGAAAGATGTGCCGGAGGCAATGGCAGCCACGCTGATGTCGGGGGCGATGCGAGCGGGAAGAAGTTGTGTTCCACCCCATCCTGGTACGAGTCCGAGCGATGCCTCGGGCAGGCCGATTCGGTAGGGTTTGCCCCGCATCGATATCGCGCTCGCCACGATTCCGTGGCAGTGCAGTGCCAACTCCAGTCCGCCGCCGAGGGTGGCGCCAGTGATGGCTGCTATGACGGGAAAGGGGAGCGCCGAGAGGCGAGCAAACGCTGTTTGTCCCTCGGAAAGATACGTCTCGAGTTCTTCATCGCTCAGGCTCTGAATCTCTTTGAGATCGGCGCCAGCAACCCACACACGCTCGTCGCGACTGCGAATGATGAGAAACGCCGGGGGATCCGACTCGAGCGCATCAATCGAAGCATTCAACCGAGCCAGCATGGTTTGATCAAACACGACGACGCTTTGGTGGGGCGCTTCCAGCCACAGAACCGCCGAGCCATCTTGATCGCGGTCGATCGGGAAGGTCTTGGTTGCTGAGGTCGTGGTCATGGTGGAACTGCTCCTTGGCGGGCTCGCTGGGGATCACACATTTCCATGGGAGCAGCCACGCTCCCGGACCCCGTCGATCTATAAGTTGTATTCGTCGTTGCAGCGCCTGCAATACGGGCTGCAACGGTCACAAAGAGGCCTGAGCCTCCGTTCCCCGCCATAACCGATACCCAAAGGTCCAACTTTGGCGGTGGCCCCCTATGGTAGCAAAAACAGCGGTCTGTGGCACAGCCCTTATCCATCCACCTGTGCTCCACGTATGGAGGCCAAAGTAGCCTAAGCCGCCTGTTAAGTGATATTTATGGTTGTTTTGAGTTGTAGATTGGCGTCAGCCTGGACTGGGCTTCTTCCCCAGCCATGACCTTGGTGGAGAGGTCGGCCCCCTTCAGCAGGGTTTCGGCCGAGGGAGACGCATCCAGTTCATTGAGCCAATGCTTCGTGACGGCGATCGCCTGCTGGCCGCCGCGGGCGAGTTGGGTGGCCATCGCCGCGACTGACGCATCGAGCGATTCTCGGGGCACGAGTTGATCAACCAGCCCAAGACGGAGGGCCTCTTCGCCCGTGCACGTGCCGCCCTGAAGCAGCATCGCTCGGGCAGGTCCTGCTCCAATTTTGCGAATGAGCCATGGCGCGACAACCGCCGGACAAATGCCGAGTGTGACTTCTGGATACCCGAGTTTCACTTCAGGATGCGCCACCGTGAGATCGGTGACAGCTGCCAGTCCACATCCACCACCAATGGCGGCGCCGTGCACACGGGCAATCGTTGGGACAGGCAGCGATCGGATTCGTCCAGTCGCAGTTGCAAGTCCTCTCAGCATGCCGCCCATCGCTTCAGGGTCATGGAGCACGCCTCGCAGGTCCATACCAGCGCAAAACGCCTTGCCGTGCCCACCAATTACGAGTACACGCAGCGCGGATTCAGATTCGAGAGCGTCGAGCGTTTCGTGAAGCGACTCGATCAATTCCGGAGAGAGCGCATTGCGTTTCTCCGGCCGATTCAGTTCTAAGGTGAAGACGCCGCCTTCACTTGTGAGGTCGATGAGCGACATGGCCAAGAGAATACGCTTCAGCAGGCATTGCTGCTGAGAAGTGCACGTTCACTCAATCCCAGGGTGTACCAAGGAGTTCCCGAAGGGCCTGTCCTGGCGAATGCTGCCGTAGGAGGCTCTCGCCGATCAGGAATCGGCGGATGCCATGACGCACCATCCGCTCGATATCCGAGGTTGTTCGGATACCGGATTCTGTGACAAGAATGTCGCGGTGATCGTCGACCAGTTCCAGCATTCGAACCGTGTGGCTGATATCGGTTTTCATCGTCGTCAAGTTTCGATTGTTGATTCCCAGAAGCATGTATCCAGGGTGGGGGAATCCGACGTGCCGACGTACTCGCAGCAGGTTCTCGATGTCGTGCACCTCGACCAGTGCCGTCATATCGAGTTCATGGGCCAGAATCAGCATGTCCATCATCTGGCCCTCTGAGAGGCATTCGGAGATGAGCAGAACTGCATCAGCACCAGCCGCGCGTGCCTCCCATACCTGCCACGTGTCGATCAGGAAGTCCTTCCGAAGGACCGGCAGGCTGACGGACGCCTTGATTGCATCGATCGTATCAATCGAGCCACCGAAGAATTGATCATCTGTGAGGCAAGAGATCGCGACCGCTCCTGCGTTTTCGTACTGTAGAGCGATGTCTACTGGATCGAAGTCCGCGCGAATCTCACCGGCTGAGGGGCTTCGCTTCTTGACTTCTGCAATGACGTTGACCCCGCCCGGGCCGAGCCCGGTGGCGACTGCTGAAAAGAAGTTACGAGGGGGCGGTGCATCGGCGACTCGCGCCTTGAGTTCATCCAAGGATCGTTGCGATCGTTTCTCCGCGACTTCAACGCGTTTGTGCTCGATTATTTTTGCCAGTGTCGGTGGGGTCGTCATGGTGGTCGATTCTGCAGCGGGTAATTCCTGCGCTACTCTAGCCGCAGCGGACGCCACAGCAGCAACTCAATCGGCGGATGGTTGGATCTCATTCTGGCCCATTCTGGTTGGTGGCTTGGCGGCAGCCATCTTTGCGGGCTCTGGATGGTGGCGGCTTCGCCGCATACCTGTTCGTCCGTGGCGATTCGGGCCCGGAACTGGCATTCTCACATTCATTTTGGCCATCATCCTTGGAGGTATCGCTGGTGGAGTCGTCATCTCGGTGACCGACGTAGATATCGAGACGCCGGAGTCGGTTGCCTTGCTGCTGCCTGTCATGCTTGCCGGTTGGATGGCACAGCTGATTGCAGCATCGTGCCTGCCTTGGGTGCGGCTCTTTGTAGAGGGACGTCGCACGTCGATCGATCGCCGCATGCCTCGCCGCGGGGCTGTCTGCCCCGATCGGAGGCGTTCGCGGTGGTCAGCGGTTTTGGTTGGCGGGGTTGGACTCGTTTTGTTCTGGCCCATGACACTGGCCGCGTCGGCGATAGCCGGGATTCTCTGGCAGATGCTGACGAACCACGCACCGGTTCCAATCGCGCATGATCTGCTGCGACAACTCGCAGAAGCGGGGCCAACAACCGCCGCGATTGCCACGGTAGCCGCGGTCATCGTGCTGCCCGCAATCGTTGAGGAGACCCTGTACAGGGGACTGTTGCAGGAGTCCTTTCGAAGGGCGAGGCTTTTCAGTTCGGGAGCACCCTGGCAGTCAATCGTCCTCGCGAGCCTGGTTTTCACCGTCATGCATCTCGGGGCGGTGGATCCGCATGGCTTGGTCGGGCTCTTCGTATTGTCTCTGGGGTTCGGCTGGGCATACGCTCGAACCGGGCGATTGACAGCCTCAATCACGATGCACATGGCCTTCAATGCGGGCAACATTCTGTTGGCTGTACCGTGGATCTGAGGGAGGGGTATCCTCTCGCCCCATGTCCACACGGCACCGCATATTGACGGGCGACACGCCCACCGGAAACCTCCACATTGGTCACTGGGTCGGATCGGTGAAGCGCCGGGTTGAGTTGCAATCAGAGCACGAGTGCTATTTCCTGATTGCCAACCTCCATGCCTACACAACTCGGGCGGATAAGCCACACGATGTCCACAGGGATTGCATCGAAGTTGCTCGCGATGCGTTGGCGATGGGTGTCGATCCGGAGAAGGCCGCAATCTTCCTGCAGAGTGAGGTGCCGGCGCTCTCTGAACTCACCTACCTGTTTGCGATGCTGTTGCCATTCAACAGAGTCATGCGCAATCCAACCCTCAAGGACGAGTTGCAGGTCAAGGGATTGGCTGACAACTACTCCTTTGGATTTCCACTCTACACCGTTGGGCAGACTGCTGACATTCTGGCGTTTCGTGCGCACAGCGTTCCCGTCGGTGAAGATCAGGTGCCGCATCTCGAACTCACTCGCGAAGTTGCGCGGCGTTTCAACAAGATGTACTGCGGCGTGGCTGACAAAGCGCCCGACGAGGAACATGAACAACTCGGTGGTATCTTCCCTATTCCAGTTGCGGACGTCGGGAAGGTCGGCCGGCTTGTTGGAACCGACGGGCAGAACAAGATGAGCAAGTCGCTGGGCAACACGATTCATGTCATCGATACGCCCAAGCAAGTGAAGAAGAAGATCGGCAAGATTTACACCGGACAGGACAGCCGTCAGCCGACGGACCCGGGCATCATCGACCCCGAGAAAAACCCGCTCTTTCAATATCTGGACGTCTTCGTCAACGATGAGGACATGAAGTCCGATATTCGTGATCGATACGAGCGCGGAGACAATATCGGTGACGGTGAGGTCAAGATGCTGGTTGCAGATGCGATCAATGAACTTCTGGAGCCCATGCGAGAGCGACGCAAGGCGTACGAAGACGACGCAGTGGTGCTCAATGTGCTGAGAGCAGGAACCGCGAAAGCAGTAGAAGCGACCGAAACGACGCTTGCGATGGCCAAAAATGCTTCCGGCACAGGATTTTTCCCACGAACGGTGTCGTTCTGCTGACTTGGACCGAATCGGGCCGATAGCAGTCCCCATGGGCTCGTCCGAGCAAACCTGTTGTCCATACGTCGATCTGGGCCATCCTGCCTGTGGTGACAGGTTCCGTCTCGACAGTCTGGCGGACGTACTCGATTACTGTTTCTCTGATGGTCACCGCTGCTGCGAATCGCACGCGGTGATTCAACGCGGCGCCAAGGGTGGGGTTCCCATGCCGCAACCCATCATCATCACGGTGTCATGCCATGACCGCTCCGAACAACTTCGACCAACCGGTTCGTGACTTCCTGACGTGGCTCCGAGTCGAGGGTGGCCTCTCCGAGGCCACGCTTGCTGCGTATCACGCCGACCTGCGAGATATGGTCGAAGACCTTCGTGGTAATGCGATCAGTGATCTTGGCGCGGTTGGTCCACGCGATTTGGCGGCGCATGTGCAGATGCTCCACCGTGAGCGAGGGCTTCAACCAAGTAGCATCGCGCGGCACCTCTCCACGATTCGAATGTTGTTTCGCTGGTTGGAGGCGGAGCGGCGTATTGACAGAAGCCCGGCTGGCCCGCTAGTGCCACCCACTCGATGGAAGCGTTTGCCTGGCGTGCTGACTCCGAAGCAAATGCGAGCATTGATCGAAGCGGCGGGACCAGGAACCAGTCGCCTCTGGGAACGGGACCGCGCACTGGTTGAGATCATGTATGGGGCAGGCCTTCGCGCCAGTGAAGTGTGCGCGCTTCGCGTGGGCGACTGGAAACGCGAGCTTGAGGTCGTGCTCGTCACGGGGAAAGGCGACAAGCAGCGGCTTGTACCGATCGGGAAGCCTGCCATCGAAGCATTGGACCAGTACTGCGGTGATCTGCGAAATCATCTCGCGCGGTTCCCAGACCGACGGTCGGACGATCGACTCTTGCTTTCGCATACAGGACGACCGTTGGAGCGGGTTGCCGTGTGGCAGATCATTCGTCGGCTCGCTGCGCGTGCAGATCTCGGCCATGTGCATCCGCATATGCTCAGACATAGCTTTGCCACGCACCTTCTTGCGGGTGGCGCAGACCTCCGTGTTGTGCAGGAACTCCTCGGCCATGCCGATATCGGCACGACGCAGATCTATACGCACATTGATCGATCACGCCTGAGAGATGTGGTGGAGCAGTACCTGCCCCGGACGAAGAAGGCGGGCTGAGGAGTCGTTGACTCGCGCTCTGTGGCCGCTACTATCACAGCCATGACCAGATTGTCCGCTGCCATACTTATTGGCTTTCTTTCGGTACCGGCCTTCGGTGCTCCGTCCGCTTCACCAGAGGATTTTCATCTCGCAGGCATCGAGCCTGTCGTGAGACCCGTGCAGTTTCGGGCACTTCTTCATGATCTTGAGATGGGTCCCAGCGAGATGGAAGCAGGCGAGATGCTGCTGCGAGATTACGGCGACGGGATGCAAACCGTGCTGGAGAACCTCAGGTCGAAGCAGGCCAATGATCGAGCACGCCTCGATGCTGCTCTTCGGGGTGAGATTCGGATCAGTGCCGATGAACTCCGAACGCTGCGAATTGCACTCCGGACGGCGGCGCGATCTGCATGCGAAACGGCCGACGACCATGTTGGGCGCATGGTGGAATGGTCTACTCTCCTTTCGTCGGCCGAGCCTACGGTTCAGAAAGAAGCGATCGGGCGGTTCCACCGAAGCGTGTACCTGACGGGCAAGGGTCGCAATGCACTTGTCGACATCGCTGCGATCGCAGCCGACTCGGACGCCGCAGCTCCGATCAGCGACGAGAAAATTGCAAAGGCGCTTGCCGAATACACATCGAGTCTCGCCCAGCGGGCACGTGACGATGCTGTTTTCAACAGATCCCACCAATTTGACGACGGAATCGCCGCGATTACGAAGGACTCCGACAAGCGGCGTGATTTGCAATTTGCGAGCAGCACTCGATGGCGGGATCGTATCGCGATGCACGATCAGGCCGTAGAGGTGATCGCAACCGTACTTGGTGCGTCTGCGGCCCCCGCATGGCGGGCAGTGGCTTCCGCTGCATTGTTTCCATCGATCTATCGCCGCCCGGAGGCTTATCGGGCCGCCGAATGGGTGCAGTCCAACGTGAGCGAGTCTGCAGCTGTGCATGTCGCCAGTTGCATCGAGTCGTCTCGGCAGAAGCTCAATAAACTTCGTGAGGAAGCCGTGTCGTTGCTTCGGGAGGGGCGAGAAGCAGGCGCCGACCTTGAGCACGATGCTTCGTCATTGGTCGAGTCGGCCACGGCGGCGCGGATGAAGTTTCTTCGCAACAGTGGCGAGCGTTCGGTGATTGAGCAGGAGATGCTCGACTGCGTCATGCGCCCCTTGACCGACGGCCAGCGAGCTGCCGTCCGCCGCGTGCTGCGAACAACCTCCTGACGGCGATTCACTGGGATTGGTACCAGCGATCCATTACTTTTTGCCAGTCACCCTTCGACTTCACTGCGATGAAGTCCTTTCGCACAGCGTCAGCCTGATCGTGATGCACCGAGAATCTGATTCCAAACTTCCGCATCATGCGAGACGCGCCACCCTCCCCGTGCAGTGCCATGCACAGTCGAAAGTGATCGAGCAGGGCAGATCGCTGTTCATCGAGTGATGGTGCTTGGGGCGGTGATCCGCTCATGATCTGCCGGGCTTGCCGGAAGATCCACGGATTGCCGATGCACCCACGCGCAACGCTGACGGCATGCACGCCTGTTTCCTGAAGCATTCGGAAGATATCAGCGACCGCAAAGATGTCACCACTCCCGAAAACGATCCGATCATCAAACCGCTTTGTGAGATCTGCAAGAAACGGCCAATGAGATGGGCCGACATACTTCTGTCGCACCGTCCGGCAATGCACTGTGGCCCACGCATACCCAAGTTCATAGGCGCCATCGAAAATGCAATCGAAGTTCCGGGCCATCTCTGCGGAATCATCCCATGCTCGGCGAAGCTTCAATGTGCAGGGGACGTGCGATGGAACAGACTTCCGCACAGCCCGCAAAACATCCAAAGCCTCGCTCGGCGCTGTAAGAAAATGACCCCCTCGTTTCTTTCGGGCAATCTTCTTGACCGGGCACGCCAGATTGACGTCCACGACATCGTGTCCAAGCTCGACCAAAATCTCTGCAGCGCGCCCCATCTCGTCGGGGTCCGTGCCCATGACCTGGCCTGCAACCGGATGATCCTCAAGGCCGGCAAGTCGATTCTCTGACGGGTCGCCCAAACCACATTCTTCTCGGAGAATGTTCGGATCCTCGCGTGTTCGCCCCTTGCCACCACTGATCAGTGTTCGATCAAGCAGTGCCTCGGTGACTGCGTAAGGGCAACCATGCCTTCTCGCCACAAGCCGCATGGCGGCGTCGGAGTATCCCGCCAATCCTGCTTGAAAGAAGGGCGCGTCGAAGCCTGGCACCGTTGCCGGGATGCGTGCATCCACCTGTATGTGCGCAGCCCAATTTGCGAGATTTGGAGGGCAAGTCGCCGAGGGGCGGTCGGCTGAAGGTGTGTGGGTGGACATTGAACCATCATTGTCGCTTCCAGATGGATTTGGGGCAACGCTGCGATGTTTGGGGTCTCGCGATACGATGCTGGGCGATGCAACGCCCCATACTCATCCTGACGACTCTACTCCTCGCCAGTGGCCTGATTCAGGGATGCCATCACACCGACTTCGATCCCTCACTCGCCAACGCTGCATATCCGATCGAACTCCATACCACCGACACGATTCCAGTTGAAGTCTTCCGAGACGGCACGGCTATTTCGATCGTGAATGCCACCGCCTATGGCTGGGAGAATCCAACCATCTGGATCAACCAACGATTCAGCACGACCGTGCCGCGGCTCCTCGCAGGCCAGACTCTGTCGATCGATCTCTCGGTATTTCGGGACAACATTGGGGAGTCCTTCCCCGCAGGTGGCTTCCTGGCGACTCGTCGACCCATGCCAGTCACCCTTGTCGAAGTGCAACCGGCGGCCGATGAGCCACTCGTGGGCTTTGTCGCTGTTCGGCGTGAGACCGACTGACGTTTACGAGCGGATCCACGTCTCGAAAGTCATGGCGTATGCATGACGTTCATCGACTGCATGCCTTGATGATTCTTGAAGCACCCATCCATCGTCAAGCGATGGAAACGTCGTGTCGCCGTCGATTTCGGCGTGGACGCGAGTGATGCGAATTTCATCTGCGACTGGCAGAAGCATTCGATAGATCTCGCCTCCACCAATCACCATGATTGTGTCAGCACCGTTTGCATGATGGAGGATCGACGTCATATCGGTTGCCATGCACGCGCCATCGGCTGTGTAGTCACGATTGCGCGTCAGGACGATATTGGTGCGACCAGGGAGCGGCTTTCCTATCGATTCCCATGTTCGACGGCCCATCACGATTGGGTGACCCATCGTGACATCCTTGAATCTCTTGAGATCATCCGGGAGATGCCAGGGCATGTCTCCGTCCGAACCGATGACCCCGTTCTCGGCGGCGGCAACAAGCATCACGATGCGGTGGCGTTCCAGCACGTCAGACTGCAACGGGAGCCGAAATGCGAGGAAGGGGGTCGTAGTCCACGACTTCGATGTCGTCCATAGTGAACGCGAAGAGATCCTGGACATCTGGATTGAGTTTCAGACTCGGCAGGGGGCGGGGCGACCGCGACAGTTGTTCGTCCACCTGTTCGAGATGATTGCTGTAAATATGGGCGTCCCCGAAGGTGTGCACAAAATCACCCGGTTGCAGGCCGGTGACCTGGGCGATCATGTGGGTAAGTAGAGCATATGAGGCGATGTTGAAGGGGACACCCAGAAAGAGGTCGGCGCTGCGCTGATAGAGCTGGCAAGAGAGCTTTCCATCCGCGACATGAAACTGAAAGAGTGCGTGGCAGGGCGCGAGCGCCATATGTTCGATCTCACCGACGTTCCATGCCGAAACGATCAAGCGTCGGCTGAATGGATCTTCTTGAATGCCCTTGAGCACACCGCCGATCTGATCGTGCGTGTGGCCATCGGCGCCTTGCCAAGATCGCCACTGCGCGCCGTAGACGGGCCCGAGATCGCCCTGCTGGTCGGCCCACTCATCCCAGATGCTGACCCGGTGTTCGTGGAGCCAAGCAACATTGGTGTCACCTCGGAGGAACCACAGAAGTTCCGCGACGATTGATCGAATGTGGACCTTCTTCGTAGTGACGAGTGGAAATCCAGTCGCCAGATTGAATCGAAGCTGCCGCCCGAAGACTCCAAGCGTGCCAGTTCCGGTTCGGTCGGCGCGCTCACAGCCATTTGTTCGGACGTCTCGGAGCAGGTCGAGGTACTGCTGCATCGGTGGTGCAGTTTAGCAGGCTGCTCAGAAACCTCGACGGGCTGATAGGGCGAAAGATCGCTCGGCACTGGCTGCTCCGGAGACCCCCAAGGTTCACCCCGCTGCGGCGACCAGTTCTCGCGTCACGGAGTGTGCCGGGGCATCGAGCACGGCGTCGGTGTCTCCAGACTCGACAATTTTGCCACCGTCCATGACTGCGATGCGATTGCAGAGGTAGCGGGCAACGGCCAGATCGTGCGTGATAAAGAGCATCGCCAGCCCGTGTTCGTCCCGGAGGCGATTGAGAAGGTTGAGAATCTTGGCTTGAATGGAAACGTCCAGCGAGGATGTGGGCTCATCGCAGACCAGCAGGCTGGGGCGGCAGGCGAGGGCTCGCGCGATACAGATCCGTTGGCGTTGGCCCCCCGAGAACTGGTGTGGCCAGCGGTCGGCTGCATCGGGCGTGAGCCCAACAGTCTCCGTGAGTTCCCGAACGCGGTCATCGACCTCACGATCCGAGAGATGTTCGTGAACACGGATGGGTTCGGCAATGAGTTCGCCCACTCGCATTCTGCCGTTCAAGGCTCCAGCAGGGTCCTGGAACACCATCTGCATGTGCCGCCTGAACTTTCGAAGTGCCTGACCTCGAAGAGTCGCCAGATCGATTCCGTTGACCTTCACGACTCCGCTGGTCGGTAGGACCAGCCGGAGCGCCGCTCGGGCGAACGTCGTTTTGCCGCATCCGGAACTTCCGACAAGCCCAACGGCTTCTCCTGGCGCAACGTGCAATGTGATGCCGTGCAGGATCCGCCGCCGCCGGCCAGAGCGGGCCTCGGCGAGATCCACGACGAGGTCCTGAATATCAAGTGCTGAGGTCACCGTGTTCGTTGCCCGAGGCGGACACCAATTGATTGATGCGAGCCGGATGCCCCGTCCTTGCCTGATCGCCAGATTTCCAGATCAACATCAGAGTTTGGACTCAATGCTGAAATCGTAGAGTGCAATTGGTCCACCGAGTTGATGTCTTGCCCAGCAATGGACAGAATGACATCGCCCTGAAGGAGTCCAGCGGAGTGAGCCGCCGTGCCGGGTACGACCGAATCAATGACGACTCCTTGCGTGGGTCCGCCCATGGATGAGAGCAGCCGATGAAGCGGCTCCCGCATGGACAGCGTTTCTGGCGTAGGCATTCCCGCTGCCGCCGCGACGAGTCGCTCTACTGGGGCGTCAGGATCACCATTAAAGATATGTGAGGTCTGCAGCGTCGTCTCTCCGCCACCGGCGAGAAAGCGCCGCAGGCGTTTCTCTGTGACGGTCTCTCCGTTATCGATGGTCCACACGATGTCCCCCGGGATACATCCCGCTGCCCGCAGTGGTGATTTTTCCTCCAACTCGGCGAGTAGTACGCCCTCCCGCATCGCGTGCCGGCCGAGGAATCTGGCGATGGGTGTACTTCGGTCGAGGGCGACGACGCCGAGAAAACCTCGTACCACGATCCCATCCTCGATCAGTTGCGGAACAATCGTCTCGATCATGCCCAGCGGCACGGCTAGCGCCACTCCAGTAAACCGATCATCAACGCGCCTACTGCCAGCATCAGCGGCAATGGCTGTGCTCATTCCGATGACATGACCGAGGTGATTCGTCACTGGGCCGCCACTACTTCCCGGATTGATCGGCGCGTCGATCTGAATGAAGTTGCCGTATCCAAGTCCACCGGTACTTCTTCCGAGCCCCGAGACGACTCCACAGGTGACTGAGAATCTAAAATCGAGCGGAGACCCGAAGGCAAACACCATGTCTCCCTGGCTCGTGGCGTCTGGATCGCTTCGTGTAGCCGCAATCGTTCGATCTGGAGAGATCTTGAGTACGGCGATGTCGGTCATTTGATCGCCCGCGAGTAGGTGTGCGCGGCGGACTGTCCCATCATGGAGATGCACATCAATATCGTTGAGCCCCCGCACGACATGCCAAGCGGTTACGACATGGCCGTCGTCATCCCACGCCCACCCGCTCCCGGTCGTATGAGAGAGACCGTGGTGTCCCTGCTGCTTGCCGTCAATGTGCACGACCGAGGGCTGGACAAAGGTGGCAATGTCCCGTTGGGCCCGGCTCAGGCTGGCGAGTATGGCAGCATCGCCGTTCGGCGACTGCAGTCGCAGGCCGGCTTCGTGGACTCGCGACTGCGTGTGCTGAAAGTCAATCTCGCGCTGGCCCCACCTGACGACGACCACTACGACCACAGCGCTGACCAACAGCAGGAGGGTCGGCAGAAACGTGCGAACAGGGCGGTGATGCTGAGTCACGACGTCGTGGCCGGCCCGTCAATCATCGTGTAGGGGTGCTTGCCAAGGTTGCCGCTGGCGACCTTGGACTTCCACTCGGTGGCTGCGGCATGCACTTCCGCAGCAAGATCGGTAACGGGCTTGGCGAAGGCGGGCTGCCAGTCGGTGAGTCCGAAGATGTCCTGCGTGACGACGATCTGGCCGTGGCACGCGGGACCCGCACCGCATCCGATGACGGGCACGCTGGTGCGTTCCACGATCTGCTGGGCGACTTCGGCGGGCGTTGCTTCGATTAGCAACATACAAGCGCCCGCGTCTTCGAGTCGGACTGCGTCTTCCACGACGCGGGCCGCTTCGGCGACGGTTCGTCCCGCAGCCCGGTAGCCCCCGTCGTGTTTGGCTCGCTGGGGTCGAGAGCCAACATGTGCGCAGACGGGAATGCCAGCGCGGTTCATCTGAGATACCAGACCGGTGAACGTACCGTCCACTTCGACCTTGACGGCATCGGCGGTGCCGTCGGTAAGAAATCGTCCGGCATTGCGAACACCCTCAGCCTCATCGGCTTGATAGGACATAAAGGGCATGTCGCCCATGACAAAGGTGTTCGGGGCGCCTCGTTTGACTGCTGCGGTCAGCGTGATCATAAAATCAAGCGGCGCGTGAATCGTGCCGGGCAGGCCAAGCACCATCTCAGCGGCGGTGTCACCAACGAGAAGTAATGGAATGCCCGCTCGCTCCAGATGACGCGCCGTTGTGGCGTCGTATGCGGTTAGACATGCGAACCGCTCGCCCTCTGCAGTCATCCGCTGCAGCGTGCGAAGCGTGACGGGTTTCGGATCTTGGTTGGCCATCGGGAGAGTATCGCTTGCAATCAGGTATGGTTCAAGCGTGGCCTTTGGGGGCCATGCGAGGCTTGAGTGTCAGGGTGAGTCAGAATGGGACCCCGGCTGTTCGCGGTGCGGCAGGATCAGGAAGACCCGCTGCCACGGCAAGTTGTTCCTCGGTGAGCAGACTTCGTACTTGCTCAAGGCGTTTGAGTGCCGATTCTCGTCGGGCGAACGCCTGCTGCTGGATGTTCTGCCGGACCCGCTGGGCGGCGAAGAAAGCCTCTTGTTGATTGGCGGGTGTGTTCTGTGGCGTCTCAATGGTGGCAATGGCCTCTTCGGTCGCAGTCCACCACGCATCATTGTGTTCGATTCGCATGGCGGCGATCGTGGCCCGTTGGTCATCCGTCAGAGAGTCGATTTTGAGCACTCGATCGTACATATCTATAAATGGATCCTGGCTTGCAACTTCGGGATGCGCTTCAAGCAACCACATTCTGTGGAAGTCGTCTGTATTGCTTAGCACAGACTCAATCGTCTGGACGGTCTCTTGAGCGAGGGCCGAAAGTTCGGCTCGCTGCGTTGCGACGGCCGTTTGCATCTGATCAATTTCCATAGCAGCTGTAAGATCGATTGACATGCTGCCGCCGCTTTGTTCCTGCGACATCATGGCCCTCATGGCCTCATCCAGTTTGACTGTCTTGCTCTGAATGTCTTCCATGAGAGCGGTCGCTGGACCGTGCCATCGTGAGAGGGCCTCTCTGGCAGCGGCGTACTCCCGATCATTGAGCGATGCATTGCTAACGAGGTTCAACAAGTCAACGTTGGCTCGATTGTCCGGCACGCCGATGAGCCGCAGGGTCCGAGATATACCCCCAACGCCCACGAGCATTTCTCTGACGCGGGAGAGTCGCCAGGGCTCGATTGCCTCTGAATTTCCGATCGTTGCAACACCCTCGAAGAATGCATCGTCGAGTTCACTCAACCCTTCCTGTGAAATAGGTGTCATCATCTCGATGGCGAAGGCCATTTGATCTGCCTCAGTCATGTCGGCGATACGATCGCTGAACTCATCCTTCTTTGCATTCTTCTTGGCGAGGCGCATCGCCTCCAGTTCGGCGCGTGCGGTGTCGTGGGTCTCAAAGAGTTCGTCGAGCGTCCGTCTATCAGCCTCGGTCAGGGCGAGGTCGCGGGCAAGCCCATCGATAAGCGACTGCCGTAAGGCGGGCAGCACGTTCAGATCATCGAACAGGCCTCCATACTCGCCGCCAGGCGACGTTTCGGTGGCTACGACGACAGTTTCGTCGGAATCGGATCCACCACCAGACGATATGACGACGGCCGTGCTTGTGGTAACAACCGACTGCTCCTCCTCTGTATCACCATCCTGCTGCAGCGCATCGGCCAATTCTTCCGGCACCAACGCGGAGATTGCATCCATCGCTTCGGCGCTGCGACTGTTCCATGCCTTCATGGCGGCAATGCTGTTCTCGGATCCCGGAATGTCGAAGGTCATATTGCCCTCTTCGTCGACCTCGGTGACCGCGTTCTGCTGTTCACGGATGTCCCGCCAGTTGGCTTCAAGAGCGTCAATGAGCAGGAGTGTCGCGTCGTCATACCACACGTCGAGAATGACTCCGATTTCTGCGTGAACGTCCTTCGGCAAATCCATGCGTCTGGTACGTCCTGCCATAGGCGTGACTTGGTCATTGAGCCCGGTATTACCGCTGGACAGTCGAATGACTTTGATCCGTTGCGACGAAGGAATCAGAGGGGCCAACTCACGCAATCCTTTGACAACGTGGCGCTGCAGGGCGATCTTGGTGGGTTCGGTCAACTCTTGGGCGTTTCGCTGCGCATCACGAAAGAGGTTGATCAGTCGTGACATCTCGGCTGGGCCGGGTGGGGTGTTGCCAAACTCGGCCTGCGCGGCGTTTAGGACGGCGAGCGTCTTGGAGAATTCGATGAGCGCTTTGGATCGAGCTGTACTGAGCGTCTTGAGTTGACCGGTGTACCGATCCTCCCACGGGGTCAGTATGGACTCGATTTCGGCCCGCTCGCTGTCGCTCAGGGACCGCCAGTCGATGGCGAATCGTGGCTCTGTCTTTGGGAGGGGCGATCCGCCAATGAGGTCCATCGGGCGGTGGCAAAGACGCTCGCGGGATCGATGCTCGCGGATCCGCTCGAGTGGGGCCTGCTGGGTGTCGCCCAAGACACTGGCAATCTGATCCATGAGCAATGATTCCTGCTCAGCGACCAGCCTGTGAATCTTCTCTGTTTTGGCGATCCCGCGGCGGGCCTCATCCGGGTCCGTCGCAGTGATGGAGCCCATTCCCTTCGTTTCATTCAGGAACGGGTCGATGTGTTCGGTCCGCAGCAATTTCATGCTCGCGAGGTACTGATTGTGAATTTGGGCAATGTCTTCCAACTGTGCAGGGGACGGGGCCGCCAACCCCAACCGCTCACGAAGGATCTTCCATCCCAGATCTCCCATAAATGGTCCGGACATCATCTGAGCTTGGGCTAGACCGGCGCTGGCAAGCATGAGACACGCGGCAATCAGTCGAGTCGGCATGGGCAAGTGTCCTTTCGGGGCAGGAGTGCGTAAGCACAGCACATCATCTTGGCCGAAGCCAAGCCCAGTGTCCAGCAGCCCCACAAAACAGGCGGTTTCCGACCCAATCACCGGCTCAACGTGCGGGATGTGATTGGTATCCTTCCAGCCATGAGCAGACTCGCCAATCGCCCGTTGTCGTTCATCGAAACTCTCTCGCAACACATGGAGCCCACCAGCATGCCCGACGCTCACGCGGATTCGTGGATTCGTGATGCCGCAAGCCAGTTCGGTGATCGATATGGCATTCTTACATTTGCCGGTGAAAATGTTCGCCGCCGCCTCTCGCCCTCCGCGCTTGAGCGGCTTGAACGGACGACAACGCGGCGCGAGCCGCTCGATCCCCGTATCGCCGACGAGATTGCAACAGCCATGAAGGATTGGGCGATCGAAAACGGATGTACACACTATTGCCACTGGTTCCAACCGTTGACCGGCTCGACAGCTGAGAAACACGATTCGTTCCTGAGTATCGACAGCAACGGTCAGCCCATCACCGAGTTCTCAGGCAACCAACTTATCCAAGCTGAACCAGATGCCAGTTCATTCCCAAGTGGTGGTATTCGTGATACATGGGAAGCGCGTGGATACACAGCATGGGACCCGACGAGCCCCGCGTTCATTGTTCGAAATGGCGGCGAACGGACGCTATGCATTCCAACCTGCTTCGTGTCATGGACCGGCGAGTCACTCGATCAGAAGACACCACTGCTGCGAAGCGATGAAGCCATCAGCAAACAGGCCATGCGGGTGCTGCGTCTCTTTGGGAATTCGGACGGTGTAGATCATGTGACGACGACGCTCGGTATCGAGCAGGAGTATTTCCTCATCGACGAGGACCTCGCCGCCATGCGTGCGGACATCATTCTTTGCGGTCGCACCATCATGGGCGCCGATTCGCCGAAGGGTCATCAACTCGATGACCACTACTTTGGCGCGATTCCCCGCGACGTACAGGCCTACATGGCGGATGTCGAAGCGCGACTCTTTGAGTTGGGTATTCCTGCCAAGACGCGCCACAATGAAGTGGCGCCTCGGCAGTTCGAGTTGGCCCCGCTGTTTGAGCGATCAAATCTTGCCAGTGATCACCAGATGCTCACAATGAGCGTGTTGCAGAAAGTCGCGCGGCTTCATGGCTTGCGGTGTCTCATTCACGAGAAGCCATTTAAAGGAATCAACGGGACGGGTAAGCACAATAACTGGGCGATCAGCACAGATACTGGCCACAACCTGCTCAGTCCAGGCAAGGCGGGGCAAAGCAATCTGCAGTTCCTGACCTTTGTGTGCGCGGTGGTGCGGGCCTTGGATCTGCACGCCGACATCCTCCGCGCGTCGGTTGCAAATGCTGGGAACGACCATCGGCTCGGTGCGAATGAGGCGCCTCCGGCCATCCTGAGTATCTACACGGGCGAGGAACTCGGTCGTGTTCTGGAGAATCTTGCAACAGGCGAGACGTCCGACTTCCGCGCGGATTCGTCGATGGATCTCGGCACGGCCGCCGTTCCGAAACTTCAGCGGCATTCTGGTGATCGAAACCGCACGAGTCCGTTTGCCTTCATCGGGAACCGGTTTGAGTTCCGCGCGGTTGGTGGAACAGCCAGCGTCGCCTGGCCCAACGCCGTACTCAATACGATCATCACTGAATCGATTGACTGGATCGTGACCGAGATGGAGAAGCACATTGATGGAAACGGATCGGTCGAGGCCGCCGCGATCGATATTCTTGGTGGTGTCATGAGAGATCATCATCGTGTGATCTTCAACGGTGACAACTACAACACCGAGTGGCACGAAGAGGCCGCGCGCCGAGGATTGCCGATACTGCGTGGCACGGCCGATGCCCTTCCAGCATTGCGAAACGACTCGGTTCGCGAGATGTTCAATACGTACGGGGTCATGAGTCCAACCGAAGTCGATGCTCGAGTGGATGTGCTGTTTGAAACCTACGTACACACAATGGGTATCGAAGCCCGGACGATGTTGCAGATGGCCGAGACCATGGTGCTTCCCGCCGCGACTCGCTATCAGACCGATCTTGCAACAGCCATTTCGACCACCGAGGCGGCGGGCGTGAATTGTCCTGCAAGCGGGGGCCGGTTGCACGATCTGGTTGAGCATGTGACCGAACTCGAGGCGGCGCTTACTGAGATCAGAACTACGCTTGAATACACCGGGGAATCATGTGATGCCCACGCTAGGGCAGTACAGGATCGACTCGTTCCCGCTATGGACAATGCCCGAGCTCACTGCGACGCCATTGAAAGCACTGTGCCAGCAGACCTCTGGCCTATGCCGACATATACCGATCTGCTATTCGGCGGCGAATGAGACGAGCGGTGTTGTTGGGGGCCATTTACCCTTGCTCGGATTTACCCTGTGCTGCGACGGCCAATTCGGCCGCTGCGATGGCGTCGCTGTCGCCGAGGTATCGTCGGCCGAGGACATTCATTGAGTCATCGAAGTCGTAGACCATCGGGACGCCCGTTGGAATGTTCAGCCCAGTGATGTCCTCATCCGAGATGCCGTCAAGGTGCTTGACCAGCGCCCGGAGCGAGTTCCCGTGCGCAGCGATGATCAAACGGGTTCCGGCGGCAACTTGTGGTCTGATGAATTCGTTCCAATATGGGATGACCCTGTCGACCGTGTTTTTGAGGCACTCGCCAACCGGAAGTTGGTCGGTAGGAATGCTGGCATAACGAGCGTCATTGCCGGGGAACATGGGGTCTTCTCTGGCCAGTGGCGGCGGCGGCGTGTTATATGAGCGTCGCCAAATGTGTACCTGCTCATCGCCGTGCTTTGCCGCAGTCTCAGTCTTGCTGAGACCCTGGAGTGCGCCGTAATGGCGTTCGTTCAGTTGCCACGCTTTGGTTGTCGGGACCCAACATTGGTCAAGTTCGTGCAGCACAAACCACAGGGTGCGTACTGCGCGGGTGAGCACACTCGTATAGGCGGTATCGAAGGCGAATTCCTCATCTCGAAGAAGCCGCCCAGCATTCATTGCCTCGGCGACTCCTCGATCGGAAAGGTCGGAATCGACCCATCCTGTAAATCTGTTTTCCAGATTCCATTGACTTTGCCCATGACGAATACAGACGAGGGTTGGCATGGAGGAATCATAATCGTCGGCCGTGTGAGATTGCACGCCGTTGTCTACGGACAACTGCCCCATTGACCCAGAATGGCCAGAAGATCCCGTACATCGACCGAACCATCGCCGTTGAGATCTCCGGCGGCGGTTTCGCCGTCCCACAGCGTGAGGAACGTGATAATGTCGCTTCCGTCGCGATCTGAATCGAAGTCAAGGTCGCCGGGGCATATGCAGCGATCGAGCTGCGAGTTGGCATTGCCATCAGCACCAGGCATGAGTATCTCACAGATGTCGGCACGCCCCGTGTCATCACAATCCTCAAACGGAAGAATCCAAGCAACTCGTTCGGTCGCCAGTGATCCACCGTCCATCGCGACCATCCCCTGATCAATCGCGGCGACGTACCGCGGCCGGTCGACCTCTCATGGGTATCCAGATGCGACCACTATGGAAATGGGTAGCCGCCCACGTGACTCCATTTAGCATAATCTCAGTCGAGATTGACGGTTATAGGGGCGTGGTCTGATATCGCCAGACCCGCCTCGCGATGGACCCGTGGCGGCCCTGCGATCTGAGCCGCCCTGGTATTGCCAAGCATGTAGTCGATCCGCCATCCGCGATCGAGTTGGCGGGCTTGCCCTCGGTTCGACCACCATGTGTACGGGCCGTCGATGTCGCCGCTGTGCTGTCTGACGAGGTCGTGCCAACCCGAGTTGATCAGGGCCTCCATCCAGGCCCGCTCGTGGGGCAGAAAGCCGCTGGTATTGAGGTTGGACTTCCAATGGAAGATGTCTCGTTCGCTTCGCGCGATATTGAGATCGCCTCCGACCAGCACGGGCCGCCGCCGCCGTTTGATCGAAGCCATCCACGGCGCGTATTCGGCCATCCATGCGTTCTTTTTGCGAGAGGCCTCTTCGCTCGATGACCCGCTTGGCAGGTACGTGCTGACGAGATCGACGCCGCCAACGTCAATACGAAGAACGCGTCCTTCGGGGTCTGGGTTGCCGTCGATGCCGGTATGAAGAACCTTGAATGGTTGTCTGGAGAACACGGCCGTTCCGGCGTATCCAGGGCGCTGCGCAGGGTTCCATGCGGCATGCCAATCTTGAAACGGAAAGGTCGAGATGTCGATCTGATCCGGTCTGCATCGAATCTCTTGCAGTATGACGACATCGGGCGCGATCTCATCGATCCAATGATCGATTCCTTTCCGGATGGCGGCTCGCAATCCATTAACATTCCATGTGAGCACTTTCATTGGTTCGTAATGCTACCGACCTCCTGATTGACACGGCGAGGTTCAGGAGGATGGTCATGATTCACGCACTCCTTGTCGCTGCCGTTTCTGCCGTCCCGGCTCCACCCGAAGCCCGAATCGCGCCGAAGGTGACGATCGAGCACGGCATTACCCGAGTAGATCCCTATGCATGGATGCGGGATCGGGACAATCCAGAGGTCATCTCACATCTCAACGCCGAGAATCAATACGCCGACGTGATGACTGCTCATCTGGCTCCGCTTCGCGAACAGCTCTACGAAGAGTTTCTTGGCAGGCTGGTCGAAGATGATGAGTCAGTTCCATGGGTAGGCGAAGATGGCTGGACGTATTGGTCCGTGACCGAGAAAGGGAAGGACTATCCGATCCTGATGCGCAGGCTGAATGACACGGAGCAGGTCGTTCTGGATGAGAACGTGCTTGCGGCCGGGCATGACTTTCTAAACGTCACCAACGTAGCCGTGAGCCCGAATGGAGCGATTGTCGCGTGGTTGCAGGACACATCAGGCGCGGAACATGCCACGCTGACGATCAAGAACATCGCTTCTGGCGAGCAGGTCGATGAAGTGATTGATGAAGTCGCCGCTTTTGATCTGGCATGGCTGAACAACAACACACTGTTCTACACGCGGTTTGACCACGCAAACCGACCCGATCGTGTGTATCGGCACACGCTTGGAACGAAGTCGTCTGAGGATGTACTGGTTGTGAAGGAACCCGACGAGCGGTTTTGGATCAACGTCAAACGCCTGACCGACGGGGCGGGCGTCATCATCGGGATGGGATCGTCGTTGACCAGCGAAGTTCGCTTTGTTTCAGCGAGTGATCCATCGGGCGATTTGGTTTCCATCCTCCCCCGAGTTGATGGCATCGAGTATGACGTCGATCACCATGGGAACCGTTTTGTGGTGCGCATCAATGACGAAGGTGACAACTTCCGTCTTGTTGAAGTGGCGGACGATGCGATGGGCACTGTTGGACGCGAAATTGTTCCGCACGACGCAGATGTCTATCTCACTGGTGTGTCTGCATTCGAGGATGCAATCGTTCTGAGCGAGCGGCGGGGCGGGTATACGGCTCTGGAGTTTATGAATCCGGAAACACTGGGCCGCCGGCACATCCCGCTGCCCGAGCAAGTGTCCACGGTACATGTGTCTGGGGACAACGAGGTATTCAATCCAAAAACCGTGCGAATCAGTTACATGTCGCCGGTCACACCGACACAGACGGTTGATGTAGACATCGATGACTTGGAGTGGCATGTGCGCAAGCAGCGCGAGGTACCCGGCTGGGACGCATCCAAGTATGCAGTGACCCGTGTCATGATTCCGGCCCGCGACGGCACGCCTGTTCCGGTGTCGATTGTGCACCTTGCCGACACCAAGTTGGATGGGTCGAGTCCAATGCTCCTCTATGGGTACGGTTCCTACGGCGCGTCGATGGATCCATACTTCTCCACAACCCGCCCGTCGCTTATTGATCGCGGAGTTGTGTACGCCGTGGCACATGTGCGCGGCGGCGGGGAAATGGGTAGGTATTGGTACGACACCGGGAAGTTCCATGACAAGCCAAACACGTTTACCGACTTCATCGATGTGGCAGAAGGGCTGATCGATCAAGGTTGGGTCGATCCAGATCGCATTGCGATCGAAGGCGGATCTGCGGGTGGATTGTTGGTCGGAGCGGTTCTCAACACGCGGCCGGATCTCTGGCGCGTTGCGAACGCGTCGGTTCCGTTTGTCGATGTCGTCAACACCATGCTTGACCCGACGATTCCGCTGACCGTGGGCGAATATGAAGAGTGGGGCAATCCGTCAGATCCGGCCTTTTACAAGACGATGTTGTCCTACTCGCCCTACGACAACGTCGGACCAAAGCCCTATCCCGCCATTCTTGTCACGGCTGGTCTGAACGACCCTCGGGTGCAGTACTGGGAGCCAACGAAGTGGGTTGCCAAACTTCGCGACCACACAACCTCAAGCCCAACCACCGCGCCGATCATCCAACGAACAAACATGGGTGCCGGCCATGGCGGCGCTAGCGGCCGTTACGGCCGCTACCGCGAGATTGCTTGGGAGGTCGCCTTCCTGCTTGACCAATTAGGAATCCAGCTCGAGCGGCCCGAAGGTTGAGCCATTCAGTTCGCCAGTGACGTAATACTTGAATCCATCAGAAGCCGGAACATCGCAACCCTTTCGGTGGTATTTCATGTCGATATCACCGCATAATGGAAAGGGATCATTGAGATGAGTCGGTTGCGAATTGGTTCTTATGCCCGTCAAACGGATTTCCTTTGAGCTGGCTTGCTGGCGTCGGTCGCCCCACGCGGGCAAAGCGTTATCCAAATAAAAACAGAACGCACTGACAGAAAACCGCTGCAAACCCGGATGCCTTGTGAAGGTCGGCCATATACGAGGGAAATTGGCCGCCCGTAGCATCTGAAGGACCATCATCATGCAACGTACGAACGGTCTTCTTGTGGCTCTGAGCACGATTACTGCCATGACTTCATTCGCCTCTGCTGCGACCGTAGACCTGGCATACAGCCCCTATGACGCCGATCAGGATGGCTGGCAAGTGCGGGACAGGCTCAACAATGTCATTACCTACTATCAGCCCGACTGGAACCCGTCCGGCGGCATGCCCAATGGCCATCTTGAGTTCGCTGATATCACCGCGGGCGGCTACGTTTTTGAAGCCCCCACGCAGTTCACGGGCGACTTTTCCGCTGCATACAACAATGGTGGCGTGTCGTTTGATTGGATGGCGGACATGGTGCAGATGGGCAAACGTGCCAGTGTGATTTTATGGAGTGGCAACACCCGCATCTGGGCAAGTAGCAATCCAGATCCAGCAGCCAACATTTGGCATTCGTTTGATTTCACATTCGACACGAGCGTTAGTTGGATGGTCAACTACGGGCAAGGCGGCGCATCACAACTTGCCTCGATGAGCGATATCAGCAGCGTGCTCGGCAATGTCACGGGCATGGACATCACAGGCGAGACGTGGACGGGCATTAGCGAGACCACCTGGTTGGACAACCCACGGATCTACATGCAGGTCCCAGCCCCTGGCGGTCTGGCACTGCTGGGCATGGCCGCTATCGCCGGGATACGTCGCCGCAGGCATTGATGTGTTTCGAGAACTCCCATCATGAAGAAACGAGCCAGGCACGCAAGTGCCTGGCTTTTTCTACAAGAGTCGTGGCAAAAACCGCAGAGGCATGCGAATACCCATTGATCGCAGGCTCGCGGGTGTTGTTTCGGTGCGTTACCGCCCAAGGATGGCTGTTCAAGGTCGTACCTGACGCGTTCTCAATTCGCGTGTGTACAAATATTTGGATGCCGCTGAATGTTCTTGGTGTTGGTACACCGCAGCTGTTATGTTTGGAGAACAATAGTGGGTGGGTCCAGCGGTCTGATCTTTGGCGAATTAAATTGCCAAAAGAATCATTTGACAGATTGCAAGGTCGCCCACGTAGAGATGACCACGCTTGGCAATTGGACACTTTGACGACCCCGGGCTCCGATGCCCACAGAACGACACTCTGGGATTCAAGCAATGAACATACGTCCTACACGAGCAGCATCGCTCCAATATGTTTTGACAACCCTCGTTGTGATGATTCTCTCGACCGCAGCAACCGCGGACCAACCGGGCGCCTGCTGCTGGGAAGATGTCAATGGTACGTGGACCTGCGCGTACATCTCCGACGATGACTGTCTAGCTATTGGCGGCACGTGGGGCGGGGGTGGGATTCCCTGCGATGCGATTGATTGCCCACCGCTGGGCGAAGTCGTCGGGGCGTGCTGCTACATCACCGAAGGCTATGGCTTGTACTGCGCTGAAATCAATTACTTGGACTGCATGGCCAATTCTGGGACGTACTGGGGAGACAATGTTGTCTGCAACGATCCATCGGTTGAACTGTGTGGTCCGTGTGTGTATTCGTACGGTGCCCTGTGCGCGGGTAAGCCACAGTATCAAGATGCCGCCTACACAAACTTCTTGGGCGCCATCGCTGTCCAGACAGCCTCGCCACAGATTTCTGGAGGGCAGGTTCTCACCGTGTATGACTTGTCCATGGTGAATGCGAGCCCCGCTGGAACACTCTTGAATGCGCCGCGGTATTCACATCCATCATGGAATGCCACCAACCTGGGAAGCATCTTCGGACTCGCCCTCGATGGCGACGGCAATGTGTACGTGTCGGCCAGCAGGACATGGAACTCCAGCCTGACCTCGGGACCTGCTGGCTGGGGCGCGGTGTATTCGATTGACACCGTGACGAGCGCCGTGAGCGTCTTCGCGGTACTGCCCAACGCCTCAACTGAGGGCCTTGGATCGATCACCTTTGACTGCGATCATCAACAATTCTTCGTGTCCAACTTTGGTGACGGCAAGATCTACAGACTGGACATGGCCGGGGCCATACTTGACACCTATGACCATGGAATCCCATGGGACGGTTCGGCAGGACCAGTTGGTGTGGGGGATCGCCCATGGGCCGTAGAGGTTCATCATGAACGCTTGTTCTACAGCATGTGGAACGAGGACATGTTCAACGGCAATGCCAGTGTTGACAACACAATCTGGTCTGTGCCACTTGATGCTGCGGGCAAACCAATTGTCAGCGATGCGCGTTTGGAAATTATTCTCCCCCAGTTCTTGTCGGATAAGTCCTCCCCCGTTTCGGACATCCGCTTCTCACCAAACAAGGGTGGTTCAATGTTCTTGGCGGAACGTACGCAAAACGGGTACTACGATTTGACTTTGGACCAAGCCCGGATTCTGGAATATGCGTGCGCTGTTGGTGACCATCCTTCTTCAGCAGGCCTCTGGGTTGAGACGACCACTAACTGGGTGCTTGGTCCTGGTGGCACGGCGCGGCACGCAACGGGCGGAGTCGACGTCACCATGGATCGTGTATGGGCCGGATGCGATGACATGCGCTATTCAGCAGCCCAAGTCGACGAAATCGGCGGCCTTCAGGGCATCCCTATCAACACTGGTGGCGGCATCCCCCAGAGCATTCTGGTTGACTATCAGGGCGACCTCTCGAACGTCGATTGGCCCTTTCTTGGCGACGTGGTGTACGCGGACGAGGTTGATTGTCCGTTGGTTCAAATAATGAGTGTTAACTGTCTAACGCTGTTTCCCCCATATAACAAACGGCTAGTCAGAATAGCTGTAACCAATCGCGATGCTGCAACCGCCATTGCGGGCATCTCATTGGATGTTCCAAGTGGCATGACGATTACGCCCGGGAGTTTCAGTATTCCCATTGCGCCTCTTGGCGTAGACATATTCCAAACGGAGTTGGTGGGCGGATATCCAGGAGGCAGCGTGTGTATTGACGTGCTGGTCGAGTTCGTATCGGGCGACATTTGCGGGCAACGCGTGTGTATCGAATCACTCAATACGTGCGGTTGGATTCGCGGCGATTTTGATTTTGATGCGATGGTAGGCGTCGACGATCTAATGTCACTGATCGGCCGTTGGGCTGAAGTCTGCGACGGCGTGGATCAAGACTGCAACTTCCATGACATCGATGACAGTGGACTCATCGATATGGGAGATCTTCTGATGCTGCTGGATAATTGGACGGTGTAATCACGCAACGTCCACTCCACCTTGTCCATAAAGTGCTCAAGATCTTCAGGCCACAGCTTGGTCATCACAGGTCGGTCACCCATCAATCGAGCCGTCATAACGGTATTTGAGAGCCCGCGACACGGACCGGTGGTCACTTTCCGGGTTCGGGAGGGGTCTTGCCGAAGCCGAATTTGTGGCGGAGTGATTCGACGACGACGTACAGGGTCGGGACGATCAGGAGTGTGATGATAGTTGCAGCGAAGATGCCACCGAAGACGGTGGTGCCGATGGAACGACGGCTCATGGCACCGGCCCCCGAGGCGACGACGAGCGGAAGTACACCGATGCCGAAGGCGAGGGCCGTCATCAGAATGGGCCGCAGGCGAAGTGTGGCGCCAGCGATTGCAGACTCCACGATGCCGCCGCCTGCCTCACGGTGTTCCTTTGCGAACTCGACGAGAAGGATTGAGTTCTTGGCGGCCAAACCAATCAGCATGACGAGCCCAATTTGGCCGTACACATCGAGCGGATAGCCGCGGAGCATCAGGAATCCGAGAGCGCCGAGGATGCCAGGCGGCACGGCCATGAGAATGAGGATCGGCAGCGTCCAGCTCTCGTACTGTGCGGCGAGGAAGAGGAAGACTGCAATCAGCGCCAGTGAGAACACGACCGGTGCGAGATTGCCCGCCTTGATCTCCTGATATGTCAGGCCGGACCACGAATAGTCAACGCCGTCTGGAAGAACCTTGTCACAGATGCCTTCCATGACTTTGATGGCTGTGCCGCTGCTATAGCCCGCGGCAGCACTCCCGTTGATCGGAATCGAATCATAGATGTTGTAGTGCGGCACATTGTTGGAGCCGGTAACCAAATTGATGGAGGCAAAAGACTCAAGGGGAACCATGACGCCATCTCTGGTGGGAACGCGGACATTCAAGATGTCCTCTGGCTCCATTCGGTATTCCGCCTTGGCCTGAATCATGACTCGGTAGACGCGGCCAAACCGGTTGAAGTCATTGATGTAGTACGAACCGAGGGCTGCTTGCATAGCCGTAAACAGCGATCCAATGCTCACGTTGGAGGCTTCCACTTTGGTTCGGTCAATGTCGAGCCAGAGTTGCGGAACATCCTTGCGAAATGTTGTATAGACCCGAGATAGATACGGGCTCTTGTTGGCTGCATACATCACTTTCATCGCAGCAGCCGTCAGTTCATCAAGACCAACATTGTTGATGTCCTGCAATTGGAGATCGAACCCGCCAACCGTGCCAAGGCCTTGAATCGCTGGCGGGTTCACCGCGAGGACGATGGCACCTGGTATTGCTGAAAACTTTTCTTGCAACGATTGCTCAATGGCGGACGCGCTTTGATCCGCTCCGGTTCGTTCGTCCCACGGTGTCAGAACGGCAGACATGAAGCCCGCATTCGACTGAGTCGTGCCGGAGATGAAGTCATAACCGGCGATCTCAACAACATCCGAAATCTCCGGATAGTCGTTGCAGATTTCCAAGATCTGGGCCTCAACTTCTTTGGTGCGATCAAGTACCGCGCCCGATGGCAACTGCACCGTAATGAAGAGGTATCCCTGATCTTCGTTTGGAACAAATGACGTCGACGTCATCGTGAGCAGACCGAATGTTCCAACAAGAATGGCTATAAGCACAATAACCGCCAGCCATGCCACCCGACTGAACCCGCGAACGAGGACTGCATACGTGCTTGTGCTCCACGCGATGGCAACGTTGAATGGTCGAAAGATGGTGCGAAGGGCTTTGTTTTCCATCTTCTTCTTCAGGAACAAGGCGCACATGGCAGGTGTCATGGAGAGCGACACAATGGATGAGATGACGACCGAGAACACGATCGTGAGTGCAAACTGGTTGTAGAGTTGCCCGGTTATTCCGGGCATGACTGCTGCCGGTACGAAAACGGCGAGGAGAACGAGGGTTGTGGCAACGATTGGGCCACGAACTTGTCGCATCGACTTCGACACAATGTCTGCGATCGAAGTGTCGTCATCGTTACCCTCAAGTTCACGCTCTACATTCTCTACAACGACGATGGCATCATCAACAACAAGGCCGACCGCCAACACGAGTCCAAGGAGTGTCAGCATGTTGATACTGAAGCCGAATGCGAGCATGGCGGCAAATGCGCCGATAATCGACACAGGGATGGCGATGATCGGGATGATTGTTGCGCGGAATGACTGGAGGAATATGAAAATCACCAACACAACAAGGCCAACCGCTTCGAGAATAGTCCACAAGAGGTCGGTGATCGAGGCGGTGATGAACTCGGTGAAGTCGAAGGTCATCTTCCAAGAAATGCCCTCTGGAAAGTTCTTGGCGAGACGTTCCATCGTCGACTGAATGCCGGCTGAGACGTCCAACGCGTTCGCGTTATTGAGTTGGAAGATTCCGAGCTGGGCGGCGGGCTTGCCGCTCTGCATGCTGTCACTCGAATAACTTGCAGCAGCGAGTTCAACTCGGGCAACATCCTTGAGGCGAACTACCTGCCCCGGCTGGGCGCGGAGAATAATGTCGCCGAATTGTTCTGCTGTTACAAGCCGACCGAGCGTGTTGATTTGAAGGTTGAAGGCAGGAGTTCCATCAAGTGGTGGTAGGCCGACCGATCCCGCTGCAACCTGCTGGTTCTGGTCAGAGATGGCCGACACAATGTCTTCGGTTGAGATCTGATAGGTTGCCATCAGATCCAAATCCATCCAGATGCGCATGGCATACTGGCGAAGACCGAAGTTTGTCACTTGCCCCACGCCCGCCACACGAGAAAGAGAATCAGTGACGTGAATGTCGGCGTAGTTGCTGAGGTAGGCACTGTCGAATCGGCCATCAGGCGACAATAGGGCTACGACCGCAGTCATTTGCGTCGACTGCTTCGTCACGGTTACGCCCGATCGCTGCACTTCACTCGGGAGCCGGGCCTCCGCTTGTTGCATGCGATTCTGAACGTCAACAGCGGCGATATTTTGGTCGTAGTCAACATCGAACGTGACCTGAATAGAGGACACGCCGTTGTTTGTACTGGACGAAGACATGTAGATCATGCCCTCAACGCCATTGATCTGCTCTTCGATGAGCCGCGTAATTACATTCGAGACCGTTTCTGCCGAAGCCCCCGTGTAGTTTGAGGTCACCGACACCATCGGCGGCGCAACCTGTGGATACAACGTAATCGGAAGCACACCCACGGAGACCAGACCGGTCAACAGGATGACAAGCGATATGACCGTTGCAAAAATCGGTCGCTTGATGAAGAAGTCAATCATCCATCAGCCTTCTTTGCGCCGTTGGATTTGGGCGAAGGGGGCGGCGTTCCCGGTGGTGGCGGTGGGGTGGCCTCGGAGATGAGCGTCCCGTTCGTCCGAAGCTTCGACATGCCCTCGATAACGATTCGATCTCCAGCTCGGAGCCCCGACTTTAATACAGCAGTGCCGTCCTGTTGAGAGCTAACGACGACCTTGGTCTCGGTGACTTTGGAATCGGACCCCACAACCCAGACATACTGCTCTGACGCAATTTGAACGAGTGCCGTTGATGGAATCGTCACGACATTCTTCAGTACTTGCATCGTGACCGTCGCCTCACAGTACTGCCCTGGGAGTAGATCGTGGCCATTGTTATCGACATCGGTCCACATGCGGATCAGACTCGTATTCGGGTTGGCTGCGTTGTCTACAAATGTGATAACGCCTTCACGTTTCCACTTCGACTGCTGCGGGATGACAACCTCCGCGTGCAGCGGCTGATTTTTCGTCCAGTTGGCGAGATACTCGGGGAACTCATTCGCAGATGGTGCAAAGTTGATGCGGATGGGATCGACCATGATGATGGTGCAGATCGTTGCGCTTTTTGTTCCCGGTTGCAGCAGTGTTCCCGGATCGATCGATGTGGCGCCAATACGACCCTTGATGGGAGCCCGTATTTCTGTATACGAGAGATTGAGTTCCGCCTGCACAATCCGTGCTTCGGCCGACAAGACCTGTGATTTGGCAACAGCGAGGTTGGCTTCGTACTGGTCAAAGTCTTCGGCTGCAATAGCGCCGGATGCCACGAGTGGCGCATTGCGATCGTAAACAATTTGCGCCAGCAGTTCCTGAGCCTCCGCCTCACTCAGCGAGGCTTCTGCGGACAGAAGATCGGCCTCGAATGGTGCCTTTTGGAGGGTAAAAAGCAGTTCACCCTGTTCGACAAGGGACCCTTGCCGGACGTTGCGAGTTTCAAGCCACCCTTCGACACGCGCGATGACGTCGACTTCCCAGACCGGCGATGCAATGGCCGGATATGTTCGCTTGACCGGGAAGTCACCGGACGTTGCCTTGGCGGTTGTGACAGGAATCGCCGGAGCTGCTTTGGGTGTCTTGGCTTCTTCAGTGCATCCGGCTGCCATTATGCAAAGCACCCCACACTGGAGCGTTCGATACATCATGAGGACGATTCCTTTGATTCAGAAGCGAGCGTAGGCAGTGATCCCGTGGCCCAGCCGCCTCCAAGTGCGCGGTACAACTCGACCATGGTCTGGGCACACAGGCCCCGTGCTTGCGCCAGCGAGTCTTCTGCTTCGAGGAGATTCTGCTGCACGGTGATGACCGTCAAGAAGTCGGTAACCCCGTGTTCGTATTGCTGCAGCGACAACTCATAGGCCAGCCGAGCTTCGGAAGCGGCCTCGGCGAAACTTTCTCGCTGGCGTGCGCTGAGCGTGAAGCCGACAAGACTGCTTTCGACTTCGCCAATGGCTTGAATGACCGTTTTTTCGTAGCCAAGGAGGGCCTGTCGCGTTATGGCTTCTTGTTGGTTGACGACCGATCGAAGCCTGCCCCCGTTGAACAAGTCCCATGTGAGTGTCGGCCCGGCGGTATAGGAGCGGCTGGCCCACTGAAAGAGGTCGCTGAAACTGGAGGCTCCGAATCCAAACTGCCCGGAGAGCGAGAGTTTTGGATACAGGTTGGCGGTCGCTTGCCCGATGCGGGCTGTGGCAGCAGCGAGGGTGCGCTCTGCTGCGCGGACATCGGGCCGCCGCCTGAGAAGATCAGCTGGAATTCCAACTGCGAGCGAATCCGGTACGTTTGGAATGCCACCCTGTTCCGGGATCTCTTCGCTGAGCGGTCCCGATGTTGTGCCCAGAAGTGTCGCCAGATTCGCCAACTCGGTTGCCATGGTTGAGCCGAGTTGGGGGATGAGCGATTCGGTGGCAGCAAGTTGTGCTTTCGCTTGCGCAAGTTTCGATTCAGTTTCTGTTCCTGCGTCGACCTGACTCTGAACAAGCGAGACAAATCGCTTCTGCGAGGCGATGTCCTTGTCGGCGACTGCAAGGCGCGCCTGTAGCGTTCGGATAGTGATGTAGGACGAAGCGACTTCGGCTCGCAGGGTCACGATGGCGTATCGCCAATCTTCGATCGAAGCCTGAAAATCGCCTGTGGCCGCTTCAATCGCCCGCGAGATTCTGCCGAACAGATCGATTTCCCATGATGAATCCAAGCCCACCTGCCACGAGTTGTAAGGACCTCCGCCGAGTGCAGATCCAGGGTTGGTGAAGTCGGTGCCGGGAACACGATTCCGGGTGTACCCAGCCAAAGCTCCGATATCGGGATAGAGATCGGCCGAGGCGATGCCGTACTGGGCTCGGTATTGATCGATTCGTTCAACAGCGATTCTAAGATCGAAGTTGTTGAGTGTGGCCTGGGCCACCAGTGTGTCCAGCACCGGGTCGTTGAAAATCGCCCACCAGAGAGCGGGCTCTTGTGGAGCCGAATCCTCAGTGGAATCGGTCCATGCATACCGGTCGGGCAGCGGCATGTGCGGCGGCTCGTAGTCGGGCCCGACTTTGCATCCGCCTGCAGCAAACAGAATTGTTGTGGTGTAAATCAGCTTCGATCGCATGGGGAGCATGAGAACAGAATCGATGGCCTGAGACAACCCCAACCTAGAGGTAGGGATTCAATCCAGAAAAGCCACGAGGTCTGTTCCGGGATCGACTTCGACGGCATCCTCACCGGATCGAAAGATCCTTGCTGCTGAGCCGATCAACTCAACCGACGAGTCGTCGCACCGCAAAAACGAGCCTTCTCGAAGGCCAACAACCGGGATGTCATTCAGCTCGTGGTATTCACGCAGTCGGTCGTTCCGTGTCTCGCCGAAGTGTTCCGCGAAGGTGCCGTCTTCGAGTCGTACCCAAGTCGATCCGCCGAAGTAATGAGCATTCACTTGAAAATGAACAAGACCTAACGTGGCAAATGACTCCGGGCGCGCAATGGGCATGTCGTTGGTTGTCTGCATGGTTGGGCACGCAACATTCGTGCCGGCGCTGACGCCCATGTACGGAATGCCATCATCAAGAACGCGAGATCGAATAATGTTCATGGCGCCAGAGCGTTGGAGTTCCCATGTCAGCCGGAACGTGTTGCCGCCGCCAACCGAAATTGCCTCGGCATTCTTGATTGCTGCAATTGGATCATCGAACGTATGGATGCCGACAAGTTCATAGCCGGCGTCGAGGCCACGCTCGTTCATGAGCGAAACGTATGCATCATGGTTATCGAG
Organism: Planctomycetota bacterium; assembly: GCA_024230295.1. Classification (GTDB taxonomy): domain Bacteria; phylum Planctomycetota; class Phycisphaerae; order Phycisphaerales; family SM1A02; genus UBA12567. The sequence goes on from JAAERN010000009.1 coordinate 166,912, forward strand.
CGCCCACGGAATGAAGAGCACTTGGTTGACCTCGCCAAAGTGACGGCGCGTCTCATCGATGTACAACGCCTTGCGTTCATCGGTCCGGATACCGCCGCTACCAAGGAGTGCTCGCATGGCTACAGGCTACGAGATTATCAAAAATCGCGTCGTACCAGATGGCGATCGAAAAAGTGAAGCATGATCATTGAGGCGGCGACAACCCCAGCAGCGGTCCACCACGCAGCACCTGTGTTTCGCCGAAGGACTTCCGGAGTGTGTGAATAGCCAGCATGGGTGGTCGGCGTAGCGTGATTGGTGAGATACAATCGAATCCCATGTCTTTACAGCCTCAGATAACGAGGTGTCTTTGGTGCGGCACGGATCCCCAGTATGTTGCCTACCACGACGAGGAGTGGGGAGTCCCGGTTCGGGATGATGTGGCGCTCTTCGAGAAGTTGACGCTGGACACCTTCCAATCCGGATTGTCATGGCTGGTTGTGCTTCGCAAGCGTGCGGCAATGGTCAGGCGACTTCATCTTCGTGAGCCTGGCAAGTTGGCACGGTGGACACTGGCGAGGAGAGAGCGTGTACTTCAGGATCCCGGCATCATCCGGAACCGTTCCAAGGTTGAAGCTGCAGTCAACAATGCCAAATTATTCGTGGAGTTGCAATCACAGGGGCAATCGTTCTCGGAATTGTTGTGGTCACATGTGAATGGCAAGACCATCGTGAATCAATGGAAACGCGACGATCAAATTCCTGCGCGCACCCCACAGGGCGATGCTATGGCAAAGCAACTCAAGTCGCTGGGCTTCAAATGGACGGGTCCGACTGTCTGCTACGCCTTCATGCAGGCGGTTGGCATGGTGAACGATCATCTCGTTTCGTGTCCACGGCATCGGGCGTGTGGATGAAAAGGTGAGGCCGATCTGATGTGTGTTGTAATCCCATACAGTCCACTACGTTGGGTGCAGTATGGTGCAGCAATGCTTACTTCGGCTTACATAAAACCGTTGTGTGTGCCCCTGACCCTGATCGCGGTCGGTGTTGGTGGCTGTGGTCCGTCGCTTTCTCAGAACTTCAAGTCCACGTTGCCGGGCGGGGATACGTTTGGTCGGAAGGTCTTTGGTGTGGAGTATGCCGATGCGGCCAAAGTGGTTGTGTTGGATACGACCGGGATTGATTCCGGGGATGTTTTTGATGCCCAAAGAGAGCGGTTCGATGGGTACTTGAACGAAGGTTTGGTGCCGGTTGGGAAGTCAATATCGCGGGACAAGGGACAAGGGAGGCGGCAGGCGGTGCTGTTGGCCGCAGTTCATGGAGCGAGTCTTGCGGAGGTGGAAATCAAGGATCCTCTTCCGTATGAGAAGACGATAGAGACGCATGTGCCGACACTCGTCACCGAATCAGTTCACATCGACGGCACGACGGACTTTCGGGGCAACATCACTCGCATTGGCTGGGGCCCCGGCACAACCAATGTATGGGTTGATCCGTACTTCATCGAGTGCCGCCTGTGGGCGAAGCGAGCGTGGCCGCCACTGTTAGGCGTGTACTTCACCGAGGAGATGCGAGCATTTAATGGTTTTCTGACGGTGAGTTCCTGGTCGACGATGAAGTCGGCTGCAGATCGCTGGCGGCTCCGCCATCCAGATGAGCCAGTTCCGCCCCGAGGTGCCGAGGTGAAACGCATCATTCCAGGAAGCGCCGCCAAGCGGTATGGACTTCATCGCCGAGACATTCTGGTGATGATCGATGGTCAGCCGATTGCTGATGAGGCGGCGGCGAGAATCGCCATCACCGCGGGGGCGGGTCGTGAAGTGGAGATCGTGGTCATGCGTCAGTTTGCAAGGGACGCGGACGCCACTGCGTCGGGCTGGGATGTGTCGACACCCAAGAACCCGCTCTTTCAGGACGGTTCGCCCACTCCTTGGCGTCGATTGGCTCGCCGGATAATTTATCCCATTGTGTCACAATAAGTTGCGAACCCACGGGGCCATAACCTCCTGTTGGGGCAGCAGATAAATTATCCATCAAGTCGATAGAGGACCGTATGGGCTGGGCGATTGCGATTCACGGCGGTGCGGGGGCGATTCTGGAGTCGCTTACGGATTCGCACCGCGCCGCGGTCGAGGAGGCCTTGCCGAAACTCACCGAGGTGGGTGCTGCAATGTTGAAGGCTGGAGCCTGCGCATTGGATGTGGTTGAGCAGGCCACCGTGGCACTTGAGGAGTGTGAACTTTTCCAGGCGGGACGCGGCTCGGTTCTTTCTGCGGCGGGGACGCACGAACTTGAGGCATCAATCATGGACGGCCTCACGGGTAGTGCAGGGGCTGCCTGTGGCCTACGCACCGTTCGAAACCCGGTGTGTCTGGCCCGACAGATACTTGAGCGAACAACGCATGTGTTCATTGCCGGCCGCGGCGCGGAAGATCTTGCGAAGGCGTGGGATCTTGAACGCGTGCCCAATGAGTGGTTTACGACCGATCGCCGACTCAACCAACTACGCCGGCATTTGGCGACGCCGGAGCGCAGTCGTCCGTATCCGGAAACTGTCGGTGCGGTTGCGTGTGATATGGAGGGGCGGGTCGCTGCGGCGACATCGACTGGTGGAACGACCGGAAAACTTCCAGGCCGAATCGGCGATGCGCCACTGATCAATGCTGGCACTTGGGCTGACGAGCGAGTTGCAGTTTCGTGTACCGGCATCGGTGAAAACTTCGTACGTGCTGGCACCGCTCGCATGGTGGCCGCCCGGGTGGAATTGCTTGGTGAGTCGATTGAACAGGCTTCGGTGGCATGTGTGCAGTCGATGCCTCCGGAATCGGGAGGTTTGATCGCTGTTGACTGCCATGGCAATGTGAGCCTGCCCTTTACATCTCAGGGCATGTATCGTGGATGGGAGACACAGGCGGGCACTCGCGGCATCGGGATTGGTGCGATATGACTATTCATGCGTATCATGTGCGTGTTCACTTGCCGGTGGAATGCATTTTGCCATTGTTATTATGCTTGCCGAGCAAGGTGTAGTGAGTGATGAGTGAAAGGATTCTGGGTGCACCAACCGGGAAAAGGCATTGGCAAGCGAGGATCTCAAACACGTCAGCGGCTCATCGATTCGATGCTCAGCCTTGTCAATGAGGGGGGTATACCTGCCGCTGCGAGTGTGCGAGCGATTGCGCGCCGCGCGGGTGTTACCGAAGCAGTGTTGTACCGCTACTTCCCGAACAAAGAGGCAATGTTCCGAGAGGTATGGGATACGGTGCTCGTTCCAATGGTCGACGAGAAGCGACGACTCCTAGAGTGTGCCACCGGTGATCCGCGAGCGATCCTGCGAGACTGGATCCGCATCACATATGAGCACTTTGATCGCGATCCGGCCGCATTCCACTACGTCTTCTTGAGTGAAGGAACCGCTGCATGGCGGCAAGATCCGGCCTACGGCGTGCAGGGTGAAATCTTTGGCGAGTGGCTCTCTGGCGTAGTTCAACGAGATGCGTTGGGACCTCTGCAATACACCCGAGCCAGAGATTACTTTGTTTCATTGCTGCTCTCGGTACCACGTCATGCTCGTGCGGGCGATTTGGATGATCCCGCAGTGGCCCATGTTGACGAAACACTCTTCGCAGCATGCCGTTTGTTTGGGTTGTAGTTACCGTATCCCGTGAGCTAGCAGCCTAATGTGTGCTACGGAGGAGGATGCCCTGTGAGTCGAACGCTCCTCTTGATGCGCCATGCCACGCCAATGCTGGCCAGTGGGCTCGCTGATCATGAGCGACCACTCAATCCGCAGGGCGAAGCGACTGCTCCACGGATGGGGCGATGGCTGGTGGCGCAGCGAGAACAGCCCGACGCGATTATTGCCTCGACGGCCACTCGCGCTCGCCGCACAGCCGAGTTGGTGTCCGCAGAACTGAATCACGCGCCGGCGGTCACGACCGTCGATTCGTTGTATCTGCCGTCTGTGGAGGAGATTATCGAGGTCGTTGCCTGCCAGGGAGGAGCTGCGGGCCGTTTGCTCGTGGTGTGCCACAACCCCGGGATATCAGAGGCAGTTCATGCACTTGCGGGCATGGACGAATACATGTCGACCGCAACGGTCGCTGTGCTCGACTTCGAAATCGATGTGTGGTCAGATCTGCTCGTGTCTCCCCGCGGCCTACTTCGGCATGTGTGGCGAGCAGGGGAGCTCCCTGCGGAGTGACGGCGAAAATCGGAGTATCACCGACTTTACTTGTAGTACTTGAGATACCAGTCAACGAAGTTGGAGACACCGGTTTCGATTGACGTGCTTGGCTTGTAACCGAGATCGTGTTCGAGATCGGTCGTGTCGGCCCAGGTTGCCAGAACGTCACCAGGCTGCATCGGCAGCATGTTCTTCTCGGCGGTTCGGCCGAGCTTCTCCTCGAGCACTTCAATAAATTGCATGAGCTTGACCGGCAATCCGTTTCCGATGTTGTAGACCTTCCACGGGACGTTGCTGGTGCATGGATCGGGTGACTCGGTGTCGTATGTGGAGTCCGAAGTGGGGACCCGGTCGGTGGCGCGGATGACACCTTCGACGATGTCATCGATGTACGTAAAGTCGCGCTCGTGGTTGCCGTGGTTATAGATGTCGATGGGCCGACCTTCGAGTATTGCCTTCGTGAATTTGAAAAGGGCCATGTCTGGCCGACCCATGGGTCCATAGACCGTGAAAAACCGTAGCCCCGTACAGGGAAGCCCGAACAGATTGGAATAGGAGTGCGCCATCAATTCGTTGGCGCGTTTCGATGCCGCATAGAACGTCATCGGGTGATCGCCCCCACGGTGTGTGGAGAATGGCATTGCTGTATCGCTTCCAAAGACCGATGAGGTCGAGGCATACACGAGATGTTCTATTTCGTTGTGCCGGCATCCCTCAAGCACGTTGAGTGTGCCAACCAGATTGGACTGGCAGTAGGTGTGGGGATCTTCAATGGAATAGCGAACGCCGGCTTGCGCACCAAGATGAATTACTCGGTCAATCTCATTGTCCGCGAAGAGCCGCTCCATGGCGGCTCGATCGGACAGATCCGCCTTGATGAAAGTGAACTGCTCATCGGGGGCGTGCTCGCCGATGAAGTCCAAGCGAGCTTGCTTGAGCGCGGGGTCGTAGTAGGCGTTCAGATTGTCCAGACCCAGCACCGTGTCTCCTCGCTCAAGAAGGCGAAGGGCGGTGAAGGAACCAATGAATCCGGCAGCACCGGTGACAAGGACATGCATAGCGGTCTCCAGATACAGGATCCTACCGGCTCCAAGTCGGTTCAGTATCGGGGACTGGACGGGGCGGCCTGTTAGGATCGTCGCTTGTGAGGGTTGCCTTTCTGACAGGTTCATTGCGGACTGGTGGTGCCGAGCGGATGCACGCGCTTCTGGCTCGCAGTTTCCTTGAACACGGCCACGATCCGCTGTTCTGGACGATTGACGCCGCTGGAGACACGCACCAGAACCTTGAGATTTTGAACGGGATTCCCCGAAACTCGATTCTTCGGCAAAGACTCCCTGGCCCGGCCCGGCTGGCTCAATTGCTGCGTGCATGGCGACCTCTTCGCCGATTGATCGGCGAACTGCAGCCGGATGTGGTGTATGCATCGCTTGACTGGGCGAATTGGCTGGCTGTCCGGGCGTCCGTCGGAATGGCGGTGCCGGTTGTGATCGGTATTCCGGGCGGAGTGGGACCCATTGGATGGAAGCGCCGCATTCCCGATCGGCTCTTGGCTCGAGAATCGCCACCGGCCGCAATGGCTGCCTATTCTCGCGATGGGTTGAAGGCGATGCGGAGCAAGGGGATTGGGGCCGGCATCGAGCGAATCATCCCGCCAGGGATTGACTGTGACCGATTCACATCTTGCGCCGAGAAGTCGGCGTGCATTCGCGCAGAACTCAACATCCCTTCTGGCGGTGTGTTGGTAGGGCATGTTGGTCGGTTGCATCCAGTCAAGGATCATCCACTGTTGCTGCACGCCTTCTCAAAGCTGCCCGGACAGGCATACCTGCTCTGTGTTGGTCATGGCGATCAAAAGTACGCGACATTCCTCCGCAAACTTGCGGAGCAACTTGGCGTAGCAGACCGTGTTCAATGGTGGCCACATCGCGACGACATGCCCTCCATCTATAGTGCTCTGGACATCCTTGTGATGCCCAGCATCTCGGAGGGTGGACCGCTTGTGGTCGCCGAAGCGATGGCTTGCGGTACGCCATGTATCACATCAGCGGTTGGGGCCGGTCCGGAATTCGTGGGCGATCTCGGCATCGTTCTGAATCGGCGGACCGAGGATGCCATCGCCGAGGCCATTTTGAGTCTCCTGGAGTCACCGCCTCCCACCAGAGCTTGCAGGCAGAGAATGCTCGAACACTTCACCCTCTCGCATATGACCAACGCAACTATCGGGCTTCTCGAACAGATTGTCTGATACGCGGGTATGCTCATCCAATCATGATCCGCGTCCTGCATGTCATCACCGAACTTCGCAGGGGCGGGGCGGAGCTATCGCTACTCGGACTTCTTGAGTCGCAAGACTCTGCTGCGTTCGAACACCAAGTCGTTGCCATCGGTGAAGATGGGCCTGTGGGCGACCAGATTCGCGCACTTGGGATCAAGGTTGCAGCCCTTGGCGTCAAGGCACCGTTTGGCGGAGTTCGAGGCATCATGAGGCTCCGGCGCATGGTCAGCCAGTGGAATCCTGACGTTGTTCAGGGATGGATGTACCACGGCAACCTCGCTACGCGACTTGCGTTGATCGGCAAGGCCGCTCCGCCACCGATTGTTTGGAATGTGCGGCATTCTTTGTCCGACATCAAACGCGAGAAGTGGCTGACACGCCGGGTCATCCGAGCAGGGGCGAGATTCTCTAGCGGAGTGTCGGCCACCATCTGGAACTCGGCAATGAGTCGAACGCAACACGAGGCAATCGGATTTCACGCACAGCGGCACGTTGTTGTGCACAATGGCATCGACACTGATCGAGTGCAATCAGGTGTGGAGGCAAGAGCACGTACTCGTAGCGCATGGGGCATCTCTGAGAAGTCTCGGGTCGTTGGGTCGATTGCGAGATTCCATCCAATGAAGGGACATCGTTCGTTGGCCGAAGCGGTGGGACAACTCAGCGATCGAGGTATGGACGTGTACTTGGCATTGGCCGGGCGTGGGTGCGAGCCCGGAGGCCCGGCCGAGTCGGCGATCTGTGACGTGCCTAGCGTGATGGACAAAGTGCGGTTTTTAGGTGAATTGGAGAATCCAAGCAACGCCTACTCGGGATTCGACGTCTTTGTCACACCATCTGGTTGGGGTGAGTCATTTCCCAATGCGCTCGTTGAAGCGATGGCCAGTGGCGTGCCGTGTGTTGCCACGCGGCTGGGTGCTGTACCCGAGATCATTGATGACGACGGGTTCATTGTTCCCCCAGATGATCCCGGTGCGCTGGCACCAGTGATAGAGCAAGTACTCTCGCTCTCAGAGCCGCAGAGGCAGTCCATGGTGGCAAGGGGCCGTGATCGCGTGCTTCGGGAGTACTGCCGGAAAAAATGCACCGAGCAGTACGAGCGGATGTGGAGTGATCTTGGAGCGAAGCACTGATGGGCAAGATTGTTCTGCTGTCAGGGTTTGCTTCGGGCCTTCTCTACTTTCGGTTGCCGCTGCTCCGTGGCCTGGTTGCTGCCGGGCATGAGGTGATCGCGGCTGCCCCGGAAGAAGATGCTCGTGTTGCTCCAGTACTGAAAGAGATCGGTGTTGGATGGCGACCGATCGAGTTTGATCGAAACCGTGTTCGCCCAATTCGCGATTTGCGGTTTCTCCGGGACATACGAAATCTCATCCAGGAGACGGCGCCGGACCGACTTCTTTGTGCCATGTTGAAGCCGAACATCTACGGTGGCTGGGCTGCAAGGTCGGAAGGAGTTCCCTCGGCAGCCATGGTGACTGGGCTCGGCACGGTATTTATGAATCCGGGTTGGCGCCGATCCGTGGCTGCTCGAATGTTGCGGCGAGCATGCAGACATCATGACATCGTTTTCGTTCAGAACCCCGAAGATCGGCGAGACCTCCTGGACGGGAGGGTTGTTGAGGATGCCTCTAAGATCGTGCAGACAGCAGGAGAGGGAATCGATCTAAACGCATTTCCGTTGGCGCCGCTCCCTGACCGCCCCGTGTTTCTCATGTTGTCACGACTTTTGGAGGCCAAGGGTGTGCGTGAGTACCTTGCTGCCGCCGCGAAGTTACGCCAGAGCTGCCCCGACGCGACAGTGCAACTGGCTGGCATCGAAGATCCGGCAAGCGGCGGTGTTCCGGTTGCAGAGGTGCGGGCTGCAGAAGCCCGCGGCGAGGTCGAGTACCTCGGATTCGTCGAAGATGTTCAGGCGGCAATCGCCGCCTGCAGCGTGTGTGTACTTCCAAGTTGGTACGAAGGGACGCCGCACAGTCTGTTAGAGGGAATGGCGATGGGGCGTCCGATCATTGCAACGGATGTGCGAGGATGTCGCGAGACAGTTGTGGATCAAGAGACGGGATTGCTCGTGCCGGTGCGTGATCCGGATGCGCTTGCTGGTGCGATGGAACGACTCGCGCTCGATGCGGAGCTGCGGGCGTCGATGGGATCCGCGGGGAGGAGGTTGGCCGAGGGTCGATTTTCTGCTGAAGTCGTGGTGCGGGAGATGCTCAGCGCTCTTCAGTTATGACGGCGCCCATTGGATCTTGCGGAGCGTGATAGTCCTCAACGGCACAGGCAAGGACACGGTAGGCGGCGTCTACATTACACGTGTTACACGCGTGCTCTAATTCATCGAGCCAACCGTCAATCTGCTGACGTGGTGGTGTTGTTTCAATCGTCTGCATGATTCGGGGGTGCGATGTGGCGGAAGTGATCCCGTCGATGCAGAGTTCCTCGTGCATTTTCTCTCCTGGCCGGAGCCCGACAGAGGCGATCTCGCCCGGGGTATCGTCACACTGATCGCCGCGAGAGAGAAGGAGCATGCGCCTCGCCAGATCGAGGATGCGAACAGGTTCACCCATATCAAGGACAAAGGTCTCGCCGCCGCGGGCCATCGCGCCTGCTTGAATGACCAACTGGGCTGCTTCTTCGGAGGTCATGAAGAAGCGGGTAGCTTCGGCGTGTGTGAGCGTGAGTGGAGCACCGGCGAGAATCTGCTTGTGGAAAATGGGCACGACGCTGCCACTGGAACCGAGCACATTTCCGAACCTTACAATCGCGAACGCTGTGTCATGTGTGTTTCCGCGATCAAGGGAGATCGAATGGACGGCCAACTCGGCCATGCGTTTGGAAGCGCCCATGACACCAGCAGGCCGAACTGCCTTGTCGGTGGAGATCAATACGAAGGCATGCACTCCAGCCTTGGCTGAAGATCTCGCGATGGTGCGCGTACCCAGGGTGTTGTTGGTGAGACCTTCGATCGGCGTCGCTTCAACAAGCGGCACATGTTTATCAGCGGCTGCGTGGTACACGATGTCAACTGGATGTGCTGTGAAAGCCCGGTCAAGAGTTGGTTGATCGCCTGCCGAGCCGACGATTGTGGAAATCTTGGCGGCTTGGCCTTTGAGTTCATGCGCCGATTCATCAAGCGTCTGTCGACAGCGGTCCAGCAGTATCAGGGCCCTTGGCTCGTACGGCACAAGTTGGCGACCAAGTTCACGTCCGATTGATCCGCCAGCGCCCGTAATCAGAATGGTGCGGCCGGTCGTGCTTTGTCGGAGCAGGTCGTCAAGCGGCGGAATTGGATCACGGTCAAGCAGATGAGCCATCCATGGTGGCCGCTGACTGGACGCACTCGTCTTGGGATGGTTGGTATCACTCACGCGTACTGCGCCGCACCAATAGCATTCGTCGCAATCGCGCCAGAAATACCCCCCGCGTACCTGCGCATCGTCTCTTCATCAATTGTGGGATGCACCAGAAACGTTATGGAGGAGTGACCGAGTGATTTTGCCGTTGGGGCCACAATCGGTTTCAAACCCAACGCCTGAAAGAATGGCTCGCGGTAAATCTCAGGGCAGGATCCAGAGTTGGCTGGCCATCCATCGTTAGTAATAGCGGCCAAGAGCTGGCTGCGATACGAAGGAATGTCGGGCGTTCCCTCCTGAACATACACCGCGTACCGATACCCGGCATGTCCATCTGGGGGCTTCGGAGCGCGAATACATTTGATCGACTCGAACTGGTTGTGAAGTATCGTCATATTGGCGCGTCGTTTGCCAAGATCATCAGAGAGTCGTTCAAGATGACAGCGGCCGATCGCAGCCTGCATTTCTGTCATGCGCATGTTTGTGCCCTCGTGTTCAACAAGCCACTGGAAGGCAGCCCCTGGAACGCTGCGCATCGCCGCGTCATAGTCCTTCCCGTGTTCCCCGAATGACCATGCGAGTTTCCAGATTTCTTTGTCGCGCGAAGCGAACATTCCACCCTCACCGCCAGTCGTCAGAATCTTGTCGTTGCAGAACGACCAGACTGCAGCGTCTCCGAACGTGCCAACGTGGCGACCGTTGATCGAAGCACCGTGGGCTTGGGCGCAGTCTTCAACAATAAGAATAGAGTGCTGTGCAGCCCAGGCCATGATGGCGGGCATGTCACAGGGCCATCCTCCGAGATGTACGACGATGGCAGCCCGCGTACGCGGAGTTCGAGCCGCTTCCAAAGTGTCAACAGTGACACACCCGCTGACCGAGTCAACATCTGCGAATACAGGCACACCGTTGGCTCGGACGATGCACATTGCAGTTGCGGCGAAACTCCGTGCTGGACACAGAACTTCACAACTGGGTCCGATGCCAATTCCGTGCATGGCCGCTTCCAGCGCTGCGGTTCCACTGCTCATGCAGATGGCGTGCTTGAGCGACGGCGAATGCCATGCGGCGAACTCATCTTCAAAGGAGTCACATTCACCCCCGTGCCGCCTGTTGATGCGTCCGGAGGCCAACACACGATCGACGGCTGCGCGGGCCTGCGGATTGGTGGTGGGCCATGGGGGAAGCGGGGCGGTCATTGGATCTGCAGTATGGCGAGTGGCCGTGCGGCCCGCCAGTTCAACAGAGATCCATTTCCAACTGGTTGACGATTCGCATGGAGGCGTTTCCGTCGCCGTATGGATTCGCCAAAGCAGCCCGGCGATTGTATTCAACCTCGTTGTCCAATAGTTCGCGGCATGAATCAAGAATGCGATCTGGACAAGTGCCTACGAGCGTACACGTGCCTGCATCAACGCCCTCTGGCCGTTCAGTGGTCTCGCGCATGACGAGTACCGGCTTGCCGAGACTTGGCGCCTCTTCCTGAACGCCCCCTGAATCGGTGAGCAGGAAGTGGGATCGATCCATGAGCTTGACGAACTCTTCGTAGCCGACCGGTTCACATAAATCGATGCGATCGTGTTGACCAAGCAGTTCGTGCACGGGGCCACGGACATTTGGGTTCAGGTGGACCGGATAGACGATCCGGACATCATGCCGTTCCTCGGCCAAGGTTCGAATGGCATGGCAGATGTTTCGGAAGCCGTCGCCGAAGGATTCTCGTCTGTGACCCGTGACCAATATCTCCCGATATGGAGAATCAAATGCTTCGTCGGTTTCCGCCTGACGGGAGCGCAGTTGCAAGAGTGCATCAATCACGGTATTCCCGGTGACTTGGATTGCATCGCCGGGGATACCTTCTCGCAGCAGGTTCTGACGCGAAAGTTCGGTGGGCGCAAAGCACCATCGGCAGATCGGGTCGATGAGTCGGCGATTCATTTCTTCGGGCCACGGGTGGTCGAAGTCGTACGTGCGAAGGCCAGCTTCAACATGCCCAATCGGGATGCGTTGGTAGAAGCACGCCAACGCCGAGGTCATCGCCGTCGTGGTGTCGCCGTGTACCAGTGCTGCGTCAAGATTCAGATCGGGCAGAATGCCATCCAGTCGGTCAATAATCTTTGCTGTCAAGGATGCCAAACTTTGCCCAGGTTGCATGACATCAAGATCAATGTGGGGTGTGATGTCGAATGAGGCCAATGCCTGCGCAGCCAACTCTCGTTGTTGGCCTGAGCAAACGACAAGCGGTTCAATCGCGGCGGATTGTTCCAATGCATCGATGACCGGAGCCATTTTGATGACTTCGGGCCGTGTTCCGACAATGACGCCAACGCGGACTTTCGTACTCATTCTGGCGATCCTCCCCTTATTGGCCCGTGGTGGCTCTCGTGGTGTGGGTACTGCAAACTCGTTCCAGAGCGGCCATTCTATCAGAGGTTGTTGCTGTCGAAACAGGGTAGGTTTCTTCGGGTGGCCACGGCTGCGTTGCGATTACCATCCCAGAATCAATGGCGGAATTATCAGGACATGGAGAGCAAGCGACGATGAGCGGCTCGGCTGAGCGCGAACTACGAGGCAGAATCGACGACCACTCTGCAAGGGTCGGCGTTGTTGGCATGGGATATGTCGGTTTTCCGGTTGCTGCTGCAGTTCTTCAATCCGGTTTTACGGTGGTGGGGTTCGAGGTCGACCCAGGCAAGGTTGCCGACCTCAATGCCGGTCGCAGTTATCTCGGCCACATTGCTTCCACAAAATTTGAGTCTTTGGCGGCCTCGAAGCGGTTTTCGGCAACATCCAGTCCAGAAGCCTTGGCGGAGTGCGACATCGTCATTCTATGTGTCCCGACACCACTTGCCAACGATCGCACGCCCGATCTCTCATACGTCACCAGTTCAACTGAAATGGTTGCAGCGGCGCTGCACGCCGGAATGCTCGTTGTGTTGGAGTCGACTACGTTTCCGGGAACGACCCGCGATGTGATGTTGCCGATTCTTGAGCGGGGCGGTCTTCGATGTGGATCGGACTTCTTTGTGGCCTATAGCCCGGAGCGAGAGAATCCGGCGGACCCAATCTTCGACATGAAGTCGATCCCCAAAGTGGTTGGCGGTGTGGACGATGCGTCGGCAGACCTGGCGTGTCGGTTCTATGGCAGTCTTGTCGATGAAGTTGTTCCAGTTGCGAGCACAGAGATCGCCGAGGCGTCGAAGATTCTTGAGAACGTCTATCGGTGTGTGAATATCGCGTTGGTGAACGAGCTCAAGATTGCATTTGAAAAAATGGGTGTCGACATCTGGCAGGTCTTGGAAGCGTCGGCGACCAAGCCGTTCGGTTTTCAGGCATTCTGGCCAGGGCCAGGACTTGGCGGCCACTGCATCCCCATCGATCCGTTCTATCTCGCTTGGCGAGCAAAGCAGGCGGGAGGCGAGACCAAGTTCATCGAACTTGCTGGCGAAATCAACACAACGATGCCGCACGTCGTTGGAGAGAGCGTCTGCCGCGAGTTGGAACGCGACGGTATTTCGACGCAAGGCGCGACGGTGCTTGTGATCGGTGTGACCTACAAGCCGAACGTGTCGGACACCCGAGAGACACCAGCAGCGCCGATTATCGAGTTGCTGCAAGGCCGCGGGTGCACAGTGCAGTATCACGACCCACACTGCCCAATGTTTTCCGTCTTGTCTCAGAACCCGATCGACTTGAACTCAGTACCGCTCGACAAGGCGGTGATTGAGGGCTCTGACGCCGTCGTGATCATCACGGATCACGACGCGATCGAGTGGGGGCAGATTGGCGAGTATGCCTCGCTGATCATCGATACTAGAAACACGATGGCTGGCATTGAAGTCAAAGGACGGCTTGCCAAAGCTTGATCATGTTCCCCGCCCGTGAGCATTGCTCCCCGGTGCTGTTTCTGGAAGTACAAAGCAGAGTATGAGCGAAACCACGAAGAACGCGGGAATGATCGCCATGGCTAAGCGGAACTGTTCGGGAGTAGCATCGCGGAGCAAGTTGGCATTGTTGACCACATGGCCGGATGTTCGTTGAATGTTTGGCGACACGACCTCGGCGGTCAAAATCCATCCGATGGTAATCTGAAAGCCAGCCGCCATCATCATCGTGATGAAGTTGCAGCAGGCCGTCGCTGTTCCGCGAAGTGACTTCGGACAAATTTCCATAGCGACGGCAAAGCAGACAACCTGTGTGCTCGTGAGTAAGCCACCAATCAACATGATTGCGAGCAGTCCGTAGTAGCCGAACATGCTAGGCCACAAGAAGAGCGTCATTGCAATCCCGCCGCCGATACTGCCGACGATGAGCGGCCATCGCCGCGATTCCATTCGATCAGAGATAATTCCTGCCAATGGGCATCCAATGAGCCAACCGACCGCCAACATGATGGTCGCAAACGAGGCTTCTTCGGCGGTGTAACCGCCGGCGGTTTCCATAAAGGTGTTGCCCCAGAGCGCGGCGACTACGCTGAGCGGAAGGTAGATGGTGGCGCTGATGACGCCAATGACCCACAGTCTCCAATTGAGGAGAACCTTGGCGATGCCGCGGAAGAAACCGACAACCACTTCATCGTCGGCCGAGAAGCGATCGTGAAACCAAGTCGGCCTCATGGGAACAATGAGCAGCAGGCCAACGGCTACCACCAAGCCGGCCCAGCCTCCGAACATGACGACGGGTCGCCATCCCCACGTATCAACTGCGGCCACCATCGGGGTTTGGCCGATGACTTCGCCGAGCATGCCGACAGCAGTGGTGATACCCGCGATTAGTGCCAGTCTGCTTGGCGAGAACCAGACGGTGGCGACGTATACCGCTCCCACGAATGCAAACGCAGATCCAAACCCTGCCATGCCACGGGCGATACTGATAGTTTCGAGTTCATGGGTTTGGGAGAAGATTAGTGTCCCCACCCCGACGATGGCTGCAGCACCGACGAGCAGGAACTTTGCTCCGAACCGATCAAAGAGTCCACCCACGACAAGTTGTAGTGGTGCATACACCCACAAGTACACCGAGAGTGAACTACCGAGGTCGACCGGAGACGCGTCGAGTTCGGAAGACAGTGCAGGAAGAAAAACACTCGGCATTACCCGGATAAAGAATTCATATAAAAAAAAGCTGGCCGCAACACCCCAGAAGAGCCAACCGTACCAATGTCCCCGGTGCAGCCGGGATCCGAATCTGCTCATATATCAACCCTCATACATCGCCGGGCCGGAGCTGGCGAGTGGTAGTAGTACGGTATCAGGATGCAGCGATATATCCGGATGTCGAGGGGGTGGTAACATCGTGACATGATGGAATACCTTTGTATTGCGGTATTGACGATGACAAGTATGGTTGTGGCGCAGTCCGACCCGGGAATGGGTGCCGATGATCCTGCAACCATTGCGGTTGAGCGGATGAGAATAATGAATACTCCGCCGACTGGATTGCTGATGTCAGAATCAGATGTGCACGAGCAACTGAGCGGCAACCGCTTTCCGGCTCCGACCGGACGATTTCCAGTGGTCGATCAGCCCTACCATCAGGTGCCGCTTTTTGACACGGACCCAGCCCAACCCATTTCGGACATTATTGCGGAACTTCGCAAGAAGCTGACCGATCCTGTTTCCTTCGAGTGGCAACCAATGGCGGCATGGACCTATCAGCATGCGACCAAGGTCAAGCCAGGTGCGCCCCATGCAAAGTCACTGTTGTGGGAGGCGGTTTCCGCGACGCTGACACTCTGGGAGAACTCCGGCGACTACGGCCAAGTGTCGTTCCTACTGCAGAATAATGTCGGAGTTGGAACGCCGCTAAAACCTTACCTGGGACCGCAGGTTGGAAATCCCGGGGGTATCAACAACATACTTGTCGCTCCCGGTGCGGTAGTGAGTTTGTACTGGCAACAATCTTTCTTCGATGACACCGTGCGGTGGCGAATCGGCAAGATCAGTGATGCGAGTTTCTTCGATCGAAACGTGGTCGCCTATAACCCGATCAAAGGCTTCATGGCGCTTGACTTCAACCAGAGTCTGACGAACCCGTTTCCTGCTCGCGGAGTCGGAACGACCTTGTCGGTTGACTTCTCAGACAACACGACGCTTCGTGCAGGAACGCTCAACTCCGCCAGTACCGGTCTAACGAGTGGTTTCGACGGGCTTGCGTTGTCACATCTCTTTACGATCTGCGAACTCGACATGCGTATCTTTCCAGAGATCAACGGACGGCCTCGTGAGGGTCATCTTCGATTCATGGGCTGGTACAACGCAATCAAAAATCCTTTTGGAGAAGGTAATATCGGTGGCCCGGGTGCCACCTTCAACATGGATCAGTCGGTGGCTGATCATGTGGCGGTATTCGCCCGGATTGGATGGGGTAGTCAGGATGTGACGGTTTCAAACTTCGCCGCATCGTGCGGAGTCGCTATTACGGCCCCATTCGGACTCGCCAGTAGCCAGACCGGAATCGCCATTGAGTATGCTCATATCACACCCGCAGGCCGCGCGCGGGCTGGGTTCTTTGAGTCAACTCCGGGGATGCTTTCGGCAACACCATCTGGTGTGCAGGGTCTCGGTTCCACCGCATTTGCAGGAGATCCTCTGCCAGGCGGTGAGCAGTTGATGCTGGAGTGGTATTGGCGTGTTCGCATGACTGAGTCGACAAACACCGGCCCGGTTATTCAAGTGGTGCGTGATCCCGGAGTGGGAATCGATACATCGGTGATCTGGGGCTGGCGGACCACAATCACATTCTGAACCCCACGTTGACTACTAACTTCTTGATGTTGCGGTAGGATGGCCGCCACAAGCAGCGGGCATTGCGCAGTCTGCTTGTATGCAAGTAGATAGGGCGACTCCAAGCCACAGCAATTCCACTGGGGTGCGATTCGTATTATCTAGAATCCCACTGGTAAGTTGAGAAGGAGTGAATGCATGTTGATCATCACTGCCGTCGCCGTGGTTGCCGTCGCCGATCCGATTGTTCCCGATGGCTACTCCATCGGGATCATTGCAGAGCATCCGATGGTCCTTGATACGGCGGCTTTCTGTTTTGATGATGACGGCGCGATGTACGTCGCAGAAACGCAGCGGCAGGACCGCGGTGTGGAAGACAACCGAAATTCACCTTTCTGGCTGATTGACGATCTCGCTTCTCGCACCATCGAGGACCGCTATCGCGTATTTGAAAAGTGGGCGCACAAGCGAGAAAATGGGATCGACTTCTACCGCAAGTGGGCAGACGACATCATTCGCCTGCGCGATACCGATGCCGATGGCATCTATGATGAGCGGACGCATTTTGCCGGCCCCTTCAACGACGTGCTCGATGGCGGTGGCGCGGGGCTTCTTGCACTGAATGGTGACATTTGGTACACGAACATCCCCAATCTCTGGCGGCTGCGCGACGCCGACCAAGACGGACACGCGGAGACGCGGGACTCTCTCTACCGCGGCTTTGGCGTTCGAGTTGCGCTTCGCGGTCACGACATGCACGGGCTCGTAATGGGACCGGACGGTCGAGTGTATTGGTCGATTGGGGATCGGGGATATCACCTTGAACTCCAGAACGGTCGAATTCTGGAGGATCCGCACAGCGGCGCCGTCTTCCGATGTGAGCCCGATGGATCAAACATCGAGGTGTTCCATACAGGCTTGCGAAACCCTCAGGAACTCGCGTTTGATCGATGGGGCAATCTCTTCACTGGTGACAACAACTCCGATAGTGAAGACCGTGCCCGCGTCGTGTATGTCGCTGAAGGTGGTGAAACCGGATGGGACATGGCCTACCAAACGCTTGGCGGCGACAATGAGCGTGGCCCTTGGGTACAGGAAGGTATTTGGAAAACTGATCATCCGGGCCGGCCAGCATGGGTGCTTCCGCCGCTGTCCTATATCGGAAGTGGCCCGTCGGGTCTGACGTACCTGCCCGGTCCCGGGCACGCCGATCAATATGACAATCGTTTCCTGTTGTGCGACTTCCGAGGGAGTCCCGAGCACAGCAGCGTACTTGCATTTGGTGTTGAGCCTTCGGGCGCTGGCTTTGAGGTCGTCGATATCCACCCATTTGTCAAAGGTGTGTTGTGTACCGATGTCGACATGGGTTGGGATGGCGGCGTGTATGTGACGGATTGGGTGCAGGGGTGGGGAAGCAGCGAAACCGGTCGAATATGGCGTGTGTCGCATGACGAACGAGCTGCGTATCCGGTCATCCATGATGTAGCGAAGATCGTCCGCGATGGCTTCAAACACCGTTCATCCGAGGAACTGGCAACGTTGCTCTCGCACGAAGACATGCGGGTGCGACTTCGCGCCGAGTGGGAATTGGCTGCGCGCGGGACCGCCGCGATTGAGTTTTTGAGCAAAGTGGTGGATGGTGAGGATCAACTGGCGCGGCTGCATGCGGTTTGGGGTCTGGGCATCGTCGCTCGCCGGCATGGTGGTGGCGAGGCGGCACTTCGCCCAGTGCAGGAACAGCTTTGGCATGAGGACCCAGAGACGCGTGCTCAGGCGGCGAAAGTTCTGGGCGATGTGTCATGGAAACCGGCCAAAGATGATCTGCGCTCACTCGCATTCGATGAGTCGTTACGCGTTACCTATCACGCCATCATGGCACTTGGCCAATTGGCAGACCCAGATTCAATCGATGCGATCGCCGAGGTGTTGTGGACCAATGACAATGAGGACAAGTGGATTCGTCACGCCTGTGTCGTAGCATTGGCTGGAATTGGCGATCGCACACGCCTGATTGAATTGCTCGGAGATGCGCAGCCATCGGTGCGGCTTGGCGCGGTACTCGCGCTGCGAAAGTTGCGTGATGCCAGCGTGGCTCTGGCTCTTCGCGACCCAGATCCGTTCATTGCAGCCGAGGCGGCGCGGGCCATCCACGATGCTGAAATCGAGCTCGCGATGCCGGCGCTTGCCGATGTAGCTGCGAGTATTCCGCCGGGAGACTCACGCGAGGCGAGGTCCATCGGCCGCCGCGCTATCGAAGCAGCGCAGCGACGCGGGTTGCCGATCGATGCAGCGGCGATGGTCAATGCCGCCGCCGACGATGCCATAGCGCCGATCGTTCGGCTGGAAGCGGCGAGAGCCCTCGCCGACTGGAAAGCCCCGGGGCCGCGTGACAGGGTGACCGGTCGATACCGTTCGGTCCATCCACGGGATCCTGCCGAAGCAAGGGATGGGGTTCGGGCAATCCTGCCGGCACTCGCTGGCACGGATGGTGAAATAGGGGAGCAGGGCCGCCAGGCCGCCGAGACGTTCGGCGCGTCACTCGAGCCAGAGGCAATGCTCGCGATGCTTGCGAATTCATCGCTGCCAACTGCGACCCGAGTCGACTGTGTGCGCTACTTGGCCAGCAAAGAGCCGATGCGGGAAGCGACCATCGACCTGAGTATTCAGAGCGGGAACGATCGACTTCATGCAGAGGCGATTCGATGGGCCTCCCCGGTTCGAGCGGTCACACTTGCGAATGCGGGACTCCAAACCGATTCACCCCACGTACACCGAGCGGCATTCGAAGTGCTGGCTCGGTATGGCGGCGCCGATGCTGTTGGCGAAGTGCGGCACCGTGTCACGCCAAGCACATTGCTCGACATGTTGGAAGCGCAGACGCCAAATGAAGCCAGCGAAGCGAAGTGGGCTGCCGCGCTCGATGGTGGCGATCCGGCTCGCGGCCGGCAACTCGTCGAGCACCACGCCTCGGCTGCCTGTGTTCGTTGTCATATTGTTGAAGGCCGCGGCGGCATTGCCGGGCCATCGTTGATGGGGGTCGGCGAGAGGCTCTCACGCCGGGAGTTGCTGCAGTCAATCATCGATCCGCAGACGGTTGTAGCCGAGGGGTACGGAACGATGTCCGCCATGCCGGAAATGCGTGATGTCCTGACGCCCTTTGAAGCGCGCGACATCGTCGCCTACTTAGCAACATGCGGGGAGCCATCCCAATGATGGGCATCACCATAGCCCTGGCTATGTGTTGTTCGGTCGACTCGTCACTTCTGCAACTCGAAGACGGGGACACAATTGCCATCATTGGAAACACGTTCGCCGAGCGCATGCAGCACTACCCGTACTTCGAAGCGGGACTGCGCGCTGCGTATCCAGAGACCGAGTTGCATGTTCGCAATCTTGCCTGGAGCGGCGACGAGGTGGCATTGCAGCCTCGCCCACTCAACTTCGCCGGGATGGCGGCGCATCTGGATCGGGTTGACGCTGACACCATCATCGCCTGCTTTGGAATGAACGAGTCGTATCAAGGCGACGGGGGGCTGCTCCAATTCCGTAGGGATCTCGGAGCCTGGCTCGACGCGAACCAAGGTCGACGTGTCGTGTTGGTGTCACCGGTAGCTCACGAATCGCTTGGCGGCCGAATGCCGGACGGATCGATCCATACTTTCGATCTCGGCAGATACACACAGGTCATGCGAGAGGAAGCGGCGAGGCGGGAGGTCGTGTTCGTGGACCTGCACTATCCCTCGCAGCGTTGGATGGCTGGTGGTGACGACCTTACGATCAATGGCATTCACCTCAACGATGCTGGATACCGACTCGCCGCCGCGGAGTTGCTTGTTCGGCTTGGCATCGACTCCGAAGGCACCGATGCGCCACCCGACCGGCTCGACGCGATCCGCGAGAAGAACAGGTTTGTGTTCGAGCGGTTCCGCCCCATCAACACCGAGTACGTCTATGGACGCCGGCACAACCCATTTGGTGATGACAACTTCCCAGCCGAAATGACGCGGCTGGAAGACCTCGCTGCTGCCGCCGACGCATCGCTGCTTCTCGGCGAGCCATTCGACGCCAGCACACTCGCCCTTCAGTTGAAGCCGCTTCCATCACCAAGTATTCCCGAACCAGCATGGGATGCCGTCGCGACGCCGCCGGAAGAGCGTCCGGTGCCATCCGTGTCCGAACAACTCGGCAACTTCGAGCTGCCCAATGGCTGGTCTATCAACTGTTTTGCGAGCGAAGAGCGGTTCCCGGAACTCGCCAACCCAATCGCCATGAACTTTGATGGTGATGGTCGACTCTGGGTTGTCGTGGCCCCGACCTATCCGCATGTTCTGCCTGGCGAGGCGCCCCAAGACAAACTGATCGTGCTCGAAGACACCAACCGTGATGGTCGGGCCGACACACTGACCGTCTTTGCGGATGACCTTTACATCCCAACCGGGTTCGCAACGAATGGCGATGAAGCATGGGTTGTGAGTCAGCCCAATCTCCTGCATGTCGCCGATACGGACGGCGATGGCGTATCCGATACTCGGCAGATTGTGCTTCATGGGTTCGGTCCCGAGGACGGCCACCATGCCATGTCCGCCTTTGCGAGGCCACCTGATGGGAGCATTTATTTTCAGGAAGGTACGTTTCACCACACCCAAATCGAATCGCCGCATGGGCCTGCACGATCAACGGATGCTGCCGTGTATCGGTACGACCCCGACACCGCGGAGGCCGAAGTCGCATCGTCATGGCCGTGGGCAAATCCATGGGGCCATGTTTTCGATGAGTGGGGGCGCAGCATCATTACCGATGGCACAAGCGCGACGTCACGGCGTCTGACCCACATTGCCGGCGCCCACCCCTATCCCGATGTTGGCAAGGGTGGCTCCGATGTTCGCGGCGTGCCTTCGTTTACGCCTGGCAATCGCCGACCTGGTGGTGGCACAGAGATCCTCGGTGGCGATCATCTTCCGCCAAGCGTCCGAGGTCGCATGGTGATTCCGCAGAACATTGGATATCACGGCTTGCACTGGTATGACCTGCGTGAAGTTGACTCGGGCTTTGCAGCCGATGCGGTCAATCCCGATCTTGTGTACTCAACTGACCCAACGTGCCGCCCGGTTGATGTTGAGAGTGGGCCCGATGGCGGCATTTATATGCTCGATTGGGCGAATCCAATCGTCGGTCACATGCAATTCAGCGTTCGTGATCCACGCCGCGACCATTCTCACGGGCGTGTATGGCGAATCACTCAAGACGCCCGACCGCCCAGCACCTGGGAGCCCGTTCGATCACTTGAGAACCCGGACCTTTTTTCAAACCTCACATCAACATCGCCCTGGAAGATGCGGCGAAGCCGAATTGAGTTGCAGGAGCGGCCTGCTGATGAGGTGCTTCCTGAAGCAGTGGCTTGGGCGGCGAAGTCTGGCAGCGCGCGTGACGCGCTTGAGGCACTTTGGCTTCATCAGGCTCACGGCGTCATCAACGTACCTCTGCTCGATCAAGTGTTGGTGTCCGGCGATCCACGGGCTCGCGCTGCTGCAGTGGCGGTCCTCCGCGATTGGCAGGACGAGGTCGATGCAATTGCTCGACTTCGGGCCGCTGTACTTGACACCGACCCCGGCGTTCGGCTCGAGGCGATGCTTGCGCTCAGTTATCTGGATGACCCACGTGCTTTGGAACTCATGGCGCTGGCGATGCATCAGCCGATGGACGCTGGCATGAAAGCGGTCCGTTCGCGTGCGATCGAAGCGATGAGGCAGTATGGAACGCCGGGTGGCCCCGGCACAGAGTCGTGGAGGCTCTCGCGTCTCTCGAATGCATCACTTACCGCCGAACCGCTCGGTCATTTTTCAGCAGTCGAGCGGCTTGCTCGCGCGTCGATGCCCGAGCAGGAACGCCTTGCAGCCGCGGAGTGGCTGGCCGCTCAATCCGGTCAATCCCTGGCGGCCGAGTTGTGGGATGCGGTTCAGGCCGCGCCAAACGGAGGGGCGGTGACGCTGTTGCTTGATCAAAGTCCTCAGTCGCTGGCGGCCATCGAAGAGCAGTTGATTGCATCTACACAGCATGGATCGGCACCCCAGCTACTTCGTGAAGCGGCCTGGGCTGCCCGGGCCAGGTTGGCGGGATGGTCTGACGCCTGGAAGTCGGCGACTGCCGAGCGAGGTACCTCGCAGAGGATTGATCTTCTGGCGGCAGCGGCCGAATGGCCGCGCATCGCTGGCGGTGATGGTCGTCGCATGATCCGGTCAATACTTGAGTCCGGCCCTCTGCCGAGCGAACCTATTCACGGACGGTTCGTCCGGGTGGAACTCAATGGCCCGGCAACACTCACTCTTGCAGAAGTTGAAGTTATCAGCGGCGGCAAGAACGTGGCGCTCGGCCGCCCATGTTCACAGTCGTCGACGAACTGGGAAGGTCTCGCTGGCCGCGCTGTTGACGGCGATTCGAATGGCGCGTGGTCGGCAGGTGTCTCGACGCATACGATCGAGAATGAACCAGATCCATGGTGGGAAGTTGATCTGGGGTCAACGATGCCGATCGATCGCATTACGCTGCACAACCGCACAGATCGGCCGCACCACGAGCGACTCGATGGATTCCACCTCATCGTGCTTGATGAATCTCGTAACGCGGCGTGGATTGCAAAGAATCAACCCGCTCCCGAGTACCGAGCCGATGTTGTGCCGGGGGGTGACGCCGATATGCACGTTCGGATTGCGGCGATGCCGTCGCTGGCGTCGGCGGACCCGAGTGAATCATCGATCCGCATTCTGGCGACATGGGCGGAGCGTGGTTCAACCGAAGCAATGATGGCTGCTGCGCTGGCGATGGACCAGATTGACGTCGCGTGGCCGTCGGAACTCGAGCATCTGCGACTCAAGCGTGTTGTGATCAGCACTGTTCCTCACAAGATGGTCTACGATGTCAAGCGATTCGACGTGATCGCCGGGCAACCGACGGAACTTGTGATTGTCAACGAGGATGCCATGCCTCACAACCTCATCATCGGGCGTCCTGGATCATTGCGGCAAATCGGTCGTGCTGCCGACGCACAAGGAACCTCCGGGGAGGCGGAGTCGCGTGGGTATGTCCCCGATGTTGATGGCATTATGCACACATCACCTTTGGTGCTGGAGGGAGCGACCGAGCGCCTGAGATTCATAGCGCCAATGCGGCCAGGTCGGTATCCATATGTTTGCACGTATCCAGGGCATTGGCAGATGATGAATGGTGTGATGAACGTGAAACGCTCCGCCGCTAGGAGCGACCGCTAATGGGAGAAGTATTCCCATTACTCTGGGGCTTTGGAGCGTTGGTGTTGATCAGTGTTGTTTTCTACTACACCCTTCAACAAGCCAAGAAGCGAACAGCGGCGCTTCGCGAACTTGCCAGCGAACTCGGACTTCGGTTTTTGGAGGACGATGATCCTAGCCATGACGAACGATTTGCCGACTTTGGGATTTTTTGTCGTGGTACGAATCGAGCGGCCTACAACACCCTCGGTGGCGAGGCCACCGTGGGCTCGTGCTGGCAGCATGTGGTGATGGGCGACTTCAAATACACAGTTGAAACGGGCTCCGGGAAGAACCGACGCCGCACGACGAAGCGGTTTAGTTATGTGCTTGTAGCCCTTCCACACGAAGGCGCTCCGGAATTGCTGCTTCGGCGAGAACACTTGTTCGACCGCGTAACGGACTTCTTCGGATTCGATGACATCGACTTCGAGTCGGTCGAATTCAGCAAGCGATTCCATGTCGCGAGTTCCAACAAGCGATTTGCTTGGGATCTCATCGATCCAAGGATGATGGAGTTCCTGCTGGCAGAGGAGTCTCCAGTCATCGATATGGAACATGATTGGGTGTGCATCGCCAATGACAAGGTGTGGCGCGTCGAAGAGTTCCGAGCCCGGTTGGATTTTGTGGGCCGTTTCCTCGATCATTGGCCCGATCACGTGGTGCGAGGGCTCGGTGAAGGCAGGTACAGGGAGCAGGATTGATATGACATGGATTGTTCCGCTGTGCATTGTGGGGGGCGTCGTACTCGTCGTACTTGTGTGGTACATCGTGATCTACAACCGGTTTGTGGCGATTCGCAAGCACCTCGAGGAGAGTTGGGCCGATGTCGATGTGGAACTCAAGCGCCGCTATGACCTGATTCCCAATATCGTTCGGACTGTCAAGGGCTACGCCGCGCACGAGAAAGATGTGTTCGAATCGATCACCAATGCCCGCGCCGCCGCTGTGGCCAATACTGGCGACCCGGCGAAGCAATCCGGCGATGAGCAGCGGCTCGTGACACAACTCGGCAAAATCTTCGTCGTTGCCGAGGCCTATCCCGAACTCAAAGCCGACCGCAACTTCCTCAACTTACAAGAGGAACTGAGCAACACCGAGGATCGCATTGCTGCGTCGAGACGTTTCTACAATGGCAATGTTCGCGAACTTAACACGCTTCGCGAATCCTTCCCATCGAGCATTGTGGCGGGCCTTGCAAACGTCGAAGAAGCGGGCTTCTTCGAGGTCACCGATCACGCGGAGCGAGACGTTCCGGCCGTGTGAAACGGGGTGATTTCTCAAGGAGCGGCCTGCTGAAGTGGGTTTGGGGGCTGTAAGTAGCCGGCGAACAAAATTGAGCCTTGACGAATCGTACGGCCGTGCGATAGTGGCCCCTGAAAGAGCATCAAGGAGATCGCCAATGTTCGAATCTGCACGTTTAATGTATGGCACCGCGGCATTGACGATCTTTCTGCCCAGTCTGACTGCGGCGCATGCTGCGTGTTCGCTGACATGGGGGGAGTACGAAGTCACGCCTGATGGAAATGGGTCCGCAGATCTGATGTGGTCGTGCAATGAGTCCATGCTCGCCTTTCAGTTCGATGTGTCAGGGCTGGAACTCATCGGACTGCGTGACGGCTGGTGCGGCGAAGGCGGATGGTCACTCTATAACAGTGAGACAACGGCAATCGGTTTCACAATGGGCCAAGCGCCCATGCCGCCGACGACCGAGCCCGTTCACTTCGTCACAGTCGACTTTGTGGTGACTGGCGAGACGCTGGCCTTTGCCGATGATGTGATCTTCGTGGCGCCGCCGGATGTAGTCATCGATGTTGATTGGTCTGATGTCGTGGTGCTGAACGATTGCGACGCCGATATTTATCCTGAAGGAGCGGGCGATGGCGTCGTAGGCGTCGATGAAGT
Source organism: Planctomycetota bacterium (assembly GCA_024230295.1). GTDB lineage: Bacteria > Planctomycetota > Phycisphaerae > Phycisphaerales > SM1A02 > UBA12567. The sequence continues at coordinate 192,621 of JAAERN010000009.1, forward strand.
GCTCGCACTTCTTGGAGACTGGGGGGCCTCGGGCAGTCCGTTTGATGTCAACGGAGATGGAATGATCGGGGTCGATGACCTCCTCGCCGTTCTGGAGGCATGGGGACCGTGTCTATGAATACCGGCATGTTGGGCCTGGTATGTGCGCTAATGCTGCAGGTTCCGAGTCTTGCGGCACCATGTGAGATGAACATGGATGTGCCGGACAGTCTTGGGATTGAGTCGATGTTCGGGAATTCGGTGGCATTGGATGGCAATCTGCTTGCAGTCGGAGCACCGCTTGAAACGGGCGTTGCATGGGCAACCGGCGCGGTCTATGTCTTCCGGCTCGAGGATGGTCGCTGGGTGAATGAGGCAAAACTCATCGTCGACGATGCGAACTGGGGTGATATGCTCGGTGTCGATGTTGATTTGCAGGGGGACACGATCATTGCCGGTGCGTGGTTCAATGATGCATATGGGAGCAATTCAGGAGCGGCCTACGTCTTTACGCGAAACACCTCTGGAATCTGGTCGGAGCCAGAGAAACTGGTGCCACCCGATCCCGGTGCAGAGGATGTATTCGGTCGAACGGTTGCGCTGGGTGACGGATTCTGTGCCGTGGGCGCACCGCTGGATGATGATCAAGGGAGTTCGTCCGGCTCAATTCATGTATTTGATCGTGGTGTTGATGATTCCTGGGTCCATGCCGCCAAACTTGTACCACCAGTTCCCGCGGAAGGGCATCAATTGGGACTCGGCCTTGCAGCCGATGGCCTTCGTATTGTTGGCGGATCACCATGGGCATATGAGGGGAGAGGAGACATCAGATTGTGGCAGCGATTTGGATCGAATTGGTCCAGTCAGTGGCACATGACCATGGAGTTCGCAGGTAGCCCGGACGATTTCTTCGGCTTTGCGGTATCGCTGGAAGGTGGGCGCATGGCGGCAGGGTGTTACCGGGACGACACCTACGGAGAAGATGCTGGAAGCGTTTGGGTGATGGATCAAGTTTTCGATGGCTGGGCATTCAATCGCTTTGGCCCGGCGGATCCACAGCCAAATGCCCAGTTTGGCGTCTCGGTGACGGTATCGGGAGATCATCTGATGGTGGGTTCCAGATACGCTCCAGTGAACGGAGTGGATTCTGGACGTGTTGATGTGTTTGAGGTGCCGTCTTGGAACTTGGCGAACACTCTGATTTCACCGCAGCCCGAGCCCGAATCGGAGTTTGGCTGGGCGTGCGACATGCAAGGTGATATCGCGATTGTCGGTGCTCTCTATCAGCCGGATCACGGTGCGGTTTTCGCCTGGTCCGGCATGAGCAGCCCATGTGGTTGTCAGGGCGACCTTGATGGAGATGGTGAAGTTGGCGTCAACGACATTCTGGCGGTGCTGGAGGGTTGGGGCGGCGATGGCGATGGGGGTGATGTGAACGGTGATGGCAGTACCGGCATCGATGATTTGCTACTACTCATAGCGCTCTGGGGTCCGTGCAGTCCGTGATCACCATCATGTTCCACGTGTCGGTATCGTTCAAGATGTACGACAAGGGGTGCCGGATGGAGTGGAGTGTGTAGCCATGACAGAACAGAAACGAGAGCACTTCCCTCCGACCTTGAACACTTGGATCGGCGAGAGGATGCAGGGCGGCACCATGGCTCGCGAGGAGATCAATCGCCATGTCATGGAGGCGTATGAAGCCCCGCTTCGCATTTATTACCTAGGCTCGAGTTGGCGAACACTTGGCGAACCCGAAGATATCGTCAATGGATTTCTTGCTGACCGCCTCGACCGTGAAGAATTCTTCAACAAGTGGCAGTCCAGTGGAAAGCGACTTCGACACTGGCTCATTAACGCGATGCACTTCTATCTCAAGGAACTGTGGCGCAAGGAGCACCGACACGATGCGGCGAGAATCGATGCCAGTTCCAGAGATGAAGATAACGGTTGCCCTGTAGATTCAGGCGTGCTTGACGGAGAGATGGACCGCATATGGGCGAGAGCAGTCGTTTCGGCAGCATGCCGAGATGCCGAAGCCTCGTGCCGTGCGGACGGCTTGGGCGATCATTGGCGTCTGTTTCTCCGTCACCACCTTGACGGCGTGCCATACCGTCAGTGTTCGACCGAATTTGATGTGAATCCAAAGCGATGTGCCGTCATGGTTCGAACTGCTTCGGCAAGATTCCGTGAAGCCGTGCAGGAACGCCTGCGACAGGATGGCGTGGCGCCATCGGAATTCGAAGAAGAACTGATGCACTTACAGGAGGTCATTTCATGAACCGCGAGCCTGAAACCATCAACATGGGTGATGAAGACGACCCCGCTGTTCGAACACTTCTTGAAATCGCCCGTACACAGGAAACGCGTCCAACAGCCATGCTTCTAAATCGTGCCGCAAAGGCCGACGGCGACGAGTGGCTCAACGCCGCTTTGGGCAAAACCCCTGAGGGCAACCCTGTGGACGCAAAGACCCTGCTGTGTACTTCCGGATGTGACGTGGAGTTTCTTCGAATCCAGTATGGCTTCGCCAAGCAATGTTTTCATAGCGCGAGCTGCGAGGATGAACGAATGCGGGGATTGCTTTGGTACTTGCTGTTGATTGCTGCTGCTGCTGTTCACCATGATGTATGCCTCCCAAGTCAACCACCGGCAGTCATCAGCGCCGCGCTGCTTGAAGTGGCGCCCGATCTCTCCGATCCATGGGGCGATCTTCTCGCTCAGGGGGCCATGGTCATGGACTGAGTTCGAACGCAGCATCCCACCGCAGACCAGAAGGCCTGTGGCGGGATGCTCGTGCTGTCCCAGTCAGATGGGTTCGGTGTCAACTCATTCGCAGGTTCCCCACGCTTCAAGGATTCGCATGAGATCCTCCATGCCGACACTGCCGTCACCACTGACGTCCTCGGCACAGGAGGTGCCGGGAGGATCGCTGTGGTCACAGTCATCTTCGCTGTTGAAGTCGACGTTGCGATCACTGATGTCGTCGCCACCCATGCCGATGATGACGGACTGAGAATCGAATGCTGGGACATCCAGCCAGGTCATGCGAATGCGGCCGTCCTGAAAGAGTTCAAGCTGCATGGTGTTCTGTGGCTGACCACCCCACATCGAATAGGCGGGCACGGCGAGCCAACTGAACGCGATGCGATCAGAACGTCTGACAATCCGAACACTGCCACCAGCCGAAGGGTCCAGATCGGTGTACATCGGAGCGATGCGAGCGGCTGTCGAGAAGTTCTCGACAGAGGGCCCCTCAAAGAGCCACGGTGCGTTGGCGAAGGTCACGCTGCCGTTGCTGTGGACCTGCACGTCGCGATATGAGCGACCGGCATATTCGAAGTCCCAGTCCAGTTCGATCCAGAATGATGTGTCGTCCTGTAGATTCAGATCGTCGCCACCGGACGGGAGCGGAAGTGCTGTGACGTCCTGCTCTGTGCAGATGTTCCAGCCTCTGCCATCAGGCTCAAATGTCGTTGACATGTTGTGCGGCTTGCTCCCAGAGTGCTGAAGGAGGCCGTAGTTGCTGGGATCGGATGGACCGGCATCCAGCGCGGTGATCGCAGCGGTGGCGTCGAGCATGCCACCGGTTTCGGTTGAATACGCAAGCGAATCAAGTGGACGTACAGACGAGAGGATCGCCTGTTTCATCTCAGCCGCAGTGGCATTGCCATTGCTGCGAGCAAGAAGAAGGGCTGCGACACCAGCGACATGAGGGGCCGCCATCGAAGTGCCATTGAGCGCCCTGTACTGATTTCCCGCGGTCGAGCTCATGATGCCCCAGCCAGGTGCTGCAAGATCGACGCCATTGCCATGATTTGAGAATGATGCCAGTTGACCATCGGGCCGCAGCGCGGCGACTGAGATGATGCAGTCGAGGTTGTAGGCAGCCGGATAACCACACGAGCCACCATCGTTGCCGGCGGAAATCACGAAGAGATGATCGTGATCTCTACCAGCTGCTTCCATGACGTCATGGAGGCCAGTGTCGTAGCCGCCGCCGCCCCAACTATTGTTTGAGATCCTGGCGCCGTTGAGCACCGCATATTCAATGGCTTTGATTGCCTCTGAGAGATAGCCGCCGGACTCTCCTATAAATTGAACCGGCATGATGGTGGCACCGGGGGCGACGCCGATGATGCCGGTGTTGTTGTTCCCTACCGCAGCAATCGTGCCGGAGGTGTGTGTGCCGTGATCCATGGGGATAGAACCGGCCTGATTGTCACTGAAATTCCAACCATGAACATCATCGATATACCCATTGTTGTCATCATCAACACCGTTGTGGGGATTCTCGCCGGTGTTGGTCCAGACGATTTCTAGCAGTTCGTCATGCTCAATATCAACACCGTTGTCGATGACTGCAACAACGACGTTGTCCGCACCTGGCTGCATGCCCCATGCTTCTTCGGCGCGAATGTCGATGTCAGGCGTACCGGTAATCCAGTAGCCGTTGCTCTCGACATCCTGACCGGTATTCTTGAGACCCCAGAGTTCATCCCACTTCGGATCATTGCTGTTGTCGGTCTGCATCAGGTAGGAGGGGTGTGAGTATAGAACGCCCTCAGCGCGGCCCCGAGCGGCCTGGAGACCATTGGAAACGCTTCCCTGAATATCGAGAACCATCAGGCCGGGAACGAGTTTTGATTCCCACCGAACGCCGCCTCGTGTCTGGCTCAAGATGGAACGCAGCGACTCATTGGCCTTGGATCGCTTAGAGGTATCGAGTCGAACGACGAGTTGACCGGGATTATGTGCTTTGGATGTGAGTTCCTGGATGGAGGCTGCGTTGACCTTGTTGTGAGGAGAGGCTGTGGAGGGGGATTGCGTTGCAGCCAACGACAACGTATTGGCCAAGAGAACAAACATGCTCAATGTGGCTGCTGCTTTGAAAGTGTTCATGCCGAGTTCCTTTTGCCGTGTATCAGGGCCGTGAGTAGGCCTTTGATCAGAGAGCGGTGAAACCCGGTTTCCTGCAGGAAATACTCTGAATATTTCTGCCCAACCCACCAGCTGCGGCTTTGTTCATTGATTCAAGGGTGTTTCTAGGGGCTTTGCGGGTCTCACCAGAGTCAAAATTTGAGCATTTGGGTGGTCCAACACGACACCAACAACGATCAAGAGAAGCACATAACAGGGGGTGCGCACATCTCTGCACACAAAGGGGGGCATGGTCCCCTGCTGGCCCAGTTGGTGAGCCAATGGGACACACTGCCGGGACCAGTACACAAAGTCAGTCAGGCCGAGTGATACGGCTGATTGCCAGATCGGCCGCCAGAACTGCTAATTGCAAACCATCTCCATGCAGAATCTGAACAATTGCACACTTACCATTCGCGGCAACTCATTCACCGGGCCATGACGGCTCATCCAAGGAGGCGCGTTCATGAAGACATGTGTCATCGCATCACTTCTGACCGTGGGTATGGCGGCACCAGCTCACGCACAGGATCAACGGGAGCATGAGATCGCAGAACTGCGATCCATGGTCGAAACCCTTCGCGGCGAAGTCGATGTGCTTCGCGCCGAGGATTCAGATCAGTGGCTGAGCGAACGCCGCAGCGAGCAGATTCGCGGCATCGTTCAAGATGTGCTTGCAGATGCGGATACTCGTGCCAGTTTGCAGGGGGCCGCTGCAACGAGTGGCTACAAGGGGGGGTTCTTTGTTCAGTCGGCGGACGGAAATTGGACGCTCAAACTGAATGGACAGATCCAGGTCCGGTGGAACTACAACCACGCCCCGAATGGCACGACGACGAATGCCGACGAGGAGTATGGATTCCATATTCGCCGCGCGAAGCTGAAGTTCAGTGGCAATGTGATCGACCCTTCATGGGGCTACAAGATCACCATTGGCAATGATCGAAACAAGAGCGGGGCCGTCGTTGACAACAACGCCAACACATATCTTGAAGATGCGTGGATCAACAAAAAGATGGACGATGGTTGGTACTTCAAGGCCGGCCAATTCAAAGCGCCCTATCTTCGAGAGGAAGTCGTCAGTTCGAGCGCGCAGTTGACTGTCGAGCGTTCCATGATCAACAACCAATTTACGTATGGTTGGGCGCAGGGTATCGAGCTGGGATCGAAGAACGAAGATCTGTGGGGCCGCGTTTGGTACGGCGACGGTCCCAACTCACTCAATCAATATGGAAACGACAACGGCATCAACTCGCTTGTCGGGCGATTGGATTACAAGCTTTCCGGCGACTGGAGAGATTGGAAAACACTGAGTGGCCGCGGCATCAAGAGTGACTCGTATGCCTTTGTCGGTGCCGCGTTCCAGTGGTTCAACATCAGCCACGATCGCGCGAACAGTGACCACGAGTATGGCGGCGCGGATGCAACCCGCAGCTATGGCTTTACCGTTGACGCTTCGGTAGGCGGGCAAGGCTGGACTGCCTTCACCTACTTCACTTATGCCGATGGCAAGAACGGCGGTGGCGGCAATCCTGATGATGCTCAAGGTTGGGGCTGGGTCATGCAGGGTGGCATCGACGTATGCGACGACGTGCAGATTTTCGGTCGCTATGAACTCGGTGACATTCGCAATTTCAGTAGCGCTTCAGGTGGTGGTATTGCTGCCACCGATCATCGCAACGGGCACGACAGCACCGTGACAGTCGGCCTCAACTACTGGCCTGCCAGCATCAGGAACGTCAAGTTCACGGCCGATCTTGGATACGCCTTTTCGTTCATCAACAATGGGGGCAGCGTTCCGAGCGCCGACTACACCAGTTCCGGCAACGGCTGGCGTGCCGACGAGGATGGATCCGAAGGAGGCCAGTGGCTGATTCGCACACAGATGCAACTATTGTTCTGATCCCCCCGGAAGTCTTGGCTCTTCGAGAACAGAACGATCATCCATCGCTCCGCCCCGGTTTGATCCGGGGCGGGGCGTTTGTCAATGGAGTGGGCGTACTGTTGGCATGGGCGACGGCATCAGAACACGCAGCAACTCGGCGACGGACCATGCCTGCGCCGGACATCCATGGGGCTCGTGAGGCGCATCACCATCATAAACCTCGGCGACCTGCCCAATACACCCGTGCTCAAGTGATACAAGGAGTGCAGCGGTCGCCTCGTTGACTTCAATTTTCGCTGCGTCTGGGTCATCACAAACCGCTCGCACCGCATCGCAGTATGGACCAATGAGCCATGGCCACACGGTTCCGTTGTGGTAAGCCGTGTCTCGCGAAACCATGTCACCATCGAACCGACCTCGGTAGTTTGCATCATCAGGCGAGAGCGTTCGCAATCCATACGGCGTCAACAGTTGGTTGGTGACAACATCCATCATTCGTCGTGCGTGCGACTTCTCAAGCGGACAATGCGGCAGCGAAGCGGCAAAGACTTGGTTCGGCCTGATCTGTGGATTGCCAGCCCACTTGCCGTCCCGCCATTCAAGAAGATCGAAGCAACATCCTTCCCCCTCGTTCCAGAATGCACCGAAGGATCGCCCCGCCATGTCGGCCCAGGAAGTAAGGAAGGACGATTCACCTGGCAGTAAGTTTGCAAGCAGACGGAGCCCGCTGTGCCAGAGTGCCGAGAGTTCTATTGGCTTGCCGAGGCGAGGTGTGACGGCGACGCCGTCGATGCGAGCGTCCATCCACGTCAAGGCCTCGCCTTCGATCCCTGCTTCAACAAGACCGTCGGTGCCGATGCGAACGCCCGGACAGCGTCCTTCGATGTGGGCGTAGACAACTTCCATCGCTGCTGCGAGAAGAGCTTCTCCGCCTGGCGCTTGAAGTGTTCCACCGGCCTGTTCGACGTAATTTGCAATGGCGTGGAGGAACCAGAGGCTTGCGTCCGCCGTGTTGTAGTGCGCGTGTGCCGGGTCACGATCATCGAATCGATTTGGAATCAGGCCGTCACAGATCGAACTTGCAAACGTCTCCAGTACGAGCCTCGCTTCTTCAATGCGACCAGTTGAGAGCAGCAGCCCACGAAGCGAAATCATTGCGTCGCGACCCCAGTCGGCAAACCATGGATAGCCCGCGATGATTGTGGCACCGGCAGTGGATTGATTTGGGCCTGAACGCGCAACGACGAACTGATCGGCCGCGACTACCAATCTGGTGTTGATGGACCCCGTACAACGGGTGCAGGCATCGGGTGGCAGCGGAACGAAAGCGTCCATCTCGGCAGTCATCTCAAACCATGGATGCTCGCTGCTCAACTCGGCTTCGACCGTTCCTGCGGCGAGTGACGACTCTCGATGGTCGTATCCACGTTCTTGCTCGACCGGGTACTCGAACTCATGCCACCAACCGGCGTCCTCATGCCACTCGCCGCGAGAGCAACGCAAGATGAGTTCAATATCGTCTCGACGGGCACGAAGGACGCGCCCAGTTCGTTTCAGTGAGATGCCGTTTGTCAGTGTCTGCAAGGTGTGGAAGTCGCGGAGCAAGACAAGTGGCCGAACGCGAAGCATTGCTGTATCGGGAAGCGTGTCCACCTGCCAGCGAATCGTGCAGGCATTGAATCCACGCTTCAATGTGAGCGTTTTGCTGATTGTGATGCCAGAGGGGAGGCTCCACCGCCAGATGGCAGAAGAGAGATCGCAGTCAAAGTTCAGTAGGCGGGTCCAGCCATCTGGATTCGGAGTCGGGTCTTCGCGGAACAGAAAACTGGACAGGGGGATCTCCCCAGATCCTGGGAGCGAAATCGTATCGATTGTGCTGTGTAGCGCCACGACTCGTGCCGTCGGTGGATCAGTGGCGCCTACGAGAAGTCCGTGGTATCGCCGCGTCGGGATTCCGCACGCGGTTCCCATCGCAAAGCCACCGAGTCCGTTTGTAAGTAACCATTCGCGATCGAGTTCTGGTTTTGATTCGTGGGGACCGTGGCCCATGGTGTGCTCAGATTCGGGATTGGCCGAGGGTGTTGAGATGATCGACGAGTCGAAGCGTTGTTTCATCTCCCGAAGCAGCGTCGCCGGTCAGTCCAGGGAGAATATCACCCGCAAGCGTCTTTCCAAGTTCGACGCCCCATTGATCGAATGAGTCGATGCCCCACACGGCACCTTGCACGAAGACGCGGTGTTCGTAGAGCGCTATCAGGCGTCCAAGTTGAGTGGGGTCGAGACGGGGGTAGAGCATCGTTGTTGAAGGCCGGTTGCCGGGCATGACCTTGTGCGGGGCCAATTCACGAATCTGCTCATCGTCGAGTCCGGTTTTCGCGAGGTCGGCAGTTACTTCGTCGAGCGTCTTCCCCCTCGCAAGGGCTTCGGATTGGGCGAGGCAGTTCGCCAGAAGCATGGCTTGGCGATCGTCGGAGCCCGGGCACTCTGATTGTGCCGCGACAAGGAAATCACATGGAACCATCGTTGTGCCTTGGTGGAGCATCTGATGGAATGAGTGTTGCCCGTTCGTTCCCGGTTCACCCCATACGACGAACGCCGTTCCGTGCGTCACCTCGGTGCCATCGATCCGAACATGCTTCCCATTGCTCTCCATTTCCAGTTGCTGCAGATAGGCCGGAAGCCGGTGGAGATGCTGGTCATAGGGAAGCACTGCTCGACTCTGACATCCCCAACACTCGCGGTACCAGCAGTCCAGAAGCCCAAGAAGCACCGGGATGTTCGTCTCGATCGGTGTGTCGCGGAAGTGTTGGTCGATCTCGTAAGCGCCTTCGAGCATGGCTTCGAACTGGTCAAAGCCGATGGCCACGGCGATCGAGAGACCGATGGCCGACCACATCGAATAGCGTCCGCCGACCCAGTCCCAGAAACCAAACATGTTTTCGGTATCGATTCCAAAGTCCCGTACACGATCCGCGTTCGTTGATACAGCGACGAAATGTTTCGATACAGCATCGCTTCCGAGGGCTTCGGTGACCCATCGCCGCGCTGCATGCGCATTGGCGAGCGTTTCTTGCGTACCGAATGTCTTGGAGGCCACGATGAACAGCGTCGTTTCGGGGTCGAGTGAGCTCAGCGTGTCGGCCAGATGCGAGGGATCGACATTGGACACAAAGTGTGCTCGGATTCCGCTGGTCCACCAGGGCCGAAGTGCTTGGGTTGCCATGACCGGGCCAAGATCTGATCCGCCGATGCCGATGTTGACGACATTCTCGATGCGGCGATCGGTGGCGCCTGTCCACGAGCCGTCGTGGATTGACTTGCAGAAGGATTGCATATGGCGAAGAACATCGCGAACGCCGGGCATTACGTCCTGGCCATCCGCCTGCATGGGGCGGTCCGAACAGTTCCGCAAGGCCATATGCATTGCGGCGCGGCCTTCAGTTGTGTTGACCGGCTCGCCGGCGAACATGGCGTCTCGCATCGCTTCAACCTCGCGTTCCCGGGCCAGCGCCATGAGCAGCGTGAGCGTGTCGGGAGTTGCGAGATGTCTGGTGAGATCAACTGTAAAATCACCGACTGTGTGGACGAAGTCTCTTGCGCGATCCGGTGCGCGAACGAGATCTCGCAGCGTGACCCCATCGAGTTTCGAGCGGTGGGCATGGAGATCATTCCAGGCTCGGCTCATGAGTCGTGCTCCCACATCCTGAATCCGCCGATGAAGGCGTTGAAGTTGTTGCCACGTTCGCATCGTTCCGGGAGATCATCGAGTTTCATGACATTGCCTCCGCCAAGAACCACATAGTCTGGGTCGATGGCATCCACGAACTGATCAACAACCTCATAAACGGTATCGCGCCAGACCTCGAAGCCATCTCGGTCGAGGGCGGCCTTGCCGGTGTGCTCCTCGAACGAGGACTCGCGGAACGGCATGTGCCCGAGTTCCAGAGGCTCAAGTCGATCGTGCTCGATCATGGCCGAACCAAGTCCGGTGCCGAGGCCGAGAAAGAGCATGCGGCCTCCGTGATAGCTTCCAAGTGCCTGCATCGCCGCATCGTTGAGAATGCGGACGGGGCAGCCGAAGGCCGCTTCATAGTCAAATCCGACCCACCCGCCACCCAGATTCGATGGGTTGAGGAGGGGCCGCCCACCCACGACGGGGGAGGGGTAGCCGATGGATACACGGTCCCAAGTCCAGTCCGAACACGTTTCTTGGACCGCCTCGGCCATGTACTCAGCGGAGACATGGGAGCCGGACTTCACCTCTCGCCGGGTTTCTTCACCCGATCGAAGGATCTTCAGACTCGTACCGCCGACGTCGATCACAAGGATGTCCACAGGAGGCACGATAGCCGATGCTCCGGTGTCGTTATCTTGCTCGCTGGAGGCGCGCGATGCAGATTGCACTGGCGGGAGATCATGCGGGTCTGGAGATGCGGGCACACCTCGCCGAGGTGGTCGGCCAGCTTGGCCACGAGCCTGTGCTGGTTGGCCCCCTAGAGGGCGAACGAGTCGACTTTCCGGTCGCTGCCGAGGCGGTCTGCCGCGAACTCATGGCAGGGCGTGTGCAGCGAGGGATTCTCCTATGTGGTTCCGGGGCCGGCATGACGATTGCCGCCAATCGCTTTCCAGGAGTCCGGGCGGCAACAGCGCATGACACCTACACCGCACACCAGATGGTCGAGCATGATGCCGCAAATGTGCTGACGCTCGGTACCCGGGTCATCGGCCCGGAGCCAGCAGCGGAGATTGTCACGGCCTACTTGAATGCCGAGTTCCAACCAGTTGAGCGATACCGCCGCCGGCTCGCGCAGATCATCGACATCGAAAGGAAGCGAACGATGAACCCGCTCCATGATTTGACCGAAGCAGGCCAGGCTGTCTGGCTCGACTACATTCGCCGGGACATTCTTGATGACGGCACACTGTCGAACTACATCGCCGACAACTGTGTGACCGGACTGACAAGCAATCCATCCATTTTCGACAAGGCGATCTCCGGAAGCGACTTGTACGACGAGGCGATTGGTACCGGCGATGCCGAAGAAACACTCTTTGATCTGGCACTCGATGACTTGACGCGAGCGGCTGATCTGCTCCGTACATCGTGGGATGTGAGTGGCGGCACCGATGGGTGTGTGTCGCTTGAGGTCTCGCCACTTCTTGCGGCGGATGCGGCCACGACGATCGAGCAGGGAACCGCACTCTTTGAGCGTGCGGGACGACCGAATCTCATGATCAAGGTTCCTGGCACTCCCGAATCACCCGAAGCAATCGAAGAACTGATCTTCAGAGGCGTTAATGTCAACGTCACATTGATCTTCAATGAAGTTCAGTATCGACGCGCCGCCGAGGCGTACCTTCGTGGCATTGAACGAAGGCTTGCAGCCGGACTCGACGCACACGTGTTCTCGGTGGCTTCGGTGTTTGTGTCGCGTTGGGATACCCCGACAGCGAGCCTTGTTGGCGACGATCTTGCCAACCGTCTTGGCATAGCGGTTGTGACTCAGTGCCACCGCGCCTACGAAGAGATCTTCTCGGGCGATCGATTCAACGCGATCGAGTCCAAGGGAGGCTATCGCCAGAAACTCTTGATGGCGAGTACCAGTACGAAGGACCCGGCACTTCCAGACACGCTTTACATCACCGGGCTCGTCGCAAAGGACTCCATCAATACGATTCCAGAACCAACACTTCTGGCGTTTGCGGATCACGGCGAAGTCACCGGAACGCTTGGGCCCGAGAATTGGGCGGAGGCCGACACAGTGGTCGCCGGATTCGAGGCTGCAGGCGTTGATGTGGCGGCACTGGCCGAGAAACTTCAATCCGATGGTGCTGATGCATTCGTCAAGGCTTGGCGAAACTTGCTCCAGACGATCGAAGATAAGGCCGGCAATTTGCAGGCCACATAGGCGGGAGCGGAACTCGATGCAGATCGGGATGATTGGTCTTGGAAGAATGGGCGCGGGCATGGTGCGGCGACTGCTCGCTGCGGGCCACGAGTGTGTCGTGTGGGATATCAATCAGGATGCCATCTCGGCGCTCGCAGACGACGGGGCTACGCCCGCGAACACGCTTGAAGACATGGCCGCCGCGATGGCATCGCCGCGAGCCATTTGGATGATGGTTCCGGCCGGGCTCGTGGACACCGTGATCGAAAGTGTTGCGCCGCTTCTCGGCGATGGTGACGTTCTTGTCGACGGCGGCAACAGCATGTGGCGTGACGATCTGACTCGGCATGCGGCGCTGGGGGAGCGTGGCATTCGCTACGTGGATGCTGGCGTAAGTGGCGGTGTGTGGGGACAGGATCGTGGCTACTGCCTGATGGTTGGTGGCGACAGCGAAGCCGTTTTGCATCTGCAGCCTGCGCTTGAGACGCTTGCGCCAGGCGCAGAGTCGGCAGCGCGCACCCACGGACTCGAAGGATCGCCGCTGCCTGCTGAACAAGGATGGCTGCACTGCGGTCCAAGCGGAGCAGGCCACTTCGTCAAGATGGTTCACAACGGGATCGAGTACGGGTTGATGGCCGCCTATGCTGAGGGACTCGGCGTCTTGGCGCACGCGTCCGCGGGGAAGGAATCGCAGCAGCATGATGCGGAGACGACGCCGCTGCGAACGCCCAAGGCATTCCAATATGAGTTGGATCTTCCGGCGATCACCGAGTTGTGGCGTCGAGGCAGCGTGATTGGTTCATGGCTTCTCGACCTGACGGCTGCGGCCCTACACGACGATCCGGCGCTCGAGAATTTCAAGGGCCGCGTTTCCGATTCCGGCGAGGGCCGATGGACACTTGAAGCTGCGATCGAGACGGGATCGCCAGCCCCAGTCCTCGCAGCAGCACTGTTCCAGCGATTCGCCTCACGCGACGAGGATGAGTTTGGACGCAAGGTACTCTCGGCCATGCGATATCAGTTCGGCGACCATGTCGAGAAACCGGCATGAGTCGGAAGCATGCCGATGCGCTGGTGATCTTCGGGGTGACCGGCGATCTTGCGCACCGGAAAATCTTCCCATCGCTGTATGCGCTGGAGCGGCGAGGAGCGCTCAACGTACCTATCGTTGGAATTGCCAGACAAGAGATGACGACCGAGAACCTTCGCGTCAGAGCAAGAGACGGAATTGAGCGATTTGGCGGTGGCGAAATCGAAGACGAAGTTTTCGAACGACTTGCATCGCGGATCCAATACGTACTCGGCGACTATTCAGATCCGGAGAGTTTCAAGCGGCTGCGAATTGCACTTGGTGAGGCGAAGCATCCGCTTCATTACCTCGCCGTGCCGCCCAGCATTTTCGGCATGGTGACGGCAAATATTGCCGCCGGCGGCTGCGCTGATGGCGCGTCGGTCGTCGTCGAGAAGCCGTTCGGCCGGGATCTTGATTCAGCGGTTCGCTTGAACGAGGAGCTCCATGCGGTTTTTCCTGAGGAGCGGGTCTATCGAATCGACCACTACCTCGGTAAGGAGCCGCTTCTGAACCTGACGTACTTCAGGTTTGGAAACCGGTTTCTGGAGCCGATCTGGAACCGTGAGCACGTCCGCAGTGTGCAAATCACGATCGCTGAAGACTTCGGTGTCGAGGGGCGGGGGGCGTTTTATGACGAGGCCGGCGCGATTCGCGACGTCGTCCAGAATCACATGCTTCAAATGGTTGCGCTCTTGGCAATGGACCCACCGGCGGCGGCAGATGATGAGTCGCTGCGTGATGCCAAGGTGCGTGTGTTGAAATCGATGCGATCTCTGACCCCGAACGAAGTTGTGCGAGGCCGCTATCGTGGGTTTCTTCAGGAGGCGGGCGTTCATCGTGATTCACGAACCGAAACCTACGCGGCAGTTCGGTTTCATATCGACTCGTGGCGATGGGCGGGCGTTCCATTTCTGGTGCGAGTTGGGAAGAAGATGCCCGTGACTGCGACCGAAGTACTCGTTGATCTTCGGCGACCACCGCAAGCGTTGTTCGAAGATAGTTCTGACTGCGAGCGGAACTACTTTCGATTTCAGTTCAAACCATTCACGACGATTTCAATCGGGGCGCGAGCCAAGAAGTCGGGCGAGACGATGATCGGCGAGCAAATCGAAATGCTCGCCGTCCATCAGGAGCCGGATGAAATGTCCGCGTACGAGCGATTGATTGAGGACGCGATGCAGGGGCAGGCGGGGCTCTTTGCGCGGATCGACGAGGTGGAGACTGCGTGGCGCATCATCGATCCGGTATTGGCGGCCAATACACACCTCTATGACTATCAGCCTGGCACATGGGGCCCGCCCGAAGCTTGTAAATTGGTTGTCGGCCAGAACGCATGGCACAATCCCCTAAGCCCTGTTCAGTCGCATTCCACCGAGCACTGATGGGTGAAGTGGGGACATCATGGGGTGGGGCGGACGAACTTGAAATTGTTGTTTTTAAGGATGCGGCTTCAATAGCGTCCCACGGTGCCAATTGGCTCGCGTCTGCGCTTGCGGACCTCACCGGTGCCGGCACGGCTGTGCTTGCGGTGAGCGGCGGACGATCGCCATGGGCCATGTTCAGTGAGTTGGCGGCGCGAAGTGATGTGCGATGGGATCGCGTACATATCGTGCAGGTCGATGAGCGAATTGTACCTTCGGGGAGTGATGAGCGGAATTGGACGGCAGTGATGCGTGTGTTTGGTCCGGTTGTCCCGAGCGACAACCTCCATCCGATGCCGGTTGAATCTGAGGATGTGATTGCCGGAGCGGCTTCGTACGATGAGTTGCTGCATGATCTAACGAATGGCCGCGGTCCGGACTTGGTGCATCTTGGTCTTGGCGCCGACGGGCATACAGCTTCCCTGTTTCCGGGGGATGAAGCCACCGACACACTCGATCGTGGAGTCGTCGTAACGGCCAAGAAACACATGGGACGAAGGCGCATGACCATGACACTTCCAATGGTCTCTTCTTCTCGCCACGTGCTATGGCAGGTGCAGGGTCTGGAGAAGGCTGAGATGCTGGCGCATCTCGTCCGTGGGGACGAATCGATTCCCGCCGGACGGGTAAAGCGAGATGGCGCCATTGTGTTGGCGGATGCCGCAGCAGCGAGTCTAATCTCATGACGCTTCGGTTGAAACTTCTTGTATTGCTCGTACTTCCCTTGATAGTTGTGTTTGCGGTCATCGGATACACCCAGTTTGACGCCATGCGCGATCTCGCCATAACAGCTGCGAAGGAGCGAGCGCTCCTGCTGACGCAGGCGACAGCAAGGGAAATAGACAGCGATTTGGCAAGGACGATGCATGCGGCCCATGCTGGCGCGGCAGCACTCGTCCAAGCTCCAGAACTCAAGGGCGATCGTGTCTGGGCGATGCTTGAAGAACTTGTCAAGTGGGTTCCGCTTGTGGAGGGTGCGTCCATCGCGTGGAATCCGGAGCACATGAATCACGGTAGTCCAGCCGCGCCGTATGTGTGGCAGCGGGATGGCGATATGCACCGGCGCGATCTTAAGAAGGCGTACGAGCAAGACGGGCAGCCAAATTACACCGAGCGGAGTTGGTATCGCATTGCTGAAGATGGGAAGAGTGGGTGGACAGCACCCTATGACGGCCCGATCTTTGGCGGCATTCTTGTGTCCTACTCGGTGCCAGTGATTCGTTCGGGAGAGGTCGAAGCCGTTGTGTCACTAGACATACCGCTGCTTCCGCTTCAAGAGCGGCTTTCGGTCGGCGAGTTTGCCAACACGCTCGGATACCTCGTAGGTCCGGATGATCGGTTCATTTCGAATCCAAATCCTCAGAGCATCATGAAGCCAGTGACGTCGGGAGGTGGACCCGCCGCACTGACAAACGCAGAGCCGGCGACGCTAATTCGTGAACCGGCTTGGCCCAATGGGTTGCCGCATATCGTCGCCATAGAGCCTATTCCTACTGCCGATTGGACTTTTGCAGCAGCCATGTCGGAGCAGGAAGTGCTTGGCCCGGTCAGGTGGCAGTTAGCGCGTAATGTCGCCATGCTGCTGCTCGGCGGATTGATCATGGCGGCAATCGTCTTGGTGACAGGGCTTCACCTCACCGGTGATGTCCGGCGTCTTGGCTCCGCAGTTGGCCGCGTCTCGGCTGGTGAACTTGACGCCACCGTCGATCACATTCGCCGATCGGATGAGCTTGGCGTCCTAGCTCGCGATTTCAATACGATGACTCGCAAGCTTGAGGCCACCGTACATGAGGTTGCTGCGGCCGAGACTGCAAGACAGCGGGTGGAGCAGGAACTCGACGTGGCGCGCGAGATTCAAGAACAGATGCTCCCGCATGACGATCCTGTGCTACCTGAGCATCCAGAAGTTGATCTCTTTGCGATCAACGTTGCGGCGCGTCATGTTGCTGGCGACTTCTACGACTACTGGGTCCGAGATGGCGTGTTGACAATTGTGCTCGCCGACGTCGCTGGCTCGGGGATGCCCGCGGCATTGGTGATGGTCCGTGCTATGACACTGCTCCGCCAGTTCGATGACTCCGAGGTCCCGCTCATCGATGTCGTAGCCCGCACCAATGTGGAGTTGTGCAACAACAATGAACGACAAGTCTTCGTGACGGGCGTGATCGCGCGATATGACTTGAGCGAAGGATCATTCGAACTCGTCTCGGCTGGTCATCTGCCGCCATTGATCAATTCCAGCGGGGTTCTGAGTGAGGAAGGTGACTCGACCGGGCCGCTGCTCGGTGTTGTGGCAGACGGGCAGTGGTCATCTCGGCGGGGCAATTTGGTTGCGGGCGACTGGTTGGCCTTCTATACGGACGGAATTACGGAAGCCCGAAGTCCGGATGGAGAAATGCTCGGCACCAAAGGGCTCGCGGCGGGGCTACGCACGCATCTTCAGAAGGATGCGCAATCGGTGGCTCAACAGGGCATTACGATTGCAGGGCAGTGGCATGGCGGCCATGTTGACGATGATCTGAGCATGCTGGTCCTTCGCCGCACCTGAAACTAGCGCAGACCCCTTCCCAATAAGGTCAGTGGTAAACTGATTCTTGCGCGGATCAGTTTTCGCGTTGGGTTGAGGGAGATCTAAGGAGAACATCCAATGTTGAAGCGAGCTGTATTTGTCGGATCTGCCATTGCGGCGGGGCTGTGGGCTGTTCCTGAGGTTTCTGCTGATGCCCCCGTCACTGACGCAATAGTCTTCTACTCGGCGGGCGTCGACAGCATTTTGGCCAATCCCAAGGATGCGAATTTGCATGCCGCGCTGGTCATGATGGAGAAGAACGGCCTGAGCCTCCCCCCCGATGTGGGCGATGACGACGCAGCGATCATCAATTTTCTAGCGTCGGTGATCCTGAGCGAACTGGATGTGCGGATGACAGTTCCGAGCGTGCCACAGGGTCAGATGCCGTTTGGGATCTCTGTTTCCTCCAAAGGCAATGCTGGAGCATCGCCGGATGTGCTCATGGATCGCTTGCACGCAGCCCTGAAGGGGGCGAATGCGCGCACCGCTCCATCGAAGACACGCGACGGATTCATGACCATGGCCTCACAGTACGGTCCGCCCACGCTGTTTGGCATCGAGGATGGCAGCGCTGTCTTTGCGATCAATGGTGATGTGAACATGGAGTCCATTGATTGGTCCGGCTGTGGGCTGCCCGCCGGCGTCGATCCACTGATGGGCGGGATCATCGACTTCAATGCCATGCAGCCGTTTCTCGGCATGGCGGCAATGTTCCAACCCCAGGCCGCCGCGATGATGGGCAACTTCGGCATCATGGGCCCGGACGCGATACGCCTCGAGTTTGCGATGGGCCGAGGCGAGAATCACATGCACCTTGGCGGGCGCATTGCCAATTACGGGAAGCATTTCGGAACAGATCTCGTGGCCGAAGGCGTTCGAGCCGCCGATCTGAAGGTCGTTCCGACCGACGCAGTAGATATGCAAGTGACCCGGTTCAACCTCGTAACATTCCTCGACGGAATATTGATGATGGCTGACAGTATGGCACCGCCCATGGGCGCGGATCCAGACGGCAAGCCGATCAAAGCGTCGGACATGGTTCGTCAGCAGGCGAAGATGATGCTTGGAGTGGACATCAAGACGGAATTGATCGACTATCTCGGCGACTCGTTCGTCGTGTACCGGTCGATTTCGACCGGCGGTGGGGGACTCACGAGTTTGGTTACGGCGATCAACTTGTCAAATCCCGATGGGATGGCAACATCGTTGGGCAATCTCTCGGCACGCGTTAATGCTATGGCGATGCCGATGACGCAGGGCTACGTGCAACTCTCAAGTTGGTCTCACCGCGAATGCGGTGAGGTCATCTCACTGACATTTCCCGGCGTGCCGATTCCTTTGGAGCTCTCGCTTGTTGTGAAGGGCGACTGGCTTCTTGCGACGCTAACACCGCAGGCCATGGTCGCTGCCTGCCGTCAACTTGACGGCACGACGTCCGTTCTGAACAACCCTCGATTCGCCAGTGCGGTCGGGAGTGATGGGATCGGAGCAGTTCAGGTGAGTTTCACCGATCTGCCCAGTCAACTTGCCGACGGGTACGGCATCGCCACCGGCATCATGAATGCGATCTCGAACTACACAAGGCCGCGAGAAAATGCCACTGCTGGTATTCCATTGGTGATGCCGCCCTACTTCGATCTGATTGCTGGTGCGAGCCCGTGTGTTGTGATCGCTCGGATCGATGGTGATGATTTGGTCTACTCGGGATCGGCCGACTCAAGTATCAATGTCTTGATCACGGGTGCCGCCGCAAACATCGTATCGATGCTTCCGTTTGTTGCCCCGATGGCAGTCGCCGTGACCCTCCCGGCCATCACGCGTGCTCAAGAGGTTGCGAAGACTACGCGTGCCAAGACGCAGGCCAAGTCGTTGGCAATGGCTTGTCAGACCTATAGGACGGACAACGGGGCGTGGCCCGAATCGCTGAACGTTCTGGTTGAAGAATATTACATCGACTCCTCGATGCTTGAGAACGCGGCCCAGCCCGGGACAGGGTGGAAGTACCGCCGTCCAGGCGAGAATTCGCAGGAGTCTGACGTTCTGATCCACGGTATTGTGACATCAGGGTCATCTCATGACGTTCCGGCGGCGATGATTGACGGCTCGGCCACTATGATGCCGTCGTACTTGCTGCAAAATGATGATCAATGAAATCGTTGACCCAGTAAGGTGCAGAGCAGAAAGGTGATTTGAAATGTTGACGACTCCCATGTTGGCACTCGCAGCGATTGCGATGGTGTTCATCGTTCTTGGCGGGCTTCTACTCGTTCTGATTGTCATGATCATCGGGATCTACAACGGCCTTGTGTCACTGCGTAACCGAGTCAAGAATGCGTGGGCGCAAATTGACGTGCAACTCAAGCGACGGTACGACCTGATTCCGAATCTGGTCGAGACCGCCAAGGGGTACATGAAGCACGAATCTGGGACGCTCGAAGCAGTGACCGAGGCGAGGAATCAAGCTTTGGCGGCCGCGAAGGCGGTCGGTCTTGATCCGACCGATGGCGCTGCAATGAAGAGTCTCTCCGGCGCGGAAGGTGCACTGTCCAGCGCGCTTGGAAGTCTGAATGTGGCCGTCGAGGCATACCCGGATCTCAAGGCCAGCGCGAACATGATGCAGGTCCAGGAAGAACTCACCAGCACCGAGAATAAGGTGGCCTTCTCCAGGCAGGCCTACAACGACTCGGTCATGGTCTACAACACCAAGCGAGAGGTTTTCCCCTCCAACATCATTGCAGGCATGTTCAACTTCTCTGAAGCATCCTCGTTTGAAATTGAGGACGCGGCTGAGAAGGCTGCCCCGAAAGTACAGTTCACCTGATTCTTGACACGAGGGTGAAACCATGAACTTCTTCGAGGCGCAGGACCGCGCGCACAAGAAGACCGGCATGCTTATCTGGTCGCTTGTGCTTGGTTTGGTCGGCATGACGATTGGCCTGTACTTCATCACTATGCTGGCGGTGCAGGCTGCCGGGATTTATGAGCAGGTGCAGGATCGGGAGGCAGCGAGCCAGGGCCAGACGATTCACCACAACGAAGCCGAGCGGTGGGCCGAACTTGAGGTCGGATCCTGGTGGGATCTGGACCTCGCACTCATATCGTTCGGAATCATGCTTGTCCTAGTCGGCGGTGGATTTCTCTATCGCTACATGCAACTGCGAGGCGGCGGCGAAGCCGTTGCGGAAATGCTCGGCGGTGTTCGGATTGAACCGGACACAAGCAATCCGGCTGAGCGAAGAGCACTCAATGTAGTTGAGGAAATGGCGATCGCCTCGGGCATCCCCGTGCCGCCGGTCTTCGCCATACCGTCCGACTCAATCAATGCATTTGCCGCGGGGCACACGGTGGATCAGGCTGCTATCGGGTTGACCCATGGGTGTATTGAACTCCCCCGCGATGAACTGCAGGGCGTGGTGGCACACGAGTTCAGTCACGTCTTCAATGGCGACATGCGTCTCAACATGAGGCTGATCGCCATTATCAAAGGCGTGATGGTCTTGGGGATCACGGGGCTGTTGTTGATTCGAGTCGTGGGGTACTCGCTGCTCTTCGGCGGTCGGCGAAGTAGTAATGACAAGGGTGGCGGCGCAGCGTTGGCGCTGGGCATTATCGTCTTTGGGGCGCTGGTTGCAGCCGTAGGGTTTCTCGGCACATTGATGGCAAGGCTTATTCAGGCAGCAGTTTCCCGGCAGCGGGAGTTCCTTGCCGACGCATCTGCGGTGCAGTACACCCGAAACCCAGAGGGCATCGCCGGGGCACTCAAACGCATTGGCGGATCGACCGCGAAGCCCCGATTTGTCACTGAGGCCAGTCAGTTCAATCACATGTTCTTCTCGCAGGCGATGCCGGCGGTGTTTGCTACGCACCCGCCGCTTACGGAGCGCGTTCGGAGGATCACGGGTTCAACCGGCGATCCCGATATGACGCCCACTCGCATCATTGCTGAGCCTTCAACGCCCACCCCAAGTGAGAAATCGAGTGTTGGAGCCGCAGTAGTCGGCGCAGCGGTTGGCGCTGTGACGATCGGACGCATTCAGGATTCGCTTGCGCATGCCGGTGAGCTTGACGCAATATCGATGGAGTGGACTCGTCAGATTCTCAACAGCATTCCAGATGACCTGCGATTGGCTGCGAGATCGCCCCGGTCGGCTCGTGCCCTGATCGCGTCTATGCTCATGGTGGAAGGGGGGACCGACAACGCTGCAGCCAAAGTGCAAATGGAGGCGGTTCGATCGATGTTGCCCGACGAGGAAGTTACTCGTGTGGAGCGGATGGTTCCCATGCTGAAGGCGCTCGACGTGGCTGCGAGAGTGCCACTGCTAGATCTTACATCCCCGGCGTTGCAGTCACTCTCACCAAGTCAGGCAAACGAGTTGCAGGCCTTAGTCGAGGCGTTGGTTGCGGCAGACAATCATGTCAGCAGATTCGAGTGGATTGTCACTATTCTGGTTGACGCAATGCTTGATCGATCCGGGTCTGCCAGCCATCGAACTCACGCGACGGTGAAGTCGGTTGCACAATCAGTGATTGTGATGTTGTCCGTGACGGCAGTGGCGGGAACAGAGGACCGGAAAGTTGCCGGCGAAGCTGTTCAGAAGGCGTGCGATGCGCTGGGAATATCCGCGCCGGAAGGCGGGTTGGCAACAATGTCGATCAAAGGAATAAATACCGCGGTTCACGAGCTTCGTACTCTGTCATTTGCAGAGCGAAAGCGGCTGCTTGTGGCAATTGTCGGCATTGTTAATCACGACGATCAAACCACAGTTGATGAGTCTGAGATGGTGAGGGCCGTTGCGGAAATGCTCGCGGTTCCAATGCCACCGGTCATGCCGGACGCTGCGTAACTCGTGAACTCAGCCCCAGGTCAGGGCAAGTTGTAGGCCCGAGCCGAGATCTTCGCATCCGTCCTCGGTGACGACGACCATATCCTCGAGTCGAAGTCCGCCGACGGCCGGGCCATAGAGCCCCGGCTCAATCGTGATGACGTCGCCTGCAACAAGGGGGGGACCGCCGCGATCAAGGAGTGGTGGTTCGTGCACCGCCAGTCCCACACCGTGACCTGTCCCATGCACCATGGCGACGCGTCCGGGGTCTGCGCCCTCTTCGGGCAAGCCGAGCTCGTAGCCGTGCTCCACAATGACTGCGGTGGTTGCCGCGTTGACGGCTTCACCGGTGATGCCGGCCTTGGCCACGTTCTCGCCGGCGATCTTTGCTGCGAGCACGGCCGCGTGCATCCGCTCGACGGCGGGTGGAACCTCGCCATGTACGACCATCCGGGTGCAGTCTCCGTTGTACCGCGTGGACTTTGATCGCGGAAAGACATCAATAATGATTGGTTCGCTGGTGCGGAGTGCGCCATGACCGTGGTTGTGGCAATCGGCACCCTGTGGACCGCCCGCGACAATGCAGGTCGGGTTCTCGTAGCCCCGCTCAAGTAGGCAGATGTCGATAAGCGTTCTGACTCGCTCGGCCGTCAGGACGTCACCATCACGCATTAAGAGCCCTTGGGCATCCGGTGATGCTGCCGCAATCGTCTCGCATGCTGTGGCGATGGCCGTCTGGGTGTCGGCTTGCGCGGTGCGCAGCGCATCGAGTTCTTCCGCATCCTTGCTTCGCCGTGATGTGACGCCAAGATCTTGGTCGTACATTGTCTTAATACCCGAATCGCGAAGCGCTGCGAGAAACGATAGGGGCAGCGTCCGGTCGGCGGTGACCTCGGCGATGTCAGACCGGCGAATCGCCTCAGCGGCGGCTTGGGCTGTAGCGGTTTCCCGATCTCCGGAAAGGCCGCCCTCAGGCGCAAAGTCCGCTGGACACGCAACTCGATCGACTCGAGCGCTCTTTCGAGCGCGGTCCATTTCAATGTCGCGGATGATGAGAAGCCGTTCACTTCCGAAGTCAATCAGGGCGGCGGGATCGCCTGCGCCGAATCGAATGGCGTGAAACAGCGTGTCGTTGGCGCTTGGAATACCGGCGATCAGCGTGGTGCTCATGCAGGCAAGATATCGTGAGATTGATTTTAGGAAAAGAACAGCGGGCTCACCAAGAGGTGAGCCCGCTGCCTCATCTACCGTCAGAAGACGGGTGTCAGTTCGATGTGATCTCATCGGCGGGCTGTCCCATGAATGGGAACATGATTCCGCCACCGCCGGCACTGATGTCGTCGGTGTTGTAAAGGTATTGAGCATTGAGGGCTCGATCAATGAGCGAACTCGCTTCGGCGAGGTGTGCTCGTGAGTATGGATCGAGATCTGATCCTTTTCGCCGCATGGCACTGTCGATCGTTCCCTTGAGTTCACGGAGCTGCATACGGCTGAGGTTTGAGACCGGAGCCGTATACCAACCACTTCCCGTTGGCATGCTCAGATCGATGAGTCGACCGAGATGCTCCCGTTGGGCGTTGCGGCGAAGACTGGTGATATAGGGCGACCTCGCTGAGTACGAACCCTGGGGTCCACCGTCGAGTTCGCCCCACACTGCATCCCGCACCGTGGCAAGTACTTCGGGAACGGTCAGGACATCCTCTTCCTCTTCGGCGCGGAACTCATTGTCGTAGACGCGGTTCAACGTTTGAGGATTCAAGATGCTGTTCATTGCCATCGCCTGGATGCCTGCGATCTTGTCGTGGACTGGATAGGTCTCGTCCTCGAAGATGTAGCGTTGCCCGCCATCATCCCACCACTTGTCGACCGTCATGCGGCGGAGAAGTTTCGGGGATAGGCCGAAGGCATCATCCCGCATGGTGTTGTCGAGCACGATCTTCATGGCTCGCCGCTGCATGTCAGCTTCAATCGGGGTGATGGGTTCACGGTCACCCTTGTCGCCCTTCTTGTCGCGGTTGAGATAACTGCCGCCGATCCAGTTCGACGCGATGTTGATGGCGCCGAGATGCTTGTGGAGCAACATATCGTAGGCCTTGCGCGCCTCTGCCCAACTCTCGCCATCTTCGACCATATCTTCGAGAATCTGCTCTCGGAGATGATTGGCAAGACCGATCTGCGACTCCGCGAACGTGAGCGGGTTCTCACCGTTGTCAAAACGACGAGCGCGGGGATCGGGTCCCCAAGTGTCCTCGTCGGTTGCGTAGATGAGTTCGGGGTTGGAGACGCGTTTGAGAACCTTCTCAGGCTTGCGATCGATATAGCCGTACTCGATTGCCCACATGTCGTAGGGGCCGATCGACATCTGCGTCCAGTCGCCCTGATTTTCGCCAAGTTCATAGTTGATGTTGATGGGGAGGTAGTCCATCACCGAGCCCGAGTGGGCATTGCTTTCGAAGTCATCAGAGTTGATTTCGGCAAGCGTGTGAATCGTGCTGCCCTTGAAGTTGTGACGCAGTCCGAGCGTATGCCCGACTTCATGCATGACAACTTCCTTCAAGAGCGGACCAATAAATTCTTCCGGGACACCGTCGAGATACTGCTCCCCATCCTTGGAGCCCTTCTCTGCTGTTTTCTCGGAGTCTTCCTCAGCATCATCTGAGTCCTCGTCAGCATCGGCGACTTCTTCGGTGTCTTCGTCATCTGCGGCGAGGTCACCGTCGTCATCGGCGGTGTCTTCTGCCTCTTCACCTTTCGCAACGCCGTCGCTGTTGGACCGAGTTGCAGTCAATACCATTGACATTGGGCCATCGGTGACGCCACCAGTCATCTTGCCGTCCTCGATTGTGAGAACAAGTGGCGGGGATTGCATTTCCTCGTCTGCGGCATTGAGTGTCAGGCGGTGTTCAACTGGGGCCCACTCGCCCACAAGTTCGAACGATCCCACCGGGTCCATATCAACCGAGCCCTCGACAGCATTGTCCTTGTCCATTGTCAGTTCAAGGGTGAGGGCCATGGATTGACTTTCACCGTCTGGGCCGGTCGCTTCCATGGTCCCATACCAGATGCCCGAGACGGGATCGTTGGAATCTGCCATGGCTTTGCTTGGCTTGTTCAGATTCATGATGAGTTCGGGGTTGAGTCGAACCATCGCGACTTCCATTGCCTTGCACGCGGCATGACGGCAGTTGCCGTTCACCTGACTCACGCGGCCAATGAGGCCATCGAACTGCTCATCGCCAATGAGATCGGTTTTGACAGTTGGAGATGCAAAGCCGGGCAGCATGCCCGAGGCGCGAAGCATCGACTCGCGGTTGATCTGTTGACGGACGTCACTTCGCTTTGAGCGGCTTGCAAGCAGCACGCGAGGATGCCATTCCGGTCGCTCAGCGAGCCAAGCGAGGGATTCAGGGCCCCAGCCCTCAAGCGCTGTCTCAGGAACGAGGTCCTTCCACGTTTTCGACCAGCCGTTGATGAACCCTTCGTCCATCACGATGTCGGCGTCGAGAATCTCGCCTGTCTTGGGATGTACGCGGCTGGGGCCGATGGCAAAGCCCATATCGGCATTGGTCCAGAGGAAGAAGTTGTACCGAGCA
The DNA here is from genome assembly GCA_024230295.1 of Planctomycetota bacterium. Taxonomy (GTDB): domain Bacteria; phylum Planctomycetota; class Phycisphaerae; order Phycisphaerales; family SM1A02; genus UBA12567. The sequence continues at coordinate 218,771 of JAAERN010000009.1, forward strand.
TCCTCGGAGTCCTTCTCCATGTGGGCGCCGGTGTCGGCGTCCTGCTGGTAAACCTCGATCGCGTTGACGATACCGACGTTTTCAAAGGCCTTATTCCATTCAAGAATGCCGTCGCGGACCCAGCGGCGGTACCGCACGGGTGTTGTGTGCTCGATGTAGAAGACGATGGGCTTCTTGGGCGGGCTCATCTTGAGCTTTGGATCGGCCTTCTGGATATTCCATCGGTTGATGTAGCGAATCCACGGATCTTCCTTGGAGGCGTCACCAATATCACGGTGCGCTGTCGTGAAGAATCCGACGCGCTCGTCGGCTAGTCGTGGTTTGTAGCCGGTGTTCTCTGGAATCTCCGCAATGGAGTAGGCCAGCGTTCCAAGCTTGCCGCCGCGGAGGGGCATCTGGAATGCAAGTTCGATGTTGTTCGGGAAGGCTTTGGCCTTCTCAATAATCGCGAGCCTCGTGTTGGCACCGCTGGTCATTCCTCCGAAGAACTTGCTCGACTGCTTGACAAGCAGATCAGAGAGATCGATGACGGGTCCGCCGCCAGGGCCCATGGTCTTGATCGGCACATCGAGAATTACGCGATCGGTGAAGACGCGTTTGGTACCGGCTCTTGACTGCTTGTCGCCGCTCGATCGAACCGCATAGTTCGGTTGAATGAGCGCCAGGCGCTTGCCGAACTTCTTCCACTTGGCATACATGTCGCCCGCTTGGACGCCGGCGGTCGGAATACCACCGGAAATGGTGTATGCGAAGAAGATGTTCTGCTTGCCGAAGTTCCGTGGCAGTTCGGCCAGCACATCGCCACTCTTGTGATCGATATACAGCGTGTACATGCCCGGCTTGCCGTCAGCCGTTGAGACGACCTTCTTATAGGTGTCCTTGACGACGGAGTCGAACTTCGGGAAGTCCGATTTTTTGCTGCCACTGGTCGCGGCAACACGTGTATCGATCTGGGTATTTGCCTGATCGACGGCATCAGCAACGAGTGTGGCTGCGGCAATGCCGAGGCCGCCGATGGCGACCATGGTGATTGGAATTCGCATGTTGTGTCTCCTGAACACGAGGTGGATGAGTCCCCCTAGAAACTGACAGCGGCAATCCTACCCCCTTCGGCCGGCGCAGACTGCCTCAAAGAGGCTACGTTGGTTTCTGGCAGCAAGTTCAGGCCTTGTCAGGTCGAATAAACAGCCTCGCGGCCCGGATCCCATCGGAGGACCCGATCGTCCTTCCACGCAGCCACCCCCATGGCGATGGCGACCATTGTGGCGCATCCAAGATCGACATTGCAGGCGAGTGGATCGCCCTTTTTGACAGCATCAAGGAAGTTGCCCATGTGATCACGGCGTTCCTCGCCCGGAAGAGAAACCGTCGCATGGCCCGGTTTGGGCAGCACTTTCTCGCCGCCATGCCCATCATCGGATGCCGTGGAAGCAATGCTGTTGGCGGTTCGGAATTCTTCCCACCAGGGCGCCTGCTCATTGATCGTGATGCCCTCGCCGAACTGCATGGTGCCGTACTGGCCGCGGATGACGCTCGGCCACGTGTCGTTGTTGGTCATGACGCTTGAGAGGCATACCGTGTGCTCGCCCGGGTAATCCACCATCATGAAGAAGGTGTCGGGGATGTCTCGTTCATCCTTTTCGAGATATCGACCCCCACTGGCAACGACTCGCTTCGGATACGCGCCGTCCAGCCCTTCGATTGCCAGGAGCAGGGGTGCAAGTCGGTGGTAGAGCAGGTCGGTCGCCAGACCGCCGTTGTAGGCGAGGTACTTGCGAAAGCGAAAGAAGTGGTCTGCGTTCCAGTCGATCTTCGGTGCGAGCCCATGCTTGTGCCCCAGCCACTGATCCCACCACACATAGCCAGCCTGATCACGTGCGTTCTGTGGTCCTGCGTCCGGGTCAATGTGCCAGTTGAACTGACCGCCACGCGAGTTGCGGCAATAGGCCCCTTGGCTCCACGTGGGCTTGCCGATACGCCCCTCGGCGATGGCCCGCCGGGCGGCCCAGAAGTTTCCGTTGCTTGTTCCCTGTGGTCCGACCTGCAACGTTCGTCCTGTTCGGTGTACGGCGTCGCGGCAAGCGAGTGCCTGGGGAATGGTGTGCGAGAGTGGCTTCTCGCAGTACACATCTTTGCCGGCCTCCATGGCTTCGACGGCAATCTTGGTGTGCCAATGATCGGGCGTGGCAATGACAACTGCTTCGATGTCCGGGTCGTCGAGAACCCGGCGGTACTCCATCGTTGCTTTGCCCGTAGGCAGAGACGCAATTTTCGCAGCCCGCTCAAGCCGCCGGCGGTACACATCGCAGACTTGGGATACAACGATGTTCTCGTCCCCCGCACGATCAACCAATTGGCTGAGATGGCCTGTTCCCATACCCCCCGTTCCGATGACGGCCATGTTGAGCCTGTCGTTAGCTCCGAGCACGCGGCCCCATGATGCGGCGGGCAAGATCAGTGGTGCGAGGGCGGCAGTTTGTACAACAGTTCGTCGGGTCATCGACATAGGGAGAATCTCCAGTTGGACCGAAGCCTACCGCGAGTGTCTGTAATGGCATAGCACTACCCGAGAGAAGCTCCTTGAGATTCATAATATGAGCGATCTCCGGTCCGGCGAGGAGAGGCGAAGAACTGCTCCATTTGCCCGATCCAGCGGCGACCGGAGGCGCCACGCTTCTCGTAGTACGCCGCCATATCGTCGTCATACGCCTTCATCATTCCAAGCATTGCCGCATCGTCGGGGTACCGATCGTCAAACAGTACGGCGTCGATTGGAAGGCGGGGACGTTGCCACGGCGACTCGTCGGCGCGGCCGATGCACAGGCCAAAGAGCGGATAGACACCCTTGGGAAGATCGAGCAATTCACCAACGGCCTGGAGATCGTTGCGCAAGCCGCCGATGAAGCACGTGCCCCATCCGAGCGATTCAACTGCAAGGGCGAGGTTTTGCGCGAAGAGCGATGCGTCGACGACGCACAACAGGAAGGACTCCAAGTTTTCAGTGCACTGCTCAGAGGCGGCCTCTGCGAGCAGGCGATGCCGCCGCATATCGCCACAGATAACAAGGAATGTTCCTGCTTGGGCAACCTTCTCTTGACCACCGGTCAACTCAACGAGTTTCTGAAGTGATTCCGTCTTGGTAACGCGGATCACGCTGTACACCTGAATGTTCGCGCTCGTTGCGGCTTGCTGCGCCGCTTCGACAGCTGTGCCAAGATCGGAATCAGATATCGCCTCGCTCGTGTATTTTCGAATCGAGCGATGCGCGTGCATTTGGTCGAGTGTTGGGTTCATACGGAGAATGGTAGTGGTCACGAACCCACGAAGCGGTCATACAGCGTTCGGGCGAGAATCGGATCACCAACTCCGACAAGCGCGCGGCTGTCTTCGAAGACCGTGAGCCGTACGCCTTCCTGCTCCAAGTCGACCCGAACTGCGCCGTCGGCGTGGACCACACTCCCGTGTGCCTGGAGTCGCTGTGCGAGTGCTCCGAGATCCACCGAATCGACTCCCGTTGGGAGCACTTGAACTGTATTGCGGCCGCAGAGCGCCTCTTCGTGCAGTTCATTGGCTCCGCTGAGCCAATCGAAGATGTGGTTTTTGCAACACGGGCAGTCATCCCGCGGCGCACCTGTCTCAGTGCGCCGATCTTCCCCTCGCCACGGATCGATGGAGTGCATGGAGCGATCAAAGCCTTGCAGTCGACCCACGATCAGCGACATAGCGATGGCGGCCTGTTGGGCGGTGACAGCTGCGATCGTTGGGCCCATCACGCCGACAGTGTCACATGTCGGTGTCGATCCGGCTGGTGGAGGTTGCGGGAACACGCATCGCAGGCAGGGTGTTGTCAGTGACTCGTCCCATACGATGGATTGTGATCGGCCTCCTCCGCGAGGAAGGATCGGCATGACAAGCCCACCGGTTCCCACGGCGCCCGCATAGATGTATGGGATACGCAACTTCACTGCGAGATCATTGAGCAGATACCGCGTGGCGAAGTTATCGAGGCCGTCGAGTAACAGGTGCATATCAGACGCAATGTGTTCGGCATTGCTGGCGCGGAAGTCGTCCACGATGGCTTCTATGGTGATGGCGGGGTTGATCTCTCGAACGCGTTCAGCCGCCGCCACAGCCTTGGGTCGGCTGGCATCGGCGTCGGCCTGATCGAACAGCACCTGCCGCTGCAGGTTTGTTTCCTCGACAACATCACGATCAACGATTCGAAGTGTTCCGACGCCTGCCCTGGCAAGCAAGTCCGCCACACCACACCCGAGTGCGCCGCAGCCGACGATCAAGACACGAGCCTCGCCGAGCGCACGCTGCCCAGCCTCGCCGATGTCGGGTAGGAGTTTTTGACGGTGGTATCGATCGCCACTCATGTCGTAGATGCTACAGCGAGCCACGGAGTGGTCCGCGGCTCGCTGGAATCGATCTTATGTATCCCGCTTCGCTACCAAGCGAAGTGCGAGAACGCCTTATTGGCCTCGGCCATGCGGTGGGTCTGCTCGCGGGTGTTGCAAGCCTTGCCCTCGCCATTGGCGGCGTCATAGAGTTCCTTGGCCAATCGATCGGCCAGGGGCTTTCCCTTCTCGGAACGAACCGCCGTGATAATCCAGCGGAAGGCTAGGCTTTGACGGCGTCGCTGCGTGACTGGCATTGGCACCTGATAGTTGGCACCACCGACTCGCTTGGAACGAACTTCGACGTTCGGCTTGACGTTGTCAATCGCTCGGCGGAATGCGTCGATCGCCGTGTCCGGCATGCCTTCCCGCTTGTCCTTTTCCATGCGTTTCTTCATCTTGTCGAGCGCCTCGTAAACAACACGCTGCGCGACGGCTTTTTTGCCGTCGAGCATGACGCAGTTGATGAACTTGGCGAGAACCTTGTCACCGAATCGGGGATCCGGTTGAAGTTGCTTTTCTGATGCTGTGATCCGACCGGCCATGACTGACCTCCTTCTGGCTCATCCGCCCGATGTTCGGGCACTGTGTTCACTGGCGGGGGTCGAGCCTCGCCGGTTACTTGCCTGCATTCAAGTGGTGAATGCTTTGATTGTCGACCCTACTTCTTGGGTCGCTTGGTTCCGTACTTGGAGCGTCCCTTGGCTCGACCGTCCACCCCCAGCGTGTCGTGGCTGCCACGAACAACGTGGTACCTGACGCCGGGAAGGTCACGGACTCGGCCGCCACGAACCAGAACGATCGAGTGCTCCTGAAGGTTGTGTCCTTCGCCGCCGATATAGGCGGTGACTTCCTTGCCATTCGAGAGGCGAACACGAGCGACCTTTCGAAGTGCCGAGTTTGGCTTCTTCGGAGTCACTGTGCGGACTTGCAGGCACACGCCTCGTTTTTGAGGACATGCCGCAAGGTCACGGACATAGGACTTGGCCTTCGGGCTTCGTCTGGGCTTGCGAACGAGTTGGTTGATCGTGGGCATGGGAACTCCGTTGTCGCCAATCAGGCGAGCCGAGTAGTGTATCAGGACGGGCGATTCTGGCAAGGTTGGAGGGTCCAGGTGGAACCAGTTGCGGCCCTGTCCCAAGCATCCGAGGCCCTCACAAGGCCGCTGGAGGGCAGGGCGGACTGGACCGATACGGACACACAAGTACATGTGATATCGGACTTTGCCGAAGATGTGCGGCGGCTTTTTGCCCAGCCAACTTGTGGATAAGTGGTGGATTGGTTCACATGGGCTTGGGCGGATTATGGCTTTATAGGGCCCTGGAGGTAGGTTTTGTGGATGATCCCCCCATTTTGGGGATTCTGAATAGACTGCCACCCTCCATGGAGGCCCCTCGTTGACCCAGACAAGTGTTCATGTCGAGCTCCATGCCGATGGGGCTTGCCTTGGAAACCCCGGACCAGGTGGCTGGGCGTGCATCCTGAGGCCCACCGATGGTGGAGACGAAACCGTCTTGGTGGGTGGCGAGGCCACCACCACGAATAACCGCATGGAACTTCGCGCGGTCCTCGAGGGCCTTCAGGCACTGCCCGATGGCAGCCATGTTGAGTTGACGGCAGACAGCCAATATGTCCTGAAGGGACTGGGTGAGTGGTTGGATAACTGGAAACGGCGGGGGTGGCGAACTTCGTCGCGTAAACCTGTCAAGAACGATGACCTTTGGCGGCTCCTCGATGTGGAACGAGCGCGGCTTGTGTTGTCGTACAACTGGGTGGAAGGTCATACCGGTCATCCGGACAATGAACGCTGCGACATGCTGGCAAAGCAGCAGGCAGAGATGATGCAGCAGGAGAACTGATGTGAGCGTGCATCGAGTGGAAGTACGACCGCGAACCGAAGCAGGCGATCCGGCTGGACGTGCTGCGGTAGCCAGTATCAAGTCGATTGATCGAACTGCAGTTCCAACTGCCATTGAGACTGCCAATGTCTATCTCATCGAAGGTGATCTTGATGAGTCGGACGTTCTTCGCATCGCCGAGGAGCTACTTGCTCATCCGGTGACCGATCGGGTTGTCATCGGCGCAGCGGCTCCGCTCGCGACAGCGCTGATCGAAGTGCATCCGCTTCCAGGCGTGATGGATCCTGAAGCCGAAGCCGTTGAAGCCGCCATCGACTCGCTTGTCGATACGACTGTTCGGGTTCGAACCGCCGTCAGATACGACATGCACGGTGTTGGTGACGAGGAAGGCCGCGTGATTGCCTCGACGTGCTTGGCAAATCCACTCATCCACGATGTTCATGTCGGCGCCTCACACCCAGATGCGCTTCCTCATGGCCACGCCCACGATATGACTGTGCGTGAGGTACCACTTCGGAACCTTGACGAAGCGTCGATGGAGAAACTCAGCCGGGACGCCCACTTGTTCCTCTCGCTCGGCGAGATGCAGGCGGTGCGAGACCACTTCATCGGGCTTGGCCGCGAACCGCGAGAGATTGAGTTGGAGACTATTGCGCAGACATGGTCGGAGCACTGTGTTCACAAGACGCTCAAGGCCACGATCGACTACGAAGGTGAGCTTCCCGGAGCCGACGAGATTCCCGGAGCCGAGCGGCTTCCAGACGGCCGCCTTCGGATTCACAATCTCTTGAAGTCGACGGTTGCGGCTGCGACACATCGGCTTATGGATGAGGGGTTGTCCGATTGGTGCCTTTCGGTGTTTGTCGACAATGCCGGCATCGTCGGCTTCGACGAAGAGAACGCCGTGTGTTTCAAGGTCGAGACGCACAATCACCCGTCAGCGCTCGAGCCATACGGCGGCGCCGCAACCGGGATTGGTGGCTGCATTCGTGATGTCATCGGCACGGGCTTGGCGGCACGTCCGATTGCCGCAACAGACGTCTTCTGTGTGGCACCGCTTGATACGCAAGAAGTTCCAGCGGGATGCTTGCATCCGCGGCGTACTCTTTCTCGCGTGGTCGAAGGCGTTCGTGACTATGGCAACAGGATGGGAATTCCCACCCTGGATGGGACTGTCTGGTTCGACGAGGGCCATATTGGGAACCCGCTGGTGTACTGCGGCTGCGTCGGGGTTATGCCGAGGGATCGTGTTGCGGGCGATCCTCAACCTGGGGACAGGATCATCGCAATGGGAGGCCGGACAGGACGTGATGGCATCCACGGCGCCACCTTCTCGTCGGCGGAACTCACGGATACGCACGCGGACGAGTTTTCGCACGCCGTTCAGATCGGCAACCCGATCACCGAGAAGAAAGTGCTCGATGCGATCTTGGCCGCTCGTGATCATGAAGACGGATGCCTCTTCAGCGCCATCACTGATTGCGGCGCAGGTGGTTTCAGCAGCGCCGTTGGTGAGATGGGCGAGCAACTCGGCGGTGAAGTTCATCTGGACCGCGCGCCGTTGAAATATGCCGGTCTGACGCCGACCGAGATCTGGATCAGCGAGGCGCAGGAACGCATGGTTCTGGCTGTTCCAGAGGATCGGCTCGAGATACTCGCGGCCATCTGTGAAGCGCACGAAGTGGAATGGTGTGACCTCGGTACGTTCGGGACCGAGGATCGCTCGCTGATCCTCAAGTATGACGGCGATGAAATCGGACGACTCTCGATGGAATTCATGCATGAGGGACTTCCCGGCCGCGTCCGCGAAGCGGCATGGACGCCTTCCATTACCGCAGCGACTACGCCGTCATCTCGTAGTGAAACTGATATCGCCGAGACACTCGTCGCGCTGCTCTCGCATCCAAACATCGCGTCCAAGCAGGACATCGTTCGGCAGTACGACCACGAAGTACAAGGTCGCACTATCGTTAAGCCATTCGTTGGCCCAGGCGGCGACGGGCCCGGCGATGCCGCGGTCATTACACCTGTCCGTGGTTCAACGCGTGGCCTTGCCATCGGGACCGGGCTGGCGACCGGATGGTGCGATGACCCATACCTCATGGTTTTGGCTGCTGTGGATGAGTGTGTCCGCAATCTGGTGTGCGTCGGCGCCAATCCGGAACGCATCGCCATTCTTGATAATTACTGCTGGCCCGGATGTGAGAATCCTCAGCGGATGGCAGAGTTGGTTCGCGCTTCTGTTGGGTGTCTGCATGCAGGATTGGCGTACCAAACACCGTTCATCAGCGGCAAAGACTCGCTCAACAATCAATTCACCACCGACTCGGGCGAGACAATTCATATTCCTCCGACCATGCTCATTAGTGGGTTTGGCATCGTCCCGGACATCAATCGCTGTGTGACTATGGATGCCAAGCAATGTGGCAATGTCGTACTGCTTGTGGGCGAGACGACAGGAGACATCGGCGGAAGCCACCTACTTCGTGTGGCGCCAGATGCACCGGGACAGATTGCGTTGCCAGTGACGGATATCAATGCCGGCGCGAGCCGGGCCCGCGCTGTTGCCACGATCATTGCAGACGGTCTGGTGGCCGCGGCGCACGACTGCAGTGAGGGCGGGCTACTTGTTGCCGCTGCTGAGATGGCGGGCGCTGGTGGACTTGGGCTTTCTCTCGACGCGGCAGCAATCGCTGGCGAGCACGATTTGGTGACGGCGTGCTTTGCTGAAACGCCATCTCGATATCTGCTTGAGGTTCGCCCGGACAATGTGGACGCAGTTGCCGAGCGGCTTTGCGAGCATCCATTCTGTGTCATCGGAACCGTGACCGAGTCACCGACCCTAACCCTTGGCGAACTCAACTTGCCGGTGTCCGAGTTGTACTCGGCTTGGAGGCATGGACTGAAACTATGACTCGCGAGGCACGTGGGTCTCTTCGCATATCATGCCATTATGCGACCGCGAGCACTCGTATTGACCGCCCCCGGAATCAACTGCGACCTTGAGCTTGCAGAAGCTTTTGATCTTGCGGGCGCAGACGCGGTGCGGATGCATCTCAACGAGATTGCAGCGGATCCATCGCGCATCGATGAATTCGACCTGATCGGGCTGCCCGGCGGTTTTTCATATGGCGATGCCATCGCGGCTGGACGAATCTTGGCGGTGATGCTTCGCGCCACCGTTCTTGATCGCCTTCACGCCGCCGTCGACCGTGGAGTTCCGATGATTGCCCCGTGCAACGGTTTCCAAATCGCCGTGCAGGCAGGACTGCTTCCCGGCCCACGCCCCGATGCACCAGCCACGACCGAGGCGGCGCTTCTAGAGAACGACGGTGGACGTTTTGTTGATCGGTGGGTTCGTGTGGAGTATCCCTCTTCGAAGTGCATCTGGACGCAGGGTCTGGAATCAAGCGGTGCAGCCGCGGTGTTGCCTATTGCGCACGGTGAGGGTCGGTTTCATACAAGTGACGCGACGTTGGCGCGACTGAGCGCGGACGAGTGCATTGCTGTGCGGTACGCCGCTGGCGACGACCCGAACGGGTCGCTTGGACGCGTCGCGGGTGTTTGCGATCACACGGGATTAGTTCTGGGACTGATGCCACATCCCGAGCGGTATCTCCATTGGTCGCAGCATCCATCATGGACTCGTATGACACCACCAACCAACGAACCACCCGGCCTACAGATGTTCCGAAGTGCTGTATCGCACGTGCTGGCCAACAGGGCATCCGCAACGGCATGACCCGGCGGGAGGACACGTGCCCCCGATAGACCCATTCAAATACAGTGGTAGTGGTCCAAACCTGGAGCCGCGTCTGTGTTCGAAGTGCGGGTACGACCTTCGCAGATTGCACTCGGCGCGGCCATGTCCCGAATGCGGGCAAGTACAAACATCCAACGCACCTGTGCCGGATCGCTCAACTTCCGGAATGGCCTGTGTGAAGTGCGGCACACCGACTCCCGGACTACCGCTCGGTGCTATGTGCCGTGAGTGTGCCCAGAAGCTCCCACCTCCACCCGAAACACCGGCGGACATGGGTGGGCTCGATTCCGGATCAAGGATGACCGGCGCCACATGCCAGTCGTGCGGCTACTCCATGCGTGGCTTACCGCCGATGCAGCCGTGCCCCGAGTGCGGAAGCGTTCCGCCAAGCCCTCGAACCGAGGGACACGTGACCAAGTCCCGACCGACGATTTTGGCGGCTGGCGAAATATCGATACGAATCACCAATCAATGGCGGTGCTCGCTTGTATTTCGTGGTGCCATGTTGACCGTGCTTCTGGGCGTCATAGCTGTTGGAGTCATCGGCATCATTTCGATGATCGAGTTGCCGCGTGCCCAGTATTGCAAGGCGCTGGCGATAACTGCGGCGGCTGTTGCAATTGCGGCATGGGCCTTGACGCCAGCGGGTTTGGATCGAGAGCGGCCCGCTTGGATCATGGTGCGGTGGGGCGCACGCATTGGCCTGCTGTTGTGGCCACTCGGTTTGTGGTCTGCAGCGGACCCGGCAGCCAACCAGTGGGAGTCGGTTGTATTGCAGTTCGTCGGAATTGTTGGCGCAATGCTCTTTCTTGCCACGCTGGCATCGATCGCTCGCGAAGTGGAGTTGCTGTACACCTCCCGGCGACTGACGACCCTCGCATTCTTGGCAATTCCAGTTGGCATCTTTACGTGGATCATGCCGTTCCCTGAGTCTCGGCTTGTCATACCGGACGGCCCCATCGGGATGATCGGCATGGTGTTCTTGATTGTGTCGATACTGCCTTGGTATTGGTTTCTCGTGCAAGTTGGACGCTCAGCCCAGGACCTCCTCTCGGAGAGTGGGTGGGCCGCTCGAGCCCGCCTGGATCGTGTGAGGCGGGATGCGGCATTTCGAGCTCGGATGGATCGCGAGGAATTCGGAGATTGATCGCGGCATCGCCCTGTGGTGTTTACCATGTCCGGCTGAATCGGGAGAGTTGTGATGACAGACAAGACACTTCGCTGCGCCGTGATCGGCGTCGGTCGCATGGGCCGTCACCATGCTCGCGTGTACGCTCAAATGTCCGGTGCCGAGTTGGTCGGGGTGGTTGACCACGACGCCGGCCGGGCCGCGAACATCGTCGAGGAGTGGGGCGGCGAGGCGTTTGCTTCGATCGAAGAACTGCTCGCGCACGGCGTTGATGCCGTCACGATCGCAACGCCGACAATTCACCACCGCGCTGCGGCAGAGCAGTTGCTTACTGCGGGTGTCGCCTGCCTGATCGAAAAGCCGCTGGCGCCGACGGCCGAAGATGCCGCCGCGATTGCTGCTGCCGCGGGCGCTGCAGGCGTGGCGCTTCAGGTGGGACACGTGGTTCGGTATGACCCGGTCATGCAGGCGATCAAGTCACTTGGTGAGTTGAATCCCCGGCATCTTGAGTTGCATCGAATCAGCCCAATGACATTCCGGAGCGTGGACGTCGGCGTCGTGCTCGACATGATGATTCACGATCTCGACCTGCTGACGATGCTCGTTGGCGAGGCGCCAGAAGATGTGCAGGCAAGCGCCGTGGCAGTACTTGGCGAAGCCGAAGATGTGTGCAATGTCAGGATGACCTATCCCGCTTCAGCAGACGGACACCGGTGCGTTGCAAATATCACGGCGTCGCGTCTGGCGATGAAGACCGAGCGAACACTCCGGATCATCTCCGAGGACATCTACATCTCGGCCGACTTTGTGGAGCGGACGGTGAAGGTCATTCGCAAGGCTGCCAACGCAGAACAAATCGCTGCGCTGCGAACACAACTCGCCGCCGGTGAGGATCTCAGCAACGTGAACTATCTCGATCTCGTGCAGTTCGAAGATCTTGAGATTGAAGATGCCGAGCCGCTCAAATTGCAGGCCGAGGACTTTCTTCGCAGTGTGCGAACCGGCGAGCGACCGCCAGTTGATGCCGAGGCTGGCTCGCTAGCGGTGCAGGTGGCCGAGCGCATCGTTGAAACGGCGCGTGGGGGTCAGTTGAGCCTGACTTGACGCGCATCCGATGGCCGAGCGAGAGATTCACGATCACTGGTCCCGTGAGGCAAAGCGGAAACGCTATCGCTCGCGAGCGGCGTTCAAACTCAAGCAGATTGATGATCGCCGCGGTGTCCTAAAGAAGGGCGATCAGGTGCTCGACCTTGGATGCGCGCCGGGTTCGTGGTTGCAGGTCATCGCTGAACGTATCGGACCGAAAGGCCGTGGATGGGGCATTGACCTTCAGCCTGTGTCGGGTGGCTTGCCCGAGAACGTCACGGCCTTGGAGGGCAACGCGGAAGACCCCGAAGGCGCTGGCGTCCCGGCGGAGATGCAATTTGATGTGTTGCTCTCGGACATGATGCCTTCAACGACCGGAAGCCGCGACACTGATCACTTCCGCAGTCTGGCGGTGTGCGAACTGGCGTTGGATCTCTGTCCGCGTTGGCTCAAGCCAGGCGGCGTGCTTGTGATGAAGTTGCTCGAAGGATCTGCGATGCCGCAGCTTCTTGCGACTACGCGTGAGCGATTCGAGCGGGTCAAGCCCTTCAAGCCAGAGGCCTCGCGTAAGGAGTCCACCGAGATCTTCGTCATCGCGCATGGCTACAAGCCACCTCCCGATGACCCACACGATGACGCCCCTTCGACCGCTGGCGGTCCACCACCGGTGCCGGAAGGGTGGTGACTTGGCGCACGCTGCAAGCAATGGATGGCTACAAGCCACCTCCCGATGACCCACGCGATGACGCCCCTTTGACCGCTGGCGGTCCACTACCGGTGCCCGAGGGGTGGTAGGCTGTCCTTGCCTCGGGGCGCCGCGCGGACGTGGCTGAGATGAACCCGTCAAACCTGATCCGGTTCGTACCGGCGGAGGGAAGGCCAACTATGCCGAAGAACACACACACCGCACACAACTCCGACATCAACCTGACGACCGCGGCCCCTGCTGACTTCCTGCAGTCGCTGCCAATGGATGGGGCCACGAGCCCCGCCACTGTGGCTGCGGGCACAACACCAGGATCATTCGCTCGCCGGGCAGACCTCGGCGGGCCGCTGATGTACGCAAGCCCCGATACGCCAGGCATGCCCCCGCCAAGCGAGAAGACGGCGTGGGACTTTCTTCCTGATGAGTGGTCGATTCAGGCAGACGAAAGTGGCTGCGCCGGACACAATCAGGACGCGCCGAGAATTGTGGCCGTACCTCCGTCCGGATTCGTCCCTGTAACGCAACTCGAGCATGCGCGCCTCGGCACCGTTACGGAGGCCATGCGGCGTGTTGCCGAGCGTGAGTTGCATCTGAGCGCCGAGCAGATCAGAGATGAGATTGCTGCGGGCCGCATGGTGATTCCCGCCAACATCCACCACCTAAGCGGACAGCTCGATCCGATGTGCATCGGCCGGTCCAGCCTGACCAAGGTCAATGCCAATATGGGCGCTTCACCCGTGTCGAGCGGTACGGATGAAGAACTGGAAAAGCTTGATTGGGCGCTCAGGTGGGGCGCCGACACGGTCATGGACCTATCAACGGGAGGAGATGTCGATGCGTGCCGCGAGGCGATCATCGGCGCTTCCAAGGCACCCATCGGAACAGTTCCAATCTACGCAATGATTCTTGATCGGCCGCTCGAAGACCTCGATCGCCAGATCATTCTGGAACACATAGAGCATCAGGCCGAGCAGGGTGTCGACTACATGACGGTTCACGCAGGACTTCGGCGCGCCCATGTGCCGATGGTCCGGGATCGACTCATTGGAATCGTCTCTCGCGGCGGATCACTTCTTGCCAAGTGGATGATCACCCATGGGGCCGAAAATCCTATGTACGAGGCGTGGGACGAGATCTGCGACATTCTTCGACGCCATGACGTGACCTTCAGCATCGGGGACGGATTGAGGCCGGGTGGGCTGGCCGATGCGACCGACCAGGCGCAGCTCGGTGAGTTGGAGACAATCGGTGAGTTGACCGAGCGTGCATGGCGGCGCGGCGTGCAAGTGATGGTCGAGGGACCGGGTCATGTGCCGTTCGATCAGATCGAATTCAATATGAAACTCCAGCGGCGTCGATGTCACGGAGCGCCGTTCTACGTACTTGGTCCGCTCGTGACCGACATCTTCCCTGGCTATGACCACATCACGTCCTGCATCGGTGCGACGGCGGCGGCATGGCACGGCGCTGCCATGCTCTGCTACGTGACACCGAAGGAGCACCTCGGTCTTCCGAAGAAGGACGACGTCAAGCAAGGGTGCATCGCGTACAAAATTGCGGCGCATGCTGCCGATGTGGCGCTGGGGATTCCAGGAACGCGAGATCGGGACGATGAACTCACCAAGGCCAGGGCGGCCCTTAATTGGCAGAAACACTTCGACCTCTCATTCGATCCGGAGTTTGCCCGGGCGATGCACGACGAGGATCTCGATGTGGACACCGACTTCTGCGCGATGTGCGGGCACGACTGGTGTTCGGTACGCATCAGCAAGGAGATTCAGGAGTTCGCCTCAGGCAAGGACGCGAAGTTTGTTCGTGAGAAGCCGGAGATCAGTGCTGCTCTGACGCCAGAGCAAGCGGCAATTTTGGAGCAGCGGGGTGTGCTCGATCCTGAAGTTATTCATAGGCTTGCCGCCAAGACACGGAAACAGGTAGACGCCGATGGGCAAATGGCCTCCTGCCACAGTCAGCGATCTGACGAGGACGACGCCGTGGCGTCGCAGCGTGCCCGGGGTGTCGATATGGTCCAACTCGGGACCCGTGAGTTGACAGGAGTGCCGGACCACGATTCGGTGATCTGACGAGTCAGGATGTATGCACGCTATTGAGTCACAGATAGATCAGGAGCCACCGAGCAGACCAGCCGTTCTGTTCCCGAGCCTGTATCTGTGGCTGGTTTTCTTTGGATCGCTGGACATCATGCTCACGCGGCTCATCCTGTTTTTCAGCGGCGTCGAACTCAATCCAATCGCCCAGATGATACTTGAGTCGTGGGGGGTACCCGGGATCAGTGTGTTCAAGTTCAGCGTGATCGCTTTCGTCATTATCGTCTGCGAGATCGTCGGTCGGGCGCAGATCAAGACCGCCAAGGGGTTAGCATTGTTTGCGGTCATCGTTACGGCCTTTCCGGTGATCTGGTCCTCTGTTCTTCTGATCTCTGTGATGTTGAGTGGGGAGCTGCCGCCAACCGAAAATGAGCCACCTGACATCCGCCGGGCTGTCGGATACGCTGCGCCTCGTCTTGTTGCGTCGGCGTTGGTTGTCGACGGATTTGGCACGGCTCAGGAAGGTGGACCATGCAATCTGGAACCAGCAGGAAGAGAATCGTCGTTCTCGGCGGGGGCTTTGGCGGTGCCTATCTCGCCAGAGAACTGACCCGCCGGAGGCTTGGCTTCGATGCTGAAGTTGTTGTTATCGATCGAAACAACTTCTTTATCTTCTACCCGCTCCTTATCGAGGCGGGATGTGGCTCGATAGAGCCGCGGCATTGCACGGTTCCGATTCGAGATTTCTCACCGAAGTCGGAACTACTCATGGCGGAAATCTCCGGGCTGGATGTTGAAAACAGTTGTGTGCACTTTCAACTCGTCGGAGATGACGAACTCCGTTCGATTCAATACGACCACCTGGTCGTTGCTCTAGGAAGCGTGACGCGGATTCCTCCAGAAAGTAGTGTCAGCGGCGTTCGGGAACATGCCTTCTTCATGAAGCACATGTCCGATGCTGTTGAGATTCGAGATCGCGCCGTGGAACTTCTGGAATTGGCCAACACCATCGACGACATTGATGAGCGGCGGCGGCTGCTGCACTTTGTGATCGTCGGAGGCAACGTGACGGGAATCGAAGTTGTTGGAGAACTTGAAGTTTTTGTTCGCGAAGCCTCGGCGCAGTACCACAACATTTCAGATGAGGACATCACGTTCTCGATCTATGAGCTCCACAATCGACTCCTCGGTATTCTTCCAGAACGTCTTTCGGTGTGGGCGACCAAGCAATTGGCGAATCGCGGTATCAGGATTAATACAGGTGTAACGGTCCAACATGTGCATGCCGATTACATTGTGGACAGTGAAAACAATACGGTTCCATGTTCAACGGTGATTTGGACGGCGGGAATCGCGCCCAACCCAGTCTTGAAGGAATTAGATGGACTGCCACTGAATAAGTTCGGTGGCCTTCAGTGCGAGGGCGACTACCGCGCTGTCGGAACTGAAAATATTTGGGGTTTGGGAGATTGTGCGGCTGTGCCCGGACCCGACGGCAAGCCGATGCCGCCGCTGGCGCAGATCGCCATTCGTCAAGCGCCGCAACTTGCCCGCAATATTGCAGCGGTGGAGGCCGGCCGGCAGACCACACCAGGTGAAGTGCATTTGCAGGGTGTGTTGGTTCCACTTGGACGGCACCGTGGCGTGGCGGACCTCAAGGCAATCTGCATTCATGGTTTCTTTGCGTGGGTGATGTGGCGCGCGATCTATCTGATCAAGACGCCGAAGTTGTCGAGGCGTATTCGGGTTCTCGCGGACTGGCTTCTCAACGCGTTCTTCCGCAAGGACTATTCGCAACTCGGAATGAACGAAGCATCCAACCATGGAATGCGGCACTGTGATCCCGCCGCGACATGTGAGCAGCACGAGAAGTCGGATCAATCGGGCTGAATCAGCGAGAGTCCGCGCGAGCCCTGTACCGGTCCATCGAACGCGGCATCATCATCGGCACCGTCCAGTTCATTGAGCCATTTTTTGGTCGTATGCGCGGCTTCTGTCCCACGAGATCGCAGGCGGTCGATGATTGGCGTGCGATCCTCGCCGATGTCGAGGAGGTGGTGTACGAGGCCATGGTCGAAGAGTGAGTCGGCGGTGTGAATCTCCCCGCCCATCAGCAGGGTTCTGGCGAGGCCGCCAGCAGCGGGGAGTAGCACGGGAATTGTCACGGCCGGTGAAATGCCGAGCGCGTGAACGGGATAGCCGAGCACCGAGCCACGCCGAGCGATCAACACATCGGCAGTTACAGCAAGCGCGCAGCCTCCTGCGATCGCTGCGCCTTGAACATCCACGAGAACGGTGGCCGGGCATCTGCGAAGTGCACGGCAGGTTTGGCTGAGTGACTCAACAAGCGCGTCCACGGCGTCCGCACCCCGCTTCATCATGTTCACATTGAATCCCGCACAGAATGTGGGACCTTCGCCTGTTAGCACGAGTACTAATGCGTCCGATGCTTGCGCGGCGGCATCTCGAATGGCTTCGAGTATGTGGAGATCGAGGGCGTTGCGGCGATCGGCGGCCCGCATGGTCGCTGTGACGACATTCGTTTCGCGATTGATGTCAACGTCGCTCATTGGATGAGTAGCCAGAGTGTCATCCAGCCCCCCGCGACGACCATGACGATGGCGGTGTATCCGACAATGTCCCGTGCGCGAACTCCGGTGACAGCGAGCAGCGGCAGAGCCCAGAATGGTTGCAGCATGTTTGTGAGTTCATCGCCATACGCGACGGCCATGACCATCGACCCAGTTCCTATGCCGGCTTCTTGCGCTGCTTGCAGGGCAATCGGACCCTGCACCGCCCATTGGCCGCCGCCGCTTGGAACCAGAATGTTGACGATACCTGCAGAGACCATCGTCCAGAATTCGAGTGTCTGAGGAGTGGCCAGCGCCAACAACGCTTCCGTCATTGTCTGCACGAGCCCCGAAGCGACCATAAGCCCCATGATTCCGGCGTAGAGCGGGAACTGCACGATGATTCCAGCGCAGCCAGCCGCCGCGCGGGCGGCTGCGTCCATGAATGCTTCGGGCGAGCGGTGCATCAGGAACGCTGCGGCGAGCAGAATCATGATGACCGTATTGAGCCCGATGCGATCGATTCCGCTCTCCACCACCGACGACACGCCCGCAACCAAGAGGGCCGCGCCGAGCAGGAGGGTGATCCAGCGCGTGTGATTCAGGAAGTCGGGCAGGGTGTTTGTTGGAGGCGTCGCTGGTGTTTCAAGTGAACTGGCTGGAGCAAACCGGGTGATCGGCTCGGACAGTTCGTTGGAGGGAGCCATGAATCTCAGTAGGAGCGGCACGATGATCAGCAGGCCGCCTGTCACGAGGAGGTTCTCAAGTGAGAAAATAGTCTGCCCGAGTGGTGTGATGATGGCGTCACCGACGAGCTCGGCAGGAAGGACTTTTTCAGCACCCGCCGCCGTCGTCATGGACAGTGGCGCCGATCCAGAGAGCCCGCCGTGCCAGACAAGAAGTCCGGTGTATCCGGCGGCTGCGAGGAGTGGGTAGTGAGAGGGGATGCCACGCCGAGCGAGTGATCGCCCCGCCTCGCGGGCTAGGACGGCCCCACCGATGAGCCCGAGGCCCCAGTTGAGGATTCCAAGCAGCATGGCAACGAGCGCGACGATGGCTGCGGCGGACGCCCCCGACCTCGGAAGATCTCCGACCTTGGAGAGGATGCGCCGCACCGGAGGTGCCTCTGCAAGGATGTGTCCACCGAGCAGAATGAGGCACATCTGCATGGCAAAGGCGAGCAGTTTCCAGAGTCCGTTTCCGCCTCGCCAGGCGGAGATGAGCCAGTCCGAGCGGTTTATGACGCCATCGACGCCTTCTGGGAACCGCCCGAACACAATTGCCGCGATGAAGACGCCGAGCGTTAGCAGCACCGCGATGACGAGCGGGTCGGGAACGACCCGGCGGAATACGGCGGTGACGAGATATCCGAAGTGTCGAACCATGCAAGGCAACATAGCGAGTCCCACCACAACGCCACCACCCCCACGGCGGGCGGTCCGTCGCGGGGGTGGGGCTTGTTGGTGGACTCCGTACGAACGGGTCCACACAGCAGAGAGGAAGTCGTTGTTAGTCCGTATGCCAACTTCCGGTCACACGGTCCAGAATCAAACTGCGAGAAGCCGCTGCCCCTTCGTGGTCGGCATCCGAGATGCCGATGTCGAGGAATCCAGGAAAGACTTCTGTTTCCAGTCCACGCAGAGCCAGCCCCGTTTTGGCTATGACCGCAGCCACGACGCCGGGGGTTGGCAGGGCAAGACTCTCTGTAGGCTGGCGCAGGGCCTCGGCTGCATGTGAGCGGAGCAAGGCTCCAGCCAGCGACAGCACGATGTCTTCCTGATCGCTTGAGAATGAGATGCCGTGGTCGTCTTCAGTGAGGAAGACGTCGCCACGGATCTCAAACTCAAGCGGATCATCGCCCCGAGCGATAGCGGTTCGGATTGCGGCGCGATCACGGTGCTCAATCGGCCCCTGAACGCGGCAGGACCACTTCAGATTTGTGGCATCGCCATGTAGCCAGGAAGCGGAGGGGGAGGCTTCAAGGCTCTGTACGAGCGGTCGCATGACTGATCCTCTGACGATGCCGCGGATGAGTCGCCCCGAGCGATTCGTGGTGATCGAACGGGTTGTGAGCATCGCGGCCAGACCGAAGTCAGGGAGATGGGAGGGGCTCAACGGTTCGTTGCCGGGGGGCATGGCTGTGTTCTCCAGAAGGGGACAAGCGGTGGGAAGGGGTTTCAGATCACTGTTTTCTTACAAATGACAAACGCCCCGCCAAGTGGCGGGGCGTCGCAGGTGGTTTCCTTGGAATCGAGTCCTCAGTCTCCTCGGGCGAGCCCCGCTGTCATCGCGTTCCAGACGCGGCAGCAAGTGCCGGTGCAGAAACCCGTAACAATGGTGAGTCCGTGGCGAAGCGGCGAATACGCTGGCGTTATCGGCGTGGCGAGTACGCGCGGGGCATCGGACCGATCAAAGCGGGAGTTGCATCTAGAATAGGTGCGGCGCCGTTCAGATTGGTTTGGGTGCCCAAGCATGAGTACCCCAGTATGGCACGATCCAAACACCCGGACCACGAAACTCCCCAAAAAGCAGCAAGATTGAATAGCGAAGATTCCTTCGGCGGTCTCGGCATTGGGCCGATTCTGGTCAATCGCCTCTCCAGCCAGGGAATGGAACGCCCCAGAGCAGTGCAGGCTCAGGTGATACCGGCTGTCTTGGAAGGCCGAGATGTGCTCTCCTTGGCCGAGACGGGGAGTGGCAAGACGGCGGCGTTTCTCGCCCCGGTTCTGCAGAAGATTCTCGCCGACCGCCCCGCGAAAGGTCAGACGCTGTCCCCGGCGGCAAGATTGCGAGGGCTCGTCATCTGCCCAACCCGTGAACTGGCCGATCAGACCGGTGCATTGGCCGAGCAACTTGCGCGGGGTACGGTGCTTCGTACCGCGGTGGCCGTTGGAACCGTGGCAATCACACCGCAAAGACGGGCGCTGGCGAGCGGAGTCGATCTTCTTGTTGGGACTCCCGGGCGACTGAACGAACTCATCGCTGATGGAGCGCTTCAGACCGACGCGGTCCAATCCATCGTTCTTGACGAGGCCGATCGGATGTTTGATATGGGGTTCGCGCCACAGATTGAGCGCATTCTCAGTCAACTTCCCGGGAATCGGCAGATGCTGCTGTTCACCGCAACGATGCCCAAGGATGTGTTGCAGTTGGCAAACCATCATCTTCGCGGAGCCGTGCGGATCGAAACACATCCCCATACAACAGCTGCGACCCACGTGACCCAGCATGCGGTTCTGGTTGAGCAGGACAGCCGCATTGATCTTCTTTTGCATCTCATTCGGGAGGGGGGAGCCCGGCGGATGCTGATCTTCTGTCGAACGCGGCGGCGTACCGGGTGGGTTGCTTCAGCCTTGTCTCGGCATGGTCTCAAAACCGGTCAATTGCATGGTGACCGTTCGCAAGCTCAGCGGCGGCGGGCGCTCGATCGTTTTGCAAGCGGCGAGATTGACGTGCTGGTGGCTACCGATGTCGGGAGCCGAGGATTGCACATCAAGGGCGTGCCGACCGTCGTCAACTACGACTTGCCTGGGTCGGCTGAGGACCTTGTTCACCGAGCAGGCCGGGCCTCACACGGCACCAGGAAAAAGGGTGATGCGTGGACTCTCTTAGGACCAAAGGATCTCGACCGCTGGTATGAGCTGGCGCCGCAGGCTGGAGTGGCTGCGGATCCGGAAAGGATCCCGGGTTTTTCACCAAGCGAGGACACCAAGAGGCCACGTGGGAGCCTTCCAAATAGGCATGAGACGCGGCATCGTCCGGGACCTGGGAGGCGCAAGCGCGCTTCCAGGCCCATTCCCAAGGACCAGAAACCGGGCCGCGGTGTGAGGCGACCGAAGGCCGACTGATCCCTATCCGAGACACTGGTGTTGAATGAGAAGCCCTACCGGGCTTCTCATTCAACACACCAGTACCATGCCGACCATGTCGATGCTTCAACTTGTCCGGCACGCGAATCGCTACCGAGAGATTCTCTCGGTTCTCGTCAAATTCGGGTTCAAGGAGTTCTTTGAGGACGCCAAACTCGACCTGTTGCTTGAGAAGGGCCAGAGGATCTTTTTCAAGGCGACGGCTACATCGGTAGCCACGGTCAGCCGTCCGGCTCGGCTTCGGCTCGCACTTGAGGAACTTGGCCCGACCTTCATCAAACTGGGCCAGATTCTGAGTACTCGGCCAGATCTCTTGCCGCCGGAGTACATCGAAGAGCTCCAGAAGTTGCAGGCCGATGTACCCGCGGTGGAGTGGCCGAAGATAAAGGCGCAACTCGAGGAGGATCTTGGCGATCTGGCCGAGATTTTTGAGTCGATTGATGAAGTCCCAATGGCGGCGGCATCCATGGCACAGGCGCACCGCGCCGTACTTCGTGATGGAAGCCAGCCAATTGTGTTGAAAGTACTCCGCCCGGGCATCGACCGGATCGTCAATGCCGATGTGGAGATCCTTGAGGCGGTAGCGGAATGGGTCAGCCGCCATGCGACGAATCTGCCAATGGATCCCATTGCCGTCGTTGCGGAGTTCTCCGAAGCGATTGGGCACGAACTGAACTTTCTGCACGAGGGCCGCAATACCGATCTCTTCCGCGCCAACCTCGAAGAAGGTGAACAGGCTTGGTTCCCGCTCGTGTACTGGGATATCACACGGCGGCGAGTGCTCGGGCTCGAAGGGATCAAGGGCGTGCTTCTCTCCAAGTGGCGGGAAGCCAAACTAACCGATGATCAGCGAGAGACTCTGGTTCGAAACGGCGCTTATACGGTGCTCCGCCAGGTGCTTGACATCGGATTCTTTCACGCCGATCCGCACCCCGGAAATCTGTTTCTGCTCGACGACGGCCGATTGTGCTTCATTGACTGCGGCATGGCAGGCCGAGTCGACAAGGAGACTGTCACGGATCTTGCAAATCTGATTCACGGCGTAGCCAGTAGCGACATCGATAAGTTGTATGACGCCTTCATTGCGCTTGGGCAGGTTGACGAAGATTCGATCAATCGCCGCGGCGTTCGCAAGGACCTGCAGAGCTTCCTCGATGAGTTCACGGGTATCTCATTCGACAAGTTGGATATGGGTGCGATGCTTCGGACATTTACCGAAGGACTTCGAAAGCACCATATTCAATGTCCGGCAGACATCGTGTTGATGATCAAGGCGCTGACGACCATCGAAGGTGTGGCCGAAGACATCGACCCCGATTTTGACCTTGTGGGGTTTGCAAAACCCCATGTCGAGCGGCTGATCAAGCAGCAGTACTCGTGGCGGGCGATTCAAAATCGGATCAAGCGGAATGCGGGGAAATGGGTCACGCTGAGCGATCGGCTTCCTGGTCGGCTCACCACGCTGCTGGACCGGATCGGCAGCAGCAAGTTCCGAATCGGTCTGGAGATGGATGGCGTCGAGAGCATGGAGCGGACGGTCTACCACTCCAGCCGCCAGATCTCCTACTCGGTGCTTATTGCCTCGATGATCCTGGCCTCGGCCGTGCTGGTGCTCGCGTCCTCGCGCGGCGGAAGCACGACGCTGGGTTGGATCGGGTTCATTGGCTTCATAGTGTCGTTTTTCATGGCACTGTTGATTGTGCTTGAGAACGTGTGGGCCAAGTTGCAGGCTCGTAAGCATAATCGCCGCTGATCAATCTTGGCTGGAACTTCTTGGCGGCGCCCGCCGATGCCGTGAGGCTGTTTTGCTGTCCCATCGATGGTGATATGAGGCAATTGGCGTATCAAGAAATGACGATTTGCAGTTGTAGCACTGCAGCGACTCCGGCGATAACAGGAGAATCGCGATATCGAGCCCAAGCACCACCAGCATTGCTGTCAGGAAGGGAATTCCTGAGGTGACTCCGAGGATGCCAGCAAGGCCGAGCGCTAGGGCCAGCACGATGATGAATCCGGTGACCTGTGGAAAGCGGCGGTGGCGGTAGAGGGAGTCCCCCCCGCATAGGGGGCAGCGTCGGAGTTGCCCTCCATCGTCGAGCGCGGCTTCCCATTGCAGGAACACTTCATGACCGCGATCCGTGCATATTTTGACAGGCGTATTGCCGTCCTCAACCGTTGCGTGCCCGAGATTCTGGCGATTCGCATTGCGGAGGATCATCCTCATGGCCGCTGATAGTACGACTTCGGGGCCATCTTTGAATTGACCCCGGGCCGCCGAAAGCGGACACTCCACGAATGCAAGGACTGCTGAGGGAGAAATTCATCGTCTTCGAAGGGCCCGACGGGTCTGGGAAGTCTTCGCAGCTGGTCCGGTTTGCCCGGACGGCAAGAGGTGCTGGCATGGAGGTCGTTGAGGTGCGCGAGCCCGGAGGCACTTCGGTTGGAGAGCAAGTGCGCGATGTCTTGCTCGATCCAGCCAACACCGACATGACGGTGCGCTGCGAGATGCTTCTCTATATGGCAAGCCGCGCTCAACTCGTTGAGCAGACAATCTCACCCGCTTTGAAACGTGGAGCACTCGTATTGGCAGATCGGTTCGTGGCCTCGACGTGTGCGTATCAGGGAACCGCGGGCGGAGTGCCGATGAAAGACATCTTGGATGTCGCCGAAGTGGCAACAGGTCACCGGATGCCCGATCTGACTGTCGTCTTTGATGTCGATGAGGAAACTGCCGCAAAGCGACTCAACCCGCTTCTCGATCGAATGGAACAGAAGGGGGCGGCTTTCCATCGCCGGGTTCGAGATGGATACCACCGGTTGGCAAAGGAAGATCCCGAGCACGTTCTCTTGATCGATGCGACGGCGCCGGAGGATGTAGTGGAGCGCGTTGCCACCGCCGCGATCCTCGATCGCCTCGCGTCCATTTGACCGGGCTGTGATCAGCCTACGACTTGCACGACACGCCAGCCTCGCCGAGCCACGGTTCGCCAGTGACTGCGAGGAGCCCCTCGACGACTTTGTGAGGATCTCCCCGCCTCAAAACTTGCCGCTGCCGCTGCGCGCCGTTGCCTTCCTGAAGAATCTCATCGCAATACCCAAGTTCAGTGGCGCAACCGAGGTGGTCTGCAACGGGCCTGCAGAGATCGAGGGTTCGCCTCGCCATCTGCCGCGCCGAAGCTGCCAGCATTGTGTCCGGATCGACAAGCGTTGCTTCCAGCCCATACCGCACTGCGTGCCACTTGTTTTGGCGAGCAATCATTGGATGGCAATCGACGAGGTACGCGCCACGGTCGATTTCAGCTGAAATCCCACAGACTACGCACTGCACCATGGCGACCAGTCCGAGCAGTTGCCGCATGCTCATGGGTGTATCCATGATGCGAACTTCAACGGTGCCAAATCGTGCGACCGGCCGCACATCCCACCAGATCTCTCGGGAGGAATGAATGAAGTCTGTTGACTGAAGGTGGTCAACGAGCCAGTTGTACTCCGACCAGTTTCGCATCGTCTCCGGGAGGCCCGCTGTTGGGAGCGACTCCATGATCTTCGAGCGGTACGACGCAAGCCCCGTGTCGTGGCCGTTCCAGCACGGGGAGTTCGCGGAGAGTGCAAGCATGACTGGCAGATGCCTCATCATTCGATCGCACATTTGAATAGCTTTGTCACCGCTGTCAACGCCGACGTGGACGTGCAGCCCGAAGCAAACGAGCCGGCGGGCGACAAACTGCATGGTGTCCATCAGCCATTGGTAGCGATCATCTGGTGTCAGGAGTTGCTGATCCCAGCGAGAGAACGGATGCGTACCACTCCACAGGAAGGTCGCATCCATTTCTCTTGCGACCGAATAGCCCCACTCAAGTTTCTCCTGAAGATCGCGCCGGACATCATCGACCGTGTTGCAGACTCCCGTATTGATTTCAAGATAACCCTGCATGAACTCGGGCTTGACGGCCTCTCCCCAGTGTTCCGGGACTCGCTTCAGAATGTCCGCCGCAAGTGGAACGAGTTCAAGTGAGTCTCGATTGATAATGCCAAGTTCGATCTCGACCCCGAGCGTCGGGTTACTACTGGCGTTGAATTGAATCGGCATTTGGATTCCTGGTGTAGCGGTGTGGGTTCACAGGATGTGTCGAATAGCAGCACGGGCAAAGAGTCGGCTTCCAACAAGGAGGGCCGACTCCTCAATATCAAAGAGCCCAGAATGCAGTCCGTGTCGTTCATCCATCGGGCCATGGCCGGTGCCCAGCCTCGCCATGGCACCCGGGACCTGCTGTTGATAGAGCGCGAAGTCTTCACCGCCCAAACTCGGAAGCTCGAGGCGAATGACGCCGTCGCTTCCGACGACATCGCAGGCCGCCTCGGCAATGAACTCGGTCACAAGTGGATCGTTGTTTGTTGCGGGCGCTTCATGTGGGAACTCGATATGTGGCGTGCATCCGGTGGCAATACACACCGCATCGACACACTGCGAGACCATCTGTCGAAGTTGTACCGCTTCTTCCAGACGAGCAGCCCGGATCGTACCGCTGACTTCGGCCGAATCCGGTATCGCGTTGATTGCCTCGCCAGCCCGTATCGATGTCACTGTGACGCAGTGCGCCCGCCGACTATCAACACTGCGAGGCCCGAGTTGGTAGAGCAGCGAAACAAGATTGACAGCTGCCGGAACAGGGTCGATTGCTTCGTGGGGACGGGCGCTATGACCTCCACGTCCCGAGAGAAGAATTCGGAAAGACATAAGGTTTGCGGTGATCGGACCAGCGCGAAGCCCGATACGCCCGGTATCAATGAACGGCTCGCAATGCAACGCGATGATGCTGTCGACTCCGTCCAGAGCACCGCGGCCGATCATGTCAATGGCGCCGGTTGCGGCCTCTTCAGCCGGTTGAAAGATGAATCGCAGGTTGTGTCGTGGAGAAGCGCCACGAATGGAACTTGCCTCTCGGGCAATCGCCATGGCAGCGTATGTAGCCATCGTCGTGTGCGCATCATGGCCACATGCATGGCAGCAGCCGTCGGTCTCCGATCGCCACGGAACGTCCTTTTCGTCGGGGATCTCCACGCAATCCAGGTCGGCGCGAATGGCAAGTCTTGAGGCGTCCACGCCCGCCATGTCGATGTCCACGATCAGGCCGGTCGAATTTGGAATCATCCGGGGCTTGAGTCCAGTTTGCTCAATACACTCCCTGACAATGTTCGTTGTGCGAACTTCTTCACCAGCAGGTTCCGGATGGCTGTGAAAATCACGGCGCATCGCGATCATCGCGGGGAGGGACTCGGTGAGCCAACTGTCGCTGCGGTGCCAAATACCTGCAATCGCCTCGCTGGTAACGTTGTCTGTGTGATTCAGTTCCACTTGATCAGCACCTTGCCAAATTGCTCTCCGGATTCGATTCGCTCAACGGCGGTGACGCCATCCTCAAAGGGTACGACGCGATCGATCACCGGTGCGATGAGACCACGCTCCAGCAGCGAAATTGCTTGTCGAAATTCGTCCATGTCGCCCATTGTGGATCCGAGGACTTCCAGCTGACTCCAGAATAGCCGCGCGAGGTCTGTCGGCGGATTCGGTCCCGTCGTGCAGCCACACGTGACGAATCGGCCAGCTCGGGCAAGCGATTTGAGGCAGGCGGTGTGCACGGCCGCGCCGATCGAGTCGGCGCAGATGTCGACGCCCCGCCCTTTGGTATGGCGCCGTACTTGACGACTCCAATCCTCGCCTTCGTCCAAGATGGTGTGATCCGCCCCGAGTTCTACTGCACGATCGAGCTTCCACTGGTGTCTACTCGTAACGATTGTTCGGCATCCGAGGTGAGAGGCGATGCTGAGACACGCAAGGGCAACACCTCCGCCGATTCCCGTCACGAGGACCGTATCACCTTCGCGGAGTCGTGCTCGTGTGCGGAGCATTCTCCATGCCGTGAGGTGCGTGAGGGCATAGGCGGCCGCGTTCAGCGGATCGATGGATTCATCAATCGCCAGCACGTTTGAAACCGGTGCAACGAATTTCTGAGCATGCGTTCCGGGTGAGTGCTCTCCGATCACATGAATGTCCCGGCCAGACGGCGTCACACCGGGGCTCGGAGGCGCGTGCTGCTCCCACGCAGCATTCAAGACAACCTGCGCTCCGATCCAAGAGGCATCGACGTCATCGCCGACGCCTATGACACGGCCGCACCCATCAGAACCACCGGTCCGAGGCCACGGCGTATCAATTCCTGGTAGTCCTCGACCTACCCAGAGATCGAGGTGGTTCATGGCGCTCGCATGTGTTTCCACCAGCACTTGTCCCGCCGCCGGTTCCGGATCGGGCAACTCAAGCAGTTCAACATTGGGTGCAACCGGGTTTCCTTGTTGCGTGACACAAAGCGCCTTCATGAACTCTTTCCTTCTGAACTGAGTACACAGCCCTGACGAATCAGCAGGTCTCGCGTCTTCTTGATTCCATCTCCCTCAGAGATCGAGTCGCCCTCGTATTCGACTCCAACCCAACCCTGGTATTTGTGCTTCCGAACGAGTGAGAACACCCGCTCGTAGTCCGTGTGAACTTCATTGCCCTGCTCGTCAAAGTCGTGACTCTTGGCACTGAGCGCCTTGGCGAACGGGAGCAACTCATCGAGACCGAGATAGCGATCGTACATTTCGCGTGTGTCCCAGTCGAGAATGAAGTTTCCAAAGTCGGGAAGCGTTCCGAGTCGCGGGTGGTCGACCTTGCGAATAAGTGAGGCCAGCCACGCACCATTACTCGAGAGGCCCCCATGGTTCTCGATCATGACATTGAGTTTGGCGGCGTCCGCATGAACCAAGAGGTCGGCCAACCCAAGTGCGCAGCGATCCAGTTGTTCCTCGGGCGTTCCCTCGGACGGCACATTGACGCGAATACCGTGGCAGCCGAGAGCCTCTGCCGCGTGGAGCCATCGTCGGTGGTTGGCAACGGCCTCGGATCGACCTTTTTCAGAAGAGTCGCCGAGTGCGCCCTCGCCATCGACCATGATGAGAAGGCTGGTGACCTCGGAATCCTCGCATCGTTTGCGGAGCGCAGCGAGCCATGTGTCGTCGGTTGATCGCTCTTTGAAGAAACTGTTGACATACTCAACGCCCGAAATACCGAACTGTTCACGCGTGAACGCCGGGAAGTCCTCCGCCGCGAGTTCGCCAGCACGGAGCGTACGGTGCAGGGACCATTGGGCAAGTGAAATGGGCCAGTGGTGATCACTCATCGGTTGATGTTCCTCATCGTGTGGAAGCGTATCGAATCCAAGTAGTGGCGCTGTTGCGGCCACGAGTCCGGCTTGAATCACACTTCGCCGATCGATCATCCCTCGGCCTGCTCCTCGGCGGCATCCTGTTCGTCTTCAAGTCGAAGTACCGTGTGAAAGCCGAGGAAACCTTCTCGTCGGCCCTGATCCTCGTCATTTGCTTCGGCGGCTTCCGAATGAGCAACCTGCAGAATGTCTCGAATGGCTTCAATCTGATCGCTCGTCAACGGGATCGAGACGACGCGATCGTTCCGAACACCAGGAACCAGCGTTGTGAGAGCCGCGACTGCACCGTCTTCCTGCAGGGCGGAGAGGACGTGCTCGCCGACTTGTCGCTCGACTGTCTGAATCAATGCTACGTGGTGTCGAGGTGTCTCTGGTTCGGAAGTCGGTGGCTCTTCCTGATCCGAAGTGGAGTCTGGTTGTTCTTCCGAATTCATGTCAGGGTCTCCTTGGCAAATGCTCGGGCGGCACAGAGTGCCTCTGGAAGTTTCTCAGGTTCCTTCCCGCCAGCCTGCGCTGCATCGGGTCTTCCGCCGCCGCCGCCGCCACATGCCTGTGCGGTGACACGGACCCAATCGCCCGCCTTCAGACCTTGGGAGATGAGTGCATCGGGAACTCTCGCCGCGATGATGACCTTGCCGGTGTCTTCGGGTCGGCATGCAAGGAGACACGCTGCGTCTGGTGCGGCGGCACGAACGGTATCCATCCCTGCAAGCAGAGAGTCGCGATCGGTAGCGGCAACTTCTCCAATGACGAAACCCTCATCGGCGTCCGCGGCGATTGCTTTCGCGTCTTCCACGGCCGCATTCTTCGCAGCGCCAGCCGCTGCCTTTCTTGCTGTCTTGGCCGTATTACGCAGTGACGCCAACTGCGATTCCACTTCGCGCCGATGGACTAATCCAAGCTCCATGTTGGGGATTTCGCGTGAAATGGCATCAACCTGATCAGGAAGTTCGGCTGGATCGAGTGTTGCCATTGCAGCGAGCCGCTTGAGGATCTGCTCGCCGCGGGAACGAACGTCAGAGGCGTCGGTTCCAGTAGCGGCGGTGATTCGTCGAATGCCTGCAGCGAGTCCTTGTTCTTGAAGAATCATGAAGTCGTCGATCTGGGCCGTGCTGGCAAGATGCGTGCCACCACAGAACTCAATTGACAGATTCTGCCATGCGGGGCTATCAGGCGTCTCGACAAGGTCCGGAACATCAGCACCAACGCAGACGACGCGGACGGGATCCGGATACTTCTCTCCGAACATCGCCCGCACGCCATTGATCTGCATGGCCGCGTCGAGCGGAGCTTCCTGTGCACTTACTGCGAGGTCTTTCGTGACGTCCTCTCGAACACATTGCTCGACGCGAGCCATGTCTTTGATGTCGGGTGCATTGCTTGCTGCATAGTCGAATCGAAGGCGATCTGCCGCCACGAGCGATCCGCGTTGATCGGCACCAGGACCGAATACGGTGCGAAGTGCGCGGTTGAGCAGATGTGTTGCCGTGTGGTTTGCTTCAATGGACTCGTGGTGACCGCGATCGACCCGGGTATCGACCGCCGCGCCAAGGTGCAATCGTCCTTCGGTCATGTGTCCGATGTGCAGGACCCATGGACCCGAGCGAGTCGTGTCTTCGACTCGGAAAGTTGCACCGCCCCGATCATCGCCCTCTGCTTCGCTAACCAACCGTCCGGTATCACCGATCTGACCACCTTGCTCTGCGTAGAACGTGGTCCGGTCAAGCAACACGGCGACGTGCTCGCCTTCGCCGATGTGTTCCACCAAATCTTTACCGTTCCAGACTCCCCGAATGTGACCGATGCAGAGTGGCTGCTCATATTTAGGGGAATCGTCGGTGCCGTGGCCGCCAATCTGTTTGAGTCCGGCGAGTACTTCGGGGGGCAGCGATCTGACAGGGTCGGCTCCTTCGCTGCCACCCTGGCGCGACTTCTCCCTCGCCGCTTCCATGGCGGCCTCGTACGCGGCGCGATCAAGCCCAAGGCCCTGTTCTTCTGCCATCTGCGCAGTAAGGTCGATTGGGAAGCCATACGTGTCGTGCAGCAGGAATGCCTGCTCGCCTCCGATCTCTCCACCGCTCTGACGGGCAGAGGCTGCGGCTTCGGCAAAGAGTTTCAGACCGCGATCGAGCGTGGCGAGGAATGCTTCTTCCTCTCCTTTGATGATCGAAATGATGTCCTTCTGCTGCGATGCGAGTTCGGGAAACGCCTCGCCAAGCACACCAACGACTACAGGAACCAACTCGCAGAGCAGAGGCCCATCCGCATTCAACGTCTGACGCGCCATACGCACGCCTCTGCGGAGGATGCGCCTCAACACGTAGCCTCGGCCATCGGAGCCGGGCCTGGCTCCATCTGCCAAGGCGATCGCGAGGCATCGAACATGGTCGGCGATGACTCGGTAGGCCACATCGCCAGGATCATCAAGCGAGCCACCGTAGGCGGCCGCTGAGGTTCTCGATTGGATCGCGTCGAAGATCGGTGTCCAAAGATCGGTGTCGTAGTTACTCCGAACACCCTGGAGGATTCGGGCTATCCGTTCGAGTCCCATCCCAGTGTCTACATGCCGAGAGGGGAGTTCCACGAGCGAACCGTCGTCACGCCTATTGAACTGTATGAAGACAAGATTCCAGAACTCAATGACGTCTGGGTGGTCGAGGTTGACCAGATCACCACCGCTCTTATCTGGAGTCGAGTCGAAGTGGATCTCGCTGCACGGGCCGCACGGACCGGTGGCTCCCATTTCCCAGAAGTTGTCCTTGCGTCCCCACCGCGAAATGTGCTTTGGATCGATGTCTGTCAGCTCTTGCCAGAGCCGCTCGGTTTCCTCATCGGCGCCCAGCCCGTCCTTCTCATCGCCACCAAAGACCGTCACATAGAGCCGATCTTTCGGCAGTCCCCACACTTCGGTGAGCAGTTGCCAAGCCCACGAGATTGCTTCAGCTTTGAAGTAGTCGCCAAAGGACCAATTGCCGAGCATTTCGAAGAAAGTGTGGTGGTACGTGTCTCGGCCCACGTCTTCGAGGTCGTTGTGCTTCCCGCCGGCCCGGATGCACTTCTGGGTGTCGGTCACGCGGGTCCATGGCCGGGTCCCCGTTCCGAGAAACACATCCTTGAACTGGTTCATACCCGCGTTCGCAAACAGAAGCGTCGGGTCATCGTGGGGGGCGACTGATCCGCTGGGAATGATCTCGTGGCCAGCTTGGTCCCTGAAGAATTCGAGGAAGGATCGGCGAATTTCGGCAGTCGTCGGGGTGTCGGAAATAGAGGTGTTCATGCGGATTTCAGCCTTTGGCAAGCAGCCGTGCAGTGTACGTACCCGGTCCCCCCGGCATGCTGGCCGGGAGGCTATCCTCCGCACGTTTCAATGACACGGGAGCGAGCAGACGATGACGAGGCAGCCATTGGTGGGCGGCAACTGGAAGATGCATCTTGATGCCAGCGGGGCGGTGGACTTGATCGGCGGAATATCCGCCGGGATGCCAGAGCTCGCCGCCGGCGTTGATGTGATGGTCTTTCCTCCGTTCCCATATCTCGGTCTATCTGCCGAAGCAGCTTTGGGCAGTGGAATCCTGCTTGGCGGGCAGGATGTCTCGGGCGAGTTAGAAGGAGCCTGTACTGGTCAGGTCTCTGCTCCAATGTTGCTGGATTCGGGCTGCGTTGTGGCGCTCGTAGGGCACTCTGAACGCCGTCACGGCCTTGGAGAGACCGATTTTGTGGTGGCGGCCAAGGTTCGAACAGCATTGGCAGCTGGCTTGCGGGTCGTACTCTGTCTGGGCGAGACGCTTGAGCAGCGAGAGGCCGGAGCGACCGTTGAGGTCGTCCTAGGCCAACTTTCAGGCTCGCTTGAGGGGGTCTCAGTTGAGGATCTGGACCGAGTGGATCTGGCTTATGAGCCGGTCTGGGCAATCGGGACCGGGCTGACCGCTGGCCCCGATGAGGCTCAGGAGGTCCATGCGACGCTCCGGTCCGCAGTCAATGCACGATATGATGATCGGTCCGCATCGAGAATTCGAATTCTCTATGGCGGATCAGTCAAGCCGTCCAATGCGGCCGACCTGATGGCTTGTGAAGACATTGACGGAGCGCTGGTAGGCGGCGCGTCGTTAGAGGCTGAGTCCTTTCTAGACATTGCGCGGGCAGCAGCCCGCCGGGAGTAGCTATGAGCACCCTGTACCTCACGCTGACCATCATCTTCATCGTTGTTGCTGTGGCGATGATTCTGATCATTCTTGTGCAGCGACCTGCGGGCGGCGGTCTTGCCGGCGCATTTGGCGGAGCTGGCGGGGGCGGCACCGAGGGCGTCTTTGGCGGCCGCGTCGGCGATGCACTTACGGTCATGACCGTTATCGCATTTACGGTGTATCTGACGCTGGCTCTGGTACTCAATGCGAATATCTGGTCGCCTGATCGCGCTCCGGCATCACCGCCAACTGCAACTGATGTGGTGCTGCCCATGTCTGCGGGCGAACCTGGTTTCGGCGATCCACCTGCAGTGACGGAAGATGCCAATCCGATGGACGCCGGTGTTGAAGCGCCAGCGGATTCCCCAACTGCAACACCTGAAACATCCGAGCCCGCTGAGAGCGGGGCGTCGTCGTCTTCTAGCGGCGACGGATCCTGATATGCCTCGGTCGATGACCGGATTCGGCGCGGCACACTCCGCCGACGGCGGTTGTCGGTACACCGTGGAAATGCGGTCGGTCAACGGCCGGTTTCTCAAGTGTGTTGCACGGGTTCAAGATGAGCTCCACGGACTTGAGACAGACATCGAGCAGCAAGTCAGCCAGATGATTCGTCGTGGCACGGTGACAGTCACCGTGCGATTCTTCGATGAGTCAGCCCAAGCAGCGACGTCAATCAATGTGGCTGCGATGGAGGCGTACTTGGAGCAGCTTGCTCCAATAGCCGCCAAACTTGGTGCAACCATTGATCCGGCGGCACTTCTGTCGCTGCCCGGTCTGGTTTCGCCGACTGTTTCTGAGGGGCATGCCGAAACCGCCAAGCCTGCTGTGCTGAAACTTGTGCGTGAAGCGTGCGAGGCACTCACTGTGATGCGGCAGCACGAGGGTGCCGCAATGGCTGTGGAACTCAACACACACCTCACAGCGATTGAATCACGCTTGGGACTCATTCGAGAGCGAGCACCGAGTATTGTCGAGGAGTACCAGCAGCGGTTGCGACAGCGAATGCAGTCGCTTCTTGCCGAAGTTGGCGCTGAAGTTCGGCCGGAAGATGTGCTGCGTGAAGTGGCGGTCTTTGCCGAGCGATCAGATATCACCGAGGAGGTTGCTCGCCTTGCGGCACACCTCGTCCAGTTCCGGGAATTGCTTGCAAGCGATAACGACCTCGTGGGGCGGACCCTGGACTTTTTGGCCCAAGAGATGCTCCGTGAGGCCAACACAATTGGCAGCAAATGTCTGGACACCACTGTCGGGCGTGCAGTTGTCGAGGTGAAGGGTGCAGTCGATCGGTTGAAGGAACAGGTTCAGAATCTTGAGTAGTGATTCCGGTGCATCACCCAACCTTGTGACCGCAGCGGGCACGCTTTCGCCGCGTGAGATATCAGATGTACTCGCCCAGTACGATATCGGAACAGTTGAGTCTGTCCGGCCTTTCTTGGCCGGCTCATCAAGAGCTCCCAAGGCCAAGCTGACAACGCAGTCAGGTGCCTATTTGTTGAAGCGGCTGGCGCCATCACGATCAAGTCTTGATGCGCTGAAGTTTCAGCATGCCCTGCTCAAGCATTTGACCAAGAGTGGCTTTCCGGTTGCAGA
Organism: Planctomycetota bacterium; assembly: GCA_024230295.1. Classification (GTDB taxonomy): domain Bacteria; phylum Planctomycetota; class Phycisphaerae; order Phycisphaerales; family SM1A02; genus UBA12567. Next base: position 253,240 of record JAAERN010000009.1, read on the forward strand.
AGTCATTCATTCGACGGGGTCTCGGACGACAGTACAACTCGAGGCCAATTACTACGAGATGTCAAGGTGGGTCTCTGGGCACCGATACGGTTATGTCTCCAACGAAGCAAGATCGTGCGGAGCGGCAATGGCGGCGTTGCACGATCTTGCTGCGCCGATGCTGGATCGAGCTCCGTTACATAGTGGGTTTCATGATCGCGTCGATGTTGCCCGCGCACTCAATGCCCTGACCAAGGGCGCTAGCGATGTCATCGCGCCAGCGTATGTGTCGATTGGCGCCGCGCTCCGTCGGGCTCGCCGGTTGGTTCGTTCGCATTGGCTGGATCTTCCTGCTGTAGTGGCGCATGGCGATTGGCATCCAGGGAATCTTCTGATGGGGAAGGATCGTGTGGCGGCCGTGATCGATTTTGAATCCACTCGCAAGGAGCCCCGTGTGGGTGACATTGCCAATGGATTGCTGCAGTTCTCGCTTGAGCGAAAGCCCAAACAAGCCATTTCAGAGTGGCCGGTGACCTGTGACTTTCGATTAATCGCAGAAATGCAGGCGGGCTACCAACTTGTCTCCCGCGATCCGCTGACCGAAGAGGAGATTGTGTGTATTCCATCATTGATGGTGGAGGCTTTGGCAGCGGAGAGCATCATTGCAATTCACCGCCGTGGGCGCATCCGCAAAATGACTCCGGAGGCAGTTATTCCATGGATTGCTGATCGCCTCCAGTCGATCGAATCGAATGGCAACCAGTTGATGGAAATACTGAGATCCCGCCGCGGAGTTAGTTGAGGCGGATCATCCTCCGAAGATGATGATGAGCCCGAGCACCAAGCCGAGGACTACGAGCGTTGCTGCAACCAGCCACCCGACACGTGCTGCGATAGGAGGATGTGGCATCGTCGGAATCGAAGATCCTGGCTGGCCGACATCGACCATGTCCCAGTCGATGTCGATGGAGTCGCGGCGGTTGGCGAGCAGTACGCTCTTCGCAGCGTCGGCGTCGCCTCGTCGAACCTGAACTGGTACTCCCCATCTCGCATTCGCAACCTGCCCTGTGACTCCGAGCGCCGTGCCAGTGCTTCCAAACGACATCGCGTTGATTCCTGCATCGTCCAGAATGGCGATCAGAATGTGGGCGGTGAATTCACTGGTTGCCGTGGTGATCGTGACGAGTTGGTCAGGGTCTTCGTTGGTCATGTGGATTCACACTTGAGGTGCGCTTGAAGCAAGTGAATCTGCTCCGGCCCCCACGCATCTCCGTCGAGAAGTACACGCCACGAGCAGACTTCCTCGACGGTAACTTTTGAGGGTTCTTGCGGAACCCCCTGTACGAGATCACCCTGATGAGCCGGCGTTGCCAGCACTACGCCATTGTCGTGACTGTGCACTTCCATCCATAGGTGTTCACGCCGGACTTCTTCACCGGAGGTGTCTTCCCAGGGAACTTCCACGTAGCACTCGGCGTCTCTCCCAGCCAAACTGTCGAACAGAGCTAGAAATCGGTCCCATGTGTGAATGGCGAGCATGCGATGCCTGGCCGTAGACCGTTCTGTTCGGTAGACGGCTGCCGTGTCTTCCGCGAGTCGCCGCAGGACGTTCGTCGGCGAGCCACCATGCTCCGCATCCTCCAGAGTGGCGATCGCCTCTGGATGATCCGGCTCGCCAGCGATGCGAAGGTGGAGCCCTGGCCCGATTTCAATGACAGCATCGGTCTCCGGAAGGGGAGTCTCCATGCACAGTGCGGCTGTGGATGCCAGTAGATCGGCTGCGGTTTCGATGAGATCAAAATCGGATGTTTCGACGCACAGTTCGTGATGGCCGCATCTCATCAGTCCATTGGTTTGCAGGACATGGTGGTCGTCCTCGGAGAGCGATGTCACGATCCACAGGAGGTCTTCGCGAGGTTCAACCTCCGTTTCCATCAACTCCCGAACCAACATGTCGCGATCCAGCCACCGCCACGTGCCAATGTCAAGAATGCCATCCGCGGTCGGGTCAGCCAGCACCAAAATGCGCAGCATGTTTGTCAGGCATGTCAGCGGGTCGGCGGGATGGAGTAGCGATTGGACGACCAGCCCAGGTTTTTCTGCAATCGAGTCGGGCAACCCAAACCCCTCCGTGGCGTCTGCTTCAGGCCAGCACACCAGCGACTCCGAAAGCCCTTCGATGGCGATCGTTGCGAGCCACTCAACTTCAGGCGGGGGAGTCTCGGGTATATGCAAATCAACGTCGGTACCGATCGCGTCCGCCATAACTTTGGCGAGGTTTTCAGGGCTGCTGAGTACTGTTTCCGAGGCACCGACGAGCACAAGGGTTACGGGCTCCGGGATGTCCAGCATCCAGGGTCCTTCGCGATACTCGTCTGCGCTAAATGGTGTCTCTGGTGTGTTCATGGTTCAGGGGATGATATTGACGATCTTGCCGGGGATGACGATGATCTTGCGTGGTTCGGCGTCTCCGAGAATCTCGGCAATTCGGCTGTCTGCTTTTGCGATGTCGATGACTTCGGATTCTGGGGCGTCTGTCGGCACGGTGATTATCGCCTTGACCTTGCCCTTGATCTGTACAGGCAAGTCGATTGACTGGTCAATGAGCATGGACTCGTCGAAATTCGGCCAAGTTGCCAGCGAACACAGGCTCTTGTGCCCGAGCATCGAATAGAACTCTTCGGCAATGTGTGGGGCGAATGGGCAGAGGACTCGGGCAAATCGATCGAGTTGATCAGACGTGAGACCGCCGCGTTGTGTTGCGAGATTGACGAATTCGATCATCGCCGCGATCGCAGTGTTGTGGGCGAGTTTCTCGATATCGGTTCCGACCTTCGCCACCATTTTGTGCAGCGACCTTTCGACCTCGTCATTGGAGTCAGCATTCAGGCACAGTTCGCCTGTGTCTTCATCGACAACCAGTCGCCAGGCCCGCTGAAGGAACCGGAACACACCGACAATGTCGCGAGTATTCCAAGGTTTGGATGCGTCAAGCGGCCCCATGTACATTTCATAGAGTCTGAATGTGTCTGCGCCGTACTCGGCAATGACATCGTCAGGGTTGATCACATTTCGAAGTGATTTGCTCATCTTGGCGATGACGCGATCCACAGATTCGCCGCTTGCTGTCTCGATCAACTTTTCTTCATCGACCTCGTCTACCGGGACGAGTGATCCATCTGTTCGCCTGTATGCGAAGCTGGTCAGCATTCCTTGGTGGAACATGGTTCGGAATGGTTCATCGGTACTCAGATGTCCGAGGTCGTGCAGAAGCTTGGCCCAGAAACGGGAGTACAGAAGATGTCCCATTGTGTGTTCGTCGCCGCCGACGTACAGATCGACACCACCCTTTGAATCCTCGGTGGGGCCAAGCCAGTATTGCTCGGCCTCCTTTCCCACAAATGCGTCGTTGTTGGATGGGTCGCAGTACCTTGCGAAATACCAACAGGAACCGGCCGAGCCGGGCATTGTGCTTGCTTCTCGCCACACCGGCGTACCGGGATCGAGCAACTTCGGATCGACGCCAGCTTCTCCCGCGGTTGTCTTGACCCAATCCTGCATTTTGGCGAGCAGCGGTTGTGGATCGTCGCTGACCGGCGGTTTGTAGTCATCGAGGTTTGGCAGTTTGACCGGAAGGTTCTCAAGGGAGACTGGGTAGTGCGTGCCATCTTCCGTTCGCACAATCGGGAATGGTTCCCCCCAGTAGCGCTGCCTAGAAAACGTCCAGTCGTGCATTCCCCAGTTGGTTCGGCCATGCCCGTGTCCACCAAGTTCGGCCCAGTGGATGACCGCTGCTTTTGCTTCAGCGGTTGCGAGGCCGTCCAACTCGAGTTCGTTTGAGCAGGAGTTGATGGCGACGCCATCGCCACTCCAGCATTTTCCATGATCGCCCCCACTCGTTGGTTTGACGACTTCGATGATGGGGAGCCCGTACTTCGTTGCAAAGGCATGATCACGATCGTCGTGCCCCGGCACCGCCATGATGGCGCCGTGCCCATATCCCATCAGCACATAGTCCGACACCCAGATCGGAATCGGATTGCCGGTGGCTGGGTGAATGGCGTCAATGCCGAGGGGATGGCCCGTCTTGTCCTTGCTGTCCGACATCCGATCGATGTCAGAGCGTGCACGCGCCGCTTCGACGTAACTGCGGACGGTGTCGGTGTCGCATGACTTCGGCGGCGACTTCAGAGTCTGTTCGACGAGCGGATGTTCTGGGGCGAGCACTATGAAAGTGACACCAAGGAGCGTGTCAGGGCGTGTAGTGAAGACATCAATCTCGCCGCCAACTTCGGAAACCGGGAACCGGATGTCCGCACCCTCACTGCGACCGATGCGCCCCCGCTGTTTCACGAGTGTCGAGTTCGGCCAATTCAGTCCATCGAGAGAGTCAAGAAGTCGCTCGGCAAAGGCGGTGATGCGGAACATCCAGCCTTGCAGTGGCCGTCTGACAATTGGGTGGTTCCCACGTTCCGAACGCCCGTCGATGACCTCGTCATTGGCAAGGACGGTCCCGAGATTTGGGCACCAGTTGACGGTCTGCTCATCGAGGTAAGCGAGCCGCTGCCCGTCGATAATGTCGCGTCTCTCAGAGTCCGACAGATCTTGCCATGTTCTTCCTTGGGCTTCTGTCTTGGTCCAAGACAAGCATCCATCGTTGTCAATAGACGCCTCGCCGCGATCGATCGCGGCGATCAGTTCTGAGATGGGTCGCGCTCGTTCCACGCGGTGGTCGTACCACGATGACCATGCGAGAAGCCAGATCCACTGCGTCCACTTGTAGTAGTTCTCGTCGATCGTCGCGAACTCACGATCCCAGTCGTATGAGAATCCAAACCGCTGAAGTTGTCGGCGGAAGGTGTTGATGGCCGTGGTCGTCGTTTCTCGTGGATGGACGCCCGTTGCGATTGCGTGCTGCTCGGCGGGCAAGCCGAACGCGTCCCAGCCCATAGGGTGCAGCACATTGTCGCCGCACATTCGCCGATACCGGCTGATGATGTCGCTTCCCGTGTATCCCACCGGATGTCCAACGTGCAGGCCTGCGCCGGAGGGATAGGGGAACATATCTAGGCAGTAGAATCGGCGCGCGTCGGGATTGAATCCATCATCCCCTGGATTTGGCGCACGAAAGGCGTTTTGCGAAAGCCACTTCTGTTGCCATCGATCTTCGATCGAACACGCCAAACTGGCGGTGTAACGATAAGTTGGGCTCGTGTTGCGGGTGTTCGGAGCCTCGGTCGTTTGGGCTTGATTGTCGTCGCTCATGGAACCGCCATGATACGACGCTTCAGCGTCTGATCGAGGAACCTTGCTTCGCCCGTGCCTTTTCCAGCAGAGCCATTGTTTCGCCGACGAGATAGAAACTACCCGTGATACAGATCAGGTCGTCGCGACCAGCTGCCTGCGATGCGATTTCGATAGCCTCTTTGACCGATGGGGCTGTCTGGCATTGCCGGTTTCGAAGGGACTCGAATCGTTGGGCCAGTTCCTCGGGCTCGGCGGCACGAGGTTGGTCCGATGCCTTGGTGAAGATGATCTTGTCACCTCCCAGAGCGAGCATTTCGAGATTCGCGTCTACATCCTTGTCGGCATTGCATCCGAAGATGCAGATCATCGAATCGAACGGGATGTTCGAGCCGATGCCTCGCATGAGCGCTTGCATCGAGGCGGGGTTGTGGGCGCCGTCGACGAGAATACGTGGGCGATTCCACACGATGTCCATGCGTCCCGGATTCTTCGTTGCCGCGAGGCCGCGAAAGACGGTCTTCTCCTCGAACTCTTGTTCGCCACTGCCAAGCAGATCCAGCGCTGCCAAGGCCAAGGCGCAGTTGTCTGCTTGGTGGGCGCCCGGGAGCGGGACCGGCAAGTGCATGTAATCGATGCGGTTTCCGAGAACGCACACACGCATGTGCGCTCCGTACTCGTCGGTGACGCAGAAGCGGCTGCTGAACTCGATGTCCTTGCCGATCATGCGGAGCTCACACCCAACCTCCTCGGCCACCTGACGCAAAACCGCTTCAACTTCGGGGGTTTGTTTGACCGAGATGGCTGGGACACCGGGTTTGAAGATCCCGGCCTTCTCTCTAGCGATTTCTTCGGTCGTATTGCCCAGGAGATGCTGGTGGTCCAGTTCGATTCTGGTAATCAGCGTGACAGCCGGTTGCACGACGTTGGTCGCGTCCAAGCGCCCGCCGAGTCCAGTTTCAACGATTGCAATATCTGTTGCTTCATCCGCAAAGTGCTTGAGCGCCATTGCTGTGATGAGTTCGAAGAAGGATGCATCCGGAGCAACCGACGCTGCAACTGCACTGGCCAGCTTTGTGAGACCTGTGAACGTCGACTGGGAAACCATTGCGCCATTGACCGTGATTCGTTCTCGAATGTCGATCAAGTGTGGTGATGTGTACGTGCCGGTCGTCCACCCACACGCATTGAGCATCGACTGAAGCATGGCCACTGTCGATCCCTTGCCGACCGTGCCAGCAATATGAACGGCCTTCAGGCCTTCTTGCGGATTATCAAGTTCTGTGAGCAGTTCCCGCATGCGATCAAGTTTGAATGTGTCCGCTTCAATCCGCGCAGGGCGGAGTCGCTCGACATTTGGCCGCTCAAGAAGTGCCTTGACTGCGGCTGGATAGGTCTTGATGACAGGAGATTTGCCTCCAGAAGTCGCAGCGGAAGACTTTCGCCGCTTTGGCCCCGCTTTGCTGTTTGAAGACCCCCGCAGACTCTTTTTTCGTGTGGTCGCCATAGCCTGTCCACAATAACAAAATCGGCGATAAGAATCAAATGAAAGCACGTAAGTGCTTGCCGAGGAAAGGCTTAGCGTATTTTTTGATCATTCGGCATCGGTGGGAGTACCATTCTGGGCTTCATGAATTCGCAGATTGACCGAATCCTCATAGATCGTGACTCGATTGCCGACCGGGTGGAGCAGTTGGCGACCCGATTGGTCCGAGATCTCGGTCCCGCTGCAGACAAGGGATCGCTGGTCGTGATCCCGATCATGACCGGCAGCCTGTTCTTTACAGCGGATCTGGTGAGGCGGCTTCCGTTGTCCTTTCGGATTCACCCCGTCATGGTGTCTTCGTACCCCGGTAAGTCCAAGACGAGCCAGGGCATCCTTGATCAGTCGCCATTGCCTGCCGGGCTCGAAGGCCGAACAGTGCTCATCATCGATGACATCCTCGATTCTGGGCGAACCTTGGCGCACTTGCGGCGTGAGATTCTCGGCGTCGGGGCTGTGGATGTTCGCTCCTGCGTTTTGCTTCGCAAGGAAGTCGAGCGCGCCGCAGTGGTTGATTGTGATTATGTCGGCTTCGACATTCCCGAAACATTCGTCGTTGGCTACGGATTGGACTACGACGGTCTCTTCCGAAATTTGCCCGACATTGCCGTGCTCCAGAACACCTGATTGAGAGTTCGGCTACGCGGGGCTTGGAACGGTTTCGAGAATCTGCTGCATGAGGCGCCGCGCGGTTAGCGTGTCTCCCTCATGCATGGTCGACCGACTGATGATCCGGTGTGCGCATACCGGAAGGGCGTTGGATACAACATCCTCGGGGATACAGTAGTCTCGCCCGGCAAGCATCGCGGTTGCCTTCGCGGCCTGTGACAAGGCCAGCGAGCCTCGGGGACTTACACCGATCTGAATCTCATCGTGCGTTCGAGTCGCGGTAACGAGGGCGAGAATGTACTCAATGAGCGATTGATCCAATCGAATCTTGTCGGTTGCATTCTGTAGCTCCACCACAGTGTCGGTTGAAAGAACGGGTGTAAGCGTGAGAAGGTCATGGCGGGCGGGTTGCAGTTCAATGACCCTTGCTTCGTCAGGAGGAGCCGGATAGCCAAGGTTGACCCGCAGCAGGAACCGATCGAGTTGATTCTCCGGCAGAAAGTATGTGCCTTCAAACTCATAGGGGTTCTGAGTGGCGACCACCATGAATGGGCGAGGGAGTTCGTGGGTGCGACCATCTACGGTGACGGTTTCCTCGGCCATCGCCTCAAGAAGAGCTGACTGTGTCCGTGGTGTGGCCCGATTGATTTCATCAGCAATGACGATGTTGTGAAACACAGGGCCCGGTTGAAATCGAAACTCGCCACGATCTCGCTCGTAGATCGTGACACCGGTGACATCGCTCGGAAGCAGATCGGGCGTACATTGGATTCGAGCCATTGTCCCGTCGATGCTCTTAGCAAGGGCCCGAGCCAGAATCGTCTTGCCTACTCCTGGAACATCTTCGATCAGCAGATGTCCGCGGGCAAGAAGGCATGCGATGACGCGATCAACGGCGGCCGCGTTTCCAAGGAAGACGGACGTGATACTCTCTCGTAACTGATTGAGGGCCGCGGTATTCATGGGTGGCTGCCGAGTATAGCCCTCCCAGCAAAGGTTCTCCGCAAGGTGTCTCATGATCGATCCTCCACACATTCCGACGGTCCTGATGGGGGCCGAAGGCCCAGAGCCACTTGTTGGGCGCATAGTTGTGGAGAGTTTGCCTTGCGTTCAATGTGGTTATGACCTTCATGGTATTCGGGCAGAGGGGCAGTGTTCAGAGTGCGGGCTGCCCGTGCCGCTCTCACTGGCTGGCTCGATCGATCCAGAAGCCCATCGGTTGCCCCCGATGACCAACCCGAGGGCTGTTGGAAGGGGGCTCGTTCTTGCTGCCGGTGGGTTGGCAGTTGCAGTGACTCTGGTGTTTGCGTGGGCCGCTGCATTCATGCCCCTCATATGGAGACCGGAGATGTTTTCCGGGAAGTTGGCAGTTCGTTCCCTCCGCGGGATTCCATTCGAACCGGTGACGACGACGGGGGTCGCGGCGTGTATTTCGATCCTCGTCGGAGTGGTTGCGTGGCTGAGCCTTCGTCCAGAGAGCGCGAGCCATGCCAACCGTCCGCGAAACCGGTCGCTTCGGCGGCTTCTGGTGGGTTTTCTACTGTTGGCAGTCGCGTTTGCCGTTATGCCATGGTTCATTGCGGCCCGCTCTGTCGCTGCCCTGCTCATTTCCCCCGACCTACCAATTGTTGGAGTGGTTCTTGCGTTGTGGGGTCTTCAGGGGATTCTGGCCGAAGTGGGTGCTCGCTCAAGAGTCTTCCGCCGCTCGGGTGTCCGCCGCCAACGTATTCCAACCCTCATCGCATCGCTGGGCATCATGGCCGTATGTTGGCTTGGAATGACGGTCTCGGAGCGGTGCGGATCCGAGAGCGGGACGGTGATCTTCCTGACCCTCGGCCTGACATCATTCTTCGTCGCGTTGGTCGGGCACTGGTATCTCTTCATCAACACAATTTGGATCTACCGGGCACTCAAGGAACCTCCACCACGGCTTACGTCGCTCCTGAGCCCCCGTTCTGCCAACCTGGCAGGATCGGAGTCGGAGGGTGGGGCGGTCTGCCAGACTGTTGGCGGCAGGTCGGCCAATAAGAGCACCTGACGCTTTGACAGGCTGGGCTTCCTAGCAGGAGAGAGGCGAGGTAGCCCCTCCTGAGCGGGATTCAGAAGTGCCAAATCAGCAATTTGGGTGACTTTGGGGGCAGCAGGTGGGGATTCCCTCCTTTTTGGCGCGCCAGTTGCGGGGTATCAGGCTCGCCCCCTACGGCCAGCCCGGCTCAGGGGGTGGAGAGAAGGACCTAATCACCCTTAGGAGACATGCTCATGGCCGCCAAAGAACTGGCCTTTGATACCGATGCCCGCAAAGCGTTGCTCACCGGCGTCGAGAAACTCGCCGCAGCCGTCAAGTCGACTCTCGGCCCCCGTGGTCGTAGTGCGGTCATTGACAAGTCTTGGGGCGGCCCCACCGTCACCAAGGACGGCGTTAGTGTCGCCGAAGAGGTTGAATTGCGTGACAAGGTCGAGAACATGGGAGCTCGACTTGTCCGGGAAGCCGCCAGCCGAACCAGCGATGTCGCTGGTGACGGTACGACTACTGCCACAGTGCTCAGTGAGGCACTCTTCAAGAGCGGCCTTCGGCACATTGCCGCCGGCGTCGATGCCAATGCGTTGATCAGAGGCATGAAAGCGGCTGTTGACACAGTGGTCGACGAGATTGCCGGAATGGCCCGCCCGGTCGAGAACAACATTAAGGCTGTAGCCACGATCTCCGCGAACAACGATGTGGAGATCGGTCGAATTATGGCCGACGCCTTTTCGAAGGTGGGCAAAGATGGCGTCATCACGGTCGAAGAAGGCAAGGGCCTCGAGACCGAGGTTGAGGTCGTCGAGGGTATGCAGTTCGATCGTGGATACCTCAGCCCGAACTTTGTTACGGACGCTGAGAAGATGGTTGTCGAGATGAGCAAGCCGCTCATTCTCATTCACGAAGACAAGATTGACAGCGTGCAGATGATTGTCCCGCTTCTTGAGAAGGCAGTCGAGGCCAAGAAACCGCTGCTCATCATTGCCGAGGACATCACAGGCGAAGCTTTGTCGACACTTGTCATCAATAAGCTTCGAGGCGTCGCGCAGGTCTGCGCGGTTAAGGCTCCTGGGTACGGTGATCGACGCAAGGCCATGCTTGGGGATCTCGCCATACTCACTGGTGGCGAGGCCGTCATGAAGGATCTGGCGATAGATGTCGACAAGATCTCGCTGACTCAGTTGGGTCGGGCCAAGAAGGTCATGATCGATGGAAGCAACACGACAATCATTGAAGGTGCTGGTTCGACAGCGGACATCCAAGGTCGAGTCGATCAGATTCGCAGGGAAATCGATGCGAGCGACAGCGACTACGACCGCGAGAAGCTTCAGGAGCGGCTTGCGAAACTCGGTGGCGGCGTGGCTCAGATAAACGTCGGTGCTGGAAGCGAAGTAGAACTCAAGGAGCGGAAGGCCCGCGTCGAAGACGCTCTGCATTCCACTCGCGCAGCTGTCGAGGAGGGCGTTGTCCCCGGTGGTGGTGTGAGTTTCATTCGTGCAGCGAGCACGCTCGATGGAACACGCAAGCGGCTTCGTGGCGATGAAAAGTACGGGGCTGACATGGTCAAAGAGGCGTTGAGTGTGCCACTTCGCACAATTGCCAACAACGCAGGTGAGAAAGGGACGGTCATTGTGGCCCGGGTTGCCGAACACGAGGGCAGCTACGGATACAACGCGTTGACCGGTACCTATGGATGCCTGCTTGACGACGGCGTTATCACGCCTGCCAAGGTTGACCGGACAGCGCTGCAGAATGCAGCGTCGGTTGCCAGCATGCTCTTGGCCTGCGACTGCATCATCACCGAAGTTCCTGCCACCGAAGAGGCTCCGGCCGGTCCGGGCATGGATGGCATGGATCCCATGGGTGGCATGGGTGGCATGGGTGGCATGGGCGGCATGGGTGGCATGGGCGGCATGGGTGGCATGGGTGGCATGGGCTTCTGAGCCGCGCCGCATTCAATTGAGTACGACTCCGCATTGGCGACGCCGGTGCGACACACGAACAACACGCCGGCCCCGATGGTCGGCAGGAGGAACGAAGCAATGGCAGTCAAACCCCTGGAAGATCGCGTGGTTATTCGCCCGCTCGAGGCTGAGACCCGTACAGAAAGCGGCATCTATCTCCCCGAGTCAGCGAAAGAGAAGCCGATGCAGGGCAAGGTCGTTGCCTGCGGACCCGGTAAGCGTCTCGACAACGGTGAGCGCATTAAGCCGACCGTAAGCAAGGGCGACACTGTGGTGTTCGGCAAGTACTCGGGTACAGAGATCGAGATCAAGAACATCAAGCACCTCATCGTGCGGGAAAGTGAACTCCTCGGCATCGTCGAGTGAGCCGCGGTACTACGCGAAAGCGATTGGAGAAACTGATATGTCCGCCAAGCAGATGCAATTTGACGCCGAAGCCCGCGAGTCCTTTCTCAGCGGTGTGAGCCAGTTGGCTCGAGCGGTGTCCTCGACGATGGGGCCAAGTGGCCGCAATGTCGTTGTTCAGAAGTCCTTTGGAGGCCCATCCGTCACCAAGGACGGTGTTTCGGTCTCCAAAGAGATCGAACTCGAGGGTCCCTTCGAGAATATGGGCGCCCAGATGGTTCATCAGGTTGCCAAGAAGACCGCAGATCTGGCCGGCGATGGCACGACTACGGCGACAGTACTAGCCGAGTCGATCTACCGTGAAGGTCTCAGGTTCGTGGCTTCCGGTTGCAATGCCGTTGCAGTCCAGAGAGGCATCAACAAGGCTGCATCCATTGCGTGCACTGCTGTTGAGAATTCTGCTTCCGATTGCCGAGGCAAGGACGACCTTCGCAAGATCGCAACTGTGTCGGCAAACCACGACACAGAGATCGGTTCACTGATCGCTGAGGCGATCGGCAAGGTTGGCCATGATGGCGTCGTTGAAGTCGAAGAAGGCAAGACTGCCGAGACAACGCTCAGTTACGTTGAGGGCATGGCTTTCGACAAGGGATATCTCAGTCCCTACTTCATGACTGATCCTAAAGCTGCTGAGTGTGTCCTTGAGGACGCATACATTCTGCTGTATGAAAAGAAGGTTTCCAGTCTTCCAGACCTGCTGCCCCTTCTCAACACCGTGGCGAGCAGCGGTAAGCCGCTGGTGATCATTGCAGAGGATGTCGAGAATGAGGCGCTGGCTGCGTTGGTTGTGAACCGGCTTCGTGGCACGCTTCAAGTGTGCGCGGTCAAAGCTCCTGGATTCGGCGAACGCCGCAAAGCCATGCTCGGCGACATTGCCGCGCTCACCGGAGGAACTTTCTTCGCGGAGGACCTCGGTCGCAACCTTGAAGATGTCCAGGCCAGCGAACTTGGCAAGGCCAAGCGCATTGTGATCAACAAAGACTCGACCACAATTATCAAGGGCGGCGGCCGCAAAGCGGACGTGGAAATGCGTGTGAAGCAGATTCGCACGCAGATCGAAGACTCCACGAGCGACTACGATCGCGAGAAGCTTCAAGAGCGTCTTGCCAAATTGACCGGTGGTGTCGCCGTTGTTTCTGTTGGCGGCTCGACCGAAGTTGAAATGAAGGAGCGGAAGGATCGCGTCGACGACGCGCTCAACGCAACCCGATCCGCCGCCAAGGAGGGCTACGTTCCTGGTGGGGGTGTCGCTTACCTTCGAGCCCAGGAAGATGTCAATGCCAGCCGTTCCAAAGCCAAGGGTGATGAGAAGTTCGGCTTCGACATTCTCGCCTCGGCCTTGGAATCACCGTGCCGCTGCATCGCCGACAATACCGGTATCGACGGCGATGTCGTGGTCGAGAAGGTGAAGGAGGGTACGGGTGGATTCGGGTTCAACGCTGGTACTGGTGAGTATGGCGACCTTGTGAAGGCTGGCATCATCGATCCCGCGCTCGTCGTCCGAACAGCTCTTCGAAACGCTGCCTCTGTGGCAGGTCTGATGCTTACAACCGATGTTGCCCTGACGGATCTTTCCGATGACTCGGATCCCGTCGAAGGTGCCATCGCCTGATCGATCCTCCTTTCTCCTCCGCAGCCTCCCTGCCGGCATCGCCGACAGGGAGGCTCGGCGGGGGGCTTGATAGGAGTCCGCCATGTCAACGACTCGCTGCTATTACGAAGTCCTCAGCGTCTCCCGTGACGCATCCGGGGACGAGGTTAAGCGTGCGTATCGTCGACTGGCGATGAAGTACCACCCGGATCGAAATCCGAATGATCCGAAAGCCGAGGAGCAGTTCAAGGAAGCTGCTGAGGCCTACGAAATACTTGGAGATGGCGAGCGTCGCCGGATGTACAACAAGTACGGCCGCGATGGTCTTCGTCAGCGGCCGGGCCATGACTTCCGGACGATGAATCCCGACGACATCTTCTCAATGTTCAGCGACATTTTCGATGGCATGGGAGGTGCTCGTGGGGGCCGTCGCCGCTCTGCCCGCGGATATGACCTGGAGTACCAACTTGACGTCTCGCTCGAAGATGCCTTCCACGGCGCTGAGCATGAAATCACGTTTACCCGTCTCGACGTCTGTGATGATTGTGGCGGAGATGGGGCTGCGCCGGGGAGTACGCCGGAGACCTGCACGAGTTGTGGTGGTAACGGACAGGTTGCGCAGGCAGGGCTCGGTGGAATGTTCCGCATGGTGACTGCATGCCCCGCATGCCGAGGTGCTGGACGCGTTGTATCCGATCCGTGTCGATCATGTGACGGCCGCGGTCGTCGTAGTGTGGAGCGAAAACTTTCGGTTCGGATTCCGGCAGGAATTCACCATGGCCAAGCCGTCAGGCTGGCAGGTGAAGGGGAGCCTCCCCCTCCTGAATCCGATCCTGCTGGTACCGGGCAGCGGGGTGACCTGCACGTCCTAGTCCGAGTTGAGCAACACGAGAAGTTCGAGCGCGAGGGCGACGATCTGATGGTGCTTGTGCCAGTCAACTTCACACAGTTGGCACTCGGTGCGGAAATCGACGTAGCGACTCTCGATTCGCCCGAGCCGCACGTACTGCATGTTCCACCTGGAACTCAGAATGGCGAACTGTTTCGTATTCCGAGTCGTGGGATGCCAAATCTTAGAGGTGGGCGGTCAGGTGACTTGGTAGCAGTCCTTCATTTGGTAGTGCCGAGACATCTCACTGAAATGCAGCGTGATCTACTCAAGCAGTATGCCGAGACTGAAGATGTTGCAGTCGATGCAGACCCACCGGGGTTCTGGACACGAATCAAGGAGGCGGTGCGGGGTCACTGACTCTTTTTCGCGAGGTGCGTGATGAATACCGACGAAATTCCAGCCGAATCCTTCAATGACATTGAAGACCCAACGAACGACGAGCCGTCGGTCATCGTTGACGATGCGCTCATTGGTCAAATTACCGATGAGGCGGAGGGTGACATCCGTCTGGTGCTCGACTGGTATGCCGACGAACTTGATACGGTGAAAGCAGACCGTCTTCGGGCGCTCGCTGAACTTTCCAACAACCAACGCCGAGCCAGTGAGAATGAGGTTCGGGTCAGTCGCGCTGCGGTTGCAGGTGCTCTTCGATCAATTCTTCCGATCTCCGACCAATTGGATCTTGCGCTTTCTCAGGACATCTCATGCATGACTGCGGAGCAATTTGCTGAAGGCGTAAAGCTTGCCAGTGCGGAGTTCATGAAAGTTCTCGCAGACCTCGGGGTCCAGCGAATTGATCCTGAAATTGGTGACGAGTTCGACCCACAGCGTCACGAAGCCATGCTGCAGCAACCAGGCGACGGAATAGAGGCGGGGCACATCACTATTGTGATGCAGCCTGGTTTTGAAACAGCGAACCACGTTCTTCGGCCGGCCAAGGTTGCTGTTGCGCCCTGACTTCAGATGCCGACCTACGACTATCGTTGCAAGGCGTGCGATCACGAGTTCGAGCTCGTGCAATCAATGACGGCGCCTGTCAAGAAGAAGTGTCCCGTGTGTGGCAAACTTCAACTTGATCGACTGATTGGAATCGGTGCTGGATTCATCATCAAGGGTGGTGCCGCATCGGCCAAGGCCGAGGCTGCCGAGAAGAAGCAGGACGAGACGGATCGCAAGGCTGCGGCCAAGACCAGCGATTCATCAACGGACTCAAAGAAAAAAACCGAGCCCAAGACGAGCAAATCAGACAAGACCGCCAAGGACCCTCCCGAGAAGAAGGTGGAGCAGGCCAAGGAGCCAGCGGCAGAGAAGAAGATTTCAGGCTCCACGTCGACGCCGACACATCAGGCGCGCGAAGGTCGCGGTGTTGGAAATCTGGTGGATGCAGCCAAGCGCCGCTCTAAGGAAGTGTCAAAGAAGAAGCCCTCGAAAAAGAAGGTTTCCAAGAAGAAGCAGCCATGATTCTGGTGGCTGCAGGACGACTCTTGCCCTAATAATCGATGTGCGTAGCCGATTCCGGAACTGCTCCTTGATTCGTTCGGTCGGATTGAGCACATTTGGATGAGGAGTTTGTGCATGCGCAAATCACTTGGTCTCACTGTGGCTTCTGCCGCCTTGTGTGGCGTCGGGAGATCAGGTCGTGGACATGCTTGGCAAGTCCATTGTGCTTCGCGGCGTTTTGGGAGCTGAGCAGACCATTGTTGATGGCGAAGGCGCTCGGCGATGTCTGGTGAGCTTGACCGGCCAGGCAGCTGCGACGGAAGTCGAAGGGTTCACATTTCTCGCAGGTGCTGCGGAATCGGGCGCAGGTCTATGGATCGTGAACACATCGCTGACTTTCAGGCAGTGTGTGATCAGGGGTTGCGAAGCGACGGCCAGTGGTAGTGGAGTTCTTAGTTCGACGAATGGTTGCAACCCCGCTGCGAGCAACACAAGTTTCTGCCACAACCTTCCAACGCACATCGACGGATGGTCGTGGCAGGATCTTGGCGGAAACTGTTTTGTGGATACCAGTGTTGATGTCAATGGAGATGGATTGCCCGACGACTGCCAATGCCTTCCGGACTTCAATGGCGACGAACAAGTAGCCATCGACGACATGCTCCAATTGTTGGCTGCATGGGAATGTGTGGACTGCCCTATCGAGGATCTGAATGGAGATGGCATCGTCGACATCGACGACCTTCTGTCGATCATGGCAAGTTGGGGGGCTTGCGGGTAGCGGATCGGAGCCGCTGATAGAATCCCGCTCCATGCCACTTCGCTATACCGCTCGAATACTTGATCATCTCTCTCGCGAGGATGGTCGGCAGGCCACAGTTCATGAACTTGCTCGTGCGTTCCGGGTGACGGGCGATGACAAGAATGTGGTGCGAGATGCTATTGAGAAGTTGGTGGAGAGCGGCGCGATCGATCGGTCTGGCGAGCATCTTCGGCTGCCGGTCATGGGTGAGGAAGTCGTTGGCATCTATCGATCAACCCGACGAGGGTTTGGGTTTGTGACTCCCGACTCGCCATATCGCGAAGGCGATGTGTACATCGCGCGGGGGGCGGCGGAAGGTGCGATTTCAGGTGATCGGGTCCGCTGTGCGGTGGCCCGGCGGCAAGGGTGGAAGCGGGGGTCGCCAGCCGGCAAGGTCGTGGAAGTTCTCGAGCGGGGGCAGACGATTTTCGCAGGAACCGTCGTGCAGAAAAAGGGGGGGTGGCTTGTCGAGCCCGACGGCAAGCATTTGCGAGAGCCCATCATTATTCGAGATCCGGGCGCGAAGAACATCAAGATTGGTGACAAGGTCGTTTTCGAACTGCTCGTACCACCCGATGGTGACTATCTGGGCGAGGGAGTTGTGACGGAAGTGCTTGGCGCCGCCGGCGAGCCGGATGTCGAAACTGCCGCTGTCATCGCCTCGCATGGGCTCCGAACAGACTTTCTGCCGGAGGTGGCCGATGAGGCTCGGGAAGTTTCTCGCCGCATCGATGACATCGACGAGAACCGTGAAGATCTTCGAGACATGGTGACGTTCACGATCGATCCACCCGACGCCAAGGACTTCGATGATGCGATCTCCATCACCTATGACCCTGATACTGAGGAGTGGGAGCTTGGAATTCATATTGCGGATGTAGCGCACTTCGTTCGTCCAGACTCCGCAATCGACGAAGAGGCTCGCGCCCGTGGGAACAGCACTTACCTACCTCGACTGGTGCTGCCGATGTTGCCAGAGGTTTTGAGCAACGGCGTGTGTTCACTCCAAGAGGGTGTAGATCGATGCGCCAAGAGCGTGTTTGTGCGGTTGGACAGGCGAGGGCGGGTTCGGGATACGCGTTTCAGGGCAACTGTAATTCGTTCGGACAAGCGATTCACTTATCTCGAAGCGCAGGCGTGGATCGACGGGGATGGCAAGGCTGCCAGGTGTGAGTCGCGAACGGATACTGAGCCGACAGAGGCTGTGATTGAAGCGATTCGAGAAGCAGATCGGCTGGCGAGAGTTATTCGCAAGCGGCGGCTCCGCGGCGGCATGATCGTTCTGAACCTTCCGGACTCCGTGTTGTCTTTCAATGATGATGGACGCGTGGCGGATGTTCAGGAGGAAGATGATGCCTTCACGCACACCATTATCGAGATGTTCATGGTCGAGGCCAATGAGGCTGTATCTCGTCTCTTTGATGCTCTTCGAGTGTCGATCCTTCGACGAATTCACCCCGAGCCAGCGCTTGAGGATATGGCCGACTTGCGGATGAAAGCTGGCGTGGCCGGTTTCCGAATGCCTGATGATCCGACACGGCACGATCTGCAGCAACTGCTGGATGCGACCCGGGACCACTCCTCGGCCCGCGCGGTCCACTTTGCAGTGCTGCGAACGCTCACCAAAGCCGAGTACAGCCCGGCGATCGTCGGTCACTTTGCACTTGCGAGTGAACACTACGCTCACTTCACATCGCCTATTCGGCGGTACCCGGATCTTGTCGTGCACAGGGCATTGGAGGCGATGCTGCAGCACACCGAAAACGGCGCGGTGCGATTTACCGGCCGAAAGCGGAACGAACTTGAGCAGCTCATGGAGGCCGATACCCGAACGCTTCCGCAGGATGAACTTGTCGCGCTTGGACGCCATTGTTCGGAGACCGAGGGCAACAGCGCTGCCGCAGAGCGCAGCCTTCGGGAGTTCCTGATTTTGCAGCACCTCGCCGACAACTATTTGGGCGAGGAACTTCCAGCCGTCATCAGCGGATTCAACCCAGGTGGAATGTGGATTTCACTCGATAGGTTCCTTGTCGATGGCCAGATTACATGGGAGCACTTCGGCACCTCTCGCCGCGATCGGTGGGTCGAGATTCCGGGGCAGGGTCGCATGGTGGCCAAGGGGAGCGGGGCGGTCATAGCCGTTGGGGACGCCGTCACCGTGCAGGTCATGCGTGTCGATCCGACAAGCCGCCAACTCGATCTCCTCCTGAAGGAGCGGCCGGACCGCACGACCATGGACCTTTCTGGGAAGCCGCGCGAACATCGCGGTAAGCATCAGCACGATCGGTACTCCAAACGTCGCGGCGGCGGCAAGCGGCGTCGCCGGTAGGGAGATCGAAGCCCACGTTGCGGGGCTCTGCGGATACCTTGGTGAATCTAGTTACAAGGAGATCTACCATGTCCGATCACCACGCAGATATCGAGTCAGTCCTTCACGAGGAGCGAATATTTGATCCACCGGCCGACTTTGTCGAGCGGTGTGGCGGCGCGTGGATCGAATCAATGGATGCCTACAGGGACTTGCACAGGCAGAGCATCGAGGATCCAGATGGTTTCTGGTCAGCCGTCGCAGGTGAATTGGATTGGTTCAAACCGTGGGACAAGGTGCTGGAATGGGACTGTCCAGACGCTCGCTGGTTTGTCGGGGGCAAGATCAACGCCTGCCACAACTGCGTCGATCGATTGATCGACCTCGGCCACGGCGACGAGACCGCGATCATCTGGGAAGGCGAGCCGATGCCCGAAGGGCAGCCCGAGGTTCGGCACATCAGCTACAGGGATCTCAAGGTTGAAGTCTCTCGCTTTGCAAATGCGTTGAAGGCCCTTGGTGTCAAACGTGGTGATGTAGTCACCATCTACATGGGCATGGTTCCGGAACTCACAGTGGCGGTTCTGGCGTGCGCTCGCATTGGAGCACCTCATAGCGTGATTTTCGGAGGGTTCTCATCCCAAGCAATTGCAGACCGCGTTGATGACGCCGACTCAGGTGTCATCATCACCTGCGACGGAGCATGGCGGCGAGGCAAGGTTGTTCCCCTCAAGGCCAATGTCGATCAGGCCATGGAGATGACCGACCGGGTGAAACATGTCGTCGTGCTCAAGCGATGCGACAACGAGATCAACATGCATGAGGGCCGCGACGTCTGGTGGAATGAAATCGTTGAAGAGGAGTCCGAAGACTGTCCGTGCGAAGAGATGGACAGTGAAGACATGCTGTTTCTCCTGTATACATCCGGGAGCACTGGAAAGCCCAAGGGGATCGTGCATACAACGGGCGGATTCTTGGCGCATACGTTTCTGACAAGTCGCTATGTGTTCAATCTCAGGCCGGGACACAATCATGTGTACTGGTGTACCGCTGATGTTGGATGGATCACCGGGCACTCATACATCATCTACGGGATACTTCAGAATCACGTTCCGACGCTGATGTATGAAGGGGCGCCGAATTTTCCAGAGCCGGATCGATTCTGGGACATCTGTGAGCGGCACGCCGTGACGCACTTCTACACTGCGCCGACTGCTATTCGTGCATTCATGAAGTGGGGCGAAGAGCATCCTCGCCGCCACGATCTCTCGAACCTTCGCGTACTTGGCTCTGTTGGAGAGCCGATCAATCCCGAAGCTTGGATGTGGTATCACCGAGTCATCGGACACGAGCGCTGCCCCATCGTCGACACTTGGTGGCAGACCGAAACGGGAGGACACATGATCACGCCGCTTCCTGCGGCGACTCCGACCGTGCCAGGGTCGTGCACGTTGCCATTTTTCGGCATTGACGCCGCCGTTGTTTCTGAAGACGGTGATGAGCAGCCCACAGGAACTGGCGGACTGCTCGTTATTCGAAAGCCATGGCCATCGATGCTTCGCGGTATTCACGGTGATCGGCAGCGGTTCATCGACACCTACTTCTCTCGAGTCGAAGGCATGTACTTCGCCGGGGACAGCGCGAGGAGGGACGATCTTGGTTACTTCTGGATCATGGGCCGGATGGATGACGTCATCAACGTATCTGGTCATCGACTTGGCACGATGGAAGTGGAGTCCGCGCTGGTGAGCCACGATTCGGTCGTAGAGGCTGCTGTCGTTGGGATGCCGCATGACATCAAGGGAACTGGAATTGCGGCGTATTGCACGCTCGGCCCTGATTGGAAAGCTGACGATGCGCTTCGCAAGGTCTTACGAGATCATGTTGCACAGGAAATCGGTGCCATTGCGAAACCGGACATCATCACCTTTTCTGACGCTCTTCCAAAGACACGGTCAGGGAAAATCATGCGCCGCCTCTTGCGGGATGTGGCAGCGGGCCGCGAGGTGGTGGGAGATTTGACGACGTTGGAGGACCTTGGTGTATTGGCGAAGCTTCGTGAGGGAGACGAATAGCAATGTCTCGAGGCCCTCGGGGAGTCACGATCAATTCGCTGCTGACAGGGTTTGCCGTCGCATTGGCTCTCGCTGCAATTGTTGCGGTCAATTTTGTTGATTCCGGAAGCATGATCGAGCAGTTGCAAGGCAAGCAACTTCGGGTTGTTGCCGGTGCGATCAATGAGTTCAAGGGCACCTATGCGAGATATCCAGAGCCCGATGAGGGCGTTGCAGTGCTGTGGGACAAGGAGCGGCTGTCCTCCAGCAGTGAGCGCGACAAGTGGCGATTGTTCTTGAAAGATAAGGTGACCTCAGACCACTGGGGAAACCCCTTGGTGTACACACCCGCGGGAACTTCGGGCGGTGTGGGTGGCTACGAGTTGCGATCGCTGGGGCCGGACGGCAGGCAAGGCGGCGGTGACGATGTGGTTATCGCAGGTGGAGCGGATCTGCGGCAGTGATCGGGCAGCAGCAAGTTCGGAACTGCCGAAGAGAGCGTTGAATACCGGGTTGTTGCATCCCAACAAGCATGGGTGTATCGTCGCCTGCCTTATACCTGTGTTGCAGTCATGCAAAGTTTAGATTAGATGGACAAAACTCAAATAGGAGTGAGTGAGATGAACGTTTTGAAATGGAGTTGGCGTGTTGGCGCAGTAACGGTTTTGGCAACCACATCGATGATGGCTGCCGCCCCATTCGGTGGTGCAAAGGTGCCCGCCGAGATCGGCCGATTGGTGCCAAAGGGTGCGTTTGTTCTCGCATACACCGACTCGATTCAAGACTTTCAAAAAACACTGACGGGAACAGTGACAGCTGTCGAGCCGCAAATGGCCATGATGGTGGCGATGGGTGGCCCGGCGAGTTCCCTCAACATGATGATCAGAAAGGCTGATGGAGGTCCGGGGAGCGGGGGCGTCATTCTCGACGGCGCTGCCGCCTACTTCATGGGGCCACTGAGTCCGACTACCGGACTACCCGTGCAGGGCGCGATCTTCGAGGTTGCTGACGCTGAAGGCGTTGTTGCGATGAGCCCGTCGATGACGCTTACTCGCCTAGCCGATACCAACTGGGTAGCGCTGACAAACCAGAATTACACACTGCCGTCATCGGGAAACGTGCTGGATACCGGCATGCTCGATTCAACGATCTCGGTCAACCTTGATCAGGCTGCTGCAGTCACTGCGTTCAAGCCGCAAATCGATGCAATGCTCTCCATGATGCAGATGCCGCTTCCAGAGGGTGCTATGCCGCCCGAACAGGCCGCGGCGGTCCAGCGAAGTCAGGCCGCCAACGCTGCAAAGATCAAGATGTTCCTCGACATGATCGCTTCATGGAACATCGGCATCGATTTGAGTGGGGCTGATCTGGACATGCTGCTCCGCACGGTGCCTACCAACGACACGTACCTCGTGAAGCCATCAGGTGATCTCAATAAGTTGGCACGTCTCATTCCGTCAGACATGCTGATTACGGCAGTTATGGATCGAAGCGCGATAGCGATGATGATGGAGATGTCAGAGGCGGATTTGGACGTACTTCCGCCCGCTATCAAGGCCAAGATGGAAGCGTTGTGGCCGACGTGGATGAAGTGTATGGACACCATGAAGTCCGGTGTCGCGTTTGGACTGTCCTTTGGAGACAAAGGTGTTTCCATGGTGACTGCCATGGACACTGATGAGCCCGAAGTCGCCCTTGCCTCAATCAAGGGGGGATGGAATGCGCTGGCCGCAACCGATATCGGCATCTCCTGCGAGCCTCTCGCGATCCTCCGTGGCAGTGGGGTCGGCTACAACGTCAAGGTGAATTTCAAGAAGATGATGGATTCATTTGGTATGGCCGCCATGATGCCTCCGCCGCAGGAAGGCCAGCCCGATCCCATGATGATGATGCAAATGATGGTGGACAACTTGATCGGCCAGGATGGGCTGACTATTCGATATCTCGTCGAAGGCAAACACATCATCGGAGTCGTCGGAAACAGCCGACTGGTCGAGGCGCGTTCACTGGTGTCTGGCGGAGGGAGTGACAACAAGCTGACTGAGCTGCTTACTGACGCCATCGCTTCTCCAGCGTGGGCACTGGAAATGGACGTCCGCAGGGTCGCAAACGAAGGCTTGGTTGTCGCTCGGCAGATGCTCGGTCCGATGGGTGCCATGCTTCCTTCTGCGATGCCAGCCGGAACGCCAGTACCGTTGTCAATTGTCGGCTCGTCCAATGGAACCAGTTGGGATCAGTGCCGTGTCCGGACCAACATTAAGGACTGGTACACCCTGATGCAGCAGATGCAGCCACAACCACCCCCTGCGACCGCAACGGGGACTGGCAGTGGATTGAACTGAGCACACGAGATACCTGAAAATCAGGGCGGCGGCCATTTGGCTGCCGCCCTGTCAAATTGGGCGATCACTCATTCTCTGTGTTGATTCGCGGGCCGCAAACTGGGGATCCAAGATTCGAACTTGGACTAACTGATTCAGAGTCAGTCGTGCTACCGTTACACTAATCCCCATCAGTGCGGACCCCGCATGGTAGCGGATCAGCCAAAGGGGTACCATCCCCGCATGAGTGACTACGTGACCGTTAACGGGGCCCGAGTCGGTGTGCTCATGGGCAGTGCTTCGGACTGGCCGGTGATGGGCAAGACGTCCACTACCTTGGCGGATCTGGGCATTACACACGAATGCAATGTGATCTCTGCGCATCGGGCGCCGCGGCGACTCGAGTCGTACTGTGGCGGCGCTGCAGATCGTGGTGTGCAGGTGCTCATTTGCGCCGCTGGTGGAGCGGCACATCTCGCTGGGGTGGCGGCGGCGCTGACACATCTCCCAGTGCTGGGATGCCCCATGAAGGCGTGGTCTACCGAGGGGCTTGATTCACTTCTGTCGATGGCACAGATGCCTCGCGGAATACCGGTTGGAACACTCGCGGTCGGATCGGCGGGCGCCGTCAACGCTGCATTGCTTGCTGCTTCGATTCTCGCGTTGTCAGATGCGGATATTCGGGACGCGCTGATCGCCTTCCGGGCGGCGCAGTCCGACGCCACATTCCCGCTTCCCGGGGCTCCGGGGCACTCGGCCGAATGATGTTGCCTGAGGGATTTGAGCTGGCCGACATGGATGCGCTTCCGGCGAACCCGGTAGAGGCCATCGAAGTGTGGCTGGCTGAAGCCACTGAATACGCTGGCCGTCCCAACCCGAATGCAGTCGCGCTTGCAACAGCCGATGCCGATGGGCAGCCCAGCGTTCGCATGATGCTGCTCAAGGGTCTGGATGAGCGGGGGGCAGTGATCTACACGAATCTTGAGAGCCGCAAGGGGAGGCAGATCCGTGAGAATCCAAAGGTCGCGCTCCTGCTCCACTGGGATGTCCTGGGGAGGCAGGTTCGAATAGAAGGCAGCGCGATGCCGGTGTCCGATGAAGAGGCTGATGCGTACTTTGCTTCCCGGCCATGGGCGAGCCGAGTTGGAGCGGTGGCAAGCGATCAGTCACGACTCTTGGAAAGTCGCGACGTGTTGGCGGAGCGTGTCATCGAGTGTGCCATGCAGTATCCGCTTGGATCAGTGGTCCCCAGACCTTCGCACTGGAGCGGCTTTCGCGTGTCGCTTGATCGGATTGAGATGTGGCAAGAGGGCGATGATCGTCTTCACGATCGGATTGTCTTCACGCCCTCTGGAGATCGGTGGCGGAGCGAGCGTCTCTGGCCGTAGTGCACCGGGTCGGGGGCGGCCGGTAAGCACGGTCCACTGCTCAACTGTGCCACGCGTTGAGATTTTCCCCGCATCACTGACCGCCGGCAATCCGGCGGGCCTGTTCCAACACCGACTCTGGGAATTTGGCATGCTCGCCCGTCGGCTGTGATGCCGCGGAGTCAGCCGGGGAAGGTTGCGAGTGACCCGGCTCCGGTGGACGCTGTGAACTGGTTTCTTGGCCTGGTATCAGCGAATCAAGATCGGCGGCTTCGGTTTCAGCTTCGATCGCTGCAATCTCGTCTTTGCTGAGCCCGAAATGCCCTACCCAAGCCTCGGCACTCTCCGGCGGCCCGGATGGGAGTGGCGTGGCCTCCACGCCAGAGGCAAGATCCTCCAGGATGGTTCGCAGGAAGTCCTCTGAACTCAGCCACTTACATCTCCGCCGCCGAGCAGCCTTTTGCAGCCGCCTGTCTGATGACACGACAATGAGCCGGCGAGGGGTTGTGGAGCGGCGAATGAGGCCCTCAATCACATCATCTGCTTCACGACCAGCGCCTGACCAGATCACATGAATCGCCCCTGGGAGATCTTCAGGGCGGGGTTTGGGGATCCCATCACAGGCGAGCGTGGCGTGGACTCGCTGCCACCGTGTTGCCTGCATCAGGCGGCCGAGCCCCTCAAGATCGATTCCTGCGAGCCCAGGAGGCAACACGCCCTCTTGATGGAGGACATTCCAAGCGTCGATGAGGACTCTCATGAATCCCAGCGTACAGGACCTCTACGCTTGCCATCAGGCCATGTTTCCGCTCTAATACGCGGCTCGAAACCCCCCTGAGGAGGCCCCCAAAGCTTATGGCCATTCGGATCAAATCTAGGCACGGCGAATCCGTCAATCAGATGCTCCGCCGCTTCAAGAAGCTCTGTGAAAAAGAAGGCCTCACGAAGGACGTCAAGCGCAAGCAGTACTTCGAGAAGCCTTCCGAGCGTCGCCGACGTGCGATGCGAAAAGCAATCGCTCGGGTCATTCGCATGAATGATCCGCAGCCGCAACCTCGACCATCCGGTGGCCGTGGTGGTTCTCGCAGTGGCGGTAGCGGTGGTCCCGGCGGCGGCGGCGGCGGCGGTGGCGGCGGTGGCGGCGGCGGCGGTGGCGGTCGTCGCTGATCCTTTCTCCAATGAGTTCATCCCGAGGCGGTTGCAAAGCAACTGCGTCATGTTTCACAAGTGGAATCAATGAGTTTCTAATGCGCGGTCGGCCCACAGAGGTCTGACGCCGCGATGTTTGAGGAGTGAGTTTCGTGAACATGCTGCTTCTTTCCGAAATCAACGGTATGGATGCGATCGTTCAGCATGCGTGGGTGTGGTTCATCGCGCCAATTGGCGCTGTGCTTGCACTTGTCGCTGCGTTTACATTCAGCCGAAACGTCATGAGCAAGAGCGAAGGTGAGCCGGAGATGATCCGAATCGCCGAGGCCGTCCGGAAGGGAGCGATGGCCTACCTCGTACGTCAGTACCGGGTCGTGTTCGTCGTTTTCATCGCACTTGTTGCAATCTTGGTAACGCTTGGCGCACTTGGCATTCAGCCCCTGTGGTCAGCTGTCGGAGTTCCGATCGCCGGATTGTTCTCTGGGCTCTGTGGGTGGTTTGGCATGAAGATGGCGACCAACGCCTCTGCCCGAACGACCTTTGCAGCCAAACAGTCTCTTAACGATGGCCTGACCGTAGCGTTCCGCAGTGGTGCGGTGATGGGTCTGGTCGTTGTAGGCTTCGCCCTTCTGGACGTCAGTGTGTGGTTCTTCCTGTGGACCAGTTTCATCCCGAACGCTGGTCTTGAAGAGGTCACCGCCATCATGCTGACCTACGGCATGGGTGCTTCTACGCAGGCACTCTTCGCTCGTGTTGGCGGCGGCATCTACACCAAGGCCGCCGATGTCGGCGCCGACCTGGTCGGCAAGATCGAAGCTGGTATCCCCGAGGACGATCCGCGAAACCCCGCAGCGATTGCCGACAACGTTGGTGACAATGTTGGCGATGTCGCTGGCATGGGCGCGGACTTGTACGAGTCCTACTACGGATCAATTCTTGCCTCGATGGCCCTCGGTGCCACCGCCGTGTATGCCGGCAACTGGATCGGCAAAGAAGTCGACGTTGCCGCTTGGGGACTCAAACTTGCAGCAGCGCCGATGGCGCTCGCTGGTATCGGCATCATTTGTTCGCTCATCGGCGTCTTCGTCGTTCGGGCGAAGGAGGGTGCTTCCTTCAGTCAATTGCTCCGAGGCCTGCACATGGGTGTGTGGTTCGCCTCGCTCTTGGTGACGGTCGGTGCGGGTGTGCTCTTCTACCTGCTCCTTGGAACCGAGAATGCCATCGGATTCGTCTGGTGGCAACCGTGGCTGGCCATTGTGACTGGCCTCTCATCTGGTCTCGTTATCGCGTTTGCTACGGAGTACTACACCTCCTACGAGCACGCACCCACTCGGCGTATCGCCGAGCAGACTGAGACTGGTCATGCAACCGTCATCATTGCTGGCATTGCCGAGGGCATGAAGTCCACATGGGCACCGCTGATCGTGATTGTGCTTGCCATCCTTCTGGCCTTCGGTTTCTGTGGTGGCAACACCAACTTCCTGCTGGGCCTCTATGGCGTTGGCATTGCGGCTGTTGGGATGCTCAGCACACTAGGCATTACGCTTGCAACCGATGCGTACGGCCCAATCGCCGATAACGCCGGTGGCAACGCAGAAATGACCGGCCAGCCGTCCTTCGTCCGTGAACGGACAGACATGCTCGATTCCCTTGGCAACACGACCGCTGCAACCGGCAAGGGCTTTGCCATTGGTTCTGCAGCATTGACAGCCATGGCCCTTCTGGCGGCCTACGCGATTGTCGTGAAAGGCGCTGTGGTTGACAAACTGGCTGTTGATGAAGCTTCGGCGCAGCAAATGGCCCATGTGGTCGGCATCGATGTCAACAATGTTCATATGCTGGGTGATGCCACGCTTGATGGCGAGCACACATTGCACCTCGACTATCTCGGCAACAACGAGTTCAAGATGCTTGCGGAGACCGGCGAAGGAACGGCGGCAGGTGGTGGCCTCATGCTGACCTCCGTCGAAGTTGCCGACGCTGTCGGATCGTATTTCGCTGGCAACAAGATGTTGACTGTGGATGCCAGTTGGGATCCACTCAACCGATCCTTTGCTGTGACGGTTCCGATTTACGGCACTGATAGCAAGAAGGGCGCGAACATCAATCTCGTTCCCGCTGATCGTGCCACACTCAAGCACATGGCCGCGTTCTATGACATCTCGATCATGAACCCACGTGTGCTTGGCGGACTATTCCTCGGCGTTATGCTCGCATTTGTGTTCTGCGCTATGACCATGAACGCAGTGGGCCGCGCCGCCTATCGAATGATGGGTGAGTGCCGCAGGCAGTTCAAGTTGATGCGTGAGAAGTTCAAGGCAGACGGCATGTCCGATGAGGATGTGGCAAACCCCTTGAAGTGGCCGACCCGCGTCAATATCAACGGTACCGAATTCCCTGACTATCAGGAGTGCGTCTCAATCTCGACCGCTGGTGCGCAGCGAGAGATGGTTGTGCCCTCGATTCTTGCCATCGTGACTCCCATCATTGTCGGGCTTGTCCTCGGTGTTGGTGGCGTGATGGGGCTTCTTGTGGGTGGCCTGACTAGTGGCTTTGCCTTGGCTATTTACATGGCCAACGCAGGCGGTGCATGGGACAACGCCAAGAAGTACATCGAGGCCGGTCACCATGGTGGCAAGGGATCAGATTCCCATAAGGCTTCGGTGACTGGTGATACGGTCGGCGATCCGTTCAAGGACACGTCAGGCCCGTCCCTCAACATCCTCATTAAGTTGATCGCAATCGTCTCGGTCGTATTTGCGGGACTCGTTGTGTACTTTGGTCCGACGGTTCAATCAGCTCTTGGGCTTGGCTGATCCAACCGATGACGGATTCCACTGGAAACAAAGCACAAGCCGCGGATGTACAGTCCGCGGCTTGTGCATCATCAATGGTCGGTGACCCAAGGTCGTTCGCCATTGAAGCAGCGCGAACAGCCGTTGATCGCCATTGCACGGACGTCCGTATTTTCGATGTGCGAGGGCGTAGCCATGTGTGTGACTACGTAGTCGTCGCGTCGGGCACAAGTGATCGGCAGGTGCGTTCGGTTGGCTCGGAACTTGGGGATCTCGGCGAGGGGCTCGGAATTCAACGCTTCCGCAGCAATGCAGACCCCGCTTCAACTTGGGTTGTCGTTGACTTTGTGGACGTTGTTGTTCATCTCTTCGAGCCTTCAAGGCGCGCATATTATGATCTCGATGAACTTTGGTCCGGAGTTCCCGAGGTCGACTTCGACCGCGCAGAGCAGGCATGATCACCGCTATAGGTACGCTTCTGCTGGCGGCGTGTTCTCTTACTGCTACAACGCAACTGACCGGAAAATGGGTTGGGTCATGGTCGCTCCCTGGAGCACCATCGCATGACTTTGTGCTCAGTATGGAATCACCATTGGCAGGTGAGGTTGTCGCTTCTGCTGTCAGTTTGTCTGGAGGGATGCACCTGCAGGTGCTTTCTGATTTGACGCTCAAGAAGGCTGTCGTGACATTCTCGTCCAAACGAGGTGAAGAGCCCATTCGATTCCGAGGTCGGCTTGACGACGAACGAGGCAACATGGCTGGCACAGTGGTTGGTGGCGACCCCAGCCGACCCGGCGCGTTTCACCTCGTCCGTCGGACATCCGTACGTTCAAATCCGGACCACGCGATCTATCGTGGAGAGATTCCGGCTTCCGCCGAAACCCTTGTTCCTGTGACGCTCCATCTCGATGAGGCCGATGGGGAATGGTCGGGGGAGATTGACTTTCCCGATGCCGGGATTCTGGGTTATCCGATTGATGTACAGAAGTCCGAGCGAGATGACGGGATTGCCCTGATGGCGCTTCCCTCGCCAACCGGTGAGGTGGTTACGGTTGCACTTCGTCCTGGCGACGAGCGGATGAGTGGCATTTGGGGGCGCGGCCAGCATCTGCAGACGGTTGAGTTTGTGCGAGACCCCGACCATTCCACCGGCGGTTCCACGATATCCGCGGAGCCGTCTGGGTGGATCAATCATCGTGTGAGCGTCGAGGCGGCAGGGGAGGAAACGCTTCACGGCATTCTCTCGGTTCCGACTCATTCAGCCAACCATCCTCTCGTAATTCTCATTGGTGAATCAGGGACGGACTTCAATGGCACCCTCGAAGGACATCAAATACTGCGGGTCCTTACCGACGTCTTGACAAAGGCTGGTTTCGCGACGCTTCGGTTGGATCAGGAACACATGGGATTCGTGTCCCGGCGCCGCGCACTGCGTCGATGGGTGAATTGGGCTGCCGACCAAGATCAGATAGACCGCCTCAGGATAGTACTGCTTGGGCATGGAGAGGGAGGTTCGATTGCTGCGAGGCATGCCGCCGCTTTCAGTAATGGAGTGAGCGGTCTCGTACTGCTGGCGACGCCTGGTCTATCTGAGCGTCTCAACGATCTAGACCGGACAGAAGAAGCGTTGCGAGCGAGCAGTTCTTCCAATCCCAATCTCGCGGCCGCTGTGGATGCACGTCGTAACTTCACACAGGTAGTGATACAGGAGGCGTCCGATGATGCACTTCGTCAATCGTCGATGGCGTGGCAACGAGCGCGAAGCGCATGTCTTGGTTCTACGAGTGAGCCCGACGACACCCTCATAGAAACTGATATTGCACAAGCACACGATGCTGATTGGCTGGATCGGCTCCGATTCAACCCGCGCATCGTCATGCCTCGACTCTCGAAAATGCCAATTCTTGCGATTCAAGGCGATGCAGACGCTCGATTTGATGGCCCGAAGAATCTTGCGGCATTGGTCGACGCGAACAAGAGTCGGGGTGGGTTGATCGAATCCCGCCTTGTTCCAGGGATGACCCATCTCTTGGAACCATTGTCGGAGTCCGAAGAAGTTGCAGGGACGCCCCGCACCACTCCCGATCCGATCGTGCTGGATCAGGTCACGCTGTGGCTTCAGAACACAATCGGCCGTTCCAATCGAGATCCCCGTTCGGAGGAAGGCCACCCATGAGCTTTGGCCTGTCACGAGGACGAGAAATTGACGTCATCGGGTTCGGCATTGAGCGGGATGATCTACCACTGCGAGATGATGGAAGACTCGATCCACGGTCCTTGTTTCAAACGTCCGACCGGTCGCTGGAAATCGAGATCGGATCCGGGAAAGGAACTTTTCTCGTGCAGCAGGCGACCCTGCAGTCCGAGTCGAACTTTCTCGGAATCGAGTGGGCTGGTGAGTTCTTTCGCTATGCGGCTGATAGGGCTCGCAGGCATGCGCTGCACAATGTCCGCCTACTTAGGGACGACGCGAGTGAGTTCTTCACACACCGCTGTTGTGATGGCGTGGCTGATGTGCTGCATTTGTACTTCACAGATCCGTGGCCCAAGAAGCGGCATCACAAACGCCGCGTTGTGCAGGATGATGTGCTGCGCCGAATGCACGTGATCCTGAGGCCTGGGGGGTGCGTGCACTTGGTGACGGATCACGACGAACTGTGGTCTTGGTATGAGGACCACGCTGCGAGAGCAACGTCACTCTTCCAAAGAGTTCCATTTGATTCGCCGAAGTCCGCGGGGGCTGGAGAAGTGATTGGAACGAACTTTGAACGGAAGTACCGCCGAGAAGGTCGACCCTTTCATGCCATGACCCTGAAACGTCTTGACGGAGAGGTGTAGCACCATGCATCGCCCAGGTTGCAATCCCGACGACGTACAGCCGCAGGACGTCTTGTGCGACTTCTGTGGACGGGCCGCATGGGCAGAAGATATTCCGTGTGTCGAGGGGCATCGCGGCAGTTTGATCTGTGGTGATTGCCTTGAGTTGGCGTGTGCATCTTCAGTATATGACTCCGATCAAACCGACAATGCGATTGTCTCGTTGTGCGTGTTGTGCCTTCAGGAATCTGATGGGGGACTATGGCGGCACGAGTTCAACGAGGCCGGAATCTGTAAGCGGTGCATGAAACAGGCTGCGGGCGTATTGAGTAAGTCGAAGGATTGGAATTGGAATCGACCGGCCTGATTCGACGCGTCGTCTAAGGCTTCTGCCGTTCTTCGGAACAACGCCTTACTGGTCCATGAGCGATCGCGGCTTTGGGGACTGATAGGTCACGGGTAGTGTCAGTGAGAACGCCGCACCCGACGATTCTGGTTCCAATGACAATGTCGCTTGCAGCATCTCGGCAAGCTCTCGGCAGATAGCCAGACCCAAGCCGGTGCCTGAGTGTTGCCTTGTATGACTGGCATCGACTTGGCGGAATTTCTCGAAGATGACATCCCGCATATCCGCAGGGATACCCGGCCCTGTATCTGCGACAGTGAGGATGATGTGTGTTGTCGTGCCTTCGTCGATCACCTTGGACGCCGTAATTGAGACAATACCCTCCTCCGGCGTGAACTTGATTGCGTTCGACACCAGGTTGTAGAGCACCTGTTGGACCTTTCCGGGATCGGTCTCGACTGATGGAAGCGTAGATGGCACAACCGCGTCAATGCGAATGGACTTGGCTGTTGCCTGTGGCGACATAATGCCGGCAATCCCTTCGACGAGATCGGTGATGCTGGTCGGCTCAATAGCTACCTCCATACGGCCTGCTTCAATTTTCGCCATGTTGAGCAGTTCATTGATCATCTCAAGCAAAGATCTGCCGCTGCTTGTGATGTTGGAGAGGTATCGACGGTGCTTTTCTGTAGGCACCGTCGAGTCTGCGAGCTCTTCCAGTAGTAGATCAGCGAAGCCAATAATCGAATTCAAAGGGGTTCTCAGTTCATGGCTCACGTTGGCGAGAAATTCACTCTTGAATCGCGAAGACTCCCAAAGTCCAATGTTGGCCTCAGCGAGTTCCGAGACTTTAAGGTCCAAGTTCTCGTTCATTGATTGAAGTCGGTCGCGAGCCTCACCGAGCCCGTCCAGCATGTGGTTGAGGCCCTCGGAGAGCTCTTGGAACTCATCTCCTGTATGGATATCGGCCCGAGCATCGATCTGCCCTTCCCCGACGCGGTCCACGAGGCGGCGAAGCCGACGAACCGGAGAGAAAATTAATCGGAACAAGATGAACCAGAAGACGATGACCGAGAGAACGCCGGCGGCCAGCCCCGTCAACACGATTACCGCTCGGCTTCGATCAAGCTGCCTTTCACCAAACTGGGTGCTTCGAGAGACCACGAGCAGTCCTCGGATCGGATCAATCACAGTTGGTGTGGCGACGCCCGGACTGTAGTCGGCGTGCTGTTGATTCCCAAGCGTTCTCAAGCGGGAAGCCGTGACTGGCTTGGCGAATGAGATCAATTCATGATCGTCCTGAAGCTGGGTCGCTGTGAACCAGGGCTGGTCCGAATTTCCCGTAAACGCCGCCAGCGCGCGACTTACAAAAGCATTGGGATCGGACTTCAGATCAATGTCGTCAATTGGAACCCATGAGACATGCATTCCACCTTCAGGTCCTGCGATCGCAAGATCTGTGCGGCGAAGATGGTGCAAGCCACCAAGCTCGATTTTACCAGCGAGCCACGCATCGGAAACCTGTTCGGCAACCTCCACCTGATTCTCATGGATGAGAGTTCGCACCCCAACCCATGGAACCAGAAGGGCACCGACAAGAATTGCAACGATGGCGCACCCGAAGAGAATCAGGCATTTGTTAGCGAGACTGATTCCGCGTGACATTTCGTGGGCAGCCTATCAGGGGCGAGCCACTACGGGCAGATCTAAGCGCTGCCCAAATGCTATCTGCCAGTCAGTGCCGAGATGTGATCGTCGGCCCCTGGAACCACGTGGCGAACCCGAGCAGCGTCGAATGAATCGGGCAATGCCTGTCCATGCTCGAACATCGTGAGGATGACCGCTTTGGCAATGCCTTCGGGTGAAATGTGTCCGCTTGGGCACCAGTAGTCGTAGTCAGCCCAGTTCAGTCGGATCGTGGCATGGCTGCCGTCGTCGAGAACACACCGAAATGACCAGCCCCTGGCCATGACGGTCTCCTCGATAATTTCAATGGAATCATGGGAACCCATCCATCGAGCGTACCATGCTGGCTCGAGGCATCACCCCACCCATGCAATTCCTTCTAGAGACAGTTCGTCTGGGTTTGACCAATCTGCGGCTTCACATGCTGCGATCTGTGCTAACCAGCCTCGGAATCATCCTTGGTGTTGCGGCGGTTATCCTGATGGTGGCCATTGGAGAAGGAAACAAACGGGCGGCCATTCGTGATATCCAAGCTCTGGGGGCGAGAAATATCATCGTTCGCTCTCAAAGACCACCCGAGTCGTCCTCGGTGGGAACGCAGCGGCGGAGTTTCGTAGCGAAGTTCGGCCTGACAGACTCCGACTGGAATCGATTGGAGTCAGCGCTTCCAGACGCCTCAAGGCTCGTTCCACTCAAAGCCTTTGGCGCCGAGATATCGCGGGGTTCGCGGCGAACTGTCAGCCAGGTCTTCGGGACGACTCCGGCACTTCTGGAGATCTTGAACCTCAGCTTGGAGTCCGGAGGTCGGTATCTCGTTCCAGAGGATGAAGAGGGATACAACCGAGTGGCAGTGATCGGATCGGCGGTTGCCGAGCAGTTCTTTCCGCTCAGAACTGCACTGGGGGAATCCATTCGCATCGACGACCGTATTTTCTCCGTGGTAGGTGTGCTGGAACCTGTTGGACTCTCAGGTGGAGCTGGCGGAGCGCTGGTTGGCCGCGACTTGAATCTTGACGTACACATTCCAATCTCAACAGGACGCATGGAATTCAGCGACGCTGTCTACCGGCGTGTGAGTGGTTCATTTTCGGGCGAGGAAACACGGTATTCAGAAATATATATCGAGTCACGGAATCCGAACGATGTAATGCCGATGTCGCATCGTGTTCGTCGTGTGATTGATGTTGGCCACAAGGACACCTCGGATGTGACCATTATTGTGCCGTGGGAACTACTCGCCAACGTGGAGCGAACGACCTTTGCAATGAATCTACTCTTGACGGCGATAGCTGCCATCAGTCTTCTGGTGGGTGGTATTGGCATCATGAATATCATGCTGGCGTCGGTGATCGAGCGCACGCGAGAAATTGGAATTCGGCGAGCAATGGGGGCAACCCGAACCCACATCGTCTCACAGTTCCTGGTTGAAACCGGGACACTTTCCGCTGCGGGCGGAACCCTCGGGATTTTTTTCGGCGTAGGACTCTCACTGGCTGTGGACAAACTGCTGCCATGGATACTCGCGCTCCCGTTTGTTCAGCGGCATATTGAAACTCAGATTAATTTTGAAGCTGCGATCACACCCTGGTCTGTGGTGGTGTCATTCGCAGTGGCTGCTGGGACTGGAATTGCGTTTGGTATCTACCCTGCAATACTGGCCAGTCGTCAGGATCCAATCGAAGCGTTGCGTCACGAATGAGACTCTGATTCGTATCGCAGTCGTTCGGTGAGTGGAATTTCAACACGGACATCCGATCCTTCGAATCGCAGTACTCGCGGAGTATTGCCCTGCGGAACCGGAATCCGGAAGTCGAAGCCATTGATCTGGCGGTGAATCCAACGCGGTGCGCGAATCACCAATGAGCGATTGAAGGGCTGCATCTCCGCCCAGTTTCCTCCATATCGCTTCCATGCTTTTGGCTCGATATTTCTGGTGAGAACCTCCATGAGCTCTGCCCGCCGTGTCTCAAGATCATCGCCAGGCATCGCTCCGCCACCGCCGGAACCACCACCAGAACCACCACCAGAACCACCTCCAAGATTGAGATTCGGTGGATCGTTGTAATCAGGAATGGGTATCAGTTGATCTTCGATGGGAAGCACACGCACTGTTTGCATCGAGGTGGTTCCCAAGGCTTCTTTGGTTGAGACCTCAATCGACCCATGGCGTACCTGCCATGTACAGGGCTCCGGCTTGCTGCACTGTGCCAAAGCATCCTGCAGGAGATTCAGCGCAGGACGATGTGACGCGGGAAGCGTGACCAGAAGCGCGGGATCGATTCCATTGGGGCGACTCTCTGTCCGTTTCAAGAGTCGAACAGTCACACCAGTCTGGGCTGCGATGAGTTCAACGACCTCAGAGACTGGGACCGCTTCCAAAGGCACATCGATGTCGGTGTAGATCATCTTCGAGAGGACGCCGCCATTGCGGGGATCTGCAGATTGCGGTTCGGTCGGACCTGCTGTAGCCGAGCCAACCAGTAGGGCGATGGCGATCAATCCCAAAGAGCGAAGCATGGCTCGTGTCATCGTCTCACCTCCGTGAGGCCATCGGTAGTACCGGGCTGTATTCGCCTTACGATATCATCCAATGCCAAAATGGCAAAAGCCTGGGATTGAACAGACATTCGCTCGTCCCAAGCCGCCGAGCGCACGCCCCCAGCCGCTTTTGTGGGATCCATCGTAAGGCTCGCCTCTCGTTGGCTCATGATGAGCGAGGCCAGAAGAAACCGCACGTCCTCAAGACTACCTGACGATGATGGCGAGTTGTCGCCAACTGATGCGGCGGCGGGGATGAATGCCGCCTGTCGCAGGAGTTCGCTGGTCAAGCGAGCCGGTCCGGGAAGTTGCGTCGCGGTGATCGCCCTTGAGAAGCGTTCTGGTAGCGCTTCCCAGTGTGATCGAAGCACGGGTTCGGCTTGATCAGTACTGCTTGTGAGCATGTCTGCCCATCCGATCCATGGGAGCAGGGCATCGATGTCCCTTTGCGATAGGGCCGATGACTCTTGAAGGAACGACCGCACTTGGCTTCGGTACATCGGATAGCGAGAGAGTGACCACGCGGCAACAGCACGATTGATCAGTGGTTCTTCTTTGTTGTCAAGGGCTGCAGCGACGACCTCCACCGTTGCTGGATCTGGTTCAGCAATCGCAACAACAATGGCTGCGACGATCGGATCACTTGTGCTGAGTTGGGCAATGATGGCGTCCTTGGCGGCGGAGGCGGCGAGTGACAAATCTGGCAGGGATTCTGTTTTTGCTAGCCGGTCAAGGGCGAGTGCACCAAGTGCGATGTCACGATCGTTTGCCTGCATTGGACGATATCGGTTGGACATAGGGTTGTACGTACCCAAGAGGTTGACGTTGCCCTTCTCATCGGTCCATGTATGGGTTAGGAGGTGTGAACCCACACGGCGAAGTCGATCGAGAACCGCATTCCGATCCATACTGCGAGAGCTGTCTCTGGCACCTCGTTCAAACAAGCATGGCGCATCGCCAGTGGCATACTGAACCAAGTCGATTGTCTCGAAGGCATACAGTGTGGCACGGCCGGTTTTGCGGGCTGCATCGAGCGATGTGGGCGTGTATCCGGACACAGTCGCGAGTTCATTGAGCGTTGCAAGCGTGGCGGCAGAGCCCGTGAGTCGAAGGGCCGAGGGGGATTTCACAATCCATTCGGATCCTGCACGGAGTGCTAGGCCGTGCTTCGCGGGGCTCAACTGGTCAGCAATGATCTGAAGTGTCGGAGCGGTCAACGGAGTGAAGTCGCCTGCTAACTCGACTTCCAACGTGGCGGTCTTCAGCCCGGCCTCGGCCAGTGTGTCCGGCAGATTCACGAGACCGGAGTCAGATCGTGCTTCTGTGAACAGTTCCAGCCCTGCAGTTCCTACGGGATCGTCGTCGCCATCCGCTCGAATTGACCATGCTGAGGCGATTGGGCGTCCGTGGTGACGAAGGACGGCGTGAATCGCGGCTGGGGGAGGAATCGACGCCTCTGCGGGAGTGAGCTGCCCCGAGTCAACGATTTGTCGGATTCGATACCAACTCTGGACAGCGTGGCCAGGGTCGGGGATTGTCACCGAAGCGGCAGCAGCCATCCCGTACAGACCGCACGCGCCCCCCAGCCATGCCTCTCGTACGTTCATGGAACCCGCTCCTTCGCCAATTCTGGCACTATGACTTGCCCGGCCCGCAGTATGGGCCATGGTATGCGAGGCTGGCTTGATTGCCTGCAATGTCCCCAGTGCTGAAGAGATGAGGAGGATGCGCCGTGACGCTTGCGACGCTCATGAATTGGACAGCGAACCGCCGAAAGATGGCTGTGTTAACGCTGCTTACCTTTGTCGCGATGTGCTGACGGCTTCCTGCCGGGAGAGACAGGAAGCCGTCTGCGTCATCGGTCAATGAACCCTGATTGAGATCAGAGCTCGATCTTGTCGGTGCCGAGTGCGCCATGGTCGTCCATGCCGCCACGAGTCGGAGCCGCCTTCGGTGTGGGCGACGATCCGTCGTCATCCGAAGCCGAACCCGAACCTTCCTCTTCGCCTCGAGCAGCGTCGCCCCACTGGGCACGCTTGAGGCTGAGGCCGATCTTCCGCTCGTCGGTGTCGACGCGAAGAATCTTGACGTCAACCTCTTGCTCCGGCTTGACGACATCCTGTGGATCGTCAACCTTCTCATCGGAGAGTTCCGAGATGTGAAGCAGGCCTTCGAGGCCTTCTTCAAGTTCAACAAACACACCAAAGTTGGTGATCTTGGTGACTTTGCCATGAACAACCATGCCGGGGTGGTACGCGTCTGGGATGGCGCTGACCCAAGGGTCTTCAGTGAGTTGCTTGACACCGAGTCCGACTCGCTGCTTTTCCTGATCGATCTCGAGTACGACGCACTCGACTGGATCGCCCTTCTTGTACTTCTCGTTGGCGTGGGAGATTTTCTCTGTCCACGACATGTCCGAGACGTGCAGCAAGCCATCGATGCCGGGCTCGATTTCGATGAAGGCACCGTAGTTGGTGAGGTTCCTGACAGTTCCCTCGACGATGGTTCCAGTTGGGTAACGCTCGGCAACGAGCTCCCATGGATTCAACTCGGTCTGCTTGATACCGAGTGAGATCTCTTGCTTGTCTCGATTGATGTCCAGAACAACAACTTCAATCTCATCACCGATAGACACCATCTCACTTGGATGGTTGATGCGGCGCGTCCATGACATTTCTGAGACGTGTACCAGTCCCTCGATGCCTTCCATCAACTCAATGAATGCACCGTAACTGACCAAGCTGACGACCTTGCCGCTGATGCGGTTGTTGATCGGGAAGCGAGCTTCAATGTCATCCCATGGCGAGGGCTCTTTCTGCTTGAGGCCAAGGGCGATCTTCTCTTTCTCTCGATCGATTCGAAGGACCTTGACTTCGAGCTCATCGCCCGGTTTGCAGATTTCACTTGGATGATTGACCCGGCCCCAGCTCATGTCAGTGATGTGGAGAAGGCCATCGATTCCACCGAGGTCGATGAAGGCACCGAAGTCAGCGATGTTCGTGACTACGCCCTTGATCAGCTCGCCCTCATCGATGCTGCCGAGGATCTTGTCCTTGGCTTCAGCTCGCTCACGCTCGAGAACTCGTCGGCGACTGATGACGATGTTGCGGCGGTCCTCATCGATCTTGAGAATCTCCGCTCGAATCGTACGACCGATGAACTCGCTGACGTCACCAGGTCGGCGGACGTCGATCTGCGAAGCTGGCAGGAATACCGGCACGCCGATGTCTACCAGCAAGCCGCCCTTGATCTTCCGCATGCCGCGGCCTTCGACCAGATCGCCTTCATTCTTGGATTCAAGTACACGTTCCCAACCGCGGATGCGGTCGGCTTTTCGCTTGGAAAGCTTGACGATGCCAGTGCCATCGTCGAACTCCTCAAGAAGGACCTCGATTTCATCACCGGGCTGCAAGGCGTCGAAGTCGTCGAATTCACTCTTGTGGATGAGCCCTTCAGACTTCAAACCAACATCAACAACGGCTTCGTCGCCAGCTCGACCGGCAACTTTGCCCTTGAGGATTCTTCCGCGGGAAACCTGCTGAATATCTCCGGCAAGGAGCGTTTCAAGATTGCCGTCGCAGACGGCTTCGCCTGATCCGGTTCGAAGAAGCGCTGTAATTTCGGCATCGTCTACGCCGAGATCGGCGATGAGATTAAAATCAACCATGGGTGGAATATGCGGCGTCAGGGCGGGGTCATGCGGGCCGCGGCCGCACGCAATGGAACTGCATCGAGGTACTCGGATCAGACGCACCATGCGTCAGTCATTAGATTCCGGAACCGGTTCGATGGCCCTGAGTTGTGAGTCGAGCAGTATACAGAACACAAGCCGCCTAGCGGCATGCTCGGCTTCGATATGGACGTCTGATGTGGACTGAGGGGTCGAAGCCCCGATCAGGGATCTTTGCCCGTAGGAACGATTGGATATGGGCTCAGGATGCTGGGCTGGTCCATCAGGAAGATTCGGCCAAGATCATCAGAGGCCTGGCGGAGATTGATGTTTCCGACCATCGCCATGTTGTTATCGATGTCGTACTGTGTTTCCGTCGTTCCCCGCACCTCGGGAGTCAGATTGCCGCGAATCGAGCCAATTGACACGTTTTCGGGGTTACTGGAGCAGCCGCCGAGGCCTAGTGAGAGCCCCAAGGCGAGCAGAGTGATAGTGAGGGAAGACAGGGACTGGCGTGACATGAGATCCTCCTGAGTGGATAGGAGGCCCAGTGTCCCCGCGGGGAGCCTTCCTGTCAATCGCATGTGCCGGCAGGTCTTGAAATCATTGCTCAACGTGAAATCCAGCCTCGCCAGAGCCCCCTGGTGGTGGTACGGTTGCGGTGCGTCGAGGCGACTCCCCCTCGGACGTACGCGCCCGCGGGCACACTTGCTCGTTCCTATCGAATCCCTAGGGATCGACCGAGCCGCGTCGATGGTCAAGCCTCCACCGAGGGGACGGCCGGGAACGATGGCCTTCGAGCCCACCTGATACTTGGGTTCGAGCAAGTCCCAAGGCGGGTCTGCGATTCACATCGCATCGTACGTCCGAGGAGGTCGCCCGGCGTTAGGGGGACCGAGCGTCTGTTTCCCGATAGAGGGCGGCGACATCGTCAAGACTTGAGGGGATGACTCTGGTACCGGCGAGCGAACCCATGAAGTTCACATCGCCATGCCAGCGGGGCACGAGATGGGCATGGAGGTGCCCAGGAAGCCCGGCGCCTGCCGCGGCACCCTCGTTGATTCCCATGTTCACGCCTTGCGGATCAATCGCTCGGCGCATGAGTTGCCATGCATGATCGACGAGACACCAGAACGCCGTGCGTTCTGGTGGCGAGTAATCAAGTAGCCGAGGCTGGGCGGCCCCGAGCGCAACGAGCAAATGTCCGTTTGCATACGGATGTCGGTTGAGCATGATGAGACCGTGTGTATCCCGATGCACCACGTAGTTCGCGTCGTCGTCATCGGGTGTTTGCCAGCAATGGATCAGGAAGTCGTCCAGACCGCCGCCAGATCGGCTGTCGGAATCAAGCTGTTGAAGGTATTGCAACCGCCATGGAGCCCACATTGCGTCATGCATCTTGAATCAATCTCCATACCAATTCGGACACCGTGCAGGGTACGCTTTGTTAATGGTTGGCCTGGCTATCGGGCCGAAATGAATCATGAGCTTCGTAACACTCTCAAATCTGTCGCTTCAGTACGGGAACAACATCATCCTTGATGGCGTTGATTTGGCGATTCAGTCAGAGGGTCGGATCGGATTGCTTGGCCGGAACGGGGCGGGAAAGACAACGCTCCTGCGGCTTCTTACGGGGTCCTTGGCCCCTGATAGAGGATCGATCGACATTCATCGCAGTATTCGTGTTGGTCTGTTGGACCAACATCCAAACTTTCCACCGGAAGTGACTGTCCGCGAAGTGGCGAGAGGAGCATTTACAAGACTCGACGAGCTCCAGATGGAACTCAAAACTGTGTTTGCTGATATGGGAAACGCGGAGGGCCAATCTTTGGAGCGGCTCTTCAACAGACAAACCGTGCTGCAGGAAGAACTGGAATCGCTTGGTGGATGGGATGTAGAGCATCGGGTTGATGCAACACTTCACGGTGTGGGGTTGGTTGATGCGATATTCGATCGACAGACGCAGTATTTGTCTGGAGGTGAGCGATCTCGTTTGGCGTTAGCTCGATTGCTTCTTGAAGCGCCTGACTTGCTGTTGCTGGACGAGCCGACGAATCATCTTGATATCGAAGGGTGCCAATGGCTTGAGCAGTTCCTCAATGAGACATACAGGGGAGCGACGATCGTCGTAAGCCACGATCGATGGCTTCTTGATGCTGTCTGCACGCGAATAGTTGAGGTTCGACGGGGCAAGATCGACTCATATCCAGGCAACTACTCGGATTACGTTGGGCTACGTGCCCAGAGACGAACGACGGAGTCACGGGCATGGCAGAAACAACAAGACCACATTCGACGCGAACAGGCATACATTCGACGGTACAAGGCCGGGCAACGAGCAAAGCAGGCGAAGGGGCGAGAGTCTCGTCTTGAGCGGTTCATTGATGAGGCGGACATCGAGCGACCAGAGGCTGAGGTTGTTGCCTCAATGCAGTTGCCGTCAATCACGCGATGTGGTGACCGGGTTCTGAGTGCTGAGTGTTTATCGGTGGAGGTTGGTGATCTAGGACTCGTCCAAGATCTAGATCTTGAGATTCGGCGAGGGGATCGAATTGGAATCATCGGGCCAAACGGGGCGGGCAAGACCACCCTGATCCGATGCCTACTGGGCGAGATTGAGCCGGCGAGTGGCGTTGTGGAGATCGGAACTGGCGTAGATGTGGGGTGGTTTCTCCAGCATCAGGATCACTTGGATCCACAGTGGTGCGTATGGGAGTGGATTCGCCAAACGCTCGCCAAGGCACGGGGAGAGGAGGTCTCCGAGCAGACCGCTCGGAATCTGGCAGGGGCCTTCCTCTTCTCAGGTGAAGATCAGGATCGGTTGCTCGGAACGCTCTCAGGTGGAGAGCGGGCAAGGGTGACGCTCGCTGGTCTGTTCGGTGGCGGCCACAATGTCTTGGTTTTGGATGAGCCGACCAACCATGTGGACATTGCCACATCAGAACGGTTGGAATCGGTGTTGTCTCAGGGCGGACCGTTTCAGGGCACGCTCATTCTGGTGAGCCATGATCGCGCTCTCTTAGAGGCAACCTGTGATCGGTTGATCGTGTTCGAAGGTGACGGCAGCGTCTGTTTGTTCGACGGCGTGTTGTCGCGGTGGCTTGAGAAGAAAAGAACGTCGTCTTCCTCTGTGGAACGCGATGAGGAACCGCTTCGTTTGGCGCCCGTGAAGAATGCCCATTCACCCTTGGACGGCCTGTCGGTCGAGACGTTGGAGCGGCGGATGGAAACCATGGAGCTTCGGCTGGAGGAACTCCGCAATTCCATGAATGATCAGGCAATATGGTCGGACTCCGACGAATTGCAACGAGTACTCGACGAGCAGAAGGATGTGGCCGCTGAACTGGCCGAGCACGAGGAAGCCTGGCTTGAGCGACACGGGGATTCGCCGGCATCGTGAAGGGGAGCCGCGTCATCCAGCGGAAAGCGAGTTCAGAGCACATTCAGAATCAGCCGAC
>JAAERN010000010.1 GCA_024230295.1 Planctomycetota bacterium
CGAGCGGCTGAAGGTACCGGTTTGCTAAACCGGCGTAGGGCGTAAGCTCTACCGCGGGTTCGAATCCCGCCCTGTCCGTTTGAAGTGGCCTCCGCTCTCGGAGGCCATTTCAACAGAGCGAGACCGCCCCAGCGGTCGCCCCCCGAAAACCACCCCAACCCAGTGCCGTACCCTGCCTGCACCCAGTTCAGCCGCTCCGAACTCATCTACCGCACCTTCACCGGCATGGCCTGTCTGGGCAGCACTCTTGCGATCATGGAGGCGAAGCACCATGCTGATCGACATTTCACCGCCAATTTCGGAGTCGCTCGCTGTATGGCCGAGCGACGTTGCGTTCAGCCGATCGATGCACAACACCATGGAGTCGGGCGACGCCATCAACCTCACTTCAATTCAAACGACGCTTCATCTCGGAGCCCACGTCGATGCAGAACGTCACTATGTCGCAGATGGGCGGGACGTCGCGCAGTGGCCCCTTGAGCGGTTCATCGGCGGGTGCAGGGTTCTGCACGTTCCGGTATCGCGGGGCGGTCTCGTCATGCCGGAGCACATCCCGTCCACTTCGGCATTGCGGGTCCTGCTGCGAACCGATACGTATCCCGATTCTGAACAGTTCAATGAGGACTTCGCGGGCATCCATCCCGACACTGTCGAT
Source organism: Planctomycetota bacterium (assembly GCA_024230295.1). Taxonomy (GTDB): domain Bacteria; phylum Planctomycetota; class Phycisphaerae; order Phycisphaerales; family SM1A02; genus UBA12567. Next base: position 656 of record JAAERN010000010.1, read on the forward strand.
CTGCTCGCTGATCGGGGCGTCCTGCTCATCGGCATCGACACCCCGAGTGTCGACCGCTTCGCGGACCACGCCTTGCCCACGCATCAACGATTCGGTGAGCGTGGCGTGACGATTCTCGAGGGCCTTCGCCTGGGCCATGTCGCGGCTGGTGCCTACGAACTCATCGCATTGCCGCTCCGCATCACCGGCGGCGATGGCTCGCCGGTGCGAGCGGTGTTGAGGGAGTAAGGTGGAAGTCGCTGACGTCTTACGCGATACGCTGGAGCGATGCCGAGTCCTTCGCAATGACCACGACCATCTTTGCCTACGGAACCCTTCGGACCGGAGAGCCGCATTGGGCTCGGCTGCTGGCGCCGGCGGACGGCGTTCGGGCGGTGACGGAAGCGGCGTTCACAATGCGAACGCTCGGGCGGTTTCCGATTGTGGAGCGGGGGGGCTTGACAGCGATCGCAGGCGAACTCTTTGAATTGGAATCCGAGACGCTCGCCGTGGTGGATGAACTCGAAGGCCACCCACGTTGGTATGAACGCGCTCAAATCAGCGTGCGGTTGGCGAGCGGGCAATCACAGCGAACCTGGATCTACCTCATGCCGCCGGGGCGGCATGATGACTCACCCATCATCGCCAGCGGTGACTGGCTGAGGCGGTGTTGAGTCTTCCGCAGTTGGTAGGGGCTTCGTGGCAAAGAGGTCCTCAAGTCGAAGCGTGGTGATCGGTCGCTTCGTGGCAGATTGAAGGCGTCCATGCTCATCGGTTCCGGCGAAGCACACCTGCAACTCGCCCAAACATGGCTGTGCCACGAGCGCGTGCAGGGTCATGAATGAACGGTGATCCTGCGCGACCTTGCCGAGTGCCTGCCACACCGCCTGCACATCGAGTGGCGACCGGCGAGACTCACACGCCTTGTAAAGCAGGGCGTACCTGGCGTAGGAGTCACCTGCGCGAAGGCGAGGCGGTTCGTCGCCGCATGTAGTGGCGTGATTCGTCGTGACGGTCAGCGAGCGGCCAGGCTTGGCCGGCCGCGAGCCATCGGCATCAAGGTGCCAAGTGTGCGCGGGAGCCGGCGATGAAGTGTTACCGTCCACGACGCGAATCATGTAAGAGAATGGGAACGGCCCCTGCGCTTCGAGTTCTCTCTTGGCGATCTGCTGCGCGGTCTCCGGCGTGGCCTGCTGGAGGATGTCCAGCATCGCAAGCATGACTGGGCGTTCCGGTTCGAGAACAGCGTCCATTTTTGGCCCGTTGCCGTCATGCAGAAAGGTGCAGACGCCGTGCTCATTGATGCCGGTCATGGCGCCAAGCAGGCAGACCGGAGTCAGGCTTGCGGTGGCGAATCCCTCGTCGGGATGACGTACCAGCAGGACCTGCGTCTCGACCCAGTGCGGTGAGAACACAGCAAGATCCAGTGTTCGAGCGGTGATGGGTTGGCCGCCAACCGTCTGCTCGCCCCAGGCCGTGAAGCCGCTGCAGCCAACCGCGCGAATCATGTCGTAGCCATTCCAGAGAATCAGGTCGGTTTCATCCAGCGGGCGATTGACGCCGGGGAGCATCAGGCCCTCTTCGCCGACGCGGTCGAGGAGCCCTCGATACATCGCAGAGAGTTCTTGGCGGTGCGCCGGTGACAATGAGATCATCGGCGTCCATCCCCGCATCATCTCGGCCATGCCATGGGTTGATGGGGGCATGATCTCGAAGAGTTGCTTGATCCCCGTCACAAAGTCCGCCCCGACCAGCCAACCGTGGGCGTAGCCCATCTCGGCGGGTGTGCCGTAGACGTGAACGATTCGGGTTTCGCCATGTTGCTCAAGATGCCCGCGAACGTCCATCGCCGGCTCGGCCGCAGTTGTGACCGTCGCCAATACAAGCAGCAGTTGATGCATCTGGGCAGCATACTGCGATCTTGCTTCCGCTTTTTGTTGCAGGGGCAAATCAAGCTAGAATGCCACCTCCATGCCCAAGAACCATGTGGCGACGCGACTTCAACCATTCGGCGAGACAGTGTTCGCAACCTGGAGCCGCCTGGCCCTGCAGCATGGCGCGGTGAATCTCGGGCAGGGATTCCCCGACTTCGACGGGCCGCCCGAAGTGGTCGAGGCGGCCCACCGGGCGATGGTCGATGGGCACAATCAGTATGCGCCGATGCCGGGCGTTGCCCCGCTGCGTGAAGCCATCGCGGCAGACTTTGCGAGCGAGACGGGGATCTCACTCGATTCGGACACCAATATCACGGTCACTGCGGGGTGCACCGAAGCGATCGCAGCGACGCTGCTCGGGCTCTTGAATCCCGGTGATGAGGTCATCGTCTTTGAGCCCTTCTACGACTCATATCCGGCGTCGATTGCAATGGCGGGCGGCGTGATGCGCACGGTGACGACTCGGCCACCCGACTTTGGCATCGATCTCGATGCCGTCCGCGACGCAATAACGCCGCGTACTCGGGCAATCCTGCTCAATACGCCGCACAATCCTACGGGGCATGTTGCCACGCTCAGCGAGCTTTGCGGACTCGCAGAGATTGCACAGGCGCATGACCTGATTGCGATCGCCGATGAGGTGTACGACCGAATTGTGTTCGAGGGATCGCACCACCCGATCGCAGCAATCGACGGAATGTGGGAGCGAACAATCACGCTTCGCTCCATGGCGAAGACGTTCTCGATGACCGGATGGAAGATCGGCTGGGCGATCGCGCCAGCGCCACTGAGCGCCGTCGTTCGGGCGGCGCACCAGTTCATGACCTACGCCATCGCGACACCGCTGCAGTACGGCGCGGCCGCTGCACTCGGTCTCGGCGAGGCGTACTACACATCGCTCCACGCCGACTATCTCGCCAGGCGCAACCTGGTATGCGATGCCCTTGAACAGGCGGGCTTCGGCGTGCACCGACCCGCGGGGACGTACTTCGTCATGTGCGATCACACACCGTTCGGATTCGAGAGTGCCGAGGCGTTCTGCTCGCATCTGGTCGAGCACGTCGGCATCGCGGCGATTCCGCCCGGATCGTTCTACGCTGATCCGTGTGACGGTCGCGACCTTGTGCGTTTCGCTTTCTGCAAGACCATGCCAGTACTCAAAGAGGCAATCAAGAGGCTCGATCGTTTGCAGTCTTAGGCGATCTGCGTCTGCTGCCCTTGCGGTGCTCTTTTTCCAAGGAGGCACACACCGAACGCCGCTGCCGATGCAATCGTCATTCTCCATGGAAATGCTGGCGGAGGGAGGGCATCCTCTCCTGCAATCATTGGCATCCAGAGATTCCACGCAAAGGGCTGTAGCGACAGAACAGTGAGCAGCCCGACCAACAGGGCAGCAGCAGCAGACCACGCATTCCCTCGCGGCGTCAGCAGGGCGGTGAGGAAGATGCCAAGAAGGCCTGCATATGCAAAGACCATCACGCCGAGAGCAAAGTCGAGCAGTGTTTCGCCACTGGCGTTTTGCCAATAGGCGCAGAGCAGAGCAAAGAGTGTCAGTGCTGCGGCCCATGAGGTGATGATTCGCCGGGCCATCGCAGTCTCACGTGCAGGACTCATCGCGGCATGTCCACGCGCGGCCCTCCATGGTCGGATGATGTCTGATGTGGTCGAGGCCGCAAGAGCGTTGAGCGCTGAGTCGAGGCTGCTCATGGCTGCGGCAAAGAGGCCTGCCATCATGAGCCCACGAAGTCCTGTGGGCATGTCCCGCAGAATGAAGTGCAAGAAAATATCTCGATCGCCCTCAGCCGCTAGGTGAGAGATGATGGGCCCGTGCTCTTGTGTTTCAAGCCAGAGCAACACACCAAGTCCGAGGAAGAGAAATGTGACTGGCCACCCGATGAGATTGGAGAGGATGCCCGCCCATGCTGCCTTTTGAGGCGTTCTGCATGTCAGGAGCCGCTGGGCGAGATCCTGATCGGTTCCGTAGGCTGCAATGAGAAAGAGCGTCATGCCAATAGCGGCGCCCCAAACTGTGTAGGGGTTGGTCCACGAGAGCGACCAGTCGATCATGCGGAGTTTGCCCGCATCGTCAAGTTGTGCAAGGGCCTCAGCGGGCGCGATGTCGACTTTGATCCAGAGCAGACCTACTGCCACCGCGACCGTGCCGACGAGTACGCACGCTTGCAAGACATCTGTCCAGATAACAGCTCGCACACCGCCAAGCACCGTGTACACACATGCTGCCGCTGCGACAAGCACGATGGCGACTGCAAGTGACCCGCCACTTGCGTCACCAAAGGCCACAAGTGAAAAGGGGATGGCCGTCATGAAGAGCCTTGCACCACTCGCGAGTAGGCGGCCGATGCCGAACATCGCCGCTGCGCCGCCGCCTGCGCTTGCACCAAATCGTTGGGTTATGAGGCCGTACACGCTTGGCGTACCTGCCTTGAAGATCGCTGGAAGGAACACGAATCCGACGATGATGAACGCTGCCAGTCCGGCAAACTTGAATGTGAGGTAGGAGAGATCGCCTCGAAATCCCTGCTGCGGCCCGCCGATGAAGGTCGCCGCACTGACTGCTGTGGCAAGCGTGGAGACTGCCACTGCCCAGACTGGCATTGATCGGCCAGCGAGAAAAAAATCATCGCCCTCTTCGTGGCGGCGAGACGCTGCAGCGCCAATGGCCACAACCAATCCGAGGTACACCACGACTACGAGCCAATCAACCGCCGTAAACATTGTGATGAGACTACTCAAGTTCGGCTGCAGCGGGTCCATGCCAACCCCACAGAGAGCCAATACTCACTGATTCTGGCCTCTTGAGATCCACCAGTGTTGGCTCTGGGCTGTTCGGAATGCGGGAAGACTGAAGTAGATCGCAGAATGGTGAGATGCGATGCCCTTTTTGCAGTTAGCCTGTGTTTGGGCTTAAAGTTTGCCGTGGATGGAGGGATGTCTTCGTGCGACGTATCCAAATCGTGTGTGTAATCTGGGCGACTGTCCTGACGCAAGCAGCCGCATGGGCTGGTTTGAATTGCTATCCCTATTGGCAGGAGCAAATCGTCTTTCTTGGAGATGACTGGCTTGATTCTCGTTCGGTCGCCGTCTCGTTGCCATGGCTCGCTATTGGCGATCCATTGTCCGATGAGTATGGCCTTGAGGATGTCGGAAGAGTGACCTTCTATCACTATGACTATGACCTGCACGAATTCACTCCTGTAGACACCATGCTTGGCCGCGTAGATGAGGGGATGCGCTACGGCGGGGTCATGGAAATGAGTGAAGGTGTGGCGACTGTTTTGTTTCAGTCCGAAGGTTCGAAAATAGAAGTGCTGTCGACGGACGAGCTTGAGTGGGATCTGCAGCAGACAATTGAACCGCTTTCCGCAGATGGTGTTTTTCAGAGCATGGCGCTCGACCCGCCTTGGCTGGTCGCTTCAGAAACGCATGACGGTGAAGTCCTGATTCGATTCTTCAAGTGGGATCCTGACTTTGATGAGTTTGATGTCAAGAATGCCAGTCTGCATGCCGGCCTCGAAGGGTATCTCCTCACTGCTATCCACGGCACAAGTGGCATCTCAACAGCCCTCATTGCTGATCCCTATCTCGAGAGAGAGGTGGCCATTCTGCAATTCAATCCGTCCAACAGTACGTGGTACTGGAAAAATATTCATCATCCCGACGTCTCGGAGTTCTACGGCCAGAATATCGTCGTGTCCTCTCAGCATGTGGCGATATCTGCCTCTCCGAGCGGTGATGCCCCCGGCTATGTTGAGGTCTTTGAGAAAAACAACTTTATGGCCAACGGTGTTCCAACTCCGATCCACACCATGACGCTTCCTGAAAGCCACTCGGTATTTGACATGGACCTTTCCTACAGCTGGCTGCTCGTGTCCCACTTTGACACTTGGGCCGATGATCTGGTTGGCGGGCAACTCACCAGAATGGATCTCTCTACCGGCGTCGAGACCGAGGTAGTGATTCCAAATTTGAGATCTGACAGCCGAACACGGTCACTTGATCTTGATGGGTCGTTTTTTGCTGCTGAGGGCATCGAGGACAGCGTCAACAATCGAAGTGTGTTCTACACTCCGCTGGTCGACTGCGATTCCGATGGAGAGAGCGATCCTTGTGAGATCGAGGACCGATTCGGGCTCGATGCCGACTCTGATGGTGTTCTCGATACCTGCGTGTGTCCAGGCAACATGAACCCGCTCGTGGATACCCAGATTGATGCAGAGGACGTCCTGATCCTGCTCCAGAGTGGCTGGGGGGGAGACACCGGCTGGGGCGACTTTAATGGTGACGATGACACCAACGTGCTCGATCTGCTCATTGTGCTGGAGAACTGGGGAGACTGCCCCTAGGGGAGTGCGGCTTGGTCCCATGATGGCATCACGGCGGCAGGTGTTGTATAGTGATCGATTCCCGCCCCTGAGGGCGGTTTCGAAGGAGCTCTGCTGTGTACGCGATAGTCGAAGATAGTGGCAGTCAGATCAAACTCGCTCCAGGCGCCGTTCTGGACATCGATCTCCGTGATGACGCCCCTGAGGGAGCCACCATCACGTTCGACCGCGTGCTCGCCGTCAAAGGCGAGGGCGACGCGCCCGCGGCTCTCGGAAGTCCTTACGTTGATGGCGCGACGGTTACTGCCGAAGTCATTGGCGAGATCAAGGGCGAGAAGATCGACGTCATCAAGTTCAAGCGTCGTAAGAATTATCGTCGCAAGGTCGGCCATCGTCAGCGGCTGCTTCGGATCCGCGTTGGTGAAATCAGCGGCGCTGCCAAGAAGCCAACCAAGAAAAAGGCCGCTGCCAAGGCCGACGAGTAGCAGGCTCCCTCACGAATCAATATGGATCGGCGGATCTCCGCAACAGCCATGCTGTGCGATGTGATCGCCGTGGTGCCGCGAATGCCGCGTGAGTCGAGGGTAAAAAATCGCTTGATGAACAGTGGGGCGAATGAGCAGGAGACCTGTTCCTTCGCGGACCTTGTGGCGATGCGCACCACGTCAGGATCTGACTTGGTTGTCTCCCGCACGCACGTACATCGTTCGGCCGAAGGCGTTCGTCACAAATTGATCAACGCCATCCGCGAACCGATGTCCCTGAGAGTCGTTGCAGATACCGGTAAAGACGGCCGTCAGCCGAGCTGGTGAGAGCAGGTCTACGAATCCCTCTGTCGCCTCGGTCAGTACGAGTCCCGAGGGTTCGACTCGAAGTGACATGTTGCCACTCTCATGTCCACCGATCGGATACCCGAACCCTCCGCCCTCGTAGATGCCTACTTCTCCGTTTGATATCAGGATGTATCGAATCGACAGGTTGGTTGCGTCCGAGTCGATCGGCGTCTCGCCAGGCATCGGGGGGAAGAGCATCTCGACGTGCAGAATCTGCCCTGAATCGATCTCGCCCGATGCCAACTCGCTAAATTTCAGATCCGACATCCAGAGCGATGTGTGTACGAAGGGGTCGCTCGTGCACAACTTCGTGGCAACAGGCATCGAGAGATGGCCCGCGTTTCCGCCGATTCGCCGTACATCGCACGAAGCGACAAAATCCCCCGCCCAGTGCCGGGCGTAGTCCAGATAGGCGCACGACGAAAGCATGGCCGCTGTGACGCTGAGTACCGAGATGATCCTCAATTGCATGGTGGCGAGTCTATCAGACCTATGGCCGACCGCCGCTCCGGGACGGTGGCCACCAGATGGCGAGTATCATGACCCGCGTGAAACCCACGCAACAAGCCCGACCATCGGCGGCGTGGACCGCGCGTGACCTTCGCAAAAATCCGCATCGGGCCGATGACAAAGCCAGCCGGGTGGAGTCGATGTTCACGGCCATTGCGGAAAGGTACGACCTCAACAATCGCCTTCATTCCTTGTGGCTTGACCAGGCCTGGCGACGAGAGGCCGTTCGGTTGGCAGCGATCACACCGACCGACGATGTGCTTGATATGGCCTGTGGGACCGGGGATCTCACCGAAATGCTTGCGGGCGAGGGGCCTCGCTCCATCCTTGGAATGGACTTCACCGAGGCCATGCTTGATGTGGCCCGTCGCAAGATGATGAGAAGCAGTGGGGCAGCCGCCGCGATTGAGTACCGACGTGGCGACGCCATGGCGATTGATCTGCCAGACGCCTCGATAGACGTCGTGACCATTGCCTTTGGCATACGCAATGTTGATGATCCTGCTGTTGCGGCGACCGAGTTTGCCCGGGTGCTTCGGCCGGGTGGACGGCTCATTCTTCTCGAGTTCAGCACACCCACAAATCCAATAATCCGATTTGTGAACAGTTGTTACACCCGGCACATCATGCCGCTGACAGCTGGGCTGCTCGCGGGCGATCGATCGGGAGCCTACCGGTACCTTCCTCGATCAGTTTCGACGTTTGCACAGCCTGCTGCTCTGGCTGACATGCTCTCTGGAGCCGGATTCAGCGTGGTAGGCCAGCATCCAAAGACCTTTGGGGCATGCACGATTACCGTTGCTCAGACTCCGGAATCCTGAATGCGTGGCTGCCTCGGAATCGTGATCCGGTGCGACACGCCGTCGGGCGCGTGATAGAGCCGCACGCTACCGTGCAGTTCGCCTTCAACCAAGCCGCGGATGAGCGTGGTGCCGGTCCCCGCTTCGGCGTTGGGGTCAGGCGGGGGTCCACCAGTCTCGCGCCATGTGATGGCGACATGCTCGCCATCCGCCTCGTAGACCACGTCCCATTGCACATTGAGCCATCCTGCTCCGGAGGCCAGGCTGCCATGCTCGGTGGCGTTGGCGAACATCTCCTGCAAGGCCATCGCGAGGGGGGTGGCTTGGGCTGCGCTGATTTCTTCGCGGGGGCCGCTCAGCGTCACGCGTTCGCCGCATTCTGGCGGTGTCATCCGCTGGAGCAGCTCTTGGAGCTCGACTGGGGTCCAATGGCGTTCGGAAAGCAGGGCGTGGATCGCTGCAATCGCATCAATTCGGCGGTCAATGCGACGGGCGAACTCATCGACAGAGGTCGTGTTAGTGCGAGTCAGCATGACCAATGCCGAGAGGGCTGCGAGGTTGTTGCGGATTCGATGATTCAACTCTCGCAGCATGAGACGCTGCAGCGAATTGGTGCGTCGGAGTTCTTCATCCATGCGATTGTGATCGGATCGCTCTTCGGCCATTTGTTCGCGAATGGCCTCTAGGCTCGCTCCAATCATGCCAAACTCGCCGCCGATTAGGCCGTCCGAGAGGGGGGCCAGCTCGCCCTTTGCCAAGCGTGAGGCGCGGGTTTCAAGAATACGAACCGGACGGCCGACAAGGCGACCGATCATGACTATGAGAAACACGCTGACAAGCAGAAACAGTGCGCCAAGACTTGCAAGAATCGCCAGGATGTTCCACAACCGCGGCACAAACGCGGCCGAAGCAGCAAGCCACACATCAACCTCGATTCGTCCGTCTGCACTGATTGTGCGGTAGCTCTCGCCGCTGTCGTCCTTGGTGCCGACTTTCATGGCCGGGCGTCCATTGAGGGTGATTTCCAACCCCGAAACATCCGGCAAATCGGTGCTCAGTTGCTGCATGGCCAGCAGGAGCGACTGCTCCTGCCCGGTCCGCTCAGAATTGGCCTCAAGAAACGGCTGCAGGACTACAAGCGCCGCACGGCCAATGTGCGCCGCCTCACGCTGAAGCTGGCCTCGAATTCGCCGCTCGCCGCCCACCGTCAGCAGCACAGCAGCGATGACGCAGGCCACAACCAGCCAGATCAACATGACGCTTAGCGTGCCGACCTGTGTGCCGCCACGGCTCCGTTGCGGCTCGGCGACCAAGCATTCTGCTGCTTCATCCGATGGCCGTTTGGCCAAGCCCTCATCCGGATGCGTTTTCATTCCCACAGAGTACCCGGGAACAGGGTGTCTCCGCGATGAGCGATCCTGCCCGTTCTAGCCCCCCTGAGGCTGGAGTTTTACATAAGAGTCATTATCGGCGGCGACGGGGGCCCGAAGGGCCGACGTCGACGAATCTACCCGCTTGAGCAGCGAGTTCGACACTCGTCAATTGCTGACTCGATGTGCTCGACCGCAGCGGCGGCTTCCGCAGCCCGAAGATGCTTCTGGATCGCGTTTCGTGTCGCTGCTGGATCGCTGGGCGGCTCCATTGGAGAGAGTCCTATGCAGCCAGCCGGAACCAACTCTGGATAACTCAATCGGTTCGGGAGCCACGGAAGGCATCCAGCCAGCATCGCCTCGACGACCGCAACGCCGAAGAACTCATGGTTTGCAGTTGAGGCGACCCAGTCGCACTCCTGGAGCCACGACTCGTAGATCGCTCGCGGTGCTGTGCCGGAGTGAATGACCCGGTCACCAGCGTGTTTCAACAAGGCGCTGAATTCGGCGGGCCGCTGCTCGAATTGCTCGCCAAGAAGCACCCACCCGATGCGTGCGGATTCCCCGTATTGCTGCTCGATTGCGAGGAGTTCCGCCGGCCCCTTGTCGTGTTCCCATCGGTGCGGCCATACGGCGAGCGTGAGCCCCCTTGCTCGGGCCTCGGCGGCGTTATGTAAAACTTCCCGATCGCTGCCCTGAGGGCGCTCGACCGGCGGCCATGCGATACGGGACTTTGCTTTGACCTCTGCAAGGACATCCGCTTCAACGGCGTGCCCACCACGGCTCAGCAGTTCGTCCATCGCCACAAGGAACGACTCAAGATTCCAACGGCTATTCCACAGGACAAGATCTGCGGTCAACATCGAAGTGAGATTCGTCACCGCTGCGTGCGCATCGCGAGGGTCGCTTCTCCCTTTTGCAGCCGGATACGCCGCCTGATTCTCGTGCATGTACAAGATCCGCGGGCGGGCGGCAATGGACGGTGGAAGGCTTGCAATCAGATCGGCCAGCGACACCATCGAGGTTGCGAAGACAACGTCCCACGGCTCATCCAGCACCCCCACTTCTGCAGCATTGGCGGCGAGATCGACCGCGCCAAGGCGGAGTCGCCACCTCCAGTTGCCACGCGGCAAGGTGCACCATCGCCAATGGCACGAGGCATGACGAACAATCGCCTCTCGCACACCGCGGTGCGATCCTGCGTCCCACGCCTCAAAGGCGAGGATCCTCGGTTTTTCAGGTGAGGTACACTCGGTACTCATGAATGCTCCGCCGCTTGACAACACTTCCGAACTGCCGCCGATTCTTGCGCCGCTGTGCGCCGTTTTTCGCCGATACCTCAAGTCGTGTTCCTTGAGGTATACACCGGAACGCGCAGACATGCTGGCTGCCGTCATGGAGACAGACGATCTCTTTGATGCCGATTCGTTGCTTGCACGCATGCGAGCCGATGGAGCCAACGTTTCCAAGGCCACCGTCTATCGCACGCTTCGACTCCTGCAGGATGCTGGCATCCTGACTCCGTTCATGCTGCTCGATGCCAAGGTGACGCATTATCAACTGGCCTATGGCCGTGACCCCAAGGACTATCTGGTGTGCGTGCGGACAGGGCGCTTTGAGGCGATCAACAGCAACGAGGTCGTCAAGTTGCGTGACCAACTTGCCGACGAGCGAGGATGGGACATCATCGGACACAGATTTGTGATCTATGGATCGAGCCCTGAAGACTGATTGAAGATTTCGTCGAGACGCGACTGGTCCGCCCATAACACGCAAGCGTCACGTCCCCCACTCGAGTGCCAGAGATCGATGTGCAAGGCGGAGGACGGGATCGCTCCTGCAATTCGATCGCACCACTCGACGCACAGAACAACGTCGCTCGCATTGATCCACTCGGTCCAGCCGAGTTCTCTGAGATCATCCTCGGTGGCCAGCCGCCATGCATCAATATGAATAAATCGAAGTCCTGAATTCAGCCTGTATTCATGGGCAATCGTGAAGGAAGGGCTGGAGAGGTCGTCGACGCCGAGCGTGCTTCCGATCGCCTTGGCGAGCGTGGTTTTTCCAGCACCCAACGGTCCTTGGAGTGCGACGACATCGCCACCACGCAAGAGTCGCCCGATACTGCGTCCGAGCGACTCCGTTGCGACTACAGACTCAAGATGCATCTCAACAGGCGTGCTCATCCGTGATCCCATCCCATAGCGGATCCGTCCAACACCTGACCGTCCGCAGTGACCGCGTTGACTTGCCCAGATCCTTCGTCTGATGCATGAAGCGAGCCGATGATCGTGAGCGGGCATGACTCGCCTCGCCCCTCGAAAGATGCAGGAATCTCAGTATCTCCCGCGACAGCCAAGAGCAGTTCGTAGTCTTCACCGTCTCGCATCGCATCCAACGCGGTGGCTGCACCGCGCCGAGGCAGTCGATTCATATTGATTTCAGCCTGCAGCCCCGAAGCTTCGGCAAGGCGGCCAGCATCTCGACCAAGTCCGTCGCTGATGTCGATCATCGCGTGCAGCCGTGTCCCGAACGTGTCGGCAGCGGCAATGGCCTCTTCGATTCTTGGGTAGAAGTCCAAATGATGTCCGGTCCCATCTGGAAGCATGGAGCATCCGAGATTGCCGGTGACAATGAGCAGGTCCCCCGCCCTTCCACCTCCGCGAGTGATTGCACCAACTGCGTGGGGAGTTCCAACGACCGTCACCGCAATCGTCAATGGCCCTTCATCCGTCCGATGGATTGCAATATCGCCACCAACCAGCGGCGTATTCCAGTCATCCGCAGCAGCGTTCAAGCCCACGCAGAGGGCTTCGATATTCAGTCGCGTCGCTCCAGTCGGAACAGCGACAGAGACAACGCTCGCAAGCGGCAGCCCAGCCATGGCCGCAATATCACTCAGGCATCGGTGTACCGCCTTGCGGCCGATTCGATCCCAATCCATCGTGTCAGCATTGACATGGAGTCCGTCAACAACCTGATCGACGCCGATCAGTAGGTTCTGTCCGGACTTGCATCTGACCATCGCAAGGTCGTCTCCCGGGCCCAGGATCACTCGGGAGTCCTGGAGCGGGCCCCGATTCCGGATGACCGACATGATGTCCTCTTCACGCATGGCCGCGAATGGTACGCCCTGACCAGCCAAGCGATTCGGGGCGTCCATGCCGCTCCACCGGCAGATTGACCACCTGAGCAGATTTCTTGGAACCCTCCGGCGGGCCGTCCGTATTGAATATTAGTCCGGGCGAATTCTCTCTCCTCCTCAATTCGCCTTTCTCCCCGCACCGCCGCCTGACCCACTGGGGGTCCGGCGGCGGTGTCTCTTTTGAGTCGCGTATCACTCCATAAGGAGTGCCACACACCGATCCGTGCCCCCTTGCTCGGCCCGAATGACGGCTTGGCCATTTGAAACCAACTGGCCGCGTGTCTCTGCATCACTTACGAGTCGTTGAATCGCCTCGCCCAGTCCTTCGGATTCGACTTGTATGAGCCCTTTGGCCTCTCGGAGCGTGTCGACCGCATACTGGAAGTCGCAGGCCGAAGGGCCAATGATGGTCGCTGCCCCCCTTGCGATTGGCTCCACGGGGTCGGAGCCATGCAGGCTGCCGAAACTGCGGCCCACAACCACAATGTCAGCCAACCCATAGATATCGGAAAGCTCTCCGATCGTGTCGAGCAGATATCGATCTGTGCCAGAGGGAGCGGGCTGCCCGCTTGAGCGGCGGACACATGGTGAGAGGGCCTCCGCCGCCTCCTCTCGCCACTCCGGCCGTCGCGGGGCGCACAGCAATTGGACGCCGGGAGGACACGACGCTCTCAACAACGCATCTTCGCCTGGTGCGGTCGATCCCCCGACAACAAGCAGCCGCGTTCGATCAAGACCAAGTGAGGCAGCGATGGCATCTTCCCGGGCGGTGCTGTCGGCCGGTGCGGTAGCGGCATCCCACTTCATGTTCCCGACAAGCTGAACGTGATCCGGCGAGCAGCCAAGGTCGATGAATCTTGCTGCGGTTTCCTGGTCCTGCGCTGCAACGAATGAGAGACGACGAAACATCGGTCGCACGAACCAGCGGATCATGCGATAGCGGCGATGACTTCGCTCCGAGAGCCGTCCACTCACAACAATGGTCCGAATACCCATCCGAGTGCACGCAGCGGTCATGTTCGGCCAGACTTCGAGTTCAACAAGGCCAAGGCGGGTAGGCGAGACCGACCGTAGAAATCTCCGTACAGCCCATGAGAAATCGAGTGGCCATCTCACGACCGGATGCCGATCGCCAAAGAGTTCTCTGGCTCGCGCGATCCCGGTGTCTGTCGTACTCGCAATCACGACCTCGACTTCAGGCAATGCCGCGAGGCGATCTACCAGTCCCCGAATGGCACCCACCTCTCCTACAGACACCGCATGCAGCAGGATTCGACCACCGGCGGGTGGCGGGCCTAGTTGAGCGGTCTTGCCCAGTCGGCCGCCCCAGTCGGTCCGATAGGTACCTCGAAACAACATTTTTGAGAGCCACCAAGGGCTCATGAGTACAGCCGCCGATGCCAGTACGAAATCTACAAAAGTACGCATCATCGGCCCCAGAATCCGCACTGGCCGCGCTTCGTGGAACCCTTCTCCCGCAGCCCGCGTATCTCGAGTGTGGCGATTTCGCCATAACTGGGGGTATTTTGTCCCCACTCGGATCGTCCAGATACGGTACGTTCAGAAAGGACTTCGCTCATGGGAGTGTCTGAAATGATGATGGAACTCCATGTCATCAATCGAAAGACGGGGAGATTGGTCCGTGCCTTTGCGCTTGGCGATGCGGCCGAACTTCTTATTGGTCGCGACGAGGCTTGTGATATCTGCCTCAATGCACCAAGCGTGTCCCGTGAACATTGTCTCATTGAAGAAGTCGATGGTGATCTCCACGTGCGCGATCTCGACTCTGCCGGAGGAACCCACTGTGGTGGCAAGAAGATAGAAGACGTCAGAATTGAGCACGGCCTCGAGATTGAAGTGGGACCTGCGACGCTGCGTTTCATCGAAGATTAGGTCGCTCCAGAACGGGCTCACATACCCCCGCCACCGAGACCTCCGCCGCCACCACCGCCACCACCGCCGCCGCCATTTCCGCTGAAGTCTCGGATCTTCTTCTTCAGATCCTCTCGCCGCATCTCAAGCTGCGTCATGTTGGTTGGCAATCGCTCAAGCTGCATCCGAGTCTTCACAGCCTCGCTGGTCTTGATTGCAGACATATACGTGTTGAGTGATCTCAAGGCGAGTTGCAACTGATACATGAACCCCCCGCTCTCCATCCGGATGTAGATGCCCAACGCCTCACGTGCTCGGTCGGCGGCCGCCCGCCACTTTGCTCGATGCTTCTCGATCTTCTGCGAGGCATCCTCTCCTACGAGCCGATACCGCCGATACCCCTTCTGGGCCAAAATGTCCTTCACAAATCGATCGGGGTCGGCAGTTCCGTCGGCCACGAGAAACTGTTCGCATTCCTCGCCAGTGAGATTGATCGTGGCATCCAATAAGTATTCTATGCCCTGGCCATCAGGTTTCCGCTTGGTATCAACCGGGTGGTCACCTTTGGTACTGCCGTACCAGACGGCGTCCCGTCCTCGCCATGTCGTCGTCGCAATAGCCTCTGGCACTACCAACGCCTGAATGAAGTTTCTCTTGTCTGGCTCGTCCCACCCGGCGTATTGCACAATGCCTCGAACATCGCCCATGATGGCCCGGAGATACTTGCCATACTTCTGCGGGTCATTCGCGACCGGTGCTGCCATCCAAATCCAAGGCACGACGGCCCCTCCGAGATCTGCCTCTGGATCGATGTACATCTCATCCCACGAGAGCGCCAGCAGAGACGCGACGCTCATCGCATCCTCGACGTACACGACCTGTTGCGTGTCAGGAAGTTCCTCGGCAAAAGCCTTGCGCAGTTCGGCCATCGGTTTCAATGCTGGATATGAGGAGTCGGCCTGCTCCGGTCGCCCGGTTTCCTCCATGATGTCCTGTACTTCGTCGTCAATATCTTTGTAGTCGTGGCTATCGATATGGATAATCACCATGTCGGGTGATTGTTCCTTGATGTCCTCGATGATCGGCTCATAGAGCTCAGGCAGAATGTCGGTGCCTACCTGCCCGCGGATGGGCACAACGTAGATGCTGATGGCGTCATCGGCCTTCGATTTCTGAACGAGATCCGGGTATCGCGATGTGTCGCCTGACTCATCGAGCGATGCTGTGGCTGGAAGCACCAGACCGAGCATGAGCACGCACATTGCGACATATTGGATTCGGGAAACTGTCATCGGGTGACCCTCTCTGAAACTACTTGGGCGGCCCTCGAGTATACGCCCTTACCGACCCTCTGTACGCCCAGCGAGGGATCGGGCCAACAAGAGGGCAGCTGGAAGATCCTTGATCTTGCCTTCCAACTGCGCATCGTAGACTCCTTCCAGAATCTGTCCAAATTCCGGGCCAGCAACCATTCCATCGGCCAAGAGGGTGTCGCCATCGAGTATGCGCGGCGGCGCGAGTCCCGTCTTGGACAGCTCTTCGATGTCCGCGCGAATCGCACTTGCGGCCGAGTGGTTCTCGACACCAGACATGATCAGGGCAATCCCGGCCCAGGGGCCAGCGGCGAGCCGCTTCTTGCGAGCCACGGTGAGTTCGTGCCATGTCAGAAAGGAGCGGCTCGCCTGCAAGAACTTTGATACACCGTCTCGTTCATCATTCGAGAGCAGCAGACATCGACGGAGCAACGAGCTTGCCTCGTCAGGGTCGGCTGCTCCACCGCTTCGATCCGTAGCCCATGCAGCGAGCATCGCAGGTAACTCTCCGCCAGCATGGCCGACCGCATCAAGTCGATTCAGCGTCGTTGACTCTGGCGCACATCCAAGAATGGCCTTGCCCAGCCCAAGCTCCTCGAGCAGTGCGATACCGCGAATCCGTCCTGTGCCGCGAAGGATCTGCCTGACTTCGTCGCCAATTCGCTCTCGCGACACTCCCTGAAGCGATGGCGCGTGCCGGGCGATCGCTTCGGCAGTCATTGGATCCAGTTGTACACCAAGAGATGCAACGAACCGGACTGCGCGAAGCATTCGGAGGTGATCTTCATTGAGTCTGGCATCGGGGTCGCCAATGGCCCGCAGCACTCCGTCTTCGAGATCGTGTCGTCCCCCGACATAGTCGTGCACTTCGCCTGTAACGGGATCGCGGAACAATCCATTGATTGTGAAGTCGCGGCGATGAGCGTCACGCTCCGCGCTGCTGAATCGGACCGAATCCGGCCTTCGATGGTCGCTGTATGCCCCCTCCTCCCGAAACGTAGCAATTTCAACGGTGATGTTCTGCCGCCGAACAAGGATGACTCCAAATGCCGCGCCAACCGAATGGGCTGCTGGGAACACATCCACGACCTGTTCAGGCGTCGCGTCTGTGGCAATATCGTAATCCTTTGGTTGCAGCCCCAGCAGTTCATCTCGGACGCACCCACCAGCAAACCATGCGGTAAATCCCCGCGATTGCAGGTCGCGTGCGATGCTCGCTGCCACTGCCCTAGCTGAGTCCGCCGTCACGTTGCAGGCTCCCGAAGTGGGGCATAGAGCAAGACCTGATGATGTCGGCCGTAGTCACGGATCTCAGGGCCGTCCAGTCCAGATACATCATGAGGCACTTGGTGGGCGTCCACAGGAGTCCGAAGCAACACCAACGCGGAAGGCGCCAAGATATCTGCGGTTCTCGCAATCTGATCAAGCACGCGAGTCCGCCCGCCCTCTTCGCGCATCATGGCGAACGGAGGATCGACAAACACAAGGTCGAGCGGTCGCGGCGCCCTCAAGATCGCAACTGATCCGAGTGCATCACCCCGAAGCAAGTCCGCCTGATCCTCGCATCCAAAGTCTTCGACATTCTCTTTCAGCAATTCGTAGATGCGCCGATCTTGCTCGACCATCAGGACTTCGCTCGCCCCCCGGCTGAGGGCCTCCAGCCCCATCGTTCCAACTCCAGCGAACAGATCGAGGACTCTCGCACCCTCGATGTGGCCGCGAATGATATTGAAGACCGACTCCTTGACGCGGTGCGCGTAAGGCCTCGTTGTGTTCGCATCAGGCGGCGTCCGGAGACGCCGCGACCTATAGTGACCACCAATGATCTGCAGCATGTCAGAAGGATCGGCCCAACCCCCCCCTTCCGTCAACGCGCAGAGCAATCTTCCTACATTTGAAATGCTGCCTTCCGCGATTCGTCGACAGGGCGAGCGTACGCAGTTCGGTGATGTGCCTGTCCTGCTCATCCGGCCTGAGGTCGTGGTCAGAGAGCCCTCCCCACTGCTCATCTGGATCCATGGCCGGACCGCGTGTAAAGAGCTGGATTCAGGCCGCTACCTTCGGCTGATGCGGCGGGGATTTGGAGTCTGCGCTATCGACTTGCCTGGGCATGGAGACCGGCCCGACCTTGCCCTGCAGGATCCAGATCGAGTTCTGGAGGTCGTGATGCAGGTCGCGGGGGAACTAGACGCCGTCGCCGAGGCCGCCGCAACGAGGCTCGGAGCTGACCGTGATCGAGTCGCTATTGGTGGCATGTCTGCCGGCGGAATGGCCTGCGCGGCTCGCCTGTGCCAACCTCACCGGTTTGCTGCCGTGGTCTTCGAAGCAACAAGCGGTGACTGGAGTTTCCTCCCAGATGAGCGGGGTTGCGTGGGGAGGCAGCGTGATCTTCTCGATGCCTTCAACCCCATTGAGCATCTGGAAAAATGGCGTCCTCTGCCGTCCCTTGCCATTCACTCACGACTCGACCAGTGGATACCCTTCGCAAGCCAGTGGCGGTTTCTTGACGCCATTGAAGCATGCGGCCCGGACTCGCTCATTGAGCGTGTGGCATACGATCACACAGGGGCGCCAGGCGAACACGCAGGCTTCGGATCCCGTTCGGCAGATGCCAAGGAGCAGTTCTGCCGATTTCTTGAGCAGCGGCTACTTGCCGAATTCAGTACTGGAGCTACGAGCGTATGACGCCCCCAACGTCGACGGAGACACAAGGTTGGTTCGGAAGCTTCGGCGGGCGGTTTGTGCCCGAGACGCTCGTAGCTGCACTTGATGAACTCGATGCCGGTTGGTCTGAGGCAGCTTCGGACCCAGAATTCACCGCGGAACTCGACTCGCTTCTTCGTGATTATGTCGGTCGCCCGACCCCGATCACGGACGTGCCACGGCTGACGGCACATGCGGGCGGCGCGACGATCCTGCTCAAGCGGGAAGATCTCGCGCATACTGGCGCGCATAAGATCAACAATACGATCGGCCAGGTACTGCTCGCCCGGCGGATGGGCAAGCAACGCATCATCGCCGAAACAGGGGCTGGGCAGCACGGTGTCGCGACGGCTACGGCCTGCGCTCGGTTTGGGTTGGAATGTGAGATCTACATGGGCGCGGAGGATGTCCGTCGCCAGGCACTCAATGTCTTTCGGATGCGACTGCTCGGCGCGACGGTGCACGAGGTTGAAGATGGAAGCCGAACACTCAAGGATGCCACCAACGCTGCCATGCGGGACTGGATGGAGTCGGTTGAGACGACGCACTATGTTCTCGGTTCGGTTGTTGGCCCACACCCATTTCCTCTACTCGTCCGCACGTTGCAATCCGTCATCGGGCGTGAAGCAAGGTCACAGTGCCTCGATCGGATCGGCAGGTTGCCGGAGGTCGTGGTTGCATGCGTGGGTGGCGGCTCCAACGCGGCGGGCATGTTCCATCCCTTTGTTGATGACGAATCTGTTGAATTGATCGGCGTAGAAGCTGGAGGCTCCGGAGCAGACGCAGGACAACACGCTGCGAGTCTCGGTCTCGGGACACCCGGCGTACTTCACGGCTCGCGAAGCTATGTATTGCAAGATTCAGACGGACAAACGGCCGATGTTCATTCCATTTCCGCCGGGCTTGATTATCCGGGTGTTGGCCCCGAGCACTCATGGTGGAAGGAAACTGGCCGAGCCCGTTATGTGAGCGTTAGCGACGACGAGGCGCTGGATGCCTTTGAATTGCTCTCTCAACTTGAGGGCATTCTTCCCGCGCTCGAGTCATCGCACGCCGTCGCTGCCGCGATGAAATCCGCTGCAGCCCTGCCGGCAGATCAGATTGTGCTTGTCAACCTCTCGGGTCGCGGCGATAAGGACGTCGAAGAAGCACGCGACCTGCTGGCCGCAAGAGAGGCCAACAGGTCGCATTGAGTCATTGATTATTGTTCGGTCAGCGTCCGCCTGCTCTGCTGCGAAGATCTTCAATCGGTCCTTCGGCAACTTGATCAAGCGTGCCAGTGGCATCACTTTCGGTCTCCGCAAGTACCTGAGCACTCACAAGAAGTACGGCCAATTCAAGTTGAGGATCGAATCCATCGTCAATCAGCCTTGCGATGTTGGGCGGCCCCTCATCGGCGGGATTCGGCTCAGCATCCGGATCTGGCTCAGGTGGCTCGGGCAATGGTATGTCTGAGACCGCTCGTTCTGCGCGGAATCGCAGGCGTTCAGAGGCAATGATGTCATCCATCGACATGCGCACTTCCAAGTCCGGCACCACACCCCAGTCCATCGATCCAGGACGCTTGTGAACCAGACGACCGGGCGTGTTCCCGTCAACCGACGGAAGACGGTAATACTGATTGGTGACCTTGATACGAGCTTCTGCTGCGAGGGGATGCACGGTCTGCACGCTGCCCTTCCCGAAACTTCGCTCGCCGAGTACGACGGCAGCTTCGTGAGCCTGCAGGCAACCCGCGACGATTTCACTGGCACTGGCCGAGCCGCGGTTGATCAGCACAACTGTGGGTACGCCGCCAAGCAGGCAAGCGTGGCTTCTCGCCGAGAGGCAGAATGTCTGCCGCCCGTCAGAGTCTTCACCGGTGACGATTTCACCTCGAGGCACGAACAAGTTGCTGACGAATCCAGCCAAGTCGAGTAGCCCGCCCGGATTGTGGCGAAGATCAAGAACGAGCCCGTTGAGCGGACCGTTGTTCCGCATGTCCCGCATCGCCCGTTGAAGATCCGGTTGGGTCTCCTGATCAAATCCGGTCAGCTTGATGTATCCAATGCCCTGATCGGGTGAGATCATCCAATCCCAAGATTCGCGCCCCGCGTCATCAACACCCTCTTTACGCCAACCTTTAACGTTGGGCATTCGGATGATTGCGCGAACGATCGGAACTTCCACGAGTCCGTCTTCACCGTTTCGACGCAGCCCCAGCGTGACCTCGGTGTCCTCGGGGCCTGTGATGTGATGAACTGCATCCTGGACGGTCCACCCCGCGGTCGATTGCCCGTTGACCGACGCAATAATGTCATCGGCGCGAACGCCAGCATAGAAAGCGGGCTTGCCCTCCAGCGGTGTGACGACCTTGATTTCGCCCAGATCTGTTTCCTGTATCTGCACACCCACGCCAATAAAGTTGCCCTGCATCTGGCGTCTGAAGGACTCGTAGTCATATGGCCAGATGACTTGGCTGAACCGATCCAGTCGATTCATCGCCCCGTCGGCAAACTCTCGCCACAGCACGCCCTCGGGCAGTGCAATTGTGTCGGCGTTGGCCTGAGCAATTCGCTGCATTGTTCGAACAAGTGAGACGTCGGCTCCCGGGATCTCGATGGATGCATCAGTGGCATCCAAGGCCGCGTGCCACGATGCGAGGAGCGCCTCGTCGCCAAGCGACGGGAATGTCTCAGCGAGAACATCGTCCTGAGTCAACGTCCGAATGGCATCGATCCCTCCATCTAAGAGCGGAACGAGTCCCTCGGATTCGACATGCTCTGCAGCAGCGGTATGAATGGCGCGTGCTGCTGTCTCGATGTCAACATCTCGAATCATGTCTTGCCAACGAGTGTCCAGACGAGGGCTGTACTCTTCGCTGACCTCGTCCCCCTGAGATCTATGGAAGCTCACATAGAGTTTGTGATATTCATCAAAGCGGTAGCGGCGGAGCAGACGCAGTTTGTCCCAGAGCAACTCGTACGCCTTTGTCAGCCGGTCCCAATCCTCCTGGTGACCAGTGTCTTCGTAGACGGCGCGAAGTCGCAGGAGCCCCTGCTGCGCATTGAAGTACTCCTTCGCTCCAATCCACGTATTGATCTGTGCTTCTGCGGCATCAAGGAATTCCTGCACGTGGGGATCTGCGAGGGGCGCTCCGAGTGTCTTGGATAGTGCCTGCACCTCAATGAGCAGTCGCAAGGCCTCGAGCATGTCGCCATCTGCTTCAGCGGCGAGCATCTCGCTTTTCGCTTCGGCCATCCGCTCAGTGACATGGGTGCGATCCTCGACCTCATGTGAACGCCATGCCTCCACAGCCTGTATGAATCTCTTTCGCGCATCATCCTGAACGCCGCTGCTTGCGGGTGTAGCGAACAGTTCGTCGAGTTCCGTACGGTCACCTTCCAGAGCGGCCTCCCAGACATCATCTGCCCACGCCCGCGCCTCGTGTGAGACCGGTCGAGCGAGAATCGAGGACGTACCTCCCAGAACAACAATTGCGAGAATGCTGGCTAGTGGGGTGCAGGTCGCGTGTCTCAGCATGTCTGAAGCCATCCTTATCAAGACAGTCGTAGCGTGGGTGCAGTATCAGACTCCACCGCCTTCTTGGAGAATCGACTGATACCACCTGAGGATTCATGAAATGATCAAAATCAGGCCCTTCATCCTCACCTACGCCCTTCCTACGCCATAGTTCGCCCACCACCTATACTCGATCCGTGCCTGAACAGCCCCCACCACTCCTGACACCTTGGGCCCTTATTGCCCTGGTTATTCTGCTGGCGGTCATTCTCTTGGCTGTCACGATGCTCCTCAGTCGGCGATTTCGGCGGGCAAATAAGCCACCTCATCGCCAGGGAGGGCCTGATCCATGGTTGGAATCCGGCAGACGAATAGAGACCGATCATCACGGTGATTGAGCCCCGGAGCGGGCCGCATCCAACGCCTCTTTCGGGGCGGCCAACATTTCAGCCTGCCTGAAGAAAGATGCCGCTCGAGGCCTCTCGCCAGTGGCCAAGCATGCTTTGCCTGCTTGTATCGCCAATCGCCACGCATCGGTGCGATAGGCATTGGCCATAAAGCACGCGGCCCACACATCTGCAACGCGATCTTGGCGGCCAAGCCCGCTCCAGCAGGCAGCGAGTTCTTCTGTTGCAGGCAACCGAGTTTGCTCAATTTCCGGCAGCGACAGCAGGATTTCCAATCCATGTGCGTATTCGCCAAGAACCCTGTACACCCTTGATTGCACGACTCGAAGCTGTGAATTGCTGCCGTCGAGGTCGATCGCTCGGGCAATTCCGGTTCGGGCGGAGGCCGCATCGCCTTGCTGGGCATCAAGGAGGGCAAGCGAGGCATGCGACTCGGGCACGAGCGGGTCAATGCGCACTGCGTGTTCGAGAAGTTGCCTGCTCTCGTCAGGGGCCGCATCAAACTGGAGTTGGGCAATGCGAAGCAGGATGCGGACGTCATCCGGATCCGAGGCCAAGGCCTTGCGATACCACTCCAAGGCCCGCTCAGGCGCTCCGGCCATTTGGGCAGCGTCGCCTGCGCTCCGCCAAAGACCTGAATGCGAAGGGCCATGCTGCGTTGCAGAGCTATAGGACTGCACGGCAGATCGCAGTCGTTCGAGGGACAAGTCGATCAGCCCTGCATCTTCATGGCTAAGCGCACGCTGCATATGTACTCGGGCAAGCAGATCATGCCCCCGCCAATCTTCGGGTGCATCGGAGGTGATCATTACGGCCAGTTGCTCGGCAGAGTCGACTTTCCCGTAGTTCAGCAACTGCTCGGCATGAATCAGCCGCTCCTCGAAGGGCAGTGCGGCAGAAACCTCCGCCTCGGGTTCGCTGCCATCACACCCCAACGAACTCAGACACAGAACGGCAGCACCGATCGAGCGAACGATCCACACCTGTATCATGGACGGATGTCTACGGTTCACTCCAAAGCCTCGCTTCCACGCGCCTATACACCCGCTGAATCTGAGCCTGCGATCCGCCAACAGTGGCGAGATGCCGGGCTGGGACATGCCGAGCCCCCCGAAGCTGGTGGCGCATGCTATTCCATTGTTCTGCCGCCGCCCAATGTGACCAGCGCGCTGCACCTCGGGCACGCCCTCAATAGCACGCTGCAGGACATACTCGTTCGATATCACCGCATGCGAGGCGCAGCCACACTGTGGATGCCTGGGACCGACCACGCAGGAATTGCAACCCAGTCGGTCGTCGAGAAGCGGCTCCTGCAGTCCGGTACACGGCGTGTGGATCTTGGTCGCGAGGCGTTCGTCGATCGCGCCAAGGCATGGAAAGACGAATACGAAGCGGTCATCCTCGGACAGCTGAGAGAGCTCGGCGCAAGTTGCGACTGGGACCGCACGCGGTTCACGATGGACCCGGTGTGTACCGTTGCTGTGCGGCATGCGTTCTTCCAACTGTTCAAAGACGATCTCATCGAACGTGGCAAACGCTTGGTGAACTGGGACCCCGCGACGCAGACTGCACTGGCTGACGACGAAGTCGAGATGGAGGAAGTCGCAGGCCATATGTGGTATCTGCGATATCCACTCGACGACGGCGGCGGGCACGTCACCGTTGCAACGACGCGTCCAGAAACCATGTTGGGCGATACGGCGGTCGCCATCAATCCAGCAGACCCGCGAGCCGAATCGCTTCGAGGCCGCAGTGTGATACTCCCGATCGTCGGCCGCCGGATACCGATTGTGGAGGACGACTACGTGGTAATGCCCGGTGCCGACGGCGATGCCAAGGCCGAGTACGCCACGGGATTTCTCAAGGTGACCCCGGCGCACGACCCCAACGACTGGGATATCGGCCTACGGCACGACCTTGAGGTCATCAACATCATGGCTCCGGATGCCACGATCTCCGATCGGCACGGCTGGGAAGATGTCTCGCCAGAGGCCAAGCAGTTTGTTGGCATGAGTCGGGAGGCCGCGCGGGAGGCAATCGTCGCTTGGTTCAAGGATGCCGGGCTGCTCGAGAATATTCGTGACTACAGCCACAGCGTCGGGCATTCATACCGATCACACGTTCCGATCGAGCCGTACTTGAGCGATCAGTGGTACGTGCGAGTTACAGACGATCGTCTGCGTGGCGCGGCCCTTCGTTCGATGGTTAACGATCAGTACGAGGGCGACCGTGACCAGTCCGATCGGCCGGACGACGGAGGCATCCGGTTCACGCCGCCCCGCTACGCCAAGACCTTCCAGCAGTGGCATGAAAATCTTCGGGACTGGTGCATCAGCCGCCAACTCTGGTGGGGCCATCGCATCCCGGTTTGGACGCTCGAGGTTCCGCTGCAGGACGACCTGCCGGACGCCCCGCTTTCGCCGCCGCCCGCCGGATGCACGCTGCCAATGTGCGATGTCCAGGACGATGCACTTTGCGTGCGCATCTCGGCCGACCGCGCCGATGACACCGTCCGCATTCTCGCCTGCGTTGACCGCGATCGCCCCGATCTCGAAGCGGCGCTCGGCGAGGCTGGGTTCGAGCAGGACCCGGACGTTCTTGATACATGGTTCTCGTCGGCGCTGTGGCCAATGAGCACGATGGGATGGCCCGACCCGAGCGCCTTTCCGGACACCGAGGGTCTGCTCGATGCCTTCAACCCGACCAACGTACTGTGCACCGCGCGTGAAATCATCACACTCTGGGTCAGCCGGATGGTGATGTTCAACCGGTACTTCCTCGATGGACGGATCCCATTCCGTGACGTGTATATCCATCCGATGGTTCAGGACGGCCACGGGCAGAAGATGAGTAAGTCACTCGGCAACGGCGTGGATCCCCGCGACATCATTCACTCGCACGGCACCGATGCGCTGCGACTGGTCATGGCGCAGATTGCAACTGCAACGCAAGATGTTCGCCTTGGCGTGGACCTCGTCGACCCGCACTCGGGCGAGACCTTCGAGCCCGAATTCATTATGACCTCGGCCGGACACCGCGTTGCGGCACCAGTGCAGAAGAGCCCCTCGGTCGATGGCGCCGAGATGGTGACGGTGTACGGACTTCTGGCCGGCGAGACGCCTGACGATGCGCGGCCGCTCGCCAAGAACACATCTAGCCGCTTCGATGTCGGTCGGAACTTTGCGAACAAAACATGGAACGCCGTTCGCTTCGCACTTGGCCGGATCGAATCACCCGCCACTGAAGTCGATATGCAATCGCTCTCACTCCCTGATCGCTGGATGTGCTCGCGGCTTGCTGCGGCATTCGAAGCCGCAGAGAAGGCGCTGGCCGAGTACCGATTCAGCCACTATGCGGAGGTCGTGTACGACATCGTGTGGCGCGACTTCTGCGACTGGTATCTGGAAGCCATCAAGCCCACCATCGGAAAAGATCAGTCGCAGCAGCGAGTACTGCTCTCGGTCCTCGATGCCCTCCTTCGATTGCTACACCCGGTGTGTCCGTTTGTGACCGAAGCGGCATGGCCACACTTGCGAGTGTTTGGTGAGCGGACCCTACCCGGACTCGAACTTCCCGACGCCGACATGGCGGCGTGCGCCGCATGGCCACGCATTGCGAGTTCGCTGCGTGACGAGAACGCCGAACGCGAGACCGAACGACTCCAGCGGCTTGTGGGCGAAGTTCGCAGAGCCCGCTCCGAAAACGATGTTCCGGTCAAGGCTGAGATCGCGCTTCTTGCGCTTCCGGGACTCATCGATCTTGCCGACGCATCGGCCGATCTGCTGGCTGCAATGTGCAGGATCGCCGAGATCAAACCGAGGGGCGATGCGTCGCCCGCAGGCATGCTGGCCTTTGCAATGGATGGCGAGGAAGTGTTGCTTGATCTCGCAGGCGGCGTCGACCCGGAGGCCGAATCCCTCCGATTGCAGACCAAAGCCACTTCGCTGGAAGGCTCGATCAAGGCGCTGAACGGCCGCTTGAGCAATGATGCTTATGTGCAGAAGGCCCCCGCTCATTTGGTTGAGGAAACACGCTCGCAACTCCAACAGGCCGAAGCGGATCTCGCCGCAACCCAAGCCGCCATCGAGGCACTGTCTTGAACGCCCGCTGCTGGCTGCCGATTGTTCTTGGACTTCTTGCAGGCTGTAGTGCCCCTCATCCTCGGCAGATGCTCCTGGGGACGATGCCCGACGAGTCTCCGATTCCGTGCGGCGCGTGTACCAGTGCGCCCTGGACCTGCATGGGCTTTGAAGGCGTGCGTCTTCGTACAACGCGGTGGGATATCTGCACGACCATCTTGATTCCGCGATTGCATGAGCGGTTGCCCGTTGCGCTTGAGTCGGCACTTGAGACCATGCGGGCAACACTCGATAGCGACGAACTGGCGCTACCAGAGCCGCGAGAACTCATGACCACGTGTCTGATGAGCGATCGGAGGCAGTGGTCCAATTTGGCTTCGGTGCTTCACCCACAGCACGCCGCCGCCATGCAGGGGCTGAGCCGAGGCGGATTCACTGCAAAAGGCGTCGCTGTGCTCTACGACATCGATCACCGAGCGCATTGCCGGGACACGATTTCGCTGGCCCTTCACGAGGGCTGGCACCAGTATGCCCAGACCGCGCTTCGCAGCCCACTTCCGCCATGGCTCGATGAAGGACTGGCCACGGTCATGGAGGGCTATCGCCTGAAGATCGACGGCATCGAAATCGACCATGCCGCCAACCGCCAGCGATCGCGCCGAGCGTGGTGGATGATTCGAAGGGGCCGAATGCAGCCGCTCGCCGAGTTCACCAGTGACGATCCTCACGCAGCGATGGCTCGGGGCCGCAGCGCCCTGCTTGACTACTACGCGCAGGCATGGGCCCTGACCCGGTATCTGATGAGCAGCAATGAGGGGCTGGCGGAAGTCCGAGCAATTCTTGAAGGTGCTGCTGCCGGGGCTACAGTCTCGCACCAACGTCTAAGTACAGAGCATGACCAGGCATTTCTGGACTGGTGCGCAGCCTCCTTGCAACCGTCCTGGTGGCATTGATTGCCAATCTATCCCTCTGCAAGAGGCTTCCAAGAGTATCTCTATACTGTGCACCCCGCCCGACCTTACACGCCATGACGCAGCAGCAATCACCACTGATCAGATTCGCCACCGAGAAGGACATCCCGGTCCTGCGCGAGCTCTTCGAGGCAGGCGTGTACGAGGGGCAAGTACACATCAACGACACCGGGGCCGATATCGAGCAACTCGACGATGCCTACTTCAGTGAGGCCGCCCAAGGGTGTTTCTGGGTAGCGACGGCCGGCGAAGAGATTGCCGGAATGATCGGGGTCCAGCGGATGGATGACTCCGTCGCCGAAATGCGCCGATTACGGGTTCGGCCGCAGTTCCGCCGCCAAGGCATTGCCTCGGCACTCCTTGAGCATGCGATTCGATTCTGCCGGGAGCGTGATTATCTCAAAGTGGTCCTTGATGTCCGAGTCGAGCGGCAGCCCGCCATCCAACTGTTCGAGAAGTTCGGATTCTACCTTTCCCGGGTGCGAGAGCACGACGGCCGACGAACGCTCGATTTCTTCGTCGATCTCTACTCCGACCCACGCGGAGAATGATGCCACACAGTATGTGCCGACAACTGATCCGCCCAATCTCGGCAGGACGCTCACTGCTCACGATGGCTGTGGTCGCGTTTCTTCCAGCGTGTGGCAGCCCGCCGAGTCAACCTGCGACGACCTCCCACGGAGGCGAACACCTCACAACCGGTGAGGCGCTCTCGGCGGATCCCGACGAACTTCGGCAGGATCTTCTGCTCCAACTCCAGGACCGCACCGGGCGGTTCATCAACCTGCTCGACGGCGAGATCGGTGTCGTGTTGCGGGCGAGGGATCTGACTAATGCCCAGCGCAGCTGGCTGCGCACGATGCGCACCGATGCGACGCAGGGAATCCTCTGGGCGATTCAGCAGGAAGATGTTGTTGACTCTGAAATCGAAACGTTGTTCTTCTCGAGGCTACTCCACCGCCTGAAGTCGGAGCAAGCGGTGGCGATCTTCGACGCCACCAGCGCCAAGTCCATCGACGACATGCTCCAGCGGGCAGAAGACATCTTCTGGACCCCCGTTCGAGACACGCTTGGCGACTGGGCAGTGCGAATCGAATCGGCCGCGGACCAGTTTGCCGCTCACCATCCCGATACCCCTTCGATTGCCTTTGCAAGTAGCGATCTGTATGTGGTCGCCGACGACACGGCCCATGCCAATCTCATTGACCTCTTTGGTCTCGACGCGCGGCTGGAACTTGCGGCGCAAGGAATTGGGTACCTCAACCAAACTGCAGACCGCGCAGTATTTCTCGCCGAATTCCTGCCGAGACTGCTGACGATGTATGGCGAGTCGGCACTGGGCGATCTAATTGACGGCATCAGCACTGGCGACCTGGCTTTGCTTCCAGCCCAATTGTCCAAGATCGCCGACTCGCTGCGCAGCGCCTTGGCCGAGCGTCAAGAGGCGCTCGCCATGTCACTGCACGATGCTGCCGAGCGTCTCCAGGTGGCCCTGACGGGCCTCGATAGCGACCTTGCCCGGCACATTTCTTCTGTGGACGACGCCATCAGCCAACAAGTTGAGGTACTGGCCACGAGATTGGATCGGCTCAACGAGAGCGGTGAACAACTTGCCCTCGCCATGGGCTCGCTCGAAGAGGACATCGAGCAGTTGGCGGCGAATGTCGATCGACTTGCCGCAAGCATCGAGCAGATTCCCGAAGATATCGCGGCAACATTGGCAGACCCACCACCGGCGACGGCGAAGTTCTTGGAGGCTGCTGAACGGCGGTTTGGTTGGAGCATCGGGCTCATGATTATCGGCGCGATGGTCGGAAGCGTGCTGGCCTCAACGGTGGTGCTGCTTCTTGGCTTACGAATGCGATCGCCGCGGGCGTAATGGTTTTGTGGGGTTTCGCCTGTGCGGAACACCTTTGCCATTCCTGCATTGAGAAAGCATGGTCGCACCGGGGCTAACACGGGCCCCAGGCTTCGAGGATGGCTGCGAGGTCGACCATGTCAACAACGCCCGAGTCGTCGACATCGCTTGCCGTGCTGTCACCCCAATCGACCATCACCATGAGCAGGTCTTCGACGCCCACAGCGCCGTCGAGCGTGATGTCAGGGCAGTCGAGAGGACATGTCTCAGCAATCGTCACACCGCCGAAATCAGCCCATGAGCCACCGATTTGATCAATCGTATTGCACCAGATGGTGCTCTCCAGAATCGACACTGGGACACTGGAGTCTGAGTAGATGCCTCCGCCGGCTGGTGCATCATTTCGTGCGATCACCGATTCGACCACCAAGACGATGCTGTCGTTGAATGTGTAAATGCCACCACCAAAGACCGTGCCGGTATTGCTGCTGAGACTGCACTGAATCAATGACACGGTTGCGTCCGAGCCAGCAATGACCGCGCCCCCATACGGGGCATAATTGTAATCCAAGGCCGAGTCAACAATCGACACGTCGCTGCCACTCGATACTCGAATCGCCCCGCCAGCAGACGATGACTCATTGCTCACGATCGTGCAGTCGACGAAGGCTGGACTGCTTTGTACGCATTCGACGCCGCCACCCGACATCCCGGGAGACCATCCTGCGACATTTTCAGAGATGATGCAGCCGGTGACAATCGGATTGGAGGAGTCTGTGCAAGAGAGTCCCCCGCCATTGCCCAGCGACTCGGTGCCGTCATCGGACGAGTTCCTCCAAATGGTGCAATCCGTAATCGTCGGGCTGCTGCTGTTGTCGCATTGAATTCCACCGCCCAGCCCTCCAACGATGCTGTTGTTTTGAATCCAACAGTTGGTGACACTGCCGTCACTGTCGTCGAAACCAAGTCCGCCACCCGTATTCTCAGCGATCATGCATCCCCAGAGCAGGCCGGACGCACCTGCCGAGAACTGAATACCCGCCGGGGCATCATCTTCGGTGTTGTCATTCTGGGAAATGTCGCAGTTGATGAGCGTCACGTCGCTCGCGTCCGCCCAGACACCGACGCCGCGGCCGGGGGCCACATTTCCGATGATGTCGCAGTCTGAAAAGGTCGCCGAGCAGCCTATTGCGCAGTACACGCCTCCGCCGCCCCACGGCCAGTAGGTTGCCGTATTCAAGGAGATGCTGCAGTTGGAAAATACTGGATTGGAATTCGTGTAAATCGCCACACCACCTCCGAGCGATGTGGTGTTGTTTTCGATGATGCAATCCATGAACGTCGGATTGCACGATGACGAGCACATGACACCTCCGCCGCCGAAGTTCGCCGAGTTGCTACTCACGGTGCATCCGATGAAAATGGGGCTCGAATTGTCGATGCATGCGATACCGCCGCCGCTGTTGCCGGTTTCGTTGTCTGTGAGAACACACCCCGTGACCGTTGGGCTGGAACTGGCATTGCACAGTATGCCTGCACCTAGATCAAACTCTTCCCAGCCAAAGGAAATGGTAAACCCTTCGATGACAGTCGAAGCAGTTTCGCCGGAGTCGCACCGAATGACGAGCCGAGTTGACTCGCCACTAATAATCGTCTTGGCAGCAGTGCCGCTTGCCCGAAGCGTGACAGCTTTGCCCAGCATGTCGACGACTTCATTACCCGACCCGGTGTAGACCCCCGGCGCCACCACAATCTCATCGCCAGAAAAATTCGCCGCGTTGACCGCAGACTGAATATCCATGAAGTCTGCGCCACCGCTGTCGTCAACAGTCCATATCTCTGCCGTCGCCGCGGCCGAGCAAACTGCAATCGAAATTCCTACGACGATATGAGCCGCAGCACTGCGGCGATCAATCCAATGCATGCCAAAACTCCGGCGATTGGTCCGATGGGTGCGCCCCTACCTCGAGGCACCTCATCTCATCTATGTCGGACATTCACAGGCATGTGGTTCAATTCGATAGAACCGGGGCCAGAGTACGGCAGATGTCACCTGGTTGCGGTGGATAACACCGGCGGCAGATGATTCGGCCGTTCAATGCGGGTTGCGCAGTCCACTTTGATGCCACTGGACTTCACGGGGCCCAACCTAAAAAGCATGCTGCTACCCCGCTTGTCGGTGGAATAAACTCGCCATTTCCACCGGGAGAGTGGCTCTTGACGCAATCTATGAATTTTGATGGCAAAAATCGCTACTCGCTCGGGTAGGCTGCGGTCTTGGTACTTCCGGAACGTATCTGGGGGGCTCACTGGGGCTTGAACAAAGGGAAGAGATGACATGAATACTCGAAATGTATGCGTAGGAATCGCCGCGTTGGCAGCGTCCGCTGGAATGGCGTGTGGCAACATGCTGCTCAACGGTGACTTTGAGTCTGGACAACTGACGCCGTGGTTCGCTAGCAGCGGCGGCCCGTGGATCACCATGGACGAATCACATAGCGGCGTGTACTGCGCAGCGGGCTACGCTGGTGACGCCATTCGGCAGGACTTCTCACCGATCGCAACCGCGGACATCTCAGAAGTGTCCATTTGGATCAAGCGTGAAGGCGGCGCGTTCAATTCGTACAGTTTCTTTTACGACGATGGCACAGCGGACGGCTATCTGATTAACAACATCGGAGGCGGCGACGGCTGGCTCATGTACGAAATGACCCAAAATCTCGTGGTTGGCAAGAACCTCGTCGGCTTCCAGATCTACGGAACCTCGGCAGGCCCCTCCTACATGGACGACGTACGCATCGAAGGCGTGCCGGCACCAGCTGCGCTCGCAGTGATGGGGATCGCGGGTCTTGCTGGTGGTCGCCGCCGCCGCCGCTGAACGCCGCGCAGTGAAAGAGGCATACGCGGGCGCAATGCACGGTATAGAAGGCGGATTCAGATACTGGGGCAGTATCTGACCCAACACCCCCGTAATTGCGGAGGTGCTGTGGGGCGATGGTTTGTTATGAGGGCTATGGGCAGGGGGCCCAGTTGGCAATCACAGTGAGCAGGTCGTTGACCAACACTTCGCCATCACCGCCGACGTCGCTGAGGCATTGCGTCATCGCTGTTGGAGCATGCAATACGACTTTGCCGTGAGAAGGATTATCTCAAGGTCGTGCTTGATGTCCGAGTCGAACGCCAGCCTGCAATCCAACTCTTCGAGAAGTTTGGTTTCTACCTCTCGAAGGTCCGTGAGCAAGACGGGCGTCGAACGCTCGACTTCTTCGTGGAAGGTGCACTGCAGACCAGAACGCGCTAGGAACATGTTCCCCAGGCTTCGATGACTGCCAGCAGATCAATCATGTCAACGACTCCAGACGCATCGACGTCGCTCGATGTGGCCTCGCCCCAGTCAGTCAGCACAGCCATGAGATCCTCGACACCAACGCTGCCATCGAGCGTGATATCCGGGCAATCAAGAGGGCACGTCTCGGCAATGAGGACGCCGCCGAGGTCATTCCAATCTCCATGCGTCTGATCTGAGGTGTTGCACCACACGGTGCTCTCCAGTAACGATGCCCCTCCATCATCAGACAACAGGCCACCACCCTCGGGGGCATCGTTCCATGCGATTGTTGCATTGATGCATACCGCGGCACCGTTTTTCTTGGCGTACATCCCACCGCCACTGACTGCTGCCACGTTGCTGGAGAGATCGCAACTTTCTACAAGAAGCATTGAGAAATCATCATTGAATATCGCTCCGCCGTAGGGCGATGTATTGAAACTCATTGTCGAATTGAAAAAGGATGCATTGCCATCTTCGAGATACACAGCGCCGCCTGCTCCGGTTGCCGTGTTGCTGTTGAGAACACAATCAACAAAGGTAGGACTGCTGCTATCGGCGTACACGCCACCTCCAAAGACCCCCGCCTCCCACCCAGCAATGTTTTCTGAGATGACACAACGGGACACGGCTGGGCTTGACTCGCCTAGGCAGGCAAGTCCCCCTCCACCCCCCACCGAACGATCGAATGCTGAATCGCTTGAGTTTCGCCAAATCGTGCAATCTGTAATGGTCGGACTACTCCCGTTGTCGCAGCGGATCCCCCCGCCTTTGCCGCCCGCCATGACATTGTCTTGCACCCACGTTCTGCTGATATGTCCGGAACTGTCATCGAATCCAATACCGCCGCCAGAGTTCTCCGCGATCAAGCAGCCTCGTATAATGGCGACAGATTCCATATTCAGTTGTATGCCTCCTGCCGCATCTCCAAAGATGTTTGTGTTGCCAGTAATGTCACAATCGGTCAGCGTGATGTCGCTCGCGAAAGCGATCACTCCGGCGCCGTACCCAGGGGCTTCATTGTCGGCAATGACACACTCTGAAAATGTGATATGAGCATTCGTGTCAGAGTAGACGCCGCCCCCCCCATATCCTTCTGAGGTCGCACTGTTTCCCGTGACTCGGCAATCCGAAAAGAAGGGTTTTGATGATGAAGTCGCAGCGATACCGCCGCCGATAGAAGCCGGGTCGTTGTCGATGATGTCGCACGCAATAAATAGAGGTTGACTTGATGAACTGCAATACACACCGCTTCCATTGGAATTGGCGCTATTGGCATTGAATTCACAGTCGATGAAAGTGGGATGTGACTGATTTTCCATTGAAACACCACCGCCATTGACATCAGTCGAGTTCAGCGTAAAGACACACCCTGTCACCGTCGGGCTCGCCGTCACGCACCTCATTCCCCCCCCATGATCCAACGTGATGGAGCAGTGCCGAATGGTAAAACCGTCGATGATCGTGGTCGCTGTCTCACCATCGCTGCACATAATTCCTCGACGCAATGATTCGCCGTCAATGATCGTCTCGGCCGCCGTTCCACTTGCCTGCAGTGTCACAGCCTTTCCGAGCATATCCACGACTTCAGAACCAACGCCCGTGTAGATGCCAGGAGCCACGATGATCGTGTCGCCTTGGCTCGCTGCACTGATCGCTGATTGAATATCCAAGAAGTCGGCGCCGCCACCACCGTTGACTGTCCATGTCTCCGCGATGGCTGGAAACGCGATGAGGGACAACGCAAGGATTGAAGTGGCCAAAGACACTTCAGCGGAGCGACGAGGTATCAGGACCATGTGGTTTCTCCCATTTCTCGTCACCAGCATACGTTGAGAAATGCTGCGGCTTCATGATGGCCCCGCGATCTTCTCGAGCGGCAACCAGTTTGGCGCAGAGCCAAGCATCTGTGGCCGATGAATCAAGGGATGCGGTGGTGTACTTTGTCAACTGAGCCACAACACGGCGGTGTCTGGGGAATCTACTGCGCCTGCCACATAGCCAAACCCCTCTTTTGGACTGCTCAGGAGACCACCACCACCACCACCACAATTGCGGAGGTGCTGTGGGGTTATGGTTTCAACCAGACCTCCTGCCGGGTCAGATTCCTCAAGACAACACACCCAAAACACAATCATGCCACCCGCTGAGCGGCTGGCCTGGGGCCAAATCATCGTGTGGATCACTGGATCCAAAGCAGATAGCTAGGTGAGGGAACACTGGGGGCGCATACCCTAGAAGTCGCTGTGAGGACATTGGAGGCTCTCAATATCCTTGAACGAGATCGGCTCGTACTTCTCTTCCACTGCTTTTTAGCCCCTTCCCAGGGTCTCGAGCCTGATTCTGAAGGAATAAGCCTCCTTCCAAACCATATCTCTATCTCTCGGCAGCTCGCCGCAGCATGCAACTGCATGCCCACATCCTCTGTAAAACAAAAGTTTTATGTTTTTACCGGTTGCGAAGACCCTCTCCCTTGGTAACTTCCAAGTTGATCCTGTCGGAAGCAGGTATTCGGAGAGTGAGAGTAAAAGGAGAGATCGCGATGAAGGCGTTTGCACTAGGTATTGCTGCGGTATTGGCGACATCGACACTTGGTCTGGCAGACACTGTGAGTGCTACCTACGACTGGGAAGACGGTGGCACCATCGTCGGCTCGTATGGCAACCTTGGATCTGCGACAAACGTCTACTGGGATCCAACACAGGGCAATGTGGTGGAACTCACTGAAGATCCTGTTAGCGGCACACCTCAAGCGTTTGTCGCATGGATCACCGGACTCAATGACGGAGACATCATCGATGCTTCCTTCCTTGGCTTTGGCGACGGCGAAGATTTCAGTAAGGTCCGTATCTGGGCTCATTACACGACTGGCGGAATCGACGATTACGGCGGTTCTGCTGGCGGCAACAACACCTACAGCGGCGAGGAGTGGACCCTGCTCTCGGACCAATGGGAATTCAGTGGTGGCACGGACGGTGGTGGTGACCACACCGGCCTCGTCATTGAAGCTCGCATCTACACATACTCTGGTCAGCTGATGAACAGTGCGTTCGTCGATGACCTCAGTGTCAGCGTGACTGCTGAGGATGTCTCGGGCATCGAGATTCACACCCCCGCAATACCGGCTCCTGGTGCATTGGCCCTTCTCGGCCTTGCTGGACTCGCCGGAAGGCGTCGTCGCTGCTGATTCCACAGCGTGCTCTCGAAATAGATTCACCAGGGCCGCAGCACATTGCTGCGGCCCTGTGACCTTTTGATCGGAGCGATTTGCTTCCCCCGTTTCGAACCACTCCTGTACCAAGGTGTTCCGAACAGTTGTGACAGACGCGACAAGGCATAGAGACTTTGAGTGAGCAGGCTCCTTCACACGACGAGGATGGCCGCAGAGCGGACCTACACGAACGCAAAGGGGAGACAGCCATAGGTCCTTGCCAGAAGCCCCACCACCACCTCACAGCACATCCGTATTCACAGGGGTGGTGTTCTTGAGATAGCGGCGCATTGCTTCTGAAGAGGTACGCAAGGCAATTTACAGAAACAGTTGTTGCTCCCCTACGTTCCGTTCTCTAATGGACCTTCTGTGGCCTCGGACCGTCTATAGGGGGGGAGCAACGGCTACGGCCAATGCAACGTCCCTGCTGGTGAGACCTTTGTGCAGGTTGCTGCGGGCATGTTCCACACCATCGTCCCTGTTGCTCCACCTGATTGTGATGGGAACATCAACGGAGACGGCGAAGTCGGTGTCGACGAGATCCTCGGAGTGGTCGCAGCGTGGGGCACGGACGATGCTGACGCAGACGTCAACGACGACGGCATCGTCGACACGAACGACCTTTTGTTTGTCCTCGCCGCCTGGGGTCCCTGCTCATAACCCCCGTCACAACGGTTGTGGCAGGGGAATGTCACATGCAGGCTTGATTTGCTATAAAGAATGTCATGACATGGGTGTTTATCCTCGTTGCGGCATCCACTGTGTTCTTGGCATGTTGGTGCATTGTCATAATGCGATCAGCAGAAGTTGTTCGTAAACGACAGGCAAGTGCCAAGGAACTTGAAAATCGTATTTCAGAACTTGAGCGCCGCATCGATCAGAACGGCACTCAGGAAGATGAATTCAAGGCCTGATTTGCACAGCCTTGTCCTGCATCAGCGGGAATTTTGATTGAGTCAAACAACAACAGCCCCTCTGCACTCGCAGGGTGAGTTGTTGGACGTTGTTTGGTTGGTGTGTGGTGGAGGACTACTCGCACGTACGACCAATCGACGAGCGGCATTGCAGGTCGCCGCAGACCACGAATGATTCCCTTGGGGCGGCTTTTTTATTGATTACCTACTACGGATTGATCATCACTCTGCAAAGTCAACTGTCACAACGCCCAGACCGTACGCGCCTGACTGACTTCCAACGCGGATGTAGAGCCACCCATCCCCATCGATAACCGGTGCTGACACCTCTGAGTACCCCGGCTGGCAGCCAATGGGATCAACCGCATCGCCGTTGCATGCGATCTGCATCAACTCGCCCGGGCTAGGGTCTTCAGGACCTTGATACAGCACGAGTGATGTATCAAAGGACCCCTCACTGCAGAGGGATACGATTACGGTCCCATCTGCTGGCGGATTGAACTTCATCCAAACATCAACCAAGTCAATCCAGTCCAAGTCGGTGTCCTTGCACATCAGTGCATCGACTGGTTCGTCACTTGCCATTGCATACGTGTTGGTGAATGGATTGCGGCCAAGGTCCGCAATCTGCGCAGTGGCCACCGTGTCCCCGCGGCCACAGGCCCAACTACACGCTGTGTTCTCGAACACTGAGACACCGCCAGCGGACTCGCA
The DNA here is from genome assembly GCA_024230295.1 of Planctomycetota bacterium. Lineage (GTDB taxonomy): Bacteria > Planctomycetota > Phycisphaerae > Phycisphaerales > SM1A02 > UBA12567. The sequence continues at coordinate 38,441 of JAAERN010000010.1, forward strand.
AACAGAAGGGGGAATGAGAGTGACACAAGTTCCCTGTATGCAACAATCGGCTCGCATGGGCTCATAGGAACACTCACCAAAGAGGCATCGATCAAACGTGTATGGGTCCCCGTCGTCGCAGTCGGATTCCGAGAGACACTCGAAGCAGGGGCCGAATGCCGCTATGACGCTGAGAATGTCGCCAACGCCAATCACGCCGTCGCCATCAACATCTGCATTGCAGCCACTGCAATCTTGCCCATACCCCTCAATGATGGCCAATAGGTCGTCCACATTGGTGGTGTAGTCCCAATTTGTGTCGCTCGGGCACGGGTGATGCAGATTCGTATTGAGGTATGCCGTTCGGAGGTTCACTGCTGTCGCACGCATGCGATCGATGCCATCGGGGGTGAACTCGTGCATGCATGGAACCGCGGTGTAGGCCATGTAATTCTCGGTGTCCGGTGTGTAGACCCCATCGCTCTGGCACGGCCCGGGGTTATCAGCGCAATGCGATAGGAGTTCGCAGGTATACGGATCAACACAGGATTCAAACGACAGGCCAAAGTCAGCCGGAGTGTCGCAGAGTAAGTCCCCGGCTTCTAGGCAGTTAGTGCGTTCGACGCATTCGTTGCCATTGTAGGCCTCATGGGTATGGAAGAGATCGAACCAGTGTCCGACTTCGTGGCAGAACACGCCATCAACATCCCACCAGCCCATGCATTCAGGGCTGATGGCGATTGTGTCGAGCGTGGAGAATGTAAAGGCGGAAATGCCACACAGGCCGCCCATTGATTCGGGTGCGGCCCAATAGATGTTCAGCGCGTTCTCGAGTCGCCGGACTGTTCGAAAGTCATCCACGTTAGGAATATCTTCAAACCAGTTGGGGTTGATGATGCGATCCGTCACGGGATGCGCGGCAAACTGAATGCCCGTGGGCGCCCAGATCTCGTTGGCGAGTTCGAGGTAGTGGTCCAACTCCCACTGATCCACAGCGCGGTTTGCGGCCCACTCTTCGAGAACATGCCACGCAATCGTGACTTCCACGATCTCACCCGTGTCGCCTCGCAGTTGATAGGCGCCCCGGTCGACGAGATCCTTTACTCGCTGCCAGTCAGATGATTGGAGCGGAGATCCGCAGAAGGGGGAGTATTGAACAGTGTCCCCTTCGAGCAACTTCCGAATCTCATCACCATTGCTGGCCGCATCAATCGCTTCTTGAATAGTGGCGTAGTCCGCAGGCACATTGATCGTCGCGGCGGTTGTCACACCACACACGAGCAAGGCCATCATCGCTGCGGTCAGTATTCGCTGCATCATGTCATCTCTCCCTCGGGACCCCGGGGCTCCGCTTCCACCGAAGGTAGCATCTGCGGCCGATGGATCAAGGGTGCGATGGTGTACTGGGTCACATGAGCCGAAAAA
>JAAERN010000011.1 GCA_024230295.1 Planctomycetota bacterium
CACCGATTCCGTCGGAATGATCAGGTTTTCAGAAGATTCCCTCCAAAGCTTGTAACGCCTCAGATCCGGATCAGCCGAATCCACCTGGATGGCAAAAATTCCGAGAAGAGAAGTGCCACCTAGCTCACGCGTGTCGAGAACGACCAAGTCGGCAGGCCTCGACGCCCGCATCTGTTCAAGAACCTTCTCACGCAGAGATGGCTCTGCCAAGCCGGGTTGCAGAACACTGATCGCGAGCACACTCAAGCTGGTCATCCAATAAGCCGCACGCATCAGATAGAACGACAGACTCACACCATGCTGCCAAGCCCCGAAGCCGTCTTGACTCAATCGGCACCGATTGCCCTCGACCATCAAGCCACAACGCCGTGTCACCAGGATGTGGTGACGGCCATGGAGCCCTGGTGGAGTGAGCAGTGGGGCAACCCTTCCAGTCGGCAACATCGGCTCGGACTGACGGCCGCCGCTGCCGTTCAGATGGCCCGAGAACAATTAAGCGATTGCCTGAACTGCTCAG
>JAAERN010000012.1 GCA_024230295.1 Planctomycetota bacterium
GCGGCGCCATGCGGGTCGCGCAGCGTCAGTTGGTGAGGAAAGAATCGAAGGTCTTCCAGTCCCTGGGCTGCGAAGCGCCGATAAAAACCGGCGTCTGCGCAGCCTTTTTCACCTACCGACTGGTAAGGTGCCTGGACCCGTTTCAGTATCGAGGGCTCCACCGGCACTGTGCATACGTTGTTCATGTCGGTTGCCCGGACGATCGCGCCGACTCGCCCGCCGGGTCTGGTCACTCGGACCATCTCCATCAACGTGCGATCCGCGTCACATTCCTCCAGCAGTGTGACGCAGAACACGATGTCGACGGTGCCGTCAGCAAGCGGCATCTGTTCGGCATCGGCCTGAACGAAGGTCAATGAATCGAGACCTCCGCGGGCCGCCAGCGGTCCGGCCTCACTCAGAAAATATGGGTTCAGGTCAGTCGCGATGAGCGGGTTCTGCCGGCCCGTGCGATGCGCGATCCAGCGTGACAGAACACCGGTACCGCAGCCGATCTCCAGGATCTTCTCCCCGGGTGTGGGATCCAGTTCATCGAACAGATCGTCGACTGCCCGCAGATAGCCAGGCTCGGACCCCCGCGACTCGAGCATCGCGACCATCCCCAGGTGAGCACCGCCGAGCAAGATCACCCGGAACGTTCGGGCCAGCTCATCCAGCGCGAAGCGCCACTGCGAGGGCGCCAGCAGCAGCGGCAGCAGTACCAATGCAGGGCCAGACCCCGTTGCATAAAACCTGATCCCCTCTCTCTCGCCGCTCACGTCACCGTGTGGAATAACAGTTGCGGTGTTGTCGTCGGCGCGGCAGAGCAAGGTGTCGATGACAGCATCGGTATGTTCCCGGACCACGTCGGACCATGTCGTGGTGAAGTACGGGGCAAAACGGACCAGCCTGGCAGCCGGCAGGGCGGGTGCCCTCTCCCGGACTACTTTCGATGGCAGGCCGGCACTGCCGGTGACGATGCTCAGCCGCTCCCCAAGACGGGCCAGCGGTCCGGTTTCCAGGCGGTTGGGATTGATCAGGGTGAGGCTGGCGACCCGGTCCTCTGGTGGTTCCAGCAGCGCAAGTAGTTCGCTGCCGATCCCGGCCGCAAAGTGTGCGCGTCCGATCCCCAGATGATCGAGAACGGCAGCAATGCGGCGGTGCGGGGGTATCGATTCGTGGCTTGGCATCAGTTAAGTCGGATGCGTTCCAGCACGCGCTGTGTCGGTCGTTACATGGGGCTGAGGGTCCCGTCGGCTGCGAAAGCAAACGGTTCCGCTTCACCTGTGATCGACATGTCCGGATGCTGCTCGACTTCCGACAGCATCGGTTCGGACACCGCAATTTTCTCGAGGCTGAGCGTATCGCGGATCCGCACGATGCGCGCTTCGCCCTGTTTGACCCGGATCAGGGTCTTGACCGCCAGTTGAACGGCCTGCTGATCGGTCGGCATTGAGATCGGTATCAGGGCACCGTCGAGATAAGCAGAAGTGATGACATTCCCATAGGTGGCTGGATAGTCGATCGCATCGTAGAGTTTTTGCGTGATGACGTCCGCCAGACC
>JAAERN010000013.1 GCA_024230295.1 Planctomycetota bacterium
AAATGGTTGTGTGCGGATGAACTTGGTTCCGTGCAATGGCTATCCAGTGATCTACCGATTTTGTTTCCGCTGTCCGAGGTGATGCGCGCCGGAGTGGCTTGAGGCGGAGACCCCGCGTGGAATCATCTCGTCTGGCACCTACGATGGTCGTTATGTCTGACATCTCCCGAGCCGATGTGGCCCACTTGGCCCGACTAGCCCGGCTCGATCTGAAAGAAGCGGAACTCGACGACTACGCCGAACAGTTAGACGCGATTCTGGATGCGGTCAAACGAGTGTCGGAAGTCGCTGCAGAAGATGTGCCTGCGACATCGCATCCGGTCCCGATGACCAACGTATTTCGAGATGACGACACGCGTGAATGCCTGCCACGTGATGAGATCCTGGCAGCTGCCCCCGCAGCCGAAGATGATCGGTTCCGCGTGCCTCGCATTCTGGATGAGGAGGCCTGATGACCGACATCGTGCAGCGCAGCGCACTCGGGCTCGTCGAAGAGATGGCCCAAGGAAATCTGACTTCAGTAGAGATAACTCAGGCCTATTTGGATCGCATCGCTGATGTCGATGGCGA
>JAAERN010000014.1 GCA_024230295.1 Planctomycetota bacterium
AGACAAGTGCTGGCCGGCTTGTGTTTGCAAAACCCGCACTCAATCAGCCCAACACACTGTCTCATGCAGCAACCCACCAACCTCGCCATACCGGGGGTGGCCCTCAGTCCGAATAGAACGCCGCGAACCTATTCCCACTCAATGGTGGCCGGGGGTTTGCTTGAGATGTCGTAGACCACCCGGTTGACGCCTTGAACCTCATTGATAATCCGATTGCTGATCGTCGCCAGAACGTCATAGGGGATCCGAGCCCAGTCAGCTGTCATGAAGTCCTGCGTCTCGACCGCTCGAACCGCCACGACCGAGTCATAGGTTCGCCCGTCTCCCATGACACCGACGCTGCGCACGGGCAACAAGACAGCAAACACCTGGTTCGTACTGCGATACAAATTGCCCGAGACGATCTCATCTAGCACGATCTCATCACAATTCCGAAGCAGATCGAGTCGTGGCTGTGTCACCTCGCCGAGAACCCGAACCGCCAGTCCCGGGCCAGGGAATGGATGCCGCCACACGACATGACTTGGAAGGCCAAGCACCTCACCAAGCGTACGCACTTCGTCCTTGAATAGATCGCGGAGTGGCTCGATCAACTCGAACCCAAGTTCCTCAGGAAGGCCGCCCACGTTGTGATGCAACTTGATATTCGCCGCCGTTCCGGCGTGGCCTTGGCCTGACTCGATGACATCCGGATAGAGCGTTCCTTGGGCAAGAAACTGAACCGGCGTACCTCCGTCCGCAGCCACCTCGTCGGCGCAACGCCGAAAAACATCGATAAAACGATGGCCGATCAGTCGCCGCTTCTCTTGTGGATCCTCAACACCCGCCAGATCATCCAAGAACTCTTGAGCAGCGTCTACGACGCGTAGATCGAAGTCGAAGTGGTCACGGAAGGTCGTTTCGACGAGTTCTCGCTCATTTTTTCGGAGAAGACCGTTGTCAACGAAGATGCAAGTCACCTGATCTCCCAGAGCTCGGCCAAGCAGTGCCGCCACGACCGATGAATCAACGCCTCCGCTGAGCCCGCAGATCACCCGTTGATCTCCAACGAGTTCCGGGAGGATCTTGCACTGCGCCTCCATGAAGTCGGCCATTCGCCACGTACCACGACAACCGCACACTTCATAGAGGAAGTTGCGAAGCACATCGACGCCGTGCGGCGTATGCGTCACCTCGGGATGAAACTGCAATCCGTAGAACGAGTGCTCGCGGTGCAGAACCGCCGCAGCCGGGCACGTATCGGTACTCGCAATGATCTGAAATTCGTCCGGCAAATGTAAGACCTGATCACCATGGCTCATCCACACCGTCATGTCCTGCGGCAAACCCGCAAACAATCCGGAGTCGTCCTCAATGGCCAACTTCGCTCGGCCATACTCCCTCGACTCTGCCCTATCAACCGTCGCGCCAAGCATGTGGCACCCCAGTTGCATGCCGTAACAAATCCCGAGCACCGGGATGCCAAGATCAAAAATCCCGGGATCGCACCGTGGTGCGCCGGGCTCATCGATACTTGAAGGGCCGCCCGAGAGAATGATCCCAGCAGGCTCGAGTGATCTGAGATGCTCCAGAGAAACATCGGGAGCCACCAGAATGCTGAATGCCCCCGCTTCACGCACTCGCCGAGCGATCAACTGGGCATACTGGCTCCCAAAGTCGATGATTGGAATGGTCTCGACGCCTGCTGGACGCGTTGCGCCGATGGCGGATGCTGCCATGGACAAGAACTCCTGAGAAGGCGGGGAGTCTACACGACACCGCCACGATGTATCATCGGCGGAGCCACATGAACCGCCCCCCGCACCATCAACCGGACTTCATTCTCGATATTGAAGCGAGAGCAAGTCTGCTGTGCGTCATTCGCCAGGCCCTCTCGGCATGGTGTCAACGAGCGGGGCTGGATACCGACCGGACAGATCGCATCTGCCTGGCTGTCGACGAGGCTGCCGCCAATATCATTCGGCACGCATACGCCGGGGCATCTGGCAGAATCAGGCTCTCGGCCTTCGAGGAACGAGATAGCGAACCCCCGATGCTGCGATTTGTTCTTGACGATGACGGCACTCAGGTTGACTTGAAGACTATCAGGGCTCGTGATCTCACCGATGTCCGCCCAGGCGGGCTCGGCGTCCATCTCATCTGCGAGGTCATGGATGAGGCCGCGTGGGAGCATCGCCCCGAGGGCGGTACCCGACTGACCATGCGAACGCTCCTGACCCCGCTGGGGAATGAGCCTACTCAGGAGAATGTCCACCATGCATAGTAAAGATCACGCACCGCTGACAATCGATATCGAACAGCGGGAAGAAATGCTCGTGATCCGTCCCTCTGGCGAAATCGATCTTGCATCCTCGCCACAACTACGGGCCGTATTGCAATCCAATCTCGCAACCGGTAGCGACCCTGTTGTGATCGATCTGGGGGGTGTTCCGTACATGGATTCGTCCGGGGTCGCGACGCTTGTCGAAGCTTTGCAGACGTGCCGCCGTATCCCAAGAGACCTCACTCTGGCAAGACTCACGGATCGCGTCGCATCAATCTTCAAGATCTCCAAACTGGATGCCGTATTTACTGTCACGGAGGATGTGGCGTAGAAACCATGGCCGAGTCACGCAGCCAGTCTATTTTGATCAGAGGCGTCGGCCGCGTCGGCAAGTCCTCACTCGGACTCTTTACGCTGATCGGGGGAACAACAAGGCTCACTGGCACTGTCGGGCGTTGGTACTGGAAGTCCGGTACAGGCGGAAGTCTCCGGGTTGGGTGGCCAGCGGTCATCGCCCAGATGGTTCGAGTCGGCGTCCGCTCAATCGGCATCGTGCTGCTGGTCAGTGCATGTATCGGCTTGATTCTCGCCATTGCCATGTACCCGCCGCTCTCGGAACTGGGCCAACAGAACAAGATCGCGAACATTGTTGGGATTGCGATCTTCCGCGAAATGGGTCCCATTATCTCGGCTGTTGTCCTGACGGGTTTCGCTGGCGCATCGATTGCAGCCGAGATCGGGACAATGGTTGTGGGCGAGGAAATTGAGGCACTTGAGGCGCATGCCCTAGACCCAGTCCGATTTCTTGTGCTTCCGAGGCTCACCGCGACAGCCATCAGCCTGCTTCTGCTCACAGTGCTTGCGGACGTCGCAGCTGTAGTGTGCAGCGGATTCGTCACTGTGGTGTTCTTTGATGTCGGCGCGCAGGTGTACATCGACAACACACTCGCTCAACTGGAAATGGCCGATTTCCTGACAGGGCTGATCAAGGCAATAACCTTCGGACTCATGCTCGGCGCGATTGCCTGCTTCAACGGTCTCCGCGTCAGCGGCGGCGCTGCTGGCGTCGGAAAGGCAACAACCGATACCGTCGTGCAGACGATCGTTGCCGTCATCGTGAGCGACCTCGTCTACGACGCAATCTTCCTCGAACTCGGCTGGACGTAGTGTTGTGCGATGAGTCAGAATGACTCATCGCGCAGAGCAATCATGCACGCAGCGGCCATGATTGCGGTCCCCTGACTGCCCGCTCGCCTTCCCCCCCTGCGATCACTCCTCCCCCTCGGCATCAGCAGCCAACATCGACCCACGAAGCCGAAATCCGGTGTCGTCAGCCTCCGCCCACCACACCGCCGGCCCGAGCCGACTGGCAATTCGGGCGATTCGCTCACGCCGAGAGGCTCCCTCTTCATCCACCAATTCGCCCTTGATCTCCTCCCAGAGTTCCGGATCGTCTGCCCTCAACTCATCCTCCCACACATTCACTTGCAGTCGCATCACATCTGAGACCGCGGTCAACTGTTCGCCAACATCCCACGTGCTCCAACAGGCGCAGGGCTCGGACGGCAATACGTTGATCGCTCGCTCCAACCATGGTGGTGGCGTTGCGGCTCTGGATGAAAGGCTTCGAAGCACAGCCTCGACTCCCAGATCATTCCCGACGAACATCGAGTTGCCCGCGATCGCAAAACTTATCCGTTCATCAACTGGCATTGGAAGCGGCAGCATGCCCACTTTATTGGCATCGATGGTCCAGATCTGATGACCCTGAAACTCACGCGCCTCGAATCCTGCCTTCGGACTTGTTGCCGCCAAGGCGTCTTTGAGGCCTGTGGGGTCGGTGCACGTGATGGCCATCACTTCCTTGAGGCTCTCCATGGTCAGTGGATGCTGAAGTGTTCCAACCATCATCGCCTTCGTGCCGAGCGGATTGAGAATCGCTCTTACCGAAGGTTCGAATTGATCAAGCAACTGCCCGACTCCCATCAACATGGGATTTGACGCCACCACTGTTCGAATCCAATCTGGAATCCGCTTGAAGTCAACGTTGTACCGGGACACCGAAATTGTGTCCGGGCCGATCCAAGCAGGAAGCGAGGCCCGCGGCGATTCAGTTGAGAGCAACCGAAGCAGCCCGCCCTGCCCGCTGGGCATCCAAATTGCGCCGGATGCCGAGATGATTTCATCTTGCTCACCAATGCCTACGGAAACTGCAATCGAGCGAACAGGGCCGACCATTGCATCAAATGAGGCTCGAAGCATGGCCGACATGCCCATTTGATCAATCAGATCGCCAGCGGCAAATGCTGCGTCTACAAGAAGGACTGCGCGGACGTTGGACGTCCCTTCGAGCATAGACACCACCGGCTCCCACGCCTCCTCATCGACAAGCGACTCCTCTTCGCCGCTGCCATCGAGCACGTCGAGCATTCGTTGCAGTCCGTTCTGCGTATTCGAGAGCAGAATCCGACTGTCTTCACGAACATGCCACAGCGCCTGTTTCAGCGGAATCGAGCGTTGGTCCTCGGATCTTTCACCAAACACATCGACGTCCCGGCCGGACATGACCTCCGTCATCGCATCCGGCCGTTCACGAATCAAGCCCCATGCATCATCCCATGCCTCCGCCACGGCCTCTGAACCATCGCCAAGATTGACCCATCCGGCAAGAACGAGTTCACCCCGTTCGCCTTCGGATCGATCGATCCAAAGGGCGACCGACCCCGACATCGAACCGACAACGTCGAGTGGCTTTGCAGACTTGAAGACGTCGATCCATACTTCGGACATCGAGCTCGGCAACTTCCCAACAAAATCACGGATGCCGTCGTTGATGTCTTGCGTGTCATCCTCCTCGACCAATCCCGCTCCCTGCAGACGAGCGATGACGTCGCCAACGTCACGAATCTCCATAACGGCGACTGTCTCCCTTGGCGCTACAGCCTCCATTGAAAATGAATCTGCTCCCACAGCGCGTGGCACCGACGCGAGGAATGCGATTACACACAAAGTCATCGTTCTTACAGTCATTGTGTCTGCTCCAACCTCGTTGCCGTCCCTGCATTCTGCCTTGGCGGCGGTCTGTGGTACCGGTGTCCCGTATTCGGATTTGAGGAGTCATAGGCGAATGCCTCCCGGTTGCGAAGGAAGTCCTTCACGTACCGCGTAGGAATCGCAAACCCCAACGCCTCGCCACCCAGAATGCCCATATTGGTGATCCCAATAACTTCACCGCCGACATTGAAGAGTGGGCCGCCTGAATTGCCAGGGTTGATTGCGGCGTCGGTCTGGATATAGGTCAGACCGTCGTAACTACGTTGTGTCGTCGAGACGACTCCCTGACTTGTCGTCTGCTCCAAGCCGAGCGGGTTGCCGATTGCAAACACCGGCTGCCCCACTTCAATTGACTCCCATGCCTCAAGCGGGACCCATGGAAATTCTTCTCCTTCGCTGGACGGCAACTTGAGAAGCGCAAGGTCGAGATGGTTGTTGACCGCCTCAATCTCAATATCTTCAATCGTTCTCCGAGCCAGCGTGCCATCATCTCTCGGGCTCCAGATAACAAGCCGAAGATCCTTTTCGCCTTGGATCACGTGAGCGTTCGTAACGACATGCCCCTCAGCATTGACAATGACACCCGAGCCGGTGCCCGAAGGCGTCTGCACGAGGACAACCGAGGGCTTCACCCGGGCAGCTTGCTGCCGAATGCTCAGGTCCGGCGGATGGTTCACCGTGTGAAAGATGGACTCTCTGGCCGCCTCTGTGGTCTCGGCAGAATCACTCACACGAACATCGACCACGTCGTTGTTGTCAATCTTCACGATTGTCGGCCCGACATCAATCCATAGATTTCGAGCATCCTGCTTGATCACTTCGCCGTGAAGTTCGCCGCCGTGATCGAGCACAACCACGTCGCCAACTACAGTTCCGGCCAGCCCAGCCACTGCCAACCACATCGCCATCCGAATCAGCATCCGCATCTCCTCTACTGAGTTGACACCATGGTAGCCCCACCGACGTGAGACGCCCCGTCGGCGATCGATTCCGCGAACACGCGGCTATCGGGCAGGAGGGCTACCATGGACGCTCCATCGGAGACTCCACATGCCTGTACCAAGCATCGCCATTGCCCTATTCGCCACCCTTGCAGGAAGTGGTGATGTCCCCGAACTCGCCGATTACTTCGGATTCTCCGGACTCGAGGTCATCCCGGTGGGCGATCACCCCGGCCCCATGATTACAACGGACATCGACGGCGACGGCCTCATCGACATCGTGGTCGCCAACAACCACCGCAGTCGAATCGAGATCCTCCGACAGAAGGCTGGCGGGTCACCTGACGATCCCATCGAGATACCGCGGGATATCAACGAGTTTCCCGACCACTGGCAGTTCGAGCGAGTGATCGTTCCTGTCGCCGACGCCATCAAAGCCATGGCAACCTACGATCTCGATCAGGACGGGCTCGACGATCTGATTACTGCAGGCGATCCCGGACGCATCGTGTTCCTCAAGCAGACGAAGCCCGGCTCATTTCGGCTGGAATCTCGCCGGGATATTCCAAAACTCGCTGCCTCCCCGTCTGCTTTTGCGATCACGGACTTCTCAGGCGACGGCAACCCTCAGCTGCTCTCAGTCGTCTCCGCCGAACCGGTCATGTGGCCACTTCAGGGGTTCTCGATCGGCACCATGAAGCGGTACCCCGCCGGTGCCCCCATCCTTGCCGTCGTTCCGGCGGATTACGATGGCGACGGCCTGATGGATCTCGCTGGCATTAGCCCAGATGATCCGGCGCCGATTCGCATCTGGTTCGGCCGGCAAGGCGAGCAGGGTGTCGAGCCCGGACCCCAGACGATCTTCGAAATGCCGCCGATCAACGAGTTTGAAGCCATTGAACGACCCGGCACTTCCGCCACAGACATCGCTGTGATCGAACGAAACGCGCACCGAATTGTGCTGTATCACCTGAACGAAGAAGCCGTGAAACAGGGCGGTGACCGAGATGCTTCCTTCACGGTGTATGGATTCCCGGATCCCGGTCAACGCAAGCGTGCTTGGGCCGTGGTGGATGCCGATGGCGACGGACGCAGTGATGTCATCGCCGCCGACACCCGATCAAACGCCCTCTCGCTCTACCGCCAAGCCGAAACCGGTGGACTGATGGCTGCGGAGTCATCCCCCAGTCTCTCGGATATCGATGCGATCGCGAGCGTGCCGGCTGTCGAGGATCGTCCAGCCGAACTCCTCGTTCTGTCCACCGAAGAAGGAATCGTCGGGCGGACGCCGCTCGGCCCTGGAACAATCCCATTTCCGAACCCCCTGCCCGTTTCCGCAGGACATCAACCGGTCGCCATGAATGTCGTCCTGCTGGACAACGGAGCGCACGCCGCCATCGTCTCGAACAAGAAGCGTGACTACATGCTCGATCTCGTGGATTTGAAAACAGAGGAACTGACCTCAATCGACATCGGATCTCTCAGCCGTAAGCCCGACCACATCGACTCAATCGACGTCGATCAAGACGGACGCAGAGACATCCTCATTCTCACCCGTGATCGCCCCATGATGCTGCTTCTTGCAGACCCCGAGGCGGACGGCGGTTTCAAGATACTCAAGAAAGAAGACATGGGTCAGTATGGGCTCGTGGATGCTGCCGGCGATGACAACACCGCCGCCCTCGATGTCAATGCGGATGGAGCGGAAGAGTTGCTCATCGCCAATGGCAACTTCGTAAGAGCAGTGCGATTTGAACGAAGTGATGACGGCGGCGAATGGCGGGTCGTGCGGCAATTCAACGCGGACGACCCAGACAGCGAGTTGATCTCGGTGACTCCCTTGGACGGCATGCTCGTCGCATCCGACAAGGCAAGAGATCGCGTGCTTGTTTTCGCCTCAGACAAAGACGGTGAAGATTGGCGACAGTCCGAAACGCTTCGCATCCGAGGGTTCGCTCCGGGGCCACTCGCGGCTGGGCACTTCTCAAACAACGTCTCCGGAGTGCTTACGGTTGGCGAAGACGGGTTTGCGGTCATTCCACTTGGCGGGACACGGCGAACGCTTGAAGAGACTGCTTCCTGGAAGAGTTCACTGGATGATCACGTACCACACGAACTGGCAGTAGGTGACGTCAATGCCGACGGATACGGAGACATGGTGGCACTCGACGCCGGCGAGCAAATGATGGAGCTCTTCACCTTCGACAAGACCGGGACCATGCTCCATGCAACCGGATTTCAGATCTACGAATCACGCCTCTTCCATGGCGGAAACACTCGCGAGTTCCAGCCACGGCAGATCGCTATCGCCGACGTCACCGGCGACGGCGCGCACGACATCGTCATGCTCATTCATGACCGGATCATCGTGTATCCACAGTGATGTCGCAGGTCGCGACGGCGATCAACGCTCATCCATTGGGATGTAGGGCGCGCCGTGAGGGCCCGTGTATTGACACCGTGGCCGGATGAGCCGGTTGTCGTCGAATCGTTCAAGCGCGTGCGCCGCCCAGCCCGCATTGCGGCTCATGGCGAAGATCGGCGTAAACAGATCGATGGCGAGCCCCAGCGAGAAGTAGGTGGTCGCTGAGTAGAAATCCACGTTGGGGTGGATGCCCTTCTCGCCAACCTGAGCGTCCATAATCTCCTCGATCCCTCGGCTCATGCGGAACAAGTCCTCGTTTCCGGTTTCCGCGGCAATCGACTCGGCGAACGTCTTGAGGTAGGTCGCCCGAGGGTCGATTGCCTTGTAAACGCGGTGACCAAACCCCGGAATCTTTTCTTTCCGAGAGAGCCGCCCGAGTACGAAGTCCTCGACCGCACCAACACCGCCGATCCCCTGAAGCATGTACATAACGCGTTCGTTGGCACCACCATGCAGCGGACCTCGGAGCGTTCCAATTGCAGCTGTGATCGCCGAGTACATATCGCTCTCGGTGCCCATGACGACCATCGTCGCGAACGTCGAGGCATTGATTCCGTGATCAGCATGCAGAATCAGGCAGACATCGAGCGCCTTGGCACTCGCTTCGCCGGGCGTCTCGCCAGTAAGCATGCGGAGAAAAGACGTTGCCACATTGTCTTCGCCCCTAGGCCTCACCGGTTCGAGTCCACGTCGGAGGCGATCGAAGTTGGCGATGATCGCCGGAGTTGCTCCAAGCACGCGAATCGCCTTGGCCTCTTCAGCTTCCCGCGACTGGTTGTCGCAGTCCGGATCCTCCAAGGCCAACATCGCGACCATGGTCTGGAGCACATGCATGGGCGCCGCCTCTGGAGGCAGAGCCGCAACAGCAGCCCACATCCGGTCCGAGAGGTCGTAGTTGGATCTGAGCCTGGCCGTAAACGCATCCAATTCAGCGGCGTCCGGCAGCCGGTCATTCAAGAGCAGGAAGCACGTCTCTTCGAAGGTTGAACTCCGAGCGAGCGTGTCGATGTCGATCCCGACATATTCAAGGACACCCTTCTGCCCATCGATGAACGACTTCGTCGACTCACCAATGATGGTGTGGTCGAGCCCCTTGTCCATAGTCATCGTCGCTGTAGCGTCAGGCATCACACTTACTCCCTGAATTCCAGTATGTGTTCCCGGCCCTCGGCGGCCGCGGGAAAGGCGATTGTATCGACAAGCCGGGGGGAGATGTTGCCACTTGCCATACACTGGCGGACTATGTTCATCCTTCTTGGAACAGACCTCATAGGTCGCCGCCGGCCTCTGATCACCGAAGTACTCATCGTCGCGATGATGCTGGCATATCTCGGCGTCTTAGGCCTGGGGCTGATCAACCGCGACTTGGCGATCACCGTCCTAGATGAAATGGCACTCTCATCGATCGATTTCCACTGGTGGCAGACGATCACCTACCAGTTCGCCCATGACAATCCGCTGTTGGCAGGAGAAGATCACGCGCTCTGGAGGCTCCTCCACATCGGCCTGAATCTCATGTGCCTCTGGGTATTCGGTGGTGCTGTCGAGAGTCGCATGGGGCGTCTCGGATTTGTGTGTTTCGCGCTGCTCGGCGGAATTGTCGCCGGACTCGCGCACACGTTGTCCAGCCCAAACCCAGTCATCGGAGCAAGTGGCATGGTTGGCGCGTTGGCCGGGGCCTTCCTCGTCCTCGCCCCGGCATGCAAAGTCAGAGTGCTTGTGATCTTTATCTTCATCCGCATCTGGATGATCCCCGCACTATGGATCATCGCATTCTGGATCGCAATGGATTTTGCCGGGTGGGCTGGCCTGACCGACCGGGGTGTCGCGCATGTCGCCCACTTGGCAGGCTATCTGTGGGGCGGGTTGACCGCACTCGTGCTCCTTCCGACGCCCGCCATACAGCGAAGCGATGCCGATCTTCCTTCGCTCATCAAGCGTTGGCGGCGGCGGCGTGCATGGAATCAGACGGTGAGCCGTACACCGGCCGATCGCCCTGCCCCCGCGAAGCCCATCCAGCCGAAGTTCGTCTCACAGACTCGCAGTCACCTGCGAGCCAACCAGATCGATGAAGCACTCGCTGCGTGGAAGGGCGGTGCCCAATCCAATCTTGAAGCGATTTTGCCTGCGTCTGAGCAGTTATTGCTCGCCAACAGTTTCCAGGCCAGAGGCGACAGAGAGGACGCCGCCGACGCCTACAGTCGCTATCTCGAGCGGTACGGAACCACCCGCGAAGCGGTGGAAGTACGGTTACTGCTCGGACTTCTCCTGACCCGATTTCTCGGAGATCCCGACCGAGCCGCCCCGCTTCTACGGCAAGTCCTCAAAGAGGCGATTGACGAAAAACGCCGCGTACTCGCCGAGGCCCTCCTGCAAGAGGCCACCGCATGAGCGAACGCTGGAACTGCCACACTCCCGGCCCGGTTCGCATCAAGATCTGCGGCCTCAAAACTCCCTTGGACGTCGAGGCCGCTGTTGCGGCAGGGGCCGATGCGATCGGTCTGGTCATCGCTGAGGGCTCACCTCGTGAAGTATCCCCTGATCAGGCGGCTGCACTGGCTACCGTCGCCGCGGATCGCGTTGCCGTCGTGACGCTGATGCTTGACCCATTGCCCACGCAACTCGCAGTTCGAGCCGCGAACTGGATTCAATTGCACGGACAAGAGGCCCCGTCACTCGTAGCCGAAGCGGCCTCGGCCGGGCCGGTCATCAAGGCGGTGCCACACAACGACACAGAGGCAATTGCCCTTTGGGACGCAGATCCCAACGTGCGACTCCTCTTGATCGACAGCCCTCGCGGAGGCAGCGGCCAGCCCTTTGATCATGCTGCGTTTGCGCCGATCGCCCGAGAGATCCGTACACCGTGGGTGCTTGCAGGTGGGTTGAGGCCAGAGACAGTCGCCTCTGCCATCGAGATGCTCCACCCATGGGGCGTCGATGTCAGTAGCGGCGTAGAAGTGGCCCGAGGCGTCAAGGACGCTGGACTCATGCAGGCATTCTGCGATGCGGTCCGAGACGCATCCCCCCACTGAACACTCCACGGTCAACCTTGCGCAGGCTCAGACTTCTCTTTGAGCACGAGCCGTGTCCCGTCGATGCAAAGGTTCGAGTCAACCGCCTTGGTCATATCCCACAACGTAAGCGCGGCCACCGAAACAGCAGTCAATGCTTCCATTTCAACGCCCGTCCTTGCTGTCACGACTGATGTCGCCTCAACCAGCACAACGCCTGGCTCAACGCGTTCGAAGCGAACCTCCACGTGCTCAAGCGGCAACGTGTGACAAAGTGGAATCAACGCGTCAACTCGCTTGGCCGCCTGGATACCGGCGATGCGAGCGACGGCAAGTGCCTCTCCCTTCGGAAGATTGCCGGACATGACGCGGTCCAGCGTGTCCGCTGCGGCGCAGAACCTCGTCTCGGCAACCGCCCGGCGGTGCACGACAGGCTTTGCCGACACATCAACCATGCTCGCCCGTCCTTGCTCATCGATATGCGTTAGTCGTTCAGACATTCAATTCTCCTGGGAGTGTTCCGGCCACCAGTGTCCCATCAATGAAGGTTCCGCGGACAGACGCTCCACAAATATCCTCGAACGGATCTCCGTTCCACAGAACGAAGTCGCCCGGCCCCCCGGGGACAAGGCCCGGCTGAAGCCCAGCGGCCTCCGAAGCATGGAACGTGGCGGCCATGAAGGCTTCGACCACCGTCATCGCCTGATCGGGATAGAACGGTTGGCCGGCGTCGTCTTCACCGGTGATGGCTGCGCGAAGTGTCCGGAGTGGATCAAATGGCACGATCGGCCAGTCTGTTCCGAAACTCAAAACCGCTCCAGCATCAACCATCTTGCGCATCGGCAGCAATGACGCAGCGCGATCACCAAGTCGGCTGGCCGCCATCGACGCGTCGCTGGCGCGGTGGGTGGGCTGGACACTCAATCGCACGCCCCCCATCAGCTCCAAATCTTCGGCGGCGACAACCTCGGCGTGCTCAATTGTGGGGCGCACGTCATCCGGCACATTCCGAATCAGTTTCAATGCCCGGCCAACCGCCTCGTCTCCAATGGCGTGAATCACAGGAGACCTCCCCGCAGATATAGCCTGCTGACACCAATCCGAGTCTTCATCCCGAAGCGCATGCTCGATCCATAATCCTCGCGAGCCTGGTGCATCCGAATATGGGGCCCTCAATCGCGCAGTCTGCGAACCAAGTGTTCCGTCGAAAAAGCTCTTACAGCCAGTAACCCGAAAGCGATCGGTGATTGGCAAGGCTCCACAAGTCTCCAACGGGAGGGTTCGATCCAATTCAACGATTGACACACGGAGTGGAAGCGAGTCCGCCTGAGGAACGTAGTGCCGAGTAATGTCCGCCGAATACTCCATCGATCGAACTGCGGTGATTCCCGCCTTCAGCATCTCTTGCATGCTCTGAGCCAAGGCACGAGCCCGCTCCTCTTCGGGAGGAGGTGGGATCAAGGGAACAACAAGCTCCCATGCAGCGGCTTCTGACATCAATCCATTTGCCGCCCCGCATCGATCCCGACCGACTCTCCCTCCCGCGTGAGGTCCGGCGACGTCCAACTGTTTCAAGACAGCGTCATTGACCAGCACGGAGTGCCAATCGCACCGCCAACACACCACTGGCCTGTCATGAGCTGCACGCAGCCATGAGCGATCTGGACTCGCCCCCTCCAACCACCCGGTCTCATTCCAACCGGTACCGATAAGCCAACGATCATCGGGTAATGATTGGTGCGCTTCCTCTACGGCTGCCTCGAATTCCGCCCTGCATCGCACGTGGGAGAGATCCAATTGCAGGGTCGACTCCGCACCAAGCAATAGGTGCACGTGCCCATCAACAAGCCCTGGCGTCACCACGGCTCCTTGCACATCAATGACAGCAAGGCCATTTGGTACCGCACCGGGCCGCACAACATCGACAATACGCCCGCCCTCAAGCAGGATGTCGGCCGAGCGGCAGCGAGCGTGGCAACCGTTCCAAACGCGCCCATTCTTGACAATCAGGTCGATCATTCACACATCCATCGTTTCGCAATCGGCCACCATGCTATCGTGCCGTGATGGGACGACTGATTACCTACGCAATATTCATTACGGCCGCGGCCTGTACTGGCTGCAACAAATCCGATGCACCGCCGCCACCTCCAGGACCAGCCCCGACTCAGGAAACGACGAACTCATCTGCCGCCCCCAAGCACGGCTTGGCTTCGGTCGATACCTCAACGAGTCGATCACGAACGAACACCGAGTCCGCTCACACGCCTCCAGACGACCCGAGCGAGATTCGATTCTTGAATCTTCGCGGCCCGACCGATCCAACATGGCGCTGGGAACCCCCAAAGAACGCCATGCGCATCACGAATTGGATTGTCCCCGCCCCCGAGGGTGCTGAGCCAGCGGAACTTGTCATCACACACTTCCCAGAGGCGGCCGGGAATACTCGCGACGCCAACATCGCCCGTTGGTCAAGCCAGTTCCGCGCGGATGATCTGCCACCCCAAGCGGAGGTCACCGAGATAACCGCCGGCACCATGCCAGCAACCCTGGTCGAACTCCAAGGCGAGTACTTGGGAATGGGTGGCGGGTGGCACAAGGCGGACTATGCCATGGTGGTTGCCATGGTGGATTCCGACCAAGGATCTATCTTCATCAAACTGCTCGGTGACGCCGAGACTGTTGATGCCACCCGGGACACCTTCATGGCACTGGTGGAAGGTCTCAAGCCTGCAAACTAGCCTCAGTGGGCCGTCTCACAACGCCCCATTGCTTCCATTTGTCACTGACCCAAGAACGCCGCAACAAGATTTTGCCCATCGTGGCTCATGAAGCTCTCGGGATGAAACTGCACGCCAGTCATTGAGGCAGCCGGCCCATGTGGCCAGCCCCCCTTCCATCGCAGCGCCATGACATCGTCTTCGGCAGTCCATGCCGAGACATCAAAGTCATCGCCCACCGTCGATCGATCCACGATCAACGAGTGGTAACGCGCCGCGGAGATCGGATCCGGAACTCCCCGAAAGATTCCCGCACCATCGTGGTGAATGTCGGAAGTCTTGCCATGCATGGGGCGATCGTGCCTGCAGACTCGCATGCCGTGCACCTCCGCGATGACCTGATGTCCAAGGCACACTCCGAACACTGGGATTTTGCCCGCTGCTTGCCGCACCAGATCCTTGCAGATTCCAGTCTCGGCCGGCGTACATGGGCCGGGCGAGAGCACGATATGGCTCGGGTTCATCGCAAGCAACGAATCAACGGACTCCTCGTCGTTCCGCACAACCCGAATCTCCAGATCCGGATCGATCACACCGATGCAGTGAACGAGGTTCCATGTAAACGAGTCGTAGTTGTCGACGAGAAGCAGCACGCAGGAAAGGTAGCGGGTCGGGCGAAGCTACGCCGCGGTTCGCGTCCCAGCAATTCCGTCCTGCGTCACGACAAACAGGTCTTTCGTGATCGGATACGGAAGTCGCTCATAATCTCGATCAACTCGGCTCTGAACCCGCTCTAGGAAGTCATCGGGCCCCTGTGAGATCGCGAGGAAAATGTCCCGAGCCGGCGCAGCCACATAGAAGTCGCCATTAAGCCGGGGAGCCAGCCGAACGTGGAGCGAATCCATGAGCAGCCGAGCGGCGTCGTAACCATCCTGAACCGACAGGATTGCCACCCTGCCACCCTCAGCGGATTCCACGACTTTAACCTCAACCGACGGAGCGTAGCGAGAGAGGTTGCTCCGAGCCTGCTGCTCGACTTCATCGATGTCCAGCCCCCACCGAATGACTTGTTCCAAAGTAATGCTGACGGTCATTCGTGGCAGATCGATCACGTACACGATTGATGTGTTGTTGACCCACGGCGTGTGGGCGACCTGCTCACGGTCGAGATGTTCAAAGAGCGAATTGGGCTGAATCCGAGGCATGATTCGGCCACGGGCCAGAGACAGAGGCAGCGGTGACGACACAACCGCGTCGCCTTCACAAATGCGATCGAGATACTCCTCGACGATTCGCATGCCATTACCAGGATCACACTTCACCATCCGAAACAGATTGGTGAGCGCCAGATGCCTGCCATCAATCACCAAATCCATAGCTCCGGCCAACTCAACATGTGCTTTAGGCTGCTGCTGCTTGAGCAAACGCAACACCAGCTCGGAGAACGCTTCCGGCTCGCGGGGCATCTGTGGCATGGTTGCAGGCCTCCTGATCTTCCCACTGAGGGGGGTCCAGCACTTCGAAGCTACATGAAGGTGCCAAATGCTGACATCGGCGGCTTCAGCCCCCATCTTGACCCCGATCTTGCAGGTTGTACGCACCCGATTTCTCAATTCCCGACGAAACCCATTCTCGGTTCACCAGAGCAAGTGTTTCCCGGACGTCCTCAGGCGGATAGTCTGTGCATATGACTGCCATCTGTCGCGTCGGACCCATCAACATCGGCCCCGGAAATGGGCTTGTGGTCATCGCAGGCCCCTGTGTCCTGGAGTCGCCCGCCGTCCAAGATGCGGTGGCCGATCGTCTCGCGAGTGTCTGCGGCGACATGGGCATCCCATGGATCTTCAAGGGCAGCTTCGACAAGGCCAACCGGACAAGCTTGGCCTCTCACCGAGGGCCTGGGATTGAAGAGGGGCTCGCCGAGTTGGCTCGAATCAAGGGCGAGTGGAATGTGCCGGTCACGACAGACGTCCATGAGCCGGATCAAGCTTCTGCGGTCGCAGAAGTGGTTGACATTCTGCAAATCCCAGCCTTTCTCTGTCGTCAAACAAGCCTGCTCGCAGCGTGCGGCGCGACAGGGCTGCCAGTCAACATCAAGAAGGGCCAGTTCCTAGCGCCCAATGACATGAGACACGCTGCCACAAAAGCACTGGACGCAGGCGCCGCAGGCCTCATGTTGACCGAACGCGGAACTTTCTTCGGGTACAACCGGCTTGTCAACGACTTCGTTGGCTTGGGGGATCTTGCTGATCTCGGATGGCCTACGTGTTTCGATGTCACTCACTCCACTCAGTTGCCAGGAGACGCCGGGGGTCCCGGCGGTGGCCCCGTCCAGACAGGCGGACGCCCCGACCGCGCCGCCCTCCTCGCCCGCGCCGCTACTGCCGCCGGCGTTGATGCCCTGTTCCTCGAACTCCACCCGGATCCTTCCAACGCACAATCCGATGCTGCAACAGTGCAGTCGCTCGATGCGGCCGAAAGTATCATCAGGGAAGCGAACGCCATCCGATGCGCGCTCAATAGTGGGGTCAAAACTCCATGAAGTGCGATCAGTGCAATCGACCCGCGGTCGTACATCAGGTGATCATTTCCAATGGAACGCATCGAGAGATTCATCTCTGCGAAATCCATGCTGCAGAGGCGGGTGTTCCAAACCCAGGGAAGCAGCCGATCAACAAACTGATGGCAAAGGTAAGCCAGCCCGTCCAAACGGCCGTCATGCCAACTTGCCCAACGTGCGATACAACGCTTACACACATCCGAAAGTCATCCCTGTTTGGATGCCCCGACTGCTACGACGCCTTCGCGCAGGCAACCAGACTCATCATCGAAAGCGTGCAAGGCGGAGCCGACCAACATGTCGGCCGCAATCCTCAAAACATCGCCACAGACAACACGTCTCGCTATGAGTCAAAGCGGTTGGTTGAGGAACTCGACCGAGCCGTTCGCGCAGAGCAGTATGAACGAGCAGCCAAGATCAAGGCAAAGCTCGCAATGCTTGCAGAGCAGCGACCCCTCGAAGACAAGAGCGACGACTCGTGACTCCCGACACGCCTACTGACTTGGATGTTGTCCTGAGCAGCCGCGCACGGCTTGCTCGAAATGTCGCGGGAATTCCATTTGTACATCGCACAACCGATGATCAGCGGCGACTGGTCATGACCCGAGTTACTCATGCCCTTGATGCCGCGGCCACAGATGTCGAACCTCTGGACTGGATCGACCTTGAGTCAACATCATCGCTTGACCGCAGAGTGCTGTACGAACGGCATCTCATCAGCCGCCCACACGCAGATGCGACTGGCCCACGTGGCGTCGCAGTCGCGTCAGATGCCGCCATGAGTGTGATGGTCAACGAGGAAGATCATGTTCGCATGCATGCCATCGCTCCCGGGCTGTCCATACACGATTGCTTCGCAAGGGTCCGGCGGCTCGATGAGGCCATGGAGCCGCATGTCGGGTGGGCTTGGCACCACCAGTGGGGTTACCAATCCGCCTGCCCCACCAATGTTGGCACGGGAGTCCGCTTCTCGACGATGCTGCATTTGCCTGCGCTGCGACTGACACGAGAACTGGACAAAGTCCGACAGGCAGCCAAGGACTTACACCTTGCAGTTCGAGGCTACTACGGCGAAGGGTCAGAGTCCTCCGGAAGTTTCTTTCAGGTCAGCAATCAAATCACGCTCGGCAATTCCGAAGATGAACTGCTCGACGTATTCCTCACGTCCATCATGCCCGGCATCATCAATTATGAACGGGCAGCAAGGCAGGCACTGCTCAAACGAGATCGCACGACCATTGCTGACCGAGTACTCCGAGATCTGGCCGTTCTGCGAAATGCCCAACTCGTCAAGGCGGACGAGGCGATGCGCCGCCTGAGCATGATCAGACTCGGAATCTGTATCGATCTAATCTCCGACGTCAAACTCCAGACGGTAAACACACTCTTTCACGAGATTCAGGCGGGACACCTGCAACAGACCGCCGGCACCAGCCTCACGCAGGACGAGTCGCGGGCAGCCAGAGCCACCCTGCTCAGGCAGCGGCTTGGAACCTCCTGACGGCACACGCCGCCAATGCCTGATCCAGACAGAACACTTCGATCAAGACTTGCCCCTTCGCCGACAGGTGCCCTCCATCTGGGAAATGCTCGGACTTTCGCAATCAATTGGGCACTTGCAAGACAACGCGGATGGGAGCTTGTTCTTCGAATCGAAGATCTGGATCATCCTCGCGTCAAGCCCGAGACAATCGATCTCGTGAGAGACGATCTTGCATGGCTCGGTCTTGATTGGGATCGAGAACTGCCACTTCAATCCAGCGATCTAAGTGATGCTCAGGATGCCATGCACACGATCGCCCGACTTGGGAGAGCATTTCCTTGCGCCCTGACTCGCCGGGAAGTTCAAGCCGCCCAGTCGGCTCCGCATGAACAAGAGCAGGGACTGCGGTATGAGCCCACGCTCAGACCATCCAATGCCGGCATCGCGATCGAGAACCCGAATCTCGAGGAGACCTGGCGATTCCTTGTTCAGCCTGAAATCGAAATCGTTTCGGACGAGATCCAAGGCGCTCACGCATTCAACATCGCCGAATCCATCGGCGACTTCCCAATTTGGACCTCGCGTGGCCCCGCCTACCAACTTGCAGTAGCCGTCGATGACGCGCGGCACGGGATTACCGATGTCGTCCGCGGAAACGATCTGCTCCCGAGCGCCGCAAGGCAGCAATCACTGCTGCGCACGCTTGGCCTGCCATCACCCCGCTGGTGGCACGTCCCGCTGGTCCGCGGTGAGGACGGCCGGCGATTGGCGAAGCGGCATGGCGACACTCGCCTCAGTACATTTCGGGATTCTGGCACCAAAGCCGAACGGGTCATGGCCCTCCTTGGGCGGTGGTGTGGTGTCGAGGCTGAATCGGGAGATCGACTCTCGGCCGCGGAATTCGCTGAGCGCTTCTCAATTGACAACCTGCCCAACCGTGACATCACGCTGACCCAGGAGGATTTTGCATGGCTCACTTAAAACTGATCCCACTGCTCGTTCTCTTACTTACAGCAGTTGCCTGCGAACACCGTGGACCGCGCGTAGAACAGGTCCAGATTGGTGATCAGGAATGGCTCTTGGAAGTTGCTGCCAGCCAAGCCGCTATTCAGCAAGGGCTCATGGGGCGGCCTTCCATTCCCGTAGGAACCGGCATGCTATTCGTATTTGACCAGCCCGCAGTTCACCGATTCTGGATGGCCGATTGTCTTGTGGACATCGATCTCATCTTCATTGATGGACAGGGCCGTATCACTGCGACGCACATGATGAAGGTCGAACCGGCACAAGGGCCAGGCGAGTCACAGACTGCTTACGAACAGCGGCTGCCCCTCTATTCGAGCCGCATCCCAAGCCGCTATGCAATCGAACTGCCTGCTGGATCAATCACAGCGCTGGGACTTCGTGCGGGCGAGCCCATTGATCTCGATCTACCGAGACTCAGATCGTTGGCGGAGTAGCAGCGCGAAGCGCCAATTGCCGCTCGATCATCTTGGCGAATACATCAAACTCTAGGTTGACGCTGTCCCCAGAACGAAGACAGCCAAGCGTCGTATCCCGCAACGTCGTTGGAATCAACGCAACCTCAAACCAGCCAGGGCCGAGATCAGCGACCGTCAATGAGACTCCGGAGATTGCAACAGAACCTCGCGACACCAGCAATGGTGCATACTCCGAGTCAAACTCGATGCGACAGCGATACTCGTCGCCCCGCTGGCCAGCCGATTCAAGAACGCCCGTGCAGTCGATATGCCCCTGAACGAGATGGCCCCCAAGGAGGGTATCAGCGACCGCTGCATGCTCCAGATTGACGGGGTCACCAACCGCAAGGCTTCCGAGCGTCGTCACACGCAGCGTCTGAGGAATGACGTCGAAGAACCACCGGGAGCCACGAGCCTCCACAAGGCTCAGGCAGCAGCCATCAACGGCAATCGATGCTCCGATACTCGGCTGATACTGCCAACCTTGAGGGTCAATGCTCAGCCGATCACCCGCATCCGTAGATGTCCGGCTCTCGATGCTCCCCATGTGCTGTATCAGGCCAGTAAACATCTTCGGCGTGCACGATACGGCCAGAAGGGCTTGCCCGCTTGACTTCTTGGCACAGTCGCACTCCAAAGGGGGACGGACTCCGCGGGACTTCCTATCCTGTGCCATTCTCCCGTATCCCAATGAATGCCCACGGATCCCAGAAAGCGGGATCCACCAGCCCCGGAGATTCTGAGCATGCCCGTCTCGGCCCGTATCCCATCCCAATCTCTGCCCACAGTCGTTGCAGCCGCATTGCTGACGATGAGTGGAGTGGCCGTCGCCCAGCAGCCCGATGCCGCCGCAAGAAACGCCGCCAGAGTGAGCGTGCTTGAAGCACGTATGCCGCTCGGCCCGAAGTCTGCCAAAGGTGTCGGCCTCCAAGCCATGTGGCGATACTCAGTCAACCCAGCCAGCACGCGGGCCCTCTTTATGTCCGAAGGGGCGGCCTTTCTAATCAATTCGAATAACGAGGTCATCATGCTCGACCTCGAAACAGGGCGAAGGAAATGGACCGCCTTTGGCGGCGGCGGAAGCGACCTCATTGTGGACGTCGTGCATGTCAAGGAAGACAACAAGGTTCTGGTCGTCCGCAGCAACTCAATTCTGACGCTCTCGTCGACAACCGGCCTCCCCATCCCTCTCAGTACAACGCGGTCCAGTGTGCAGCCGTTGGAATGGCTCTCTGACACCCGGGGTGCGATCTCCGGCACCTACTACATCTATGGCGGCCTTGCCGGAGAAGTCGTCTGGCAGGATTGGCGTCTAGGCTTCCCGACGAACGCACATCGAATTGGCCGAAAGGTACAAGCAGCCCCGGCACTCTTTGAGGGCAAGACAATCGCAAGCTCGCGTACTGGCGAACTCGCCGCAATGGCCGCCGACGACGGGCTTCTGCTCTGGCAGAAGATGCTGCTCGGGCCGATGGCTGGCAACCCTGTTTCAGCCGACATGAGCGATACAGACACAGAATCGGGTCTTGCTATCGTCACTTCCATACTCTTTGTCGCAAGCGAAGATCAGTACTTGAGAGCGTACAACCTCGCCAACGGAAAACTTCGATGGGCAAGGCTGTTCGATCAACCCCTCAAGAACGGCCCGGTCCTTGCAGGCCAGCGGATATTGCAGCAGGTTCCCGGAACGGGTCTCGTCTGCATGGAGGGACTTCCAGCTGACTCCCCCGAAGGCAAGGTCGTCTGGAAGGCTCCAACCGTGCTGGGGCAAGTCATCGGATCTACCGACGATCTCCTGCTTGTCTGGGACGAGGGGAATTCAACGCTCCAAACGGTCTCTGAGGCAACGGGTTCGATCGATGCCACTTCCACCGCCAGCAACGTCAGCCGCATGGCCATCCAAGACAACACGCTCTTGCTCCTCGGCGGCCAAAACGAGCTCGTGTGCTATCGACCCACCCTTGGGCACTGACTTGTGGCTGACTATGTTCCGATCAATCGAGCACTCATATCGGTCAGCGACAAGGCTGATGTCGCAGCATTTGCAAGAGCGCTCGCTGGCATGGGCGTCGAGATCATTTCGACCGGAGGCACCGCAGCAACGCTTCGAGAGGCGGGGATAGCGACCACTGAGGTCACCGACGTCACCGGCTTTCCTGAAATGATGGATGGCCGAATCAAAACCCTGCATCCCTGCATACATGGCGGGCTCTTGGCACGGCGTAATGTCGCCAGTCATACCGAAGCCATGGCCGCTCACAACATTGTTCCGATCGACCTTGTGTGCATCAACCTGTACCCATTTGAACGCACCATCGCGAACCCCGCAGTCGTGCCAGACGAGGCCATCGAGCAGATCGACATTGGCGGTCCGGCAATACTTCGCTCGGCATCCAAGAACCACGAGTTCGTTGCAACAGTCACAAGCCCCGATCAATACGACGCCATCATTGCCGACATGAAGGCGAATGACGGAGGCACAAGCCTCAGACTGAGGCGCCAACTGGCGGCCTCTGCATTCGCTCGTACCGCGGGCTATGACGCCGCCATTTCCAACTGGCTCGCCAGGGCAACCGATGAACCGCTTCCACCTCGTCTCCACATTTCCGCGACCCGCATCAGCGAGCTTCGGTACGGCGAGAATCCACATCAGAAGGCCGCGGTCTACGCCCTGCCGGGTACAGGCGAAGCTGGCATTGCCAATGCACGCATTATTGATGGCAAGCCACTGAGCTATAACAATCTCAATGATGCTTCTGCGGTGTACCGGTGTTGCCGAGATCTTGCACGCGCCCAAGGCGGGGCCCCTACCGCGGTCGTCGTGAAGCACGCCAGTCCATGTGGAGCCGCGTCCGGATCGTCGCCACGGCAGGCGTTTGAGTCCGCGTGGGCAGGTGATCCAATGGCCGCTTTCGGCGGAGTTGTCGGATTCTCCTGCAAGGTGGACGCAGATCTGGCGTCGGCAATCTGCGAAGGCAAACGGTTCGTCGAGGTCATTGTCGCTCCCGAATTGAGCGATCAGGCCGTCTCGCTGCTCTGTGAGCGATGGAAAAACGTCCGACTCGTCGAAGCTTCCGATTTGACCACGCCGCCAGCTACGGCCATTGAGATTCGAAGCATTCCAGGAGGGCTGCTTGCGCAAACTCCTGATCGCGGACTCGCGCCGGTTGCCTCGTGGATCCATGCGGCGGGCCCCCCTCCAAACGACGAGATGCTCGCCAACGCCTCGGTTGCCTGGATCACCGTCAAGCACGCCGCCTCCAACGCAATCACAATTGCGGGCGGCGGCCGCCTCATGGGACTTGGAGGCGGACAAGTTGATCGGCTCACAGCCGCACGCATCGCGGTCTCAAAAGCCGAGGCTGCCATGGGCGAGGCGAGCAACACCGTTGCTGCTTCGGATGCATTCTTTCCCTTCCCAGATGGGCCGGAAGTACTCATCAATGCCGGTATAAGTTGCATCGTCCAGCCGGGAGGGTCCAAACGCGACGACGAAACGCTCGCACTCTGTGATGAGCAGGGTGTCACATGTCTTCTGACAGGCACGAGACACTTCAGACATTGACAACTCGCCGAGGCGGCGTCACGTCGCGCCGATGCTCACATCGATGGGCTGTGGTCGCAACTCGTAGTTCGGCTCCAGATCAATCCGCAGCGGCCGACGTTTCCCATTCGAATCTACGGGGATTCCTTCCTCGTCGATGATCCTCTGAATCGCCATGATGCCTTCGATCAACATCTCTGGTCTCGGAGGACATCCTGGAACGTACACATCGACCGGCAAATACTGATCGATTCCCTGCACGACGGCGTAGGTATCAAAGACCCCGCCAGTAGACGCACACGCCCCCATCGAGATGACCCATTTGGGCTCGCACATCTGCACATAGATCCTCTGAAGCACAGGAAGGATCTTGATCGGCACGCGGCCGGCCACAATGAGCAAATCCGCTTGCCGCGGGCTGAACCGAAATACTTCGGCACCGAATCTCGCCAAATCGAACCGGCTTGAAGCGGTCGCCATCAGTTCAATCCCACAACATGCCGTCGCAAATGGCATCGGCCATACCGCGCTCCGACGGGCCCAGTTCACCAACTGGCTCAGTGATGTGGGCAGAAACCCATCTACTGGAATGCTCGATTCAAGTCCCATGACACTCTCCTGAAGACGCAATCTGGGGTTCATGGTAACGAGACTGGATGCCAACGGCTCTCCCCCCGATACTGGTGACATGCTCCTTTCAGCAATCTTGCTGGCGACCAGCATCGCCGGACCAATGCCGCCCACACTCCCCGCCTTCGCAAGCGGAGAGGCTTCCCTTGAACTCGCTCGGCAACTGCTCCCGGACGCGAGGCCGCACCGAACCAGCCGCTATGTCGTTCTGTCCGATTCGGAGCGGTCGCACATTCGGGGAGCTGAGCTTGTCCTCGAGGAGACCCGCCGGCAGTACGACCGGTGGTGCCGGGCCATGCGAATCCCGATCACACGGCCCGATGAAAGGCTCCTTTGCATCCTCTTCCACAACCGAGACGACTTCGTCACGTTTGCCGAGCAGACCGAGGATCTCTCGGGAGCCGCCCACCATATCAGTGGCTATTTCAGTCCTCGGTTTGACTGGGTCGTGTATTTCGATCCAGACGACAGCGCCGACATCGGCGAAGCCGTGCGCTCGATCGAAGCTGCGGAGGCAGACATCGAAGAGGCTCGCGAGCGAGGCGTCGATCAAGACCGTCTCGACGAGGCCACGGAGTCCGTCGATGCCGCCCGCGAACATATCCAGTCAGAGGCCCGCGCCCGCCGCACAGCGGTCACGATTCACGAAGCTGTCCACCAACTTGTTCACAACGGACTTGCATTTCCAGGGCGAGGCAATTGGCCCGCTTGGCTCCACGAAGGCCTTGCTGTTGCATTTGAAACCGATGCCCATCGCAAGCCCTTTGGTCCAGATCGTGACTACCCCTCGAGATCAAACGGATTTGCCACAGCCTTGAAAACCTCGACTCACATTCCGCTCCCACAATTCCTCGAGCTGAATGAAATACACCACCAAGACGGCGCTCACGTGGGAGTCATCTACGATCAGGCGGGATCACTTGTGTCGTGGCTGTATCGAAGACGACGCCCACAACTCCTTGAGTTTCTTCAAGAAGCGGGTATCCCGGACGCTGATGGGACCGTGCCACCCATTGCCACTCAGTTCACCAAGATCTTCGGGTCAACGAAGGACATCGAGCGGTATTGGCACGCGGACTCGTTACGCGATTGACCGCAACTGGCTCCACCGCCTCCGCGCCTTGTGCATGATGACTGCGACCTCCATGCCATACAGAAGGCAAATCCACATCACATAGACCCACAGCATGAGCAGCGGCACGAGTCCCAAACTGCCGCCGATCGGGCTCGTACGAACCGCCCCTATGACGAACTTCTCAAGAACCCACTCCCCGACCAACAGCGATACCGCCCCAACCAGCGCCCCGGCTCCAGACGATCGCCAGCCCAGACGCCCGGCGGGTATGAAACGGTAGCAGAGCGTGACGAAACCCCAAACTACGACAAACGACAGAATCCATTGGCCGATCTTCGCGAGGGACGACACGCCGGTTGCTTCCAACTGGGTGGTGAGATCATTCAGCACTGCCAGACCCCAGATCGCAAACGCGGGACCAACGACGAGAAGCAGAATTGACACCACCACCCGCACCCACGCCTTTCGCCTCTTTGTTCCTGCCCCGATCACACTGAGACTTCCCTCAATCTCATCAAAGAGACGGTAGGCAGCCCAAAGAAGAACCAACAAGCCAATCCAGGTCACACCAGTGATATCAACGTCGGCTGCCTGCGTTGCGAGGCTCTCCAACCAGTTCCCGAGATCGAGTTGCTCACCGGCATGATTACCCCCCGCAATCTCGACTCGCTGCAATCCAAATCGGTGGATGAGGTCTCGTACAGTCTCGAGAAATGTCTCCCGGGAGACTGACAACCTGGCGATTCCGGCTGCCAGCACCAGCAAGGGGAGCATCGAGAAGAGAACTCGGTATGACAGCGCAGCAGCCATCATTCCAGCCCGATTCCTTCGGAGCCGGAGCAAAGAGACCCTCGCGATGTCGAGCGCAAAGCGAATCTTTCGTTCGTGGAGCGTCAAGTCACTCCATCGCCGCGAGCGGACCCCACGCCGAAACTCTTGCCACGATCGACGCCAGCGTGTAAGCCTCACCGATCAGCCGCCATACGCCGCGAGAAAGAAGGTCGCAACGCCAATCCATGCGATGGCATTCAGCACGATCCCGAGAACTGCCCGGGGGCGTGCTCGAGAGGCAAGGCTGGCCCCAAGAAGTCCGAGAACGACGCCGACAATCGCCAGAAAGCCACACGCAGCCAGAACGATGCCCACGATGAAGACTCGCCACTGATCCTGAGTCATGTGATCCTGGCCTGCTGCTTCAAGGTGCGATACCGACATCCCGAGCGGCCCGAAGCAAATCACCGGAACGAATATTCCTGCGATCCAGACCATACTCGCCACCAGAAGCGAGACAGAGGCAAAGAAGGAGGAGTCCACCATTGGCGCTTCGGCGGGGGGCATTCCGACCTCACTACGCATGGTTCTGATCCTTCCTTTGAACAACGGCGGTATGCCGGGGCGGTCACTGCTGTAGCCTACACGCTTACGACGCCCCCACGAACACGCTCATGCCACCGACACCACCGAATCCCGATGATCTCCCACAGGGCTGGGCCGAACTGGCCGACAATGCGCATACGCCAAGGCCCCGCACGAGCGACTTCCTTCGTGATTCATCACGTGGCCCCCGCCTCCAAAAGGTCCTCGCGGCCGCGGGGGTTGCGTCCCGTCGCGCTTGTGAAGCACTTGTCGAAGAAGGCGCTGTCCGAGTCAACGGACACACCGTAAATTCACTTCCCGCCTGGGTCGACCCTTCTAGAGACCGCATCACGGTTCACGGCCGTCGTATCCGAACTGGTGCGCCAACCGTGTGCGTGATGCTGTTCAAACCCCGTGGAGTGATCTGCACCTCATCCGATCCCGAAGACCGAAAGTCAGCAGTTGAGTTGGTACAACACCCAACCAAGGTCAGACTCTTCGCCATCGGTCGGCTGGATATGGATTCTTCCGGCCTGCTGCTTCTGACCAATGACGGTGAGTTTGCCAACCTTCTCAGTCACCCATCACATCATGTTCGCCGCATCTACGACGTCACGGTGACTGGACAGGTTGAAGCCGCCACGATCCGGCGTCTGGAACGCGGCATCAATCTCCCCGATCCCCACACAGGACGAACACGTCCAGCAAGATTCGACTCCGTCAAGATCGTCAGGGCCCAGCGGGATCGAACCAAACTCCGCGTCGTCCTCACCGAGGGACGAAATCGCCAGATCCGCCGGATGATGCTGATGCTCGGTCATCCCGTTCGAAAGCTACGTAGGGTTGCGATCGGCCCGCTAAAGCTTGCAGATCTTCGCCCCGGACAATGGCGGGATTTGACAGAACGCGAAGTCGCCGGACTCACTGCGGAGGCGCAGCGTCCTCGTCGGAAGCGATCTCGACCTCGCAAACAACGTCCTTCTGATCATCCCGAAGCCGAAGGGTGATCGGACCACTCGACTCCTGATCAAACTGCACTTCAAAGCGTCGAACCAACTCCAGTACGGCAAGAAACATGCCGACTCGCTGGACTGGCGCCTGCCCAGCAAACGCATCCTGCAGCGTCAGTGGCTGCCCCGCGCGGCGGCGAAGGCGATCCACAAGGTCCTGTTCATACAAGGCAATTGGTGTGTCGTCCAACTCAACGACATGGTCGCCAAGCCGAGAGAAATCGATCGCGGAGGCAATCCGTTCGTAGGCTTCCGCAAGGTCCATCGCGTGGACGTCATCAAGTTCGAGGCCATCGGGCACAACAGGAAGTTGTCCCCGCTGGAATCCAACCGAGATCTGGGCGCGGCGGCCAAACTCGCGTCTCCCATCATCAAGCGATTCCGCCGCACGGCGAATCCTCTGATACACAAGCAACTGCCTGATAAGCGCATCTCGTGGATCACCGCTGTCCGAACTGCCCTCATCTGCGTCTGGCATCGACTCTGGTGGAGTCAGCGTTCGCGACTTGATCTCCACGAGGGTCGCCGCCATCACCAGGAATTCGCCCGCCTGTTCAACATCAACATCTGTCTCGGCCGTGCATCGCAGTACCTCCAGATATTGGTCTGCAATCCGCCCGACAGGGATGTCCTGAAGGTCAACCTCGGCTCGTCTGACCAGAAAAAGCAGCAGATCGAGCGGCCCCTCGAATGCCTCGAGGGTGACCCGGTAGTCCTTCTGTGTAGGTTGAGGGGCGTTCATGCGTGGGAATCGACCTGCGCGGGTACCATTCCCGCTCCGCCCACCAACGTGGGGTAAGCATCATCCTAGCGATCTACCGGGCGTCTGCTCATCCACAGGCCCCCACTTCCCCGAGAGAGACTTCGATGCAGGCAGAAACACAAGGCAAGGCCGCTGCAGATGCCCGAGCAGTCATCTGTGATGTACTCAAGCAAGAGGCCCTCGCTCTGGAAGCGCTGCGGGCCGGAATCGAGTCGGGCGGCGAGGCTGCTCAAGCCTGGGACGCGGCCGTCAATCTCATCGACAAATGCAGCGGCCATTTGGTTGTATCGGGAATGGGCAAATCGGGCTTGGTTGGCGCCAAGATCTCAGCCACTTTTTCATCGCTGGGGATCCCCTCCCACTTCGTACATCCCGCCGATGCGGTCCATGGCGATCTCGGGGCTATCCGAAAATCCGACATCGTCATGCTGCTGAGTTACTCGGGCACCACCCGAGAGCTGCTTGACCTCGCAACGATCCTCCGAGCAGACGGCGTCAAGCGATTGGGGCTCTCCTGCAGCGACAGCTCTCATCTGGCCAAACTCTGCGACGTTCACATTGCATTGGGCGATCTCGACGAGGCAGGACCACTGAGCCTCGCGCCCACCACATCAACCACTGCAACCCTGGCATGCGGAGATGCCTTGGCACTTGCTGTAGCCCACCTCCGATCGTTTACCGCATCGGACTTTCAGAGGCGACATCCAGGCGGTTCACTCGGCGCACTGCTACGCCCGGTCGAAGCGCTCATTCGATTCCGCCCTGGGCACAATTTGACGACCTGTACTTCCGAGGTGCCGGTCAAAGACGCGCTCCAACTCGCTGCCACCGATCACGCCGGAGAAGTTCGACACGCAGGCGCCGTTCTGGTGGTCGATTCGCGCGGCGGCATCGCGGGGGTCTTCACCGATGGCGATCTCCGACGCATGGTTCTCGATCGCCCCGATGATCTCACACGACCCATTGGAGAGGTCATGACCCGCGACCCATTGACGATCCTTCAATCCGCCACCGTAGGCGAAGCACGGCAACTCGTTGCAGAGCACAGGATCGACGAGGTTCCGGTTGTTGATGACAGCGGTCGCCTCGTGGGCCTCATCGACATCCAAGATCTCATCGCCCCGCGGATCACATCGGACTAGCCACATGTCGATCGTTGCAGCAATTCGTCGAAACGGAATCATCACCATTGGTGCAGACACGCTGGCTTTATTCGGCGAAGGCATGGCCATTCCGGAAAGCAATGCTCGAGCCGAGAAGATCATCAAACTCGGCAATGCCGTCCTCGGTGGCACTGGATGGGCCGTGTATGACGACATCCTCACGCATTACATTCGGCAATCCGGTACGCCACGTCTGGACAACCGCGCATCCATCTATGAGTTCTTCCTTGGATTCTGGAAAGCACTCCGCGAGAACTACTCACTCGTGAATGAACAGGCTGTCACCAAAGAAACACCGTTCGGAGATCTCGACGCAACTTTTCTCATTGCCTCACCAGGCGGCCTTTTCAACGTCTCAAGCGACTTGGGTGTCACCGAGTTCCAGCAGTCTCACGCAATCGGTTCGGGAGCCGAATACGCCATGGGTGCCATGCACGCTCTGCAAGACGCCAACATGAGTGACGTATCGTTCATTCAGAAGGCCTGCGAAGCGGCAATCGCAATTGATACATCCTGTGGCGGCACCGTAGAAATCATGACAGTCGAGTGCACAGTCACATGAGATCGACTGGACGGGGCGAATTCAAGCTGAGACGAAAGCTGGGAGTCATTGGCGCGACCATTTCGATTGTCCTGCTTGGCATCGTCCTTCTCCTCGATAGACCAGACTCAGCACCCACTCCCGACGAGGAACCTTCAGCCGTCGAACTCATCGCGCCGCTGCCGCTCCAGGAAGACGGCGCGACTGCAGGTGGCATGATGGACCCCAATCTGTCCGTCGCACTCCCAGAGGGAGGATGGCTCCAGATCGCCGGTGACGACGGGCAGCTCTCGCAGCAGTACCGATTCACGCACTTGAATCCAAATCCCAACGACCTTCCCACGCACTGGATTCGGATGAAGGATCCAGAAGTCGAGCTGTTCATGACGGGAGGCCGTCTCGTCACGCTCGCAGGAGATGAGGCCGACGCCTACGCGCCCCGGAGAGCACTCGAAGAAGGTCGCCTCATTGGTAATGTTGTGATTCGAATGTTCGATCCCGTCAACGGCACCGCGGTCGACCCTTCAACTGCAGCCCCCGCCATGACTATTACGACGGCGGCTGCCGAATTTGACAACCGATCTGGTCGAATCACGTGCCCGGGAGAACTCTTCGTTCAATCTGGCACCGAAGAAATGCGAGGCACGGGACTGCGAATCCTCCTGAACGATCGGGATGAACGTATCGAGTATCTCGAGATCGCGGATCTGGACTATCTGTTGCTTCGCGATACCGGCAACGCAAGGAAGTTCGCCCACAGGCCAATGATTCATCCAGCGATCGCAGTCCACAACAAGACTGCCCCATCGCAGCGAAAGGTATCACGGGTTGCCAAAAATGAACCACCCGAAACCTTCTACCGCTTGACCCTCAACGACCAAGTTCGGATCGAACAAGCCCCGTCACTTGACGCCGATCCGCCACTTCCTCGAATCGTCACAGCCGACTCACTCCACGCCATCTTCTCGCTCAAGTCGACTGCATTCAGCGCCGTCACACCGCAGACGACCACCTCCGTCCCAATGAGCATGCCGATGCTTCTGGCCGCCATGGCGATGGCAGCACCCCCGGCGCCAGCACCCGAAGAGGTACTCGTCACGTGCGAGGGGCCGCTGACGATGACGCCCGTCGATCCCGGTGTCCCCCTCCCTCCAACACCCAAAGACATGCGCCTTGAACTCCATGGCGAGCCGGTCCGTGTTCTCGATGCAAGCGAGAACATCACGGCCACCTGCACAACGCTGTCTTGGACTTCCTCCGACAAACGCTTTGATCTCTCCTCGCCCCAACCAGATGGTGTCACGATCATCGGACAGGACATCACCATCGCCTCGAGTCGCACCTGGGCACAACCCAGTATCGGACTCGGCGGAATTGAAGGCAGAGGTACGGCGATCCTCATCGAGGCAGTTAATGCGGATTCGGTCACCAGAGATCCCAACAGTCAAAGATCCCAACCATTGACCGGAGCCGAAACCACGATCAACTGGGCTGGGCAGGTTGATCTTCGCTTTGATCCTGAGGGACATTCGAATGGCAGCGGCCTGAGATCGATCCGATTCCAGAATGACGTTGTTGTTGCCAGCCCCGACGGCAACATTGAGGCCGATGATCTTGAGATGAAGTTTGAACGTGATGAGCAGGGTGACGCCGTTCCGGATCGACTTCTCGGCTCTGGCGGCGTTATGGCATCGAGCGAGGACCAGACCCTGTGGGCTGATAATTTGCTGGCGACATTGGGACCAGCACCGGATTCCGAAACCACCCTCCCCAAGAGCGATCGAATCGAAGTTCGCGATGTCCATGCAGATGGCAACGTTCAAGTTCGGCTTGCTGACGGCACGCGAACTTGGGCGGAGAAGTTGCAAGGTGACGCTCGGCAGGAGTCGGTAGAACTCCTTGGAGCCGATGTCGTGGTGGCTCGCGGCGAGTTGATCATCGAGCATGGCACATCCCTTCGCATTGAGCGAAAGGCAGGGGTTGGTGAATGGGCGGGATCCGGGCGTGCCTTGATGACATCATCTCCGCCAGACCTCGCGATCCATGCTCGCATTCCGCGACCAGCAACACCGGATCAACTTGGGGCAGAGGACAGCGAGATTACGTGGGTTGACTCTGTTCATCTGGAGTTCGACCCCGAGGCCGAGTCGCAGGATGCGGCCATGCAGTCAGTGCGATTTGCGGGGAAGGTTGCGGTCAACAGCCCGGATGGAACGATCGAAGCTGAAACGATCTCAATGTCGTTCACACCTGACGCGTCCGGCCGGTCCGCCCCGAATCGACTCGAATGCCGACAGCGTGTTCGCGCTCACAGTGATGGGCAGACTATCTGGGCAGACGATCTCACCGCTTTGCTCGAACCAAGACATGACGACAAAGAGTTAAGGGATTCGGAAGAGGAACAGTTCGCCAGTCGCATCAACGTCAAGGATGTCACTGCAACTGGAGACGTTCAGGTGCTCATGAAGGATGGCGCCCGTGCATTCGCCGACCGGCTACACGGTGACGCTGCGCAGGAAACTGTCCTCCTCACCGGCATCGACGTCATCATCGCACGCGAAGACGTCCTGATCGATCGCGGACAACATCTCCTGATCAATCGCCTGGAGGGAACAGCCGATTGGCAGGGCTCCGGCCGCTCACGAATGCTCATCGAGCCCCTCTCCCTTTCGGCAGATATGCGGATACTTCCGCCGAGAGTGATCGGGGGTACTGGAAATCCCTCTGTATCGATGCGCACCACTTGGACCGAGTCACTGCACTACGACAACAGGTATGCGGACGGCGCTGGCGCGATGGATCTGCAAGGATCTGTGCATACAGTTGTCGACCGATCGGATCTTGAACGAAGTAGCTTGCAGGGAGAGACCGTCCGACTGGAATTTTCGCGACTCGAGGAGAGCACAACAGCAGTACCGACGGCAGCAACGGATCCATTTTCTGGCGGAGGGCGAGTTCTTCACCGGCTGATTGCTCGCGGCGATGCCAGACTGGAATCGAGAACATGGAAATCGATCGATCGCGATCTTCTGCCACGGCTCTTCTACGTTTCGGCGCGGCATGTGACATGGGACGACATCGCAACAGAGGCTGAAGTTGTTGGGAATGGGGACATCGTCATTCGAGAGCCCGAGTGGGCCACCGATTCCTCAGCCAATCGTGGACCATTTTCTGGACCGGGAACGACCAGATTTGTCTGGTCCGAGCGACTCGACCTGACCCATGAAGCGGACGATCGCTTCCGAATGATCATGCTGGGCGATGTGCAAGGCATGTGGGCCAGTTCGGCATCCTCACGAGATACGGCAACAATCACTTCGGAGAAAGTCAGCATCCTCACCCACCGAAGCGATGCGGCGGCTCCAACGACGCCAGATGC
This sequence comes from Planctomycetota bacterium, assembly GCA_024230295.1. Classification (GTDB taxonomy): domain Bacteria; phylum Planctomycetota; class Phycisphaerae; order Phycisphaerales; family SM1A02; genus UBA12567. Next base: position 33,400 of record JAAERN010000014.1, read on the forward strand.
GCCGCTCCAACTTGGCGGGGACATGGAGATCGATCGGCTGAGCGCCGTCGGCCGTGTCTATCTCAAGAGCCCAACCCGAACGGCGGACTGCCATATGCTCGATTACAACACCCGTACACGAATTGCTGAACTTGTCGCGCGGCCCGGCCGGATGGTTTCACTGACTACGCAGGGGGCTTCTATGCCGGTACAGGCCGCGAGAATGATCTGGAATATGGACCCCGCGATCGACACCATCACATTGGAGCAACCGCGGGGATCGGGCGGCCGATAGCAATCCCACACTGCTCCTGCGGCGTTACTATGGGAGCCTTATGAGCACAGACGCCCCAGCACATCCAACGCTCGGACTCATCCGCGACGCGTTCCCAAACAAGAAGCTCTCAGGAATGGAGTTTCGTGGATGCACGACCCTTGTCGTCGAATCGGCAGATCTCCATGAGGTCATGCACTTCCTCCGCGAGGATCCCAGTTGCAGTTACAACCTCCTCTCTGACGTAACGGCCGTCGACTATCTGGACTATCCGGTTCCGCAACCGGCCCGGTTTGGAGTCACCTGGGTCCTTCGCAGTCATGCCAATGACCTCATGCTTCTCATTCGATGCTGGTTGAGTCCGACTCTGGACACGACAGGAATCGCCGAGGACCCTGGCTTGGTCGTGGACAGCGTGACGGACATCTGGAAAGGCGCCGAGTGGCGTGAGCGAGAGGTCTTTGACATGTTCGGCATCCGCTTCCGTGGACACCCAGACCTCAGGCGGATCCTTCTTTGGAAGGACTACCCCGGGCATCCGCTTCGGAAGGACTACCCCTTGCGAGGCCGTGGCGAGCGCGAGAACAACGTCGAGTTGAGCCGCAACGCCACCTGATCGGGCGCTTCACCCAATGGCCGATCGCCTGCTCATCAACGAGATCTTCCATTCAATCCAGGGAGAGTCCACCTACACCGGACTCCCATGTGTGTTCGTCAGACTCCGAGGATGCCACCTTCGATGCGCATGGTGTGACACCGAGTACGCCTTCGCTGAAGGGGAGACGATGGCCGTGGCCGACGTGCTCGAACGCGTCATGGAGTTCAGGACGCCGCTCGTGCAAGTCACGGGGGGCGAACCCTTGCTTCAGGCCGCAGTCCACCCCCTTATGGCAATGTTGTGCGACGAGGGAAGAACCGTTCTTCTGGAAACTTCGGGGGCGTGCGACATCTCTGAGTGCGACGAACGCGTCATCCGCATCATGGATCTGAAAGCTCCAGCCAGTGGCGAATCACGACGCAATGATCTTGCCAACATCGATCGGCTTCGTTCCAGCGATCAGGTCAAGTTCGTCATCGCGGACCGGGAAGACTATGAGTGGGCTCGAGATATCATCAACACGTACCGGCTTGCAGATCGCGTTCACGCAGTTCTGCTCTCTCCAGCATTCCCTCAGATGGCCACTCAAGAGCTCGCTGGGCACCTGGGTCTCAGTCCCGCCCTGCTCGCTGCTTGGATGCTCGAAGACAGCAGTTCTGCTCGCCTGCAACTGCAGCAACACAAGTCGATCTGGGACCCGAAGACTCGAGGCGTATGAACTGGCGCGATCACATTCTGACGATCCCACCGGGGCCGCATGGCTGGCTGGAAGGAGTCGCGTCCGATCAAGACCGGTCGATTGAAATGACGACCGACAGACTCACCCAGACCACGCAACCAATACAGGGTGGTGCCTCGACGGTCGTCTGGTCAGGTGGGCTCGGAACATCGCCATTCGAGTCACATCCGGATACATGGCTGCCGCAAGGCTGGCTGGCCTTCCTCGATGCCTGCGTCCACGCACCGCCGGCAACACTTGTCAGGCCCCATACCTCACATGTCATCAGCGATGGGCTGGCTTGCCGAAGATTCCTAGAACAACCAGAGGCAGCTCATCTGCGTCTCGCCCTCTCTCCAGCCTCAATGCTCACGGAGAGCATGCTGCTCGACCATCATGATCACCTGATCCGCATCTTTGAGATGACTGCCAGCGCCGCATCGCTCATCATCCTCGAAGATCTGTCCGACGGCATCCCTTGCTGTGCTGGCCAAGGCGATCTCGAAGGCCCCCTGCTCAGTCACCTTGTGGGCCTCCATGCCCCTCCCGGAGTCACCCTCATTGTGGCTGCTGAGAGCCGCGAGGAGGCCCTTCGTTGGCTCCAATAGCCAACCGGCTGTGGTATCCTCCCCCGCTTCACTCAAGCGCGAGTGGCGAAATTGGCAGACGCGCCAGCTTGAGGTGCTGGTGGGAGTAAAATCCCGTGGAGGTTCGAGTCCTCTCTCGCGCATGAACTTGGCCCCGCCGGTTGCGGGGTCTTGTCATTGAATGGCGGCTCGCAGATGATCCTGCGGGAGACCGCCCGGTCACCGAGAGATCCCGCTCCCTTCAGGTCGATTCACAGGGAAACGACCAATACCCTTCTGGTGCCTTTCAGGATGCCGTCCGGATGGCCAAGTCCAAACATCAGACGAAACAGAGTGCTGGTGAGCCCACCATTCGCAATCGCCGCGCGAGGCATGATTATCTCATTACTGACACACTCGAATGCGGCATGCAACTCAGAGGCACCGAGGTCAAGTCGCTTCGAAACGGACAGGCCAGCTTGCAGGAGGGATTCGTCCGCGCCGAGGTTGACCCGCTCACGCTGACGCTCTACGGCGTCCATATCGCCGAATACTCCAACGCCTCATCGAACTTTCAACACGACCCAATCCGACCCCGAACACTTCTCGCGCATAAACGAGAAATCAAGAAGTTTGCGAGAGCAGCGTCTGCCAAGGGCGTCACCATCGTCCCGCTCGAAATCCACTGGGTACATGGGCGTGCCAAGTTGCTCATTGGCATTGGTACTGGCAAACGCAACTACGACAAGCGGCAAGCCCTCAAGGCCAAGGCGCACCGACGCGACATCGCACAGCAACAATAGCCCAAAAGTTCACCCGGCCAAACGCGACGCTGCAGGATCGGGCTGGCGGAGCGCCACATGCTTGCCTTCGTTCTTGGCGATGTACATCGCTTCGTCGGCGTGACGAATCAGTTCGTCCGGGGTTGCCGCTCCACTAAGACTTCGGTGCGCAGCACCAATCGAAATACCGAGCTGCCCCGTGGAGAGTCCCCAGATCGGGCACGCCGCCTCAAACTCCGAGGCAATTCGATTTGCAACGCGTGTCGTCGCTTCCAAGTCGGCATGAGGCAGCATCACACAGAATTCGTCGCCCCCATATCGAGCGGCGACATCGATTTCTCGGCACGTGTCCCGAAGCAGATCGCCGACACGTCGCAGCACATCATCCCCCCGGGGGTGACCAAGCGTGTCATTGAGCCCCTTGAAGCCATCCAAGTCGATCATGAGGAATCCCAATCCGAAGTCATGGCGATCGGACTCGGCCCACCGCTCCTCCAGAACTCGGTTCAGCCAACGCCGATTTGTCAACCCGGTCAACTCATCGGTCCTGGCCATGTCTTCCAGGCGAAGAACACTGTTTTCCAGCCTTCGATTCATTTCGGCAAGCTCGGCCATGGAGCGAGTCAGTGTTCGCTGCAGATGCTCGTTGTCTCGTCGCAGTTGCCGATGCACAATGGCTTTCCGAATGGCCAAAGGAATCGTTACATGCTCGTGCCCGGTTAGAAGCACAAATTCGCTGGCACCACCCCGAATTGCTTCGGCAGCAATCGTCGAGTCGGCAATACCTCCGACCATAACGATCGGCAATGTTGGCGCAAGACCTCGAAGGTACGCGATTGCATCAAGACCACACCCGTCCAACATGATCGAGGCCACCAAGGCGGCCCCAAACTGACGCAGATCCTCACGATGCAAGTGGCCGATGGACTCGACCACAACACAGCCAGCCCAATCCTGCGACTTCAATCCATCGTGGCTCTTCCCACGCGAGGCCGCAATGGCCGCGACGAGAGTCGCGGCCACTTCAGGGTCGCTCTCAACCACGAGTATCTGTGGCAATGCTCCATCATGAACGTCTATGACTGGACTCACACATGCGCCTCCTGCGGTGTTTCGCCCCAGCTCTCAAAGCTGGTCATGTCCAACATCGTTCAGGTTGGCATTCAACTCCTACGCGAACCGTCCTTGACGGGTCACTGAATCAGCTTTTGCGATGGAAGAGCCCGCACAGACCGGACAGACCCTCCTGCGGTCGCTTGGCGCTACCCGATCAGGCGAGCAATGTCGTTGTAGAAGGTCACAAAGAACGCCGTCCCGATAAACAGGAGGCCCAGCAGCATGGCTGCGTTTTGGAACCCCACCGGAGGTGGATGACCCGTGAACTTTTCATACACGAGATACAAGAACATCCCACCGTCAACGATTGGAAGCGGAAGGAAGTTCAGCACCGCAAGGTTCACGCTGATGATCCCCAGAAAGAAGATGAGATAGGTCATCCCACGATCAGCCACTTTCGAGCCCAGATGTACGATTCCAACAGGACCATGCAGTTGATCGACACCAACCGAACCTCGGATGAGTCGATCAATTGTGAGGTAGGTCAGTTCGATGAACCGCCATGTTTCGGTCGCGCCCATCTTCAACGCTCGCAGCGGATTTCCCTCGCTGCTCAATGTCACGTACTCAGGCAGAAAGCAGAATGCCGGCGTTCGGGGTTGCCACTGCAGATCAGCTATTCGAGAACGCTCGATTTCATTCAGATGCAACGATACCTGTCGCTGTTCGCGGCCGGGCGTCGGATTCTCAAAAACAACGTCTACGGTTGATCCCTCAGACTTCGCGACCCGCCGCATGGCCGACCACACGTCGGTCCATGTCTCAATCGGGTTTCCGTCAACCGAAATCCATCGACTACCCGGCAGCACGCCGTCTGAAATCTGAGCGGCAATCGTTGGCTTGATCTCACCGCCGGCATCTTCGATCTCATCCATCGGCGCAGCAAGAATAGGCGTGTCCCATGCATACCCCAGAAAGACCCCCGCCTTGGCGGTTCGGTTTGTCAAACCGGTCCGCGTGATTTTCATTTCCAAGTCAATCGGATTGCCGCTCCGAAGCACACGCACCGCAACATGGTCGCCCTGGGCCGACAGAATCAACTCCCGTACCGTACGTCGCCGCGGGGCCACGACGCCCGCACAGGAGAGAATCACGTCTCCCCCCTGCAGCACTCCGTCGTTGATGCTCCCTTGGGGTACACGCGATATCCGAACAAGCGGAACGAAGCCCCCGATCCCTTCCTCCCAGCCCAGTACGGTCTCGGGTGTCGCGTGAGCGTATCGAAGCGCCTCCCACTCGGGCGCCGCGTGCAACTCCATTGAGACCGAATCTGATCCCTTGCTCCATTGGGTTTGAAGTGGCGTACCGTCCGCCTTACGGGTGGCTCGGTCAAGTTCGCCCCAGTTCGAGACAGGCTCACCGCCGATATCCCGCAATACCCAGCCCGGCCCCACACCCTGCTGTGAAAGACCCCACTCAGCAAGCAACTCCTCAATCTGAGGAAACATGCCCGCATCCACAAGTTCAAGAGAAGACGCAGGGTAGACGCCGATGCCGAGCATTCCGCTGACGGGGCTCTGTTCAGGCGTAACCGAGAACAGCAGTTGCTCAGACACTCCAGGACGATCGACTGCAACTTGAATCGGAGATCCAGGAATGGACATCGCAGAAGCAACCTGGATGTCCACAAAGGTGTTGATGTCGTCGCCATCGAGCGTTCGAATCGAGTCGCCCGGCAAGATTCCCGCTGGGATATCCGGAGATACTGCAACCGCGCGGCTTGCAGGACTCCCAGGAACCACCTCGCCGATCACGGGCGCCTCAAACGGTACTCCGACAGAAAAGGCGATGATGAAGCAGCCCATTGCCAGAAGCACGTTCATCACCACACCTGCGGAAATCACGACCATTCGCCTGCCGACACTGGCCGCCCCAAACGATCGTGGTCCACTCCCACCGCCGGCCGGGTCAAGATCATCTTGACCAAGCATTCGAACGAATCCGCCCAGTGGCAACCACCGAAGGGAGTACTCGGTTTCTCCCAAACCTTCTTCTTTGAGTTCACGGTCACTCATCTGGATCGCCGATCGGCCGCATCGCTTCACGATCACAGTTTCACTGGATCCCCAGCAGAATCCGAGTCCGCGCCGCCAACTGAAGATCGGCGGACCGAACCCAATCGCGAACGCGTGAGTGCGAATACCTGCCCACTTGGCCGCCACAAAGTGGCCAAGTTCATGAATGCAGACCAGCAGCCCGAAGCCAAGCACAATCAGCAACACATTGATACCGGACGAGAGAAACTCCATCGACTACTCCTGAGCCACCACGGAGGGCAATTGCTCGGCAATCCATTGTCTGGCCGCGTAGTCTGCCACTCGAACATCCTCCATGGTGCCTACCTTGGTCGAACGTATCGCTTTGCATGCGCCCGCAACGAGCGTGAAGATGTCCCCAAACCGAATGCGACCGTCAAGAAAGGCTTCCACTGCCGCTTCGTTCGACGCGTTGAGAACGGTCCCCGAGGTACCGCCCTCCCGAATGGCGTCCCATGCCAGTCCGATCATCGGGAAGGCCTCGTGGTCAATCGGCGAAAACTCCAGCGACCGAAGATCTTCCCAGCACATTTGCCGACCGGATGCGGCTGTCCGCTCCGGCCAAGTCAGCGCCAGTTGAATCGGCGTTCGCATGTCGGGTGGCCCAGCTTGGGCAAGCACCGACCCGTCGACGAACTCCACGAACCCGTGGATGATTGACTGTGGATGCACGATGGCATCGATGCGTTCGGCGGGAAGACCGAATAGCCAATGCGCCTCGATAATTTCCAAGGCTTTGTTTGCAAGTGTGGCGGAGTCGATAGTGATCTTGCGTCCCATAGTCCAAGTGGGATGCGCCAGCGCTTCGTCGATCGTGGCGGCCGCAATGTCCTCGCGACTTCGCCCTCGAAACGGTCCCCCCGACGCCGTCAGAACGATTCGCTCCACGGCCCGAGGCGGGTCGCCATGCAGACACTGGAAAATGGCGCTGTGTTCGCTGTCGACGGGCAGCACATCCACGCCGGCGGCGCGAGCCGCAGGCATGACCAACGAACCGGCGGCCACGAGTGTTTCCTTGTTCGCCAGCGCAATGCGGCATCCTCGCTCGATCCCTGCCATCACGGCGTCGATACCGGCAGAACCCACAACGGCCGCGATAAGAATGTCCCCTGAGCGAGCATGGCGGCGAACCATCTCTGCGGCACCATCCGGCCCTGTATAGACCGTCGCGTCACCTCGATACTGCGAAGCACGCTCCGTGGATGCAATGGACACAAACGCAGCGCCTGTTCTTGCTTCCTGCTCGGCGAGAAGATCGATATTCGATCCGATCCCCAACGCCGCGATTGGAAACTCGCCAACTCCATCTCGGCGAAGGTGTTCAGCCACCTCGATGGCATTGCATCCGATCGATCCGGTCGACCCCAGAAGGAAAATGCGAGGCCCGTCACTCACGCCGGTGCGCTCTCGCTGGTTCGGGCCGACCCGGCTTCACCAGGCCCCAGTTTTCGACGACTTCCATACAAGGTTCGTCGACGCGGCTTGGCTGGCGGATCTGACTTCGCTGGCGCCGCAGCGGCCTTATCGGCCGCCGGGGTAGGCGTATCTTGCTTCGATGCTTTCTCGTTTTCTTTGGCCTTCGCCTTCTTCGCGGCTCGCTTCTTGCGAGCCGGTTTGGGGGGGGCCTTCTCGCTCACGTCGGTCGCCGCTTCGGATGAGACGGACGCCTTCGATCGGCGCCGCCGTTTCTTCTTTGCAGGAACCTTCTCCTCTGCGGACGGCTCGGCTGTTTCGGCCACGGCCGGCGTTGTTGACTCAGCCTCGCCCGATCCTCCTCGTGATCGGCGGCGACGTCGACGACGCGGCGCTGCCTCGGCAACTTCGGCTTCTGATTCTGACCTGTCCTTCGGCGGAGCGTCTGCGACGACAACCTCGTCTTCAGTCGCCCTTCCGCCTCCCCGACCACGACGCCTGCGTCTGCGGGTCTTCTTCACGGGTGCCGCGTCATCAGGTTCGGCCGCAGCCCCCTCAGCGGCTGCACCGTTCGCATCGTTCAGCTCTTCGTCACGAGCGAACCATGCCTGAATGCTCGCTGCCTGTTCGGGTGTAACGGTGGACATGTGACTATTGAGTGTGAACCCGGTGTTCTTCTCACCGCCAGACTCTTCCCACCGCTTGATAATCTGCTTGGATGTCACGTCCATCGCCTTCGCGAGAATGTACAACCGCGAAGGCGCTTCGATCAGCGGCGCGGGCTTACGGCGGCGACTGCGGCGGCGGCGTTTTCTGCCAGCCGGCTTTTGCTCCCCAACCTGCTCGGCTTCTTCTTCCCGCTCCGCCTCGGCATCGAGCGCTTCGAGTTCTCGCTGGAACTCGCCCGAGAGAGCAATCGCCGCTGCGTCCGCAGGGGGCGTCTTGCGGCGACGGCGTGACCGGCCACGAGCACCGCCCCGTTCCATTTCTTCGGTTGGCGGCGCATCGCTCTCGGCGATCAGCGTATCCAAGCTCGGCATATCGCCCGGCGTGAGTTTCTCCAGATCAAGATCGGTTCCTCGAGCGTCGTAGGCGTAGTACACGACCCGGTCCACCGGAATGCTCTCGCTCACACGAACATCGACGGGCTTGCCCATCCGATCTTCGATCAAATCCAGCACTCGCCGTTTCGTCGAAAGCAGCGCCGATGCCACGCGAGGGGAAACGACCACCTCCAATTTGGCAGTCTCGTCGCAATGAAGCAGGTAGCCGATTTCTCTGACCGCGTCGGCAGCCACCATTTCGGGAGCCTTGATTTCACCATGCCCGGTGCACGACTGGCATTCGACGTAGTTCGCCATCCGTATGCTCGGACGCATTCGCTGCCGGGTCATTTCCAGAATGCCGAATTCGCTGATCGGCAGAATGGTCGTCTTCGCGCGGTCGATCTTGAGTAGTTCACGGAACTTCTCGAAGATCTCCTTGCGGCGAGATCGCTGCCTCATATCGATGAGATCGTGAATCACCAAACCGCCGAGATCGCGAAGACGCAGTTGCCTGGCAATCTCCGTGATCGCTTCCAGATTGGTGCGATAGGCATTCGTTTCACTGTCCTTCGCGGATCGACTTCGGCCAGAGTTCACATCGATGGCCACCAACGCCTCAGTTTGGTCGATTACCAACCGGCCGCCGCTGGGCAGGTCGACTTCGCGAGCATGGATGGTTTCGATCTGTCGCTCCACGTTGAAAGCGTGAAAGAGCGGCATTGGGCGGTGGTAGTGGATGACCGGCGGCGACGAACGTGGGGCGATGACGTTGAGGAACGCTCGAACACGATCCGCCGCGCTTTCAGAATCCACAACAATGGCCTTGATCTCGGGGCGAAGCACGTCGCGAACCGTTCGAAGAACCAGGTCCGACTCCGTATACAACTCGGCGGGGACGCCTGTCTTGTGAATGCGCTTCTCCATCGCCTTCCACATTCGCGTGAGATAGGCGACGTCTCGCTTGAGTTCGCGTTTGGTCTGCCCCATTCCCGCCGTGCGGAGAATGAATCCGAAGTCATCGGGCAGATCCAGAGAATCAAGCACCTTGCGCATGCTCTTGCGCTCATCCTCGTCTTCGACTCGGCGGGTAACGCCCACCTTGTCCATGTAAGGCATCATCACCATCAGTCGGCCCGGAATCGAGAGATACCCAGTCAGCGTCGGCCCCTTCGTGCCAATGCCTTCCTTGAGAACCTGAACCAGGATCTCATCGCCTCTCTTGATCGCCTGCTGAATCAGCGGGCGATCCCGCCGCGCAGTCTTCTTGCCGACTTTTTCCGATACCTCGCCGCCAGGGAAGTACCGCGGGTGCAGATCAGAGATATGCAGAAAGCCCCGCTGCGGCTGACCATAATCGACGAATGCGGCTTGAATAGCCGATTCGACGTTGCTGACACGCCCTTTGTAGATGTTGCCGACGCTGGTGGCTGTCGCCGCCCGCTCAGTAAACAACTCCTCCAGAATGCCGTCTCGCAGAATCGCGATTCGGCACTCCTCCCCTGCCACATCGTTGACGAGCATGACCTCGCCCGCGCAAGCATCCTGCTTCGCGTCTATTTTCTTTGCCACGGGTAATCCTTCGTGTCTGTATGCGGCCACACGTGCTCGCTGAGTCAGCAAGGCGTACGCATCCACGCACCAGCAGGAAGCCGGGGGATGCCATATTCCAGAGTCTGTTCAGCAAGATCGGCATGGCCGTCCTGTTCCTTGTTCGATTCCGACCTTGATTTTCGGTGCTCCTGCCTTTGAAGCGGAGCCTGCCGAGCCGGACATCGAGCGTTGCTTGTGTCGTGCCTTCGTCGATCTGGGCGAGGTCAATCATCGATCAACTCGCCATCGATCTCGGGAAGCACACGAATGAGTTCATCACGCAGGACTTTCAAAATCCCGCGTTCGGAGTCAAGGGATCCGATTCGCCTAGCCAGTCGCTCACATTCCTCGATCGTCACACGCCGGACCAATTCACGGACCCGGGGGATCTGAGCGGGGACAAGCGAGAGGCTTCGAAGGCCGAGTCCCAACAAGAGCATAGTGTACGTGATATCGCCAGCACATTCCCCACAAATGCTCACGGGCACTGAACGTCGCTGGGCGGCCCGAACCACCGTTTTTACAAGCCTCAGGACCGCTGGGCTTGCTGCCGTGTAGAGGCTCGCCACCCGCTCATTGCCGCGATCCACGGCGACGGTGTACTGAATCAGGTCATTCGTACCGATCGAAAAGAAGTCCGCGACCCGCGCAAAGGTCGATGCCATGATGGCCGCGCTCGGTACTTCCACCATCATCCCGACCGGAATATCGTCCGAAACGGAATGGCCCTCGTCCCTGAGTTCGTCGGCAACGTCGCTCAGCAACATACGAGCCTGACGGAACTCCCCGACAGTCGTCACCAGTGGGAACATGACCCGGAGGTTGCCGTGCGGAGACGCTCGGAGAATCGCCCGCAGTTGGCGCCGGAACATCGGTAGGTTTTGAAGGCTGTACCGAATGCTCCGAAGACCGAGAAACGGGTTCCGCTCGGGCTCCAGCGCTAAAGCTTGCGTGTACTTGTCTGCCCCGAGATCAAGTGTCCGAAGCGTAAGTGGACGCTCACCCAGCCGCTGCAGCGCTGTCGAATACGACTCGCACAACTCATCCTCGCTGGGCTCTGTCACGCTTGTGAGGTAGGTGAACTCGGTTCGATAGAGGCCGACACCGTCTCCACCAACCTTGAGAAGCCCGTCGATCTCTCGGACAAATTCTATGTTCCCCAGGAGATCAATATGGATTCCATCTTTCGTGCGCGTCTCACCCGCAGGAGCGACCGAAGCGCGGAATCGCTCGAGCCCTTCCTTGCGGCGGCGATATCGAGCAGTCGTGTCCTCATCGGGCTGAATGACAACCAGCCCCTCGGTCCCGTCCACGATGATTTGATCACCATCACTGACATCACCAAGAACGTCGCCACAACCAACGACGACTGGAATACCGATCGCGGAAGCGACAATCGAGGCGTGATCGGTGCGGCCGCCCGCCTCCAGCACGATCGCGAGTACCTGCTCCCCTGAAAGCGATGCGGCATCGGCCGGCGTCAACTCGTGCGCGAGCAGCACCACCGGATCCGTCACCTGCTCTAGGCGTTCACGCGTACGGCCGAGCAGATGGTCGAGAATCCGGCGTTCAAGATCGAGAATATCCCGTGCCTTGTCCCGAAAGATGGGGCTTCCCATGGTTCGGAATCGTTCCGCGAGGCCGTGGAAGGCTTCGGAGACGGCGAAAGCTGCCGTAACGCCCTCATCGCGAATGCGGGATCGGACAGGATCGAGCAGCGCCGCGTCCCGGAGCAGTACCAGATGAACATCGAAGATCTGAGCCGCTTCGGGGCCGAGATCACGCTCGACATGCTGTCTATCGGCCTCGAGTGATGCGCTTGCTGCCTCGATAGCCCGATCCAACGCGACCACTTCTTCGGCTCGCCGAGATTCCGCAACGTTGTCTCTGGCAATACGTTCCCTTGCCTGGTCCAGCACGAAGGCGCTGGACTGAGCAATACCTGGGGCCACCGGGATGCCGCGGAGGGTCTTCATGGGCGTGCGCCCCCGCTCCACGGCGGGCCCGAGATTGTAGTTGGTTCGGGCACGCAGCGTGCCGCATCGACGCTACCTTGCCATCCCATGGACAGGAAACACTCACTCGATCAGCAGCAAGTCCGGCACGTAGCGGCACTTGCCCGCTTGGCCCTTACCGAGGAGGAATTAGCTGGACTCGAGCAAGACCTTCAAGCCATTCTCCACCACGTGGATCGACTCGCAGAGGTTGACGTCTCTGATATTGAACCGATGAACTCGCCACATGGCCACTGTTCGCGCCTGCACGACGATGAACCCACAGAACCTCTGCCCGTGGCTGCAGTTCTGGAGATGGCGCCGGCCACCGAAGCCGATTTCATCTCGGTTCCCAGAGTGCTTGACGGCGGAGGCGCCGCATGAGCCAGATCCCGGAGAAAGCCCGCGAAATTGCTGCTGCTGTTCGTGGCGGTGATATCAGCGCCGTCGAAGTCGCTGAGCACTACATCGCACGCATCGGGGCGGTAGATCCGAGTCTGGGCTGCTTTCAGAATGTTCGCGCCGAAACCGCTCTGACCATGGCCAAGCGTGTCGATGCCACGATCTCGCAAGGGAGTGATCCCGGCCCACTTGCCGGCGTGCCAGTCGCGCTCAAGGACAACATCATGGTTGCGGGAGAGCCCGCGACCTGTGGATCCAGAATCCTTGAGAACTTCGTCAGCCCATACGACGCCACAGTAACCCGCCGCCTCACAGACGCGGGCGCAGTGCTGCTCGGGCGGACTCGGTGCGACGAGTTCGCCATGGGATCATCGACCGAGCACTGTGCCTATGGCGTCGTTCGCAACCCATGGGATCCAGACTTTGTGCCCGGTGGTTCCTCCGGTGGAAGCGCGGCCGCAGTCGCTGCGGGACTCGTCCCCTGCGCGCTCGGCAGCGATACAGGTGGTTCCATCAGACAACCCGCGGCTTTCTGCGGCATCACCGGACTGAAACCTACCGGAGGAAGGGTCAGCCGTTGGGGCCTCGTTTCATTTGCACCAAGCATGGACCAGATCGGCCCATTCACCCGCGACGCCGCAGACGCCGCACTTCTGCTCCAGATACTTGCTGGCCAGGACGAACTTGATGACACTTCGGCTATGGCGGCGCCGCCTGCTGGCATCGAGGCCCTCGAACGCCCGCTCAATGGACTTCGAATCGGCATCCCAGAAGAACACCTCTCCGCCGACAATGATCCAGCGATCAACGCGGCTGTTCAAGAAGCCGCCGATGTGTATCGAAGCCTTGGTTGCGACGTCTCGACCGTGCATCTTGAGACCACCGACCTTGGAATCGCCTGCTACTACGTACTCGGCCCGGCAGAGGCGTCGAGCAACCTCGCTCGCTTCGATGGCATTCGATTTGGTCGTCGCGCTTCGGGAAAGGATCATGATCTTGAGGGGTTGTACTGCGCAAGCCGAAGCGAAGGACTGGGAGTGGAAGCACGCCGCAGAATCATGCTGGGCACGTATGTCTTAAGCGCTGGCTATTACGACGCGTACTACACCAGAGCACTGAAAGTACGTCGTCTCATCCATGATGAATACGCTCGACTCTTCACTCAAGTCGATGTCATCCTCGGCCCAACAGTACCCTCGCCAGCCTTCCGGTTCGACACGCATTCCGATCCCCTCTCCATGTATCTGTGCGATAAGTACACGGTGACTGCGAACATCGCCGGTACCTGCGGCGTGTCGATCCCCTCTGGCACGGCGAATTTTGAGGGCGTGTCGCTTCCGGTGGGGATTCAACTTCAAGGACCAGTTCTCGGCGAAGACACGGTCCTCCGAGCAGCGCACCACTTCCAGATCGCGACTGACTATCACACCGCAATACCCCCGATCACTGGCTCGTCGTGACAACGACCCTTAGGGCAACTCGGGCTTCAGCCCCCAAGCCCGAAGTGATTTGAGAACAGCGGCCTGAATGTGAGTCGAAGCCTGCTGCGCCGGTTCTATGTCCGGATAGGGACCTGTAATCGCCTCAACCACAACTCCCTCGCTTGACCGCGTTGCGATCACAATTGCGGGGTATCCCTCAATAGTCTTGAGGTGAAACTCGGATCGATCGCGACCGACTTCTTCATCCACTACAGCAAACCGCACAACCGCTGTTTTTGCCGAGCCCGCTGATTGAACTGCCCGGCTCATATCACTCCAGCGGATTCCCTCGGCCGGAAGGAGTTGCAGCGGCCGAGCAGCGGTTCTCGGGGTGGCATTCGCCATAATGGACCTTGCTGCCACGGCCTGATCTGGACTCATCGTCATGCCGGCAGGTGATGCCGGAGTTTCCAACTGAGCCCCACATCCACACATGACGGCACCCATCGCCGCCAAACCGAACTGTATTCGCAAACATGGCATTGAACTGTCCTCATGACGCGGTTCCAGAGCCGAGAGCGAAGCGTACCGCGCCTTGGGGTCCTTGATGAGTACACTGCAGCCCAGAGACTGAGAACCTCCCTCACGTAGCGTTCACGCTTCCCGGACCCGACGAGCAGCCCGAGATGAACACCTCGAACAAGCCCAAGACATCCGGACGCAGCGAGCAGCGGCGACAGGAAATCCGCCGCAATATCCCCAAGCCCGCCGCGGACATCCGCCAAGCCATTCGCCGCCCCGAATTCATTCGCTCGGCAATCATCATTTTCGCGTTTCTCATCGTCCTGAGCATTCTGGTTGCGTGGGCTCGCGAGCAGGTTTGGACGTATCCGGGCCTCGTCACCAAGCAAGCGCAACTGACACGCTTGGACTACCGGCTCGAGAACGCTGCCGCGACGCAAACGCTCCGGGACGAAGCGGAAGCCGCCTCGCCCTTCATCTACATTCCAAACACCGCGGCGCTGGATCGGCTTCACTCCTCACTCTTGGGACTCCCCACCGCCATTGCTGGAACCGAATCTCTTGTCGATGTCGCTGATGAACTCAAGCAACTCTTCAAGTTGGACGAAGCGAATCTCGCAAAGGTGAAGCCATTCGCCGGTCCCGGCGGACCGACAGACGCATGGACAAAGTGGTCGGACGCCCTTGTTAAGGAATCGCTCATTCAAGCACCGATTCTCGATCCGGAAACCTTTCAACTCTTCTCGACGCAAGCGGCCACGAACCGAGCCCTCGGTTTAGACAACGGCATGTTCGAGCGGCCCCTGCGAGGCGAGCCGCTGAATGTCACGGAGTTGCAAGACGGCAACGTGCCACCACGGCTCCGAGAAATCGTGCGGCGAGCGGGATTCCCCGCTTCAGTCGACAGTCTTGTCGCAACACGAATCGCCATGGAAGCAAGGCCTTCCCTGCTGCTCGATCGAAACAGAACCGACACACTGAGGACCGAAGCGGCCAGCGGTGTCGAGCCGGTCATGATCGAACACAGGGCTGGCGAAACGCTCTACCTCGCAGGCGATCGAATTTCAGACTCCCAGCAACAAGAGGTGCTCCGCGAAGCCAAAATGTTCGCTCTCAACGCACCGTGGTCGTCGCGATGGATTCCCAGAATTGGCATCGTTTCTCTGCTCGCAGCGCTGTCAATATTTCTCGCCGCCTTCACGTCGATGACGCACAAGAGAATCGCCAAGAATCCGCTGAGACTCGTTGCAATCTGCCTGCTCGTAGCACTCTCCCTGTACATCTCCGTCCTGATCTCAGCAGACGCTCCTGCGCTTGCACTCGCAGCATCGCTCGGGCCACTGCTGCTGTCGGTCATGATTCTGCGGCTCGCCTACGACCAACGGCTAGCGATTGCACTGGGCGCCATTCAAGCCGCCATTGTCACGCTCGCTTTGCAGGAAACACTTGGGTGGTTTCTATTGCTCGCTGCCGGAGCAGGCACACTCGTCGCTCAACTTGACGAGGTCCGAAGCCGAGCCTGCCTGATCAGAGCGTCGAGCATTGCAGCGGCAGTATCGGCCGTTGGTGCTGTCGTGCTGGCCATGATCGAGTTGCCCAATCTCAGCGCGGCATGGCTGCAAGTCGTCGCGGACGCCGCTCAGGCTGGCGGCGTTGCGTTGTGTGTTGGATTCCTCGTTCTCGGAATTCTCCCGAGCATTGAGCGGGTCTTTCACATCACGACAGGAATGACTCTGGCGGAACTACGAGATCCGCGCCGGCCACTCCTTCGGGAACTTCAACAGCGGGCACCAGGAACTTATGACCACTCGCTTCAAGTTGCGAGCATCGCCGAGGCTGCAGCAGAGGCAATTGGGGGCGACGGCTTGTTGGTCTATGTCGGCGGGCTTTATCACGACATCGGCAAGATGCACAAACCGCAGTACTTCGTCGAGAACCAGAAAGGCGGAGAGAACCGGCACGACAATCTCAGTCCGGCGATGAGCCTTCTCGTGATCATTGGTCACGTCAAGGATGGCATTGAGCTTGCCCGTGAATATCGCGTACCACGGGCCATCATTCACTTCATTGAGTCGCACCATGGCACGACTCTTGTGGAGTACTTCTTCCACGCGGCCAAGCAGCGGGCGGAAGAGGCTGGCGACAAGGAGTCGCCACAGGAAGTCGAATTCCGTTATCCCGGACCAAAGCCGAATACCAAGGAAGCAGCCATCCTCATGCTTTCGGATTGCGTTGAAAGCGCCACCCGAGCCATGGTCGATCCAACGCCTGGGCAGATCGAGGGCTTGGTGCATGATCTGGCGAGGAAGCGGCTCCTTGACGGCCAGTTTGATCAGTGCCCCATGACTCTGGCGGAACTCAGCAAGGTCAAGGAAGCGATTCTCGCGAGAGTCGGCGCAATCCATCACGGACGGATCGCCTACCCGAGTGAGGGGGACGCCAAGCCTTCGGAAGAAGAACTCGAGCGAGTCGAGGCGGCCGAGGCTGGATAGGCCTTCGCAAGGAACTTGGTACTCAGAGCCCCTTGAGTCACTCGGAGCATCGGCCCTGCCCTGCGAGTTCTAGCAGTACGTACGCAAATCCATGTGTAAATCGAACAGGGCTCGCCGACCGTCGGCGAGCCCCATTCGTGTGCAAGGGAGCAATTTTATCAGTCTCAGGCCGGGAGTTCCTCGTGAGGCGAGTGTCTCCCGGGTCACCATGTATCCGCGGCAGACCCCCATTTCTGTCAGCACTCCTCAAAAGAAAACGAAATAGCCACCCCGCAATCTGGCAGCATTGGACACCCACCAACACCAAGCAACATCTCTAAAGGCACGCTCCCACGACCGAACCCCTTGCTATTGCGAACTGTTCTCAATAGAATTAGGGCCGTCCACCTCGATTGGAGTCCACCCGTGACAGGCCTCAAAGCGTTCCTGCTGATATTCATGATGATGCCCTTGGGCCATGCGCTCATGGTCGTCATGAATCGTCATCTCGATGAGCAGATTGGCTGGGGAGCCACCAGCCTCTTCCTGGCGGGATGCCTTCTCGTCTTGGGCACTCGCTGGACCCGATCATCTGCGTGGCAGAGTTTCCTCGGCGCGTTCGCCGGCGTGCTGCTCTGGACCGGCGCAGTCGAATACGGACTGCTCTACGCCGCAACCGTCTTAGGCATCGCCGAAGTCAATGGCACCGCGGGCGAGTACCGGCTCATGATGCACACATGGAGTTTCCTGCTCCTCCTCGTCCTATACCTCGTGATGCACGAGAGCATCCGCTGCAATCTCTTCATTTGGCTTCGGAAGAAACTGCACCTCACAGCAAAGACCCCTGTGACCGGAACGGTCATCAACTACGGCCCTCGCACCGCATTTGAGATGATCTCAATTCTGTGGTTCTTCTATGTATTGCTTCTGCTTCTGTACGACGAAACCCTCTTGGGTGTACATCACCTTCTGACCTACGCCTGCCTTGTGCTGAGCCTCGCCTTCGGAATGTGGCTCTTCGTCCGCCTCCTGCGGATCAAGGACATGGGCTTTGCGATCAGATATGCGATTCCGACCGTCATCATCATTTGGAATGTCGTCGAGATAACAGCCAAGTGGGGCCTTTATGAGGAGCCCTGGCTGACCTTGGATCCCGCCATCATGGTGGTCATCTGCATGTCATTCGTTGCAGGCGTCGCATTGGTCGTTCGGGAACTCGTGCAACCCCGTAGCCAAAGACTCGACCCGCGATCCTGAGCAATGACGTCTCGTCATTCGCTGATAACCGCCAGCACTGCCCGAGCGGCGCTGCTGAAAGCCATGTCGCGCAAATCAGTTTGACGAGCCCACCGAACGCTGTCATCCGACGGAACCCGAGCCCCCTTGCGAAGTTCACCTGCATGCACATGCAAATGAACGGTCCTGTGCGTCAGTTTCCTCGTCAATGTCTCAATTTTCACGGCGCTCACCACCGGAAACGAAATTCGATTCACAACTGCCTTCACTCCCAATTCCATCGTGTCTTCGATTGCAGGTGCTTGCCACAGCCCTCCCCAAAGACCGCCCGGCGGACGCTTCTGCACGAGCCACCGCCCACGCCTGCGAATCACAACCGCATGATGGTGAATCACCCGAGACGCCGCCCGCCGCTTTGGGCGAGGAATTTCATGCTGCCGCCGCGACCGTTTCGCGGCGCATCGCCGCTTCAGCGGGCACTCATGACACAGCGGGGTGGCGGGCACACAGATTCTCGCACCAAGTTCCATCATCCCCTCGTTGAGCAGCGCCGGACTGCCACAACACTCAACGAGCGCACCCGCACGCGCCCACATTCGATTGGCAAATGCAGCGTCCTCAGCAGCACCATCATCGCAATGAAGCCGCGCCAGTAGCCGCGACACGTTGCCATCGACAATCGGTTCGGGATGCCCCCCGACGATTGACGCCATACTGCCTGCCGTGTACCTCCCGACACCGGGCAGCGTCCGAAGCACACTCACATCGAGCGGAACCTCGCCGCAGTGCTTCCTCACAATCTCTCGTGCCGCCATTTGCAGATTGCGAGCGCGGCGGTAGTACCCCAGCCCCTGCCACATGTGCATGACGTCCTGCTCATCCGCCTCCGCTAAATCGCGAGGCGATGGAAACCGCCGCATGAACGCTTCAAATCGCTCCAATACGCGCATTACCTGCGTCTGTTGCAGCATGAACTCACTTACGAGCGATCGCCAGGGCGTCCGATCCCGCCTCCACGGCAAGTCTCTTGCGTGCAACGCAAACCAACGCTCAATCGCCGCCGCCGTGTCTCGCTCAGTCCTTCCCATCGAGCCGCTAGTCTACGGGGAATGGTGAAGCCACAAACACCCTGAATACAAGCTCTGGAGCAATGCCGATGATCCGCGCACTCACCCTGATCCTCGCAGTCTCAACACTAACGGCCTGCCACCTCGACTACGTAGTCGAACTCAAGCCTGACGGCGACCGACTCATTCGCGGCACCAAGGTTGACGCTGGGATCGAGCCAAGCGAAATCGCAGCCTTGGAGGACGCCTATGGGCAGCCGGAGTCTGCCCCACCCCGCTCACGCGGCAATGACGGCAAACAGACTGAGCCTGCACATCTGGTGTTTCACGGGATCGATTCCGGCACCGGCTGGCCGGATGGGTTCGGAGGCAAGGGAAGTTGGGCCACCTATGACTCGCCACTTGGCTCGGCGGATTGCTTTCTCGAGTGCCTTGGCGGCGACGTCAACGCGTTGGCCGACATGCTCGCCCTCCAAGACGGTATTGACGCCGTGGTATCTCGAATCAAAACTCACCTTCGCAAGGGCCTCCGCGGCAACCGCATGCTCCCGCGAATCCTGCGACTCATTGATGACCGCCTCACTCCTGACGCTCGCGACGCCGCCGTGCTTGGTTGGGCGCTTCTGTTCTCGTACAAAGCGCTTCCGGAGCATGACGTAACTGGCGATGGCCCGGGACGCGAACGACTATCCAACTTTATTGAGCTTCGAATCCAAGAGGCCGCCGTGGCATTTCTCTGGCAACGCGGCTGGATCACCGCCAGCGAAGCGTTGAGGCTCACCAGCCCCACATTGGACATATCCGACCTCTCCAATCGGATCATCGCCCGCAGTCTCGACATGGACCTGAACAGCGATTGGATGACGCAACTCGACGAACTTGAAGACGAGGTGTCTGCGTGCTTTCCCAAAGACTTCAACGATCAATTGAAGGCCGACTTTGCGAATGCAGTCGATGGCCACCCACGCCTTGCTGTGGCATGGGCAGCAACGTCTTCCATTCTGACCAACCGCGAGGTCACGGTTGGTCTTAAAGCCGCCGAGAAGCCTTCGATCACCAACGGCGACTGGAACAGCGAGCGACAGTCCGTGGTGTGGACCCTCGATACTGCGCCACTCGCAATTGGCCTGACAGCGCCGCCGCTGTGCTGGTCTGCGTCTTGGGCGCACCCCGATGAGGCTGCGCAGAACCGCCTGCTGGGCCATGTGGGCGTTGACGGCGAATCGCTCGTAACCCTTTGCCTCATGTGGAGTGAGGGCACTGACAAGCAACGTTCTGATGCCTTGGACATCATCGACTCCTTCGCAAACGCTCGCCGCGGCACCGACATCAGAGTCGATACGGCCGCACTGCTCGGTGAGTGCAAAGCGGCTCTTCGCAAGGACGGCCCCTGACGATCCTCAGATTTCTTCGGTCTATTTTTGGGGAACGATCGAGGATCCCACCATGTACTTCAAATCATTCACCATCGCTGCTCTGATTCCAGCGGCAATCGCCCTGGTATCTGCCCCCCACCATCACAACTCAAAGCAATGCCGCGATCTGGTCCGTATACGTCTTCGCGTCGAGCAAACAGTTCTCAACTGCGGGAAGTGCCCAGTTGTCCTGCTGCACGAACCAGATTCGATCGTCCATTGGACGGCGAAGTTCCTCGCACGTCCCGTCCGCAATGAGCCCCGGCGCAGCGATTGGCATGGCATGGCCCCATCGCGTCATACGTATCTGTTTGACCGCGGCCGACGACACATCGAGCATCTTGAGCATGCGCCGAACCTGCACAGCGAGCCGCGATGCGTAGTCCTGCCAACCGTTGCCGATCAGGAGCGTCCAACGCCCGAAGTCGAATGGCAGCGGCCAATAGAGCGTCAACACGCTGCTTGAGCCGATTTGCCCAGTCGGCCGCGTGAACATGCTGCTCAGCATGTCGCAGACCTCGCCGCGATGCTGCGCCTCAAACTCGGTCATTGGAAAGTCGCCGTTTCCCAGAAGGAAGATGTCGTAGAAGTCCCGCTTGATCGGCGCATCGAGCAGGACATTCGCGATCAGATACGCCCTGTACTCCAACTTGGCGAACGCCTCGTACTTCGTTGGGTCGCGATCACCCAGATCGTGAATGATTCGCTTGGCAAGTAATTTGGGACAGGCCATCACGACATGCTTCGCGCGGATAGCGTGGCACTCGCCCTGCGGATCGACGTAGGTGACCATCTCACGGCTAAACGGTAGCGGGCGAACATCGACAACTCGGCAGCCCCCACGAATATGGTGCGGCCTACATGGTTCCGGAACATCGTCATCCATCGCTGCGAGCACTTCCCACATGCGTTGCGCCATGAATGCATTGCCTCCGGGCGTCACCCAGCGCCCGAACTCCTCCGCGGCGAGAAAGTTCCAGCCCGACGCGGCGCTGATCTCATCCCAACCTGCTGCAAAGGATGAGTAACAGTACGCCTGCACTGCGCCAGCAAGCAGCGGCGGAATCTCCATTCCCATTCGCGCTTCTAGATCTTCCTTGAGCGTGCGCTGATCGAGTTCACGAATCCAATCGTCATCACCACCGGGAAGCGGAATATCGGGATACTCCTCGTTCGCCATGAACGAGACGACTTCCCGATACTTCTTCAGAGCCGGAAGCAGCGAGGGATCAACACCTTCGCCGTCAAAGAAGCCATTGAGAATCTCACCTTCCAGTTCAATCGGCGCATCGTTCGAATCGACCCGGACCGCCTCGTCCATTCCGAGTTCAGAGTAGATCTGCTCGAGGAATGTGCCCTCATCCGGCGTGATAACATACGCGTTTCCAAGCGAATAGGGGATTCCCCGCCAGGTTTCGCCCCGGGCCGCGCCGCCGCACCGATCGGCCATTTCAATGAGTACCGGCTTGTGATCGCGAAGCAGGTAAGCGGCAGCCAACCCCGAAATCCCGCCGCCGACGACAACGATATCAACATCTTCTGAAACCGCCGGCATTCCGTCTTTGAAACAGTTCGGGGGCGTCGCCGGATGTTCCAATCCGGAAAAACTATCACCGGTGTACCACGGCATGAATGGCAGGCCTTCCACCAACGTGGTCGGCGTCGTATCCGGCAGAATGAGTTGTGGCGAGGTACCGGCAATCGGCCAGGCTCCGGTGCTCGGGCAACCCGTCACCATTCCCCGCTCGCCGTGACTGTGACCCCCTGCGCGCAGTCCGGCCACCCTCGCCCCGAACGCCCCGCCTCCACGCAGTGCCATCGCGGCGAATACACCTAGTCCGGTTCCTACAACTTCTCGTCGCGATCGCATTGATTCAGACTACTCGACGAATTGATATGAACTCAACACATCTTGCAGCACTTTCGGATTTACAGGCACCCGAAAATCTATTGAGTCCGAATACCGGCCCTATAGGCCGACCCATCTTCCCTGCTCCGGAACGTCAAACCCTCGTTCACCGATTTCAGCCACGAGTTTGAGATCGGAGAGTGCGGGATTCGTGTGGTTGAGATGAATAAACTGAATCCGCCCTGGGTGCGCCTTTGCCAGATCGCCCAGCGTGGTCAGGGTATCCCGCATGAAGGGGTGGGGAATTTCGTCGGCGCATCGTCCCACCTCCTGCTCGTCGTAAAACGTTCCATCGACATAGGCCACATCAACACCATCGAGCAACCGTTCGATCATGCCCTCGTTCCTCGACCACTGATCGATGTCGGGAACCCACAGCAGTGTCTTTGCCGGACCGTGGAGTCGAAACGCCACAGTATCGCTGTACTCATCCCGGTGTGGCACTTGGATGGCCTCGACTCGGAGGCCCTCGACCGGCTCAAATACCGCGGCCCCATCGGTTCCCATCACAATCTCTTGCAGATCAACATGCCCGCCTGTCACCAACCCGGACCAGGGCGCATGAGCACGAATAAAGTCCGCCATCTTCGGCGTACAGAAGATCGGCAACTCATCGGTGGCGGCGACTTCCTTTCCGAACTGCATCAACCCGGCGTAGTGGCCGATATGCGCGTGCGTCAGAAGCACACCGTCGACAGGGACACGATCTCGCGGATCGACCTCGGCGAGCGTGTGGAGCATCGCCACCTGCGACTCAACCGCTGGAGTCGCCTCGATAAGCAGGAGCGCGCCGGTCAGTCTGTCCCGCACACCAAGGCTGCACGGATACTCCACCCGCCCCTCGCGTCGAGCCACTCTGCAACACTCCCGCACGCAGCCCAGATGCGGCACCCCGCCATCCTGAGCCCGGCCGAGAAGCCACGTATCAAAGCGAGCGCTGCCGTCCATCGCCAGAGGGTACTCGCGTTGACAAGCCAACCCGGCAGTCACGACCACCGCCAAACTCGCATAGCACAAGAGTTTTTTGCCGCACAGCCTGTTGGGGCACAAACACTTACGCCTCCACTGACTTGATGGCGTCCGAAACCTCATGTTTCTGACTTGCCTTATGCATGCCTTGGGACATTGTTTCCTTGTGCGGGGCATCAGGAGAGCCACGGCCCGAACGCACCACCAACACCCACACCCCCAGCGTTCATCACAGGCTCACGGAGGCCAACCTCTGCCGAGACCAGCTCACCGCTGAACTTGCTTAACATCGGCAAGACTCGCGGTCTCCATGGTGCATCGGGATGAACGCAGGAAGAGAGGGCTCCCCATCGGCCATCGGTTGATGGGGAGCCTGTTCTTTTGCAGACTGTTGCGTGCTGGATATCGAGGTACGGTGTTGACGAACACACTCCCAGGGCTTCGATCAACTACAGCAGGTCATCGATTTCGGCAGTGCTACAGGCTTCGCCACTACAAAACCAGCGATGGAACACACCATTTCAATCTGAAGACCATTCTTGCCCAACGCTAGATGCAGGGCCCCCACGCGTTGAGCATCATGAGCAGATCGTCAATCCCGACATCGCCGCTCTGATCCAGATCCGCGCTTCCCGATTGCCCCCATTGGCCGATGAGCGTCAGCAGGTCGTCCACTCCCACATCACCGCTTGTATCGATATCGCCTGCACACTGTGGATTCGTATTCATGTACAGACTCGGGCTCCGCACGGCCCGGTATCCCGCACGGAGTCCGACGCATACCTCCTGATTCAGGATGGACAGGTTCCACGCAGAATCGCCCTCTGCCGTCACCTCATGTATACCGAAGAGTTGCGTCGCGGTCACAAGCGTGTTTCCATTCGCCAGTCGATTGGCATCTCCGGTTGAGCTGCAATATTGCGGGGTCTCCCATGACCAGACGATCTCGGCCTGGGCAGGAGGATCGCCGGTCAACGCAATCTCGACGGCGCGGGACCAGCCATCACTGCCCACATCCTTGCCACCGCGGCGATTGCCATTGTCAAAGAGCAACAGCGTGCCATCTTCCGTCAGCATCGGTGAATGCTGATACGAGAACAGATCATCACCGACTGGTACATCACCCGAAGGCATTGCCATACCAATATTGGCAGTGATGTCGCCTGTGTCATAGTCGATACTCGTCACTCGACTCAGGTGACGGCTGGAAATCCAGACGCGTCCATCATGTTCTTCGTAGTGTGCATCGTTGACATGCGTCCAGTCGTTCCAATGATTGGTCTGGTGGACGTCGTAATCACCCGTGTCGTAGTGATCGAAGGTCGACCAGTCAAATACGATCGCATTGGTCTCGGGATCCATCTCGACAATTCGGTCACCTTGCCAGTTTCGGACAACACCATCCTGCTCGATGTCGCGGTACTCGCGCACCACCATCAGCACGCCGCCCCACGGCGTCATGGACGCACAATGGTGGACCCGAAGATCGGCGTCGTCCGGCGAACTCCAAACGACCTCGCCACTCAAGGAGAGTATCCTCGCCTGCCCACCACCGACGCATAACAACCGGCCATCCGGCACGACCCGCACGTCCGAAAGTCGATCCGGCGCATCGATAAGCAGTTGAAGACCACCGTCAGTGTCATATCCAACGATCTGATCACAGTGATTGAAGATGGTCAATCCCGGAGCAGCCATGCCAATCCCCTGCTTCACCTCGACCTCAAGGGGGAATCCGGGCGGTATGCCCCGAATCGAGAAGGATAAGGGCGGAAGCCACGCCTCTGGTTGCCCATCCACGATCGCGCGGGTCCGCCACAGGCAGTTGTCCCCGAACTCAAGCCAGTCTTTGACGATATGGCTGGCCGTCGCCGTCGTAGCGTCACCGAGCAAATTGGCAAACGGGTTGGACGATCCATCATCGATCGCGACCTGCAACTCATACTGATCAGCGGCATGAACCGCTTCCCACACCAAGCGAACGTGGGTCGTCTGAATCTCAGCACCATCCGGCGGCTCAACAGCAAACATCGCGTTAGGCACGATTGCGAGGCAAAACATGGCAACAGCACCTGCGACACCATATCGATTATCAAACATTGCTTTGACTCGCTCCGACTCCGCCGCCGTGATTCCACGGCATCTCATCCATACCCACGAAACAACTTGCTTCGTGTTGCTTCGTGCCGTTGCTCCCCGTGAGCGCATCGGACCTCTACTGCCTGTTCGATCAAATCGCTGTGGGGATGCGATGTTTTAAATTCTGTCGCACTTTATTTTGAATCCCACCCTCGCATTACCCGATCGGTCGGCCGAGCAACCGCATGTCACACAGTGCGTCATCCTTCATGGAAGTCTTCTGCGACACCGGTGATGGACACGAAACTCTGGTGGCGTAATGCTTCGTCTGCCAAGTCACCACGAGCGTCCCCTCGCCCACAAGAGGCTTGCAAGCGATTCTTCATGAGCCAATAGCACGAAATTCACCAATCAGAAGATCTACTCTTGTTGGCTGCTTGCACAAAGCGATAAGGTGGTTTTCAGAGAGATCGGGTTCGGAGACAACCATGGCAAATCACCGAGTTTGGACAGCGTGCAGCCTCCTGACAATGACCACGGCAATCGCCGGAAGCGAGACATTCCCCGATCGCTACATCGTCACCGTGCTTGAACATCCCGAAGGCAACGGTACAAAGACACTTGTTCCGTTTGATCTCGACAATGACAATCGAATCACGGGATTTGTATTCCATGGGTATGGGCTTGATATGACCCGCCAACCATTCCTGTACTCGGATGGCAATGTACAAATCGTTCCGGCTGAGTGGGATTACACAGAGGGCCACCAACTCGCAGCCGACGGAACTGCCTTCGGAATTGACGACACGACCGACAGCATCATCCACATTGATCCATCTGGCGCAACCGCCGTTGCAAACGCAACGTTCGGGCCCTTCACCGGGCTCACGCATGTCACTACCTCCGGCTTTGTTCTGGGTCTGGACTACGACGAAGGCTTCGTCTGGCAAGAAGACATTGGCTATGTTCGACTAAGCACGCTGGAGGGAAGCACTGCCCCGACGTATGCCGCGGACGTCAACGAGTCCGGCATCGTCGTCGGCACCAACAATTTCAACAACGGGTCCGCATCACGCGCATTTTTCTGGGATGGATCGGCGTTGTCCGACCCGGCCCCCGGCCTCTCCGGGGCGACCCGATGCGTCGCCGTCGATCAGCAGGATCGCCTCGTTCTGGCGCACGCTCCAAATGGATTCTGGCCCGGTGGTGGCTTGCACACGATCTATCTCGCCACGCTGGATGACGGAACACTCGCGCTCGGCAATCCGGTAGCAAGCATCAGCGCCGCCTACAACTTCGATGTCATCGCCAATGACCACGGCGAGATCGCGATGTCGTGGCACACCAACAATGAAGATCCACACCTGCTCTTGGCCGGGCCAGACGGAATCGCAGCCACATCTCTCACGCTCCCTCCTGGCATGATCGCCATCGAACTGACTGGTATCACCGATGCGGGCATGGTCTACGGCCAATTTCTGGACGCCCAGTACACCAGCCACGGCTTTGTCGCGTCGGCCGAGAACGGCGTCCATCTGATCGGGCACCGACTCATCGGCGCACCCCCCCTCTCGCCATACGGCACGCCCCGAGATGCCAACGCTTCGGGCACCATGATCATCAGTTGGGCTCACAACTACAACTACGGGCACTGGGCACTGATCGAACCGGCGCTCGAGGGCGACGCTGACGGAACATCGACGATCGATATCAACGATGTATTGAGCGTGATTGCCGCGTGGGGGTCTCAGCCTGCGGGATCCATCTGCGGCCCGGACCTCAACATGAACGGCGTTGTCGACGTCAACGACCTTCTCGAAGTACTCGAGCATTTCGATCTCTGAGTTCACGCTCAGATACGACGATCCGACTGCATCAACTTCTCGATACGACCGAGGGTCTCGTCAATATGAACAAGCGTGTCTCCCTGCGGCTCAGCGGCACGCTCACTCATGTGGTGATGGGACACAAGACTGTCACGCTAGGGCAGAACATCATTACATCGTCGACTTTGACGACTGGGAATCCGAGTCCGCCGTCCGCGATGTTCACTTCCTTGGGCCTGACGGAACGCTTGTAGGTCCGACCTATGAACCACACTTTGGTGACCACGCCATTCTGTGCCCAAACGGCGTGCTCGATGTGCAGTACATGTACATCAATCTCGCTGGTATGGACGGCGAAGGTGGCGGACCGTTCAATGGGATCGAATTGGCGAAGTTGCTGAATCCTTAGCAGGCCAAACCCGAGCCTTCCATACCGCACATCGCACCATAGACGCACGCTCGTTGCAGCTTTTTGCGTCACGCATCCCACTGAATGTCAAGAACTTACGGGTCGCTGGCAAGGCCCGGCCCCGCAATCCTCAACATTCCGCCTTGCCTAAAGGCGATTGTGAGGCATGGTTCCTCATGTGCGAGGGGTTTCAAAAAGGGCACTGCCCAAACTCAGCTCGGACCTTCAAACACTACCCACACCCCTTCGTTCTTAGCGGGCCCTTGGAAGCCAAACTCCGCCGAGACCATTCTCACCGCTGAATTGCCTTAGAAGTCGGCGAGATGCACGGCTTTCACACCCGACCCACAAAGAGCGTAGGAAGAGAAGGCTCCCCATTGGCTTCGGCTAATGGGGAGCCTGTTTTTTGAACCGCCACACACTGGAAGCACATCGCAGTTCCCCCTTCGACCCGTCGGGTCGACCAAGGCAGCGGCTCTATCATGGCTGCCAATGTCACTCCCCGTACTCATACTGGTCACCGCCATCGCATCTACAAGCGGATCGCCGGTCACGCTCATGACATTTAACATCCGCTATGACAATCCTGCAGACGGCGCCAACATCTGGAATGCTCGCCGGACGCTCGTCGCGGACACCATCCGCCAAACCGACCCGGCCGCCATTGCCATTCAAGAAGCGCTCCCCCACCAACTCACGTGGCTCCTTGAGACGTTGCCTCAGTACACGCAAGTCGGCACGCCCCGCACCTCGAACGGCGAGTTCAGCGGATTGCTTATTGACCCCACCAGACTGGAGATCCTCGCCTCGGGACAGATCTGGCTCTCCGAGCAACCGGACGCGCCAAGCAGCACCGGATGGGATGCAGCGCTACCACGAACCGCAACGTGGACCCGCGTGCGCCGCTCCGGAACTTCCAGCCCCGTCATACTCCTCGTCGGAACACACTTCGATCATCAAGGCCGCGAAGCCAGAGCACAGAGCGCCGCCCTCATTGTGTCGAGCCTGCCGGAGTGGTGCGACGGCAAGCCACTGCCCATCGCCATCATGGGAGACTTCAACGCCTCACCCGGAAGTCCTCCCATAACTACGTTCGAAGATGCTGGCTTTGCCCCAAGCATTTCCAAAGGCGAAGGTACGTTCCACCGATTCGACGGAGAGTCAACCGGCCCTCACATCGACGACATCTTGCTCAATGATCAGTGGACAGGACAGCGAGCCGAGGTCCTGCGCCCCCGAGCAGGCAAGCGCACCGCGTCTGATCACGACCCAGTATTCCTCAGTGCGGTCCCCAAGGCACCGACCGGCACCATCGGCTTACCGCGCCAACTCACACAGACATGGCACCCTCCCGCCTCAACCATTGTCAACCTTGCCGCACTCGGCCTACCGCCAAACATCCAGCAGCAAGCCCAACGTGTAGCAAATGTGCTCAAAGATCGCGGCCACACCGAAACCGATCACCACCAACTCTCCCGTGTGCTCGCGCCATTTACGCACCCATTTGCGCTTCCCGAACTCGGTCTCGATGTCACCGACTCACTACGGGAACTGCCGCAGCATCCCGGCGCCATCCGCGACATCGCTGCAGACATGCTCGACACAACGCCTTCGCCAGGCAACCGCCCTCGCGGCGATCGCGAGTTGGCAGATCGGCTGCTAGCCTTTCTGGAAGTCCCAGCAGGCACCCTCTATATCGAGGACGACTTACCCGCGATGCTCGGCGTCATCCGCGCATCGGTGGACATCGACTTCGGCGCGATCACCGCCTCTCTTGTCGTTCCCCAAGCAACGTCACAGCCCTTCTTCGGCCGCGCGAAGCCTCCAGGCGTCACTGGATCGATCCTTGCCGGCGAACATGGTCGCAACGGTTGGCGCGTCGTGGGCGGCGATGGCCCCAACACCTATGACATGAGCCTACTCGCCGAAGTCTTCGATATGGGCGGCGATGATCGCTACACCGCGAGCGACCTCGTACTCGGCGACCGACTCGTTGTGGATCTCGGCGGGAACGACGTCTACACAGGCACGCCTTCGCAAGGTCCGGCTGCAGGCCTCTTCGGCACGTGGATCATCGACGACCGCAGCGGCGACGATCGCTACGGGCAGAAAGGCGGCCGTTTCTCGACCGGCGCGGGCGCATTCGGCGCGGGCATGATCATCGACCGCGGCGGGGATGATGTCTACATGGGAACGCACTGGTCGATCGGCGCCGCGGTGTATGGGGCGGGCATCGTCATGGATCTTGGCGGAGGCAACGATCAGTACCTCGGCGACTTTCTCACAGACGCCGTCGGCGGACCGCGTGGGTTTGGACTCGTGCTGGATGCAGGCGGCGACGATCGCCACATCGCCGACGGGCCGACGTCATCTGTCTATGGCACCCCAAATGTGCATGCTTCCTTAAGCCAGGGCATGGGCTTTGGCTACCGCAAGTATGCGGCGGGGGGAATCGGCGTGTTGTGTGATCTTGCGGGCGACGACCACTATCAGGCCGGCGAATTCAGCCAAGGGGGCGGCTACTACCACAGCCTCGGCGTGCTGCGCGACGTGAGCGGCAATGACATCTACAACGGCAATCGCTACGCGCAGGGCTTCGGCGTCCACCAGGCCTTCGGTGTCCTGGTCGACGACGCGGGCAACGATGCCTACGACGCCATGACGGCGGCAGATCAGGGATCCGCCTGGGATATCGCAGCGGGCGCGCTGCTTGATCGCGGCGGCAACGACACCTACAACGCAGACGGCATGGCGCAGGCATCAGCCGCGCAGCAGGCGATCGCGTATCTCATTGATCTCGCCGGCGACGACACCTACGCCGCCCGGCGACCTGCGCAGGGGGGCTCAGGCAGCAACACCTACCACTGGGACGCCACCCACGCCTTCTCATTCAGTCTGCTCCTCGATCTCGGCGGCGCTGATACGTACTCCCTTGAGCGAAATCAGGATGACGTGACCGTCACCGACCCCGATCCCGAACCAAAGGGGATGGGCGTCGGCGTGTGTGTCGATCGGCCGGCGCAACCTTGACTACGGGCATGACCTTTCCCCCTATAAACCCAGTCCAGTCCGAGTGATCGTCTCGGGCGTCATTTGGGAGGTAGAGTTCGGTCAAGGCGAGACCATCGATGTGGTCTGCAAAGGCATTGGCGTCACGCGGGCGACGTACTACCCCTGGTGTAAGGAATACGGCGGCCTGCGACAAGATCAAGCCAAAGAACTCAAGGCACTCAAGAAAGAAAATGCACAGCTCAAGAAACTGGTCACTGACCTGAGCCTTGACAAAGAGATCCCGAAGGTCGCCGCAGAGGAAAACTTCTGAGCCCGGCCCGCCAGCATCAGGCGTGCAGCGTGCTGGGTCAACCGTGGGCCGTGCAGTGGTACCTACCAGAATAGGCGCGAAGACGAAGCGGCTCCATGATGGTTCATGTGTATAGACAGCGTTGTCGACGTCAACGATCTTCTCGAAGTACTCGAGCATTTTGATCTCTGAGTTCACGCTCAGGCACGACGATCCGACTGCAGCAACTTCTCGATACGATCGAGGGTCTCGCCAATGTGAACAAGCGTGTCTCTCTGCGGCTCGGCAGCATGCTCACTCATGTGGTGCTGAGATACAAGGCTGTCACGCTGGGCCAGAACGTCATTGCGAAAGGCGATGGTGCCCTCGATGCCAATCAACGAAACGAGCGAGCCGGATGCCGCACCGCCCGAAGAACCCGCCGTCTCGATGCTGAGAAGATGAAGCCCCATCGCTCGCATGATCGGCCCCTGCTTGATGGCCAGGTCGGTGATCTTCTCCAACGGAATCGTCTTTTCGATCCGGTTGAGCCAGCCCTTCTTGACGACCAGCGTCCGGTCAGTCAACGTGCAGGACATGTGCTCGAGAAATTTTTTGGTCACGATCATCCCAAACAGAAACCACAATGGCAGAAGTGGAATTGTGATGACGATGACAGTCAAGATGATGGCACCGGAGAACAGCCAGTACAAACACACCTTTGGATGAAATACCGCCTCTTGAAGGACTACTGGAGATTTCATGTCATTCACTCCATTTCATCAAGCAATGCCTGAGCAACCGGGACAGTAGCGAGAAACAAGATCCCCTGCGAAGTCGGCTCTAGCACAACGGTCCCTCCGAGTTCATATCCAATCGCAGCCCGAATAATTTCCGTTCCAAGCCCGCCATCAAGCGATTGCGGAACATGGGCATCGTGCATCTCTTCCCATGAGATCATCAAGGACGATGCCCCTTCATCATCACTCTGGATCTCCCACGCGATCTTGACGACACCCCCTTCATGGTGCAGAGCGCCGTATTTGCTGGCATTGACTGCCAACTCGTTGAACACCATTGCCAGCGTGATTGCAGCCTTGTCTCGCAACTTCAGTTCTGCCCCGTTGATCATCACACTTTCACTGGATATCTGATATGGCTCAGTGCACACCTCGAGAAGGTTACGTATACCCAATCCAGATTTCGATTCATTCCCAAGTAGATCGTGGATCTGCGACATGCTTTCGATTCGATGAACAAGTGACTGGATCGCCGAACCGTCATTGGATTCCTCTGTAGCAGCACGCCGACACAGCGCCACAAGATGCGCAAGCATGTTCTTGACACGATGGTCCAACTCCCGCTGGAGTAGTTGCTCTTGCTCAAAGCCCCGTCTAATCGTCTCTGCTGCCCGCTCCTGATTGGTCAGGTCCCGTATGGAAGCGGTGAAGTACCCGCCTTCCTGATGCTTGAACGGGACGATCGCCATTTCAATCGGAAATCTTGATCCATCTGCGCGAATTGCCGGCAACTCAATTCGCTGCCCAAGTGATTTACCCTTGCCAGTTCGCCGGTAATGAAGAAGGCCTTGCTCATGTGCCTTACGCATTTCCGGAGGCACAATCAGTTCGGATATGGATTTGCCGATAGCATCGACTCTAGCGAAGCCGAACATGTTGACGGCGGCATTGTTGAACTCGACGACCAGTCCTTCCATGTCAATTGTAATCATGGCATCCATCGCGCTGTCAAGGATCGACTGCCGAAGCAGAGCGG
>JAAERN010000015.1 GCA_024230295.1 Planctomycetota bacterium
GCGGGTTCGCCTTTTTCTGTCTCGGAAAAGGTCATGTACAGCGTGCCATCGCCAGTAACCTTGTACGACTGCGGCCAACTGCTGGGTTGCTCGACAGAATCGACAAGGTACGCCTCGAGGCCATCGTACGAACTGGCGTCAAACCAGTTGCCATCCCACTTATGCTCGTCCGTCCAGTGTGCGCCCTGCGTGTAAAGGAGCGCGCCGCCGTGCGATGTGCCGATCAGTGTCCCGGGAATCGATGCCGGCTCGCGTATCACCGGATTGAACATGTCCGTGTAGTCAACCACGTGCAGCTCGTAGCTGGTGATCCAGTACCCTCGCGGCTGCGGATTTGGTTCCGGCTCGGGCTTATCGATCGGCGCTATGTCAACGTTGAGTATCTCAAAGCTTCCGTCATCGGCCTGCTCCACTTTGGCCAGCACCATCATCTCATTCCCATCCGCATCCTCGGCGTGAAGAACCACCTCAATGAATTCGCTATCCTCCAGTTTAACCCGGTTCAAGGCAACCACATCATCCACCAACTCTAGGCCTTCATCCCCGAGTAGAGCAATCGCCGCCTTGACCAACGCCCGGCCAAGGTCGCTCTCCAGGTCGATCGGCTCTATCTCACCGGGAGGATCAGGGTCGGGTTCGGGGTCGGGCTTAGGGTCGGGATCGGGATCTTCCTCCGGCTCCAACTCAATGTACTCCGTGTGCTGGCTGCTCAGGTAAACCAGGCCATTGTCGTTAAGGATCGCCTCGCTGAAGTTCCAACGATTGGCGTATTTGTTTTTGCCATCCTCACTCTGTTCCACCGAGAGGTTGACGGACGAGGCCAAGCTCGGCTTGGCGGCGGCCCCGACATCGAAGCAGAGCAACTGCCCGGCGGTCCCGCCGTAACCGGGCCACCAAACATCCCCCTCCATCAGCATGCCATCATCGATCATCGGCCCCCCGCGCCAACCCCAGTACCGGTACCCCCCGGCATTGGACCAGAGCAGTTTGCCATCGCTTGGCCAATTGGCCTTGAACTCGTTGCTCCAGCCCATCTGCTCGTCGACCAGGGCCAGTTCACCCAGCACCGTCAACTCCGGCAGATTGGCCAAGTCGATCACCGTCAGGAAAACATTGGGATTGGGCTCTTTCGGCTCAGGCTTCTCCTCATCTCCATCATCTCCATCATCTCCATCATCTCCATCATCTCCATCATCTCCATCATCTCCATCATCTCCATCA
>JAAERN010000016.1 GCA_024230295.1 Planctomycetota bacterium
AGCGACCAGAACGCCGATCACGCCACGATGCCAATCGAATCGCATGTAGTTCCTCCACCGGACCACCGGACCCAATGCCCGTGTCGCCAACCATAGAGAGTCAATTACGAGGATTCAATTCAGGGCATCGCAAGATAGCATTGTGGATATGTTGTGAGTATCAAAATCTCAGTATCAGGAGAGATCAGGGATGGGTTTCACTGCAATATCAGTTCTTGCGATAGCGGCGTCGATGGCAGCCTCTGCTGATACGGACAACCTCCGCGTCATGGTGTGGAACGTGCTGCACGGGGCCAACGATGTGAAGCAAGGTCCGGAGAAGGCGCTGGCGATCATTCGCGAGGCCGAGCCCGACATCGTGCTGCTGCAGGAGAGTTATGACATCGACGGCGAGCGGCCGCGGCTGGGCGAGTGGCTCGCCGGTGAGCTCGGCTGGCATCAGCATCAGGCTGAGAGCAAGCACTTGTGTGTTCTTACTCCGCTCACGATCGACGCGACATTTTTCCACCACGAGTGGCATGGGATCGGCACGCGGCTGACAGACGAGCAGGGACGATCGCTGCTTGCTTGGAGCATTTGGATCGACTGGCGCTCATACATCACGCACGATCTTCGCGACAACCCCGAGATCAGTGACGAAGAACTCCTTGCTGCCGAGCACACTCGGTCCAATCGAGTGCAGCAAGCCGATGCGATTCTTGAGCACATTCGCGATGCCGGCCAACTCGCCACCGATGTTCCTTTGCTCGTCGGTGGTGACTGGAACTGTCCGTCGCATCTCGACTGGACTGCCGACACGGCACTCATGTATCGAAACCGGCGCGAGCTTCCCTTGCCTGTCAGCACTGCGGTGGCGAAGGCAGGACTTGTGGATACGTTTCGCTTCGTCCACCCCAGCCCGGCGCAGTACCCCGGCATTACGTGGTCGCCCATGTTTCGGGGAAACTCACCATCCTTCAGGGCTGAGAACCGAAAGCCGGAGGGCCTTGAGCGAATCGATCGGCTCTACCTGAAGAATCCGGCGGCCGGATGGCAACTGCGTCCCGTGCGGGGATTCGTCCTGCCGCGAGTGTGGGAGGATGAGTCGATTCCTCTCGAAGATCGCTCCTTTCCGTCTGATCATGGAACACTGGTGATAGATCTTCAGTGGAGTCAAGTCGCTCAAGTGAACGAACACAACGAGTAGTGATCTGTGGCTGCACCGCGGTAGACGAAGTACCAGATCGAACTGTGGTCGATTGTTGTGCTGGTCGGTCTCATTGTGGCATCAAATATCGGCGGGGCGGCGTTACCCGCGCTGGGTAGCAATATTGACCGAGTTGCCAATAGTTTTGAAGAAACTATCTATAACGATGTCAGTGTGCGGAGCTCGTGTCGCTGGGCTTCCGCGACTACTCCA
Organism: Planctomycetota bacterium; assembly: GCA_024230295.1. Taxonomy (GTDB): domain Bacteria; phylum Planctomycetota; class Phycisphaerae; order Phycisphaerales; family SM1A02; genus UBA12567. Next base: position 1,400 of record JAAERN010000016.1, read on the forward strand.
CTGTCATGCCTTGGAACCGTTCAGTAATCCACTGTGACAGAAGGTCGAGTACATCCGGGGAGATTGTTTCCTCGATCTGCCCATACTCCGAAACGAGCCCTGTTTCACTGTGTTGGAAGAGGTGGTTCAGATTTGGGAATGCGTGGATGGTGACGTCTGTGTTTCCGCCCGATTTCAGAGCCGCTGCGATGGTGGGGAGGTTCTGCTCGTGGGGAACCTGTAAGTCGAGTTGACCGTTGATTGCCAGTACCGGGCAGCTGACTTCCTTGAGGGTGATCGCGGGGTCGTGCTTGGCGAATGCCTTCATCCAGGGTGTGTTCAACAGTGAGAGGGCCTGTTGGATTCCGGCTGCTTGCTCTTCGGCGCTGGCCATGGCGAACTCTGGGTCCGCTTCGATGATTGCCCGTATCTGCTGCTCGGCAACATCGGCGGAGAGCGACTCGTCTGCGAGTACGGCGAAGAGCGCTCGGTTTGTGGCTGTGGCTGCCGAGATTTCATCTTCCGTTGAACCGCCTGCTCGCATCAAGGCCGTAGTTTGCGCAATGAGAAGCGCGTCCCCGCGAACACCGGTGCCGGCCATCAGGACGATGAAGGCGACGTTGGAGTTTCGCGACGCAACAATTGGGGCAATCACGCCGCCTTCACTGTGGCCGATCAACCCAATGGCGGTCGTATCGATCTCGGGTCGGTTTGCGAGAAACGCGACACCTGCCTCGACATCCCCTGCGAAGTCGTGTGAGGTCGCTTCTCCGGGATTCGGCCCGGCCGAGGACCCGCCAATGCCGCGATCATCGACTCGAAGCACTGCGATTCCGCGCCGCGTCAAATGGTCGGCGATTACCCAGAATGGCTTGTGCCGAAAGATCTCCTCGTTGCGATCCTGCCCACCCGAGCCGGTAATCATGACCGCAGCAGGGAACGGTCCATCGCCCTGCGGAATCGTTAGCGTGCCTGCCAGCGTCACATCACCGTCGTCGTTGCGGTAACTCACCTCCTCGGCCGAATAGGGAAAGGGTGGCTTTGGTTCCTGTGGCCGGTTGATGACGGTTTGCTTCTCGACGCGATGCAGTTCAATGTCGAATGCGCCGCCGCCCTGCGCAAACTTCCCGGCGAGAACATCATTCTCAGGCGAGAGGGCGATGTCGAAGGTCGCGCCGAGGGAGCCGATGAGGACGCGGATGCTTCGATCCGAGACCCAATCGACGCGGCCCAGAGGAATTTCGTCCGGCGATTGGTCCGGGCTCACCATGAAACCGCCGAGCGTGGTCGGGGAGGACTTCTGGAGTGTGAGCACCAGCCGAAGTTGCACCGCTCCAATATTCAGTGGTCCCTCCCATGTGCCGACAAGATCCGAAAGCAGTGTGGCGGGCACGGGTGGCTTCTCGGGAATGCGTGTGCAGTTCAGAGGAAACTCACTTCCTCGCTGCTTCCACCTTCCGTGGAGGGCATCGCCGCTCTCAGCCAGTGTTGCGTCCCAGATACCGCCGGTCGCGGCGCATTCAGCGATGACATGACCGCTATCGACCTGCACACTGCTCAGCGGTAAGCCAAATGAGTGTTGAGATGGTGTATCAATGGAGCCGCCCCAGGCATCCCGATCGGTTTCGTGGAGATAGACGACGACCGCAATGTTGCCCTGGGGAGTGAGAATGTCACCCTTCCAAGCACCCGCCGGAGTGTCCTTCATCACTGAGGCGCCGCTTGCGGTGAAGAGCATGACGAGCGAGGCAAGTATTGGCTGCATGGGGTGGCTATCTCGGGCAGACATTTTGTCGATGGAAACGCATTCCTCAATATAGCAGACGGATTACGGCCCGAATTCGACTCTTGTGAAATCCAAAGGGCTGCTCATCTGCGTAGCCCTGTAGGGATTGAAGAGCAGCAGGGGAGTCACACAGCGCAAGGTCTCTTGGATCAATGGAATATCTCAATCATTCAATCGCTTTGACACACATCGTGGCTTCAGCAACGGTTGTCACTTCCCTCGTCGGTGTGGCGACGGCTGCTTTAGGCGATGTGCAGTCAGACGCCGATTACCGTTCTCGGGTTTGTGTATCCGTGCCACCCCAGAGAACATTGTCGACACAAACGATTTTCTGGTGATGTTGGAGCAGTGGGAGGTGCGGGGGGGTCAGAACCTCGCCCCTGCGGATTGTGCGACCTGCTCGCGATAAAGAGGAGTTCGAATCTGCTGGATTCGCGCCCGATGTCGACTACAGTGGAGGGCAGTTGCTTTGAGAGGAGGGTTACTCAATGAGAACAGTAGTCATCATGCTTGTTGGTGCAGTGCTTTTGGTCGGTTGTAAGTCGACACCCCGCGGTTCGTGGGCAAGCCGCGAGTGGCAAGCGATTGAGCGAGAAGTGGAATCATTTCCGGCAGCGCTCGATACAGAAAGCATGCGCCATTATGCCGCCGCGACGATACTCGTCGTACTCTTGGTCGGCTGTTGGTCGCGCGTGAACACAGTCAATCGCCGCCATGCGGCTGCGATGCAGGAAGATCGCTCGGAGGAGTCTGGGGAATCTTCTGGGACTCCCGAGGCGTAAGGTGGTTCGGCTATTTTGGCGGAGTCGAACGGGGCGTGTGGAGGATGGATAGATGAGCAGGAGACAGCAGTCTTCGCCTGGCGGCGAACACTGCGATCTAGACCCGCTGGCATGCGGGTCAATGGAGCCGGGGGGAATCGAACCCCCGTGCCGAGACGGTCGGCATGCCGCGTCTCCGTGTGCAGTTGCTATTTACTCTCGCCCTGCAGGACGGTAAGCAACGACCTTCCTGCAGGCCATGACAGACAAATGTCTCACTTCGCAGAGGCCTGTCAGCCCATTGAAGCCAGTCCGATGCTTCGTTCAGTGTCCTATCGGACGTCAGTCACTGAACGTCGCGGTCAAGCCGCGAGTGCGTACTGGGTGTTGCCAGTTAAAAGTGTTGCACCCTTGGTAACGCGGTTGGATGCACCGCGACACGCAACGACATACGTTCCCCGCCCGGTCGATGCCAGTCGGCCCCGATGGGTAGTGGATCGCACTCATCGGCCCACCCATTGCCATGGCGGCAATAGAGGAATCGACGAGGAAGTCCACCTGATTGAGAAAGAGCATGGCCACCGAACTGGCCGGAAGGGCATTGTACATCAGGAAGGGATGCTGAGAAGTTTCTTTTTGGAACTGTAGAAGATCGTAGTGGAGCAGTCATCCGATCCGCAATCGCGAGTCTGATTGTGCTGAGCTACACCTGCTCCCATCGCCTTGCAAGCAGGCGGGCAACGGCGAAGAAGACAATGGCCATGCCGACAAGGACCGCAAGCGGTTGGGTGAGTCCCGTAAAGATCTCGCCGAGTCCGGCATGTGTGGGTGTGTACCAGAAGACTTCCAGATATGCCTCGACCGCCCACGCATTGAATGTTGTGTACCACCCGATCTCCTGAACAGCGACCGGCATTGCGAACCGGGGAATCATGCTGCCGCCGATGGCGCTCATGGCGAGGATGACCACGGTGGAGATTCCTGCGAGTTGGGCGCGGCTTCGGCAGGCCGTTGCAAGGAGCAGCCCGAGTGAGGATGTAGCCGCAGCAGTGACAACGGTGACGACCGCGCAGGCAATCAGCCGAGGTCCAGACCATGGGCCAACACTGAAGACGAGTGCCGCAAAGACAAACAGAATCGCCATCGAACAGATTGCCATGATGGTCATCCAGCACCCGTTGGCCAGCAAGAGCCGCGTCATGCCAAGTGGTGTGAAGAGCAGGCGGTCGAGAATGCCGGCTTCTTTGTCCTCCAGCAGTGAACCCGAGGCACCGGCCACCGAGAAGAGCAGGAACATCACGCCGATCGCCGCCGCGTAGTAGGTGGACATCGTTCGTGGTGGTTCATCGTTCGACGCGGCCGATACATCTTCGATTGTGACGGGAAGAAGCATGCCGCTTCCTCCCTCAGATGTTTCGGTGGATGTCGCAGCGCTCAGTGAAGCAAGATCTGCCGCCGCGGTCTTCTGCCGCGGCGTCAATGGTCCTCCGTATTTCTCGAACTGACGCATTCCTTCGAGCATCATCGTGCTTTGCATGCCCTGCATCGCCGCCTGCTGCAAGAGTCCCGGAATCATCGTGCCCGCAATTGGATTGGATGGATCGACCAGAACCTCGACCGGGGGATGATCGCTCGGGCCGAAGGAGATACCGAATCCATGGGGAACGATGATCGCCGCCGCGGCCTTGCCTTTCATGACGCGATGCCGCGCTGCGTCCGCTGTCCAGTTTGAGGTGACGCCGTCTATGGTCTGCGTAGTGCTGACGCGGAGGCCGCTTCCGGCATCTTCGAGCGCCTTGATGAGAGACTTCGATGCCAGAGAGTCATCCTGATCGACGAGTACCGCCACGATACCGCTGCCCACTCCGCCCGATGTGCCTCCTCCGCCACCGAAGATCCCTGCAAAGATCGCGTAGAAAACGATGGGGAGCAAGCACGTCAGCATGAGTGCAATCGGATCACGAACCAGTGCGAGTAGTTTCGTCTTGACGAGTGCGTGAATCATTCGCGGAGATCCCTCCCCGTGAGATGAATGAAGACATCCTGTAGCGTGGGTGCTTCGACCTCGAGGCCCTCAATTGAGGTGCCTGCTTGTTGGAGATCTGTAAGTACACCTACGGCATCGGACACGCTTTCAAGATCTCGCCACATGCTGCTGCCGTGCGCAGTCCATCCGCCTGGAAGTGGTGAGGTGGCGGGCGCAACCTTCATGCGGCGTTTGCTGCCGAAGTGCTCGTTGATCAGCGAATCCAGCGTGCCATTGGCGATGACCGAACCGTGATCGATGATGATGACGCGGTCGATCTGCTGCGCGGCCTCATCCATCATGTGAGTTGTGAGCAGGACGGCCATGCCTCGTGCGTGAAGGCCAGCGAGCATTTCGCGAATCCGCTCTCGGCTTTGTGGGTCGACGCCCACAGTGGGTTCGTCGAGTAGGAGAAGGTCAGGCTCGTGCAGGACTCCGCAAGCGATATTCAGTCGACGCTTCATGCCGCCAGAGAAGGTCTTGGCAAGATCGCCCTTGCGGGGCGTGAGACCAGTCCACTCGAGCGCCTCTGCGACACGGTCTCGAAGTGCCGATCCTGTGACTCCGTGCAGGCGGCCAACAAGCCGGAGGTTCTCTTCGGCAGTCAGCAGATCGTGAATAGCGAGTTCTTGAGGGACGAGTCCCAGCCGTGATCGCGATGCGACGTCGGCGGGTGCCCCACTGATTGTGATGGTGCCAGCATCGAGCCGGCTGAGTCCCGCGATGCTACGAATGAGCGTGGTTTTGCCAGCCCCGTTCGGGCCGAGCAGAGCAACGCGTTCACCAGCCTCTACATGAATCGACACGCCTGCGAGTGCGTGCGAGTCTCCAAAACGGCGAACGGCCCCTTTGACTCTAAGGACGTTGGTTGTCATCCAAAGGGGTTCCCGACTCGCCCTTTAGCAGCGGGGACAATTGCATTTAAGACACACATGAGGATCTCGCCGGGTAGTCCAACTGCATCGACATTGCTGATGAGCGCGTCGTCGTAATAATCGAGGACTGGACTTGTTTCGGTGTGGTACACGTCGATGCGTCTTCGAATAACAGTTTCATCAGCGTCGTCGGGTCGGTTGGAATGCTCGGCACGCTTTTTCATGCGCTCGACGAGTGCGTCAGTGTCGGTGCACACGAGATGCACGACTCGAAGTACGTCGATGTACTCGTTGATCATCGCAGCCTGCGCTGCGCTGCGGGGAATGCCGTCGAGCACCAGCAGATCTGTATCGGGGCGATATTGGTTGGTGTCGATGAGGCCTTGTACGTACTGTCGCCAGAGACGAACAGTGAGATCGTCCGGGACGAGGAGACCTTGTATCGAGTACTTGAGGAACTCCTGGCCGAGTTCGCTCTCGCGGTCGAGACCGCGGAACATGTCGCCGGTTGCCAAATGGACGAATCCCGGGATCGTGCCGAGGATCTTGCCTTGCGTTCCCTTCCCAACGCCGGGCTGTCCAAACAGAAGAACGGTCTTGAGGGGGTTGCTCATGGGGCGTGCAGGATAGGGAATCCGACCCATCTGGGTGGCATGGTGATGAATGGCCTGTGGTAGGGTGCGGTGATGCGAGGAATCGATTGCCGGTGGGTGATGAGGGACAAGCAAGCCGGCCAAGGGGAGCTCCTCGACCGCGTTCTGGTGGCCCGGGGAATCACCGATCCAGAGGTTCGCGTGGCCTATCTGCACCCAGCTTCGGCGGTGCTGGATCCGGCAGGAGCGTTGCCTGGAGTCGACAAGGCAGTCGATCGGATTCTGGCTGCTGTTCGGGCGAAGGAACGTATCGCCATCTACGGTGACTACGACGTAGATGGGGTGACCTCGACCGCACTTCTCACACGAGTGCTCCGGGCGATCGATCCGACTATCGAGGTCGAGCCCTATATTCCGCACCGGCTTGAGGAGGGGTACGGCCTCAACATCGCCGCGCTGGAATCACTCCGAGCGAGGGGTACCGATCTGATCATCACGGTCGATTGCGGCATCACTGCGGTGGCGGAGGCTCAGCGGTGTGCTGAATTAGGCGTGGATCTCATCATCACGGACCATCATCAGCCCAGTGAGGATGGGTTGCCCGAAGTTGCCGCGATCGTGCATCCTGGCCTGCCAGGAAGTAAGTACGCCTGGCCGATTTTGAGTGGCTCTGCTGTTGCATACAAGCTGGCACGGCATCTCGTATCTGTTCATGAGGATCAAGAAGCGGTGAGCGATCAGATGACACCGCTCTTGCGAGATTCCCTGTGCTTGGCTGGCATGGGCGTGATCGCCGATGTCGTTCCACTTGTCGGCGAAAATCGTCGCATGGCGGCCAAGGCGCTGCGGCTCATGCCTCGGTGCAACTTTCCGGGCGTGACGGCGATGCTGCTTGAGTGTGTGAAGAAGGGTGAGTCGATCAATTCGGAGACAGTTGGGTATCGAATTGGGCCACGTCTCAATGCAGCGGGTCGGCTCGGGCATGCTCAAGATGCGTTGGAGCTTCTATTGACCGACGACGAACAGCAGGCGAGAAAGTTGGCAAAGAGCCTCTCAGGGGTCAACACCGAGCGACAAGCAGTGGCTCGTGAGATTGAGAAGCAGGCATGTATGGATGCTGAGTCTGCTGGTATGACCGGGCCGGAGAGCCGGATGATTGTGCTTGCAAACGAGGCGTGGCATCCTGGTGTCGTTGGGATCGTGTGCTCGAGGCTCGTCGAGAAGTACGCTCGCCCAACCGTACTTCTCGGTAGTGTTGAAGGCGGCATGCTTCGCGGTTCGGCTCGCAGTATCGACGGCTACTCCATTCATGATGCGCTCCAGTCATGCCGCGAACACTTCACTTCCTGTGGCGGTCATGCCATGGCTGCGGGAATGAGCCTGCGAGCATCCAACTTTGCTGCTGCTCAGAAGGCGCTGTGTGATCACGCAGCCTCAAAGCTCTCACGAGAGGACTTGGTGCGGACACTGGTGATCGACACCGAAGGTCGCTTGGAAGAGATGACACCGGCAGCGGTCGATTCGCTTCAGCAAATGCAGCCGGCTGGTCGGTGTAACGAGACACCCCGAGTACTACTTCGCGAGCTGAGAATTGAGGGAAGCAGACCAATGGGGAAGGGAAACGCCCATCTCCAACTCAAGTTCAATTCTGTGCGGGCGCCTTGGTTTGGGCACGGACATCTGGTCGAGGAACTTCCCCGAGGTGCGTTAGTTGATGTCGTCGTGGAGCCGAGTATCAATGTCTGGCAGGGTCGCAAGAGCGTGGATCTTCTTGTCAAGGACTTGATCCGGCACTGATACGGTCCGTTAGCCAAGAAGCGGCTTGACGAGGTCTTTGACGGTAACAATTCCGATCGGTAGACCTTCGCGGTCGTGGACAATCGCCATGGCGGTCTGATGACTACGAAGTGAGCGCAGCGCGGCATCGGCCCGGTCGGAGGGCTGCAGGATCATCGCCTGTACGAGTGTGTCTTGAAGATTGCCAATCGAAGCACATGCGAGATCGAGAACCGACACGATTCCTAGAACACGTCCATTCGGTCCCATGACCGGAAGTCGTGACCACCTTGAATCGATGGCGGCTTGGTGATCATCATGGCTCTCAGCGATCGTGCCAACCTTATCCCATGGAACCATAACGTCGGAAACACGCAATTCGCGGAGTTCAAGTGCACGATCGAGAAGAGCCGTTTGTCCGTGGCTTAATACGCCAGCATCAATGCCTTCCTTGAACAGATCACTCATGCGCTGGCGGGCTGTCAACTCGCCTATTCGGTTGCCGCCAACCGTTGAAGAGATGGCTCGGCCGAACCATTCGATGAGGCCGACGAGACCAATGGCGGTCATCGCGATCTCGACGATGCGGAGCGGTGCAGCCAGTGTGTAGCACCAACGATCTCCATGAGCCCGGAACAGATCCTTTGGGAGAATCTCGGCAAAGATCAAGAGGACCGGAACCAAAATAATCGTGTCGATGATGATCGATGCAATTGGCCCGTATCCTCTGCCATGAAGGGAGGTGGCGATTGCCCATGCGCCGAGTTGATTGGCGGCGTTTGTGCCGACGAGAATCACGGCGAGCATTCGGTGTGGCCTCGCAATCAATCTTGAAAGTGTGCTCGCGTGCCGATCGCCACGCCCGGTTCGTAGTTCCAAGCGAACGCGGTTCAGGGTGTAGAGCCCGGTTTCCATGCCTGCAAAGATCGCCATAAGAGCGGTGGCAGCTACGGCGATGAGTATCAGGAGTATGACTGTTGCGGTACTCATGTGGCGGTGTCCTCGGTGGACACGATGACAGTTTCAATTGTGCCGTCGGTATCGGCATGGTGAACCTTGAGCGCGACATTCGCCATATGAATCGTGTCGCCGATAGTTGCCCGCCGCCCAAGTCGGCGAATGATGAGCCCCGCGACCGTCGTTGCAGTTCCAATGCTTGAATTCCGACCCAGTAGTGCAAGGACGATTCTGTCAGCGGGAAAGCTTCCCGGAACGATCCAGCGGCCCGGCCCAAGTGGGCGCGCTTCAGGCGACCGCTCCGCAGCGTCATCGACAATATCGCCGACCAATGGTTCGATGAGATCATGGAGCGAAACAACACCAGCGGTTCCTCCGAACTCATCCACAACGATCGCTGTTTGCCGCTGAGCCGCTTTGAGCGAATCAAGGGCGCGATCCACGGTTGTGACTTCGGGCAGGTAGAGCGGTGTTCGTAGCATTGTGGAGATGTCATCGGGATCCCGAAGCCAGTCCTTGACATGGAGAAATCCGCGAATGTCGTCGAGATCGCGGCCTCGAACGGGCAGTCGCATGAGCCGGTGCTCACGCACGATCTCCCGTGCCTGATCGGTTGTGGCATCGATTGGAATCGAGACCATTCGTGTCCGTGGAGTCATGACATCGCCGAGGGTTGTACGACCGAGTGAGAGTACGTCGGCAAGCAGTCGCTGCTCATGGAGATCGACGTGCCCGTCGCGGCCAGAGATGTCGATCAGCGAGTCCAATTCCTGAAGTGAGAGCGCCGCAGTTGGGCCATCGAGTGTCGCCAGTCGCGAGAGCGGGCGGATTACAAGGCGATCCATGACTGTGCGGAGTGGCAGAATGGCCGTATGTATGGCCAGTAGTGGTGGACCGAGCAGCCGGCAAACGACCGGCGCGCGGGCAGAGGCAATCATCTTTGGTGCAATCTCGCCAAGCAGAATGAGTGCAAGAAGTGCTGCAAGTGGGATCAAGATAGCGCCTGCAGTACCCCACGGCTGATCCCAAGCAATCACCGAGGCAAGGACGAAGTAGAGCACGTTGACAATCATGTTGCCAAGCAGCAGTGTGATCAGCAGCATGCGCGGATGGCGCAACAATGAAAGTGCCGCGTTCCGCTGCTGTGGACCTTCGGAGAGCTCAAGCCGTTGGGGTGCAGTCAGGCTGAATAGGGCAGTTTCCGCCCCGCTGAAGAAGGCACTTCCAACGAGCAGGCATGGCATGGCGATCGCCAGACCTGTGTGCAGGGCTGTCCATGAAGTCGGGTTGGAGAGTTCGGTCACCGGGTCAGCGTGGCATCAATGCCCGCCCTTGGCTCCATCGGCCGGCCCGGCGTCATCTGCGATTGACGAGCGCATGTCGGTGTCGGCTACGAGATTTTTCATGCGATAGTAGTCCATGATGCCGAAATTTCCACTTCGAAATGCGTCGGCGATAGCTCTTGGGACGTCGGCTTCCGCGAGAACGACGAGGGCCCGATTCTTTTCGGCGTCCGCCTTGTGCTCGGCCTCCACCGCGACCGCCATGGCGCGACGCTGTTCAGCAGTTGCCTGATATCGCTTTGTGTCTGCTGAGGCCTGGTCGGCCTGAAGCCGCGCGCCGATGTTTTCGCCGACATCGATGTCGGCGATATCGATCGAGAGAATTTCGTACGCGGTTCCCGCATCGAGTCCCTTTTCGAGAACAGTTCGAGAGATGTCATCGGGATTCTCAAGTACTGCGAGGTGATTCTTCGCGGAACCGATCGTGGAAACGATGCCCTCGCCAACACGGGCCACGATTGTCTCTTCTGTGGCGCCGCCGACAAGCCTGGCGATATTTGTTCGCACTGTGACCCGAGCACGTGCGCAGAGTTTGATACCGTCGCTTGCTACGGCGTCGATGGTCGGCCTATTACTTTCGGCGCTGGGGCAGTCAATCACCTTGGGATTCACGCTGGTGCGGACGGCCTCAAGAATGTCACGCCCGGCGAGATCGATGGCGGTCGCGACATCCCAGTCGAGATCGATTTTAGCCTTGCCCGCAGCGATGACCGAGCGGGTGACTGCTGTCACGTGTCCGCCCGCGAGATAGTGTGACTCTAGTTGAGCTGTCGAGAGATCGATGCCCGCCTTCTTGGCTGTGATGCGGTTTTCGACGATGAGTTTCGGCTTGACCTTTCTGAATCGCATCATCACCAGATCAATGAAGCGAACCTTGGCGCCCGAGATCCAAGCCTGAATCCACAACCCTATGTACTGGAAGGCAAACAGGAAGATGATCAGCAGAATGATTCCACCGACGATGATGGCGCCGAGTGTGATTTCGCTCATGGAGAGAAGCAGCGTCATGAAGATTCCTCCCCGCCGGTACTTCCCGTCCGGCGGACTCTAAGCTGGTTGTCGAGCACCTTGACTACCGTGATGGTGCTTCCTGAACCGATCATCCCATGATCAGAGAGCGCATCGTACCTTCGGTCGTCAATACGTACGACACCGATGGGACGAAGATCTGTTTCCGCCCTTCCTTGCCGCCCGAGCAGATCAGATCGAGCTTCGTTGGAGGAATCGCACTCGTCGCTGAGCACAATTCGGCGGGCCATGTCTGTATCCGACCACCACTTCCAGGCAATCCATGCGAGAAGCGGGCCGAAAATGGCAATAGCCGCGAGCGCGACTCCACCGGTGACGGGATCGTGCATAAAGAAGGCGGTGATGGCGCCAATGAGCGCCGCAGCGGCTGCGATGGCGAGGATTCCTCCGCTGGGGACTACCAACTCCAGTGCAACCAGAAAGATGGTTGCGCCGATGAGGACAAAGCCCCACAGCAACGTGTCGCCAGATTCCCCGGCAACTTGTGCCAACCAGATGCTCACTCCAGAGGCTCCACTTCGACGATGAGTCCGTCGCGGGTGATACGTACCGCCGCGCCTGCCTCGATCCAACGTCCCGAGCATACTGCATCGACCGTGTCGCCCCCGACATCGATACGACCGGATGGGCGAAGATCGGCGATCACGATACCGGTGAGGCCGATTCGGGTTGAGGGGGATTGCGCGCGAGGTCCTTCGTCGGTCAGGATCAATGGATGACCCAATGACGTCTCGCCGAGTCGCTTGAGTGTGAGCCAGGCTCCAACCCATCCGATGCCGCATCCAACGAGCACAATCAGTCCTCCGCGGACCAACTCTTCCTGCCCAGTTGTCGAGGTCAGATCGCCACTGACGGCGCTGCCAACAAGGCCAATGAGCAGTAGCACTGCGCCGCAGAGACCGGCCACGATGGTTCCAGGAATAACGAGAATTTCGGCGGCTATGAGTACCAGTCCGAGAAGGACAGCGGCAACATCCCACCACGATGCGAGTCCAATGAGCATCGGAGCGCCCAGAAGTACGATAAGTGCAGCAGCACCACCGAGCCCAAACCAACCCGTTCCTGGCAGCGCCATTTCGATCAGGATGCAGACGACGAAGATGGCGATGAAGGACACTCGGATCGGCCAGGATAAGAGCAACTTGACCAGCCCCTCGGACCATTGGGGTTCGATCCGAACGATCTGGGATGCGCCAAGAAACCTTCTCATCGCCTCGTCATCGGCAACCGTGCCCGATGAAAGGCCATACGCCTCCGCTTGCCATGGCTTGAGCGTGAGGAGCCGGTCGCTTGAGACGACCTGCCCGAGCACATCGAATCGATCAGCATCTGCAGTGGTCAAGGGAGCACGAGCGGCAGGCAACTGTGGAATCACAGCGATGTCGTTCTCGATGTCTACGGATTCAGAATCCATGCCCGATAGAAAGTTCAGAAGGGGGCTTGGCTTGAAAGCGAGGCCTTGAGATGGGGGAGTAATAGAGGTTAGCGAAACATCCGGTTCAACTCCAAAGACGTCGGTGTACTCTTTGCGATCGACAAAAACAACTTCGCCTGTCGCAGGATCTCGAAGTAGCCATAGTTCGATGCCGACGCTGACGAAAGCTTGCACGAGCCGCTCGTCGTAGTGATGGCGTCGAGCTTCATCGATGACCTCTGCCAGTAGTGGTGATTCAATCTTGGCGCGTTCTGTGGCGGGAATTGGACCCAGCGATGTGATGGGAGCGGCATCGCCAAACATCGCGTCAGGCGCAGTCACAATTTCCCGTGCTGAGAGTGCAATGATGGTTCCTGCTGAGAATGCAAATGGGTTCACCCATGCCACCGTATTAGTGGGGGCCTTCGTGCGAATGAGGTTGGTGATTTCGAGCGTCGCAGCTAATTCGCCGCCCGGCGTATCCAACTCGATCACGACGGCATCGGCCCCTTTCTCACTGGCGATGGCAAGTCGGCGGCGGAGAGACTCCACGGTAATTGAGTCGATCGGGCCGTGAATCGGGATGATTGCAGCCGTGGAGGACTTTCTTGCTGCTGGCATCGGAAGCGGAGCCGCCGATGCTGCCAAGGTCAGGAGTGGTAGGAGAAACTGGAGCATGCCAGCCGCAGCGTAGCAGGGCTGTGGTCGGACACTCCGCCCTTGTGTCGCTCAATCGTGCAGCGGCGTGTACTCGATGTCGTGGGGGCTGACCTCAGATTGGCTATTCCACAAACTCTTATCATCATCGCTTCGCACGGTATGCGTGAGAAAGATGTCAGATCCGAGGGTGTGACCATCGTAAATATCTTGATCAGGCTGCTGGGTGTTGTAGGCGGTTGATGCCCAGGCTTCGGCCCTGAAGACATTGTCCGGGAGTTGTTCGACTGTGCTGTCGTTCTGGATCGCTCCCCAAGTGGAGCCTTCCGGATAGAAACTCTCGACGGTGTCGCTATGTCCGTCGGCAAACACCAAAATGCCTCGCCATGCGCCGGGCTTGGCCATGAGGTAGGCCGTATTGGAAGGTTCTTGCTCATTCCCAGACGCGTCATAGGGATTGAGCAATGCTGGGTCGCCTCCGAGGGGCCCGCGTGTGCCAATGAGTGCATGTGCGGAACTTCCGGTTCGATCCCATTGGTTTCGGCGGCGCTCACCTGCCAGCGGCATGATCGCGTAGGAGTTGTTGGCGAAGCCGATCGTATTCCCTGTGAGGTCATTCGCGAAGTAGGGATCCCAATGGTGGATGGTGTCTCCATCGGGACGGCCAAGTGCGTCATAGTCGTAGGTGGAATGGGCGTAGACCACGGGACTGTATTCATTGGGCGACACAAGTTGTTCGGGTGACAGCAAGTTCTCCATGATGCACAGCGAGAGCATGGATGCGTGATCGTTGTAATTGCCGTCTTCTCGGCCGCTGCCGGGGATGTACTCGTCCCCTACGCCGTCCCCATTGAGATCCTTCTTCTGTCTGCGAATCAATCCTGGCAGTGGACAGGCGTTTCGGTGCGAAGACGCCCATGTTCTCCATGCCACGGCAGTATTTTGAAGAGTGCTTCGTTCTTGTGCCTCGCGCGCACTCGCTTGAGCACCGCTGAGTGATGGCAAAATGATCGCCATCAAGATGGCCATGATCGTAATGACAACCAGCAACTCGACAATGGTGAACGCGCGTGCCTGCCTGTGCATGGAAGTGATGCTCAACGGTGGGATGTGATTGACTGGCGGAGAGCGAAAATGCCGCCCCATCCCTTTCAGGACGGGGCGACAGGGGATTATCAAATCATTCTTCCTGGTAGTCGAACGTGAGATGCTCCTTGAGCCACAAACTGTCGTTCATCCATCGCCACTCGGTGGGTGTTGTCCCACTGGCGATGCAGAATTTGGAGTTGCTGCTCCAAGCCTGCTCGGCATTGTCATTGTGCGTAAATGTCAGGAAGTTGTCAGAGGATCCGTACCCATGGGGTCCGTCGATACCCAACTCTGGGCTCCACTCAAGAAATTCGCATTCGTACATGTTGTCGGGAAGCGGTTTTTGGATCGCCTCGTCGCCGGATTCCGCTCCGGCGTAATGCTTGAAAACGAAGGGATTGCTGAGGACTTCGACTCTGCCATCTGAATTATAGGAGTGGCCTTGCCATTGGTTTGTGGGACCAAGTTGCTCCAGCACTCGAGAGAACTTGTGACCATCCTCATCGGGGTAAAAGAGACCACCACTGTCTTGCGTATAAGGCGTTGCAAGAGAGGTAACAAAGGTTCCGCTATCAGCGCTGTCAGCAGTGAATCGGGTGGCGTAAAGCGGAATAATCGTCGTGGATCCACTTCGCCACTTCTTGTCACCTCGTCGCCCAGCCAGAGTCTGGTTGGCATAGGAGCCATTATCGTCATGCTCGTCGTCAAGCTGGCAACTGAAGTTGGTATCCCAGAATCCGGTTGGCTCACTTGCCACATCGACATCCGCATCACCT
>JAAERN010000017.1 GCA_024230295.1 Planctomycetota bacterium
ACTTCGACTTCCCGATCCAATCGGTTGGCTAAGCGATCGACGATGGCATCTAAATCAGCGGGTGGCCGAGTTCGCGAAGCAACCACTCGAATCGGTCGATCCGTTGGTAGCGCAGGCAACTCCGGATCAGGATCAGCTGATGTGCGGACCAGATCCTGAGCTGGTAGATCCACAATCCCGATCAGCATGCGACCTGTCGAAGTGTCATACAGCGCAATGTGCACTGCCCAATCAGGGCGGCCTTGTCCGTACTCCCAGGTGCCATCAAGCGGGTCAATGATCCAGACCTGGCGGGCGTCGAGCCGCCGCTCATCATCGACCGCTTCTTCGCTCAACATCGATTGTCCGGGCGCCAACACCATCCGCGATGCGATGAGTTCTTGCGAACGGCTGTCCGCACGATCTCGTAATGCCTTGAGCGCGGTCTTATCGTCACTTGGAATATCGCCCGCTTCCAACCGAATGGCGGCAAGCAGTTCGCCCGCTTCAGCCGCAACAGCGGTAGCGGCATCCAACTGGGCAGGGTCTGGCGTCGGTTCTGTTGTCACCTGGGCAGCCTACCGCCCTCAAAATGAATCA
>JAAERN010000018.1 GCA_024230295.1 Planctomycetota bacterium
CCGAATGCCCGATCCCGAGCCTTCCTCGGCCAAACCAATCGTGTCCGGCAAATCATTGCCGATGTTGATGCTCATCCCGTCCGCCGGTCGATGAGCCGCCGTGTTGTCATCCCCACTGCCGCAGCATGTGCTGTCGCTCATGTGCAGACGGAAACTCATCTCAAAATCAGTGAAGACCGCCCCTCTCGAGAAATCCTCAATCGTGAAGGCACCGTTAGCACCATTCGCCGCGTCGGTGATGTGCAGGAACCCATCGGCCACTTCCGCCACACCAGCCATGTAGGTCCCTTCCGGCTCCTCATCATCTGTCCAGTCGGCTGAAAACTTGCCAACAACCCGCGGACCACCGCCAGATACCCCCACCAACTGAACCGCGTTGATCGGTGCACGGATGGCGCCCCGCCCTTCAGCAGCCCAGCCAAGACCATCGGCGGTCGACGCCTTGACCACTATATTGGCAGCACTCAAGCCTTTCAGGATAACGTAATTGCCCATATCGCTGTGATCGACACCCGGATCCTCAACATACTCGCTAGAACCCACGTTTGAGTCGCCAATC
>JAAERN010000019.1 GCA_024230295.1 Planctomycetota bacterium
TCGAATGCCACGGAGTGCTCGCCGACGGGGAAGATGTCGTGATTCCAGCGGCCAGGATATTTAAGAGCCTCAGCGTCCGGCTCACGAGAACCTGGTTGAAGCTTGCGGAGGCCGCCGTCTGGTCGAGCTTCGGTCGTCCGCGCCTAAGTTTCCCGCGACCAACCTACCCCGCATCCCATAGCGGTCGATGGATCGAATAAAACCAATTGGTCATTTAGTAATAAAGCGACTCGCTGGCGTCTGGCTTGTCAGACTTGGCTGTGGCGTCGCCGCCGCCGAGGTGCGGTGTCCGAAAGCGAAATACCGGATGGTCGCCTCCGGATGGCTGGATCACGCTGACGGGGGCCTGCTCGACGCCGGAGGGTGCGAAGGTGATCGCGCCCGGCTGGGGATTCGTTGTTTGCGGTCAACCCACACTTCGCTGAGGTGCCGGACGAACGTCAGGGACCCGACTCTCGGGGTTGAAAGTCACGACCGAGCGAAGATCGATTCGCGAAACATGAATTGGATTCCACGTGATCGAAAAATACGCTAAATATGATCAATCGCCTTCGGCGTTTCCAGACTTCTATGTGGTCGGCGCAGGACGGGCTGGGACGACCTCAGTGCACCACTATCTCTCGCAACATCCCAAGATCTTCGTGCCAGAGTCAAAGTCTTCAAGCTTCTTTTATGCAAGTGATCTGTCGGGGTCGCCGCTCATAAAGGAGGGAGCTTCGATCCCCGAGTGGTTCGTCCAAGATGAAAAAAATTACATCAATCTTTATTCATCGGCACCGACGAATTCAATCCGCGGTGATGTTTCACCTGTATATCTCGCCTCCACCCGTGTCGCGTCACGAATCTCCGCTACCCGACCCGATGCGAAGATCGTAGTTTTCCTAAGGAATCCAGTCGATCGGGTTTATTCACGATTTACTGGGCGTCGGAGAGATGGCCTCGAAAAGATCCCGACTTTCGAAGAACTTGTCGAACGGGAGATCAACACAGACCTCGTGAGGGATGATGCGCACGCGAGCTATCTCGCAAGCGGCATGATCGCCCATCAACTGCGAACCTACTTCGACGCATTTCCCCGTGAGAACATCCAGATTCACTTCTACGAGGATTTCGCCAGCGACACTCAGGGTATAATGGCATCGACCTGCAAATTCCTCGGTGTGGATGACGAATTCCAATTCGACGTAAGGCAGATTCACAATCGCAGTGGTGGACGTATTCGGAATCCTGCCGTCGGCGGCCTCTGGGCCTCCAGCTTGCCAGTCAGAAAGGTGCTGAGACCGTTTCTTCCACAGTCGCTTCGCGACGGACTCTTCCACAAGGCCACGTCGAAGACCAAACCAATTCCGATCCGCCCCGCGACCCGGTTCCGATTGATCGAAATCTATCGGGAAGACGTTCGAGTCCTCGAGGGAATGACCAACCGCGACTTGTCGGCGTGGTTGCGGTCACCGACCCTATAGACCAACCGCTGGTTGGTTGGTCATTATTCCCAAATCGCACGTGCAAGTCTTGTAGTACTAAAGGAGTACAAACCTCTAAACTCCTATCGTCGATTATCGCTAGACATCAGAGGTTGTCTAAAAGTTTACAGAAATGATTTAGCCTGTTAACTTACCTTAAAGCACTTTCAAATTAACGGTACTTATAAATTTGATCATAAATTTATCATTCCTTACTTTCTTAGCAACACTCGTAATCCCAGCCTGGTTGGTGTCCGGCTGCTGTTCCACCACATTCACACGAACATTTCCGCGCGAAGGCCGGATGGTGCGCCTAACTTTTCTTGGCTGGTTCGGCATGTCCATAGTCAGTTGGTGGTACGTGCCGTCGGCGCTTCCGTGGCTTCTCCTCCTAACGCTCGGCCTCGGGGGGATCGTCGCGATTATCGATTTACGCTCCCGGCGCAACGCACATGATTCACCTCCCGGACGACTGTTGGTGCTGCATGGCGTTCGAGCACTCGCTCGACGCGACCACTACCTCCGCGAGTTCGATCAGCACGGGGCCTACTTCAAGATGTCCCAGTTCGGCCAACCAACCATCTGCGTGCTCGGGTTAGAGCGGATCGGAAGACTGATCAAGGGACATTCGGAATATCTCGAACCCAGCACGCTGCCTATATCCAAGAGCGTTGAGGGCAAGTTTCTCCGTTACATGTCACCTGAGACCCATGCTATCTACGGGCGGATCTTTCGCATTGCGATGTCTGGACCGTTCGCATCCACGGACTCAGACCAATTGGATTACATCTGCAGCCGACATCTTCGATCGTTCTCGGCGATTGAGTCGAGTCCTTATCCGGCGTTGCAGTCGATCGCGAGACGATCGCTAAGTCTCCTGCTGCTCGGGTTCGAAGCGGGCACCGAAGAGGAAGCAAGATTCGATGAACTGGCGCAAAAGTTTTCGAAGTCGGGAATCAGTCGATCGCTTGTTCGACGAGATCAGGAAATGCTTGCCGAAATGCGCAAGATGCTGCTCGAAAAGGTCAATTTGAACAAGACAGGGCCCAAAGGCATTGCCGGCACTTCGGTGCTAGCACGGTTGCGACAGCAGGATGTGAGCATGCCCGACCGAATCTGCCTCGACAACATCATCGTCATGCATCGGATCGCGACCGGAAACGTCTCGTCGCTCCTGAGCTGGCTGCTATATCGATGGGCGTCGGAGTCTGCTATCACCGCCGAGATCCTCGATGAAGATCCAGAAGCACGGGAAGCCTCCCTGCGACTGTTCCTCGCGGAAACGCTTCGCACCAGTCAGAGCGAGTATCTCTACCGACGCATAGCCAGGGAGTTTGAATTCGAGGGACACCGTTTTCCTAAAGGCTGGTTGATAAGAGGCTGTGTTTGGGAAAGCCATCAGACGGCCAAAGGGCTCGAAGAACCCGCCACATTCCGACTGCGACGAGAGGCCGCCAGGCCCAATCAACGACAGTTCGTACCACTCGGCATGGGGGCCCACGCCTGCAATGGCGGCGAGGTGAACGAGTTGATCTGCCTCGCATTCCTGAGGCGGATGGCGAACGCGCCCGATGTACGAGTCACCGACGCCTATCCCCTGCAACGACAGCTCAGACACTGGAGTCACTGGCAGCCGAATGCGGCGATGCGGTTAAAGCTCGGCGGCGTCGAATGAGAAATCAAACCGATTCCGAGAAAGGGCACTGGCAAAAGATGGTCGACGGCGGACTCGCCGACTTTTCCATCCCGCTCTGGCGCGACTATTGCGACGGTCTACACCTCCGCCTTATGCACAAATGGCTCGGCGGACGGCGCTTCGAAGCGACGCTGAAGACCGATCTCTTTGACGAGGCCGTCGGAGTCGGCCTCGTAAACTGGCTCTGTTCGGTCAGCACGAGTGTGGAAGGCATCGATCTGATGCCGGAGATCGCGAAACGGGCGGCGGATCGCAACCCCGAAATCAAAATCCGCCAAGCCGATGTGAGATCCCTTGATGCCTACTCCTCCCCCTGCTTCGATCTCATCGTTTCGAACTCGACCCTCGATCACTTCGAGGATGAGACTAATTTGATCGGGTCGCTAAACGAACTCGCAAGGGTGCTCCTCCCGGGGGGCCTGATGTTCGTGACTTTGGACAACCCGCAGAACCCAATTGTCTGGATCCGAAATCGTCGGACCTCCACGTGGCCGGGACAATCGTCGCTCGTTCCATACTTTATGGGCCGAACCGTACCTCGTCTCGAACTAATTCGAATGGTGGAGGATGCAGGCCTAAAGGTGGAAAAAAGTACATTCATAATGCATCTTCCTCGCGTGCTCTTCCTTCATGCGAGTCGTCTCTTCGCTGCCGGATCCCCGTCCGGAAAAAGCATGAGGGGATTGATGAATTCCTTCGAACTCCTCAACAAGCTTCCCTCCAGAAGTAGAACGGGCCACTATTCGGCGGTGCTGGCGAGCAAGCCCGTGGCATGAGCGGCGCTGATCGAAAACCGACCTTCTTCCTGGTGGGAGGAAGTCGCTGTGGTACGACCAGCTTGCACAGATCCTTCGTCCGTCACCCTGGGATCTTTATGCCACGCGACAAGTCCCCGAACTACTTCACGGCGCCGGACATGGCCGATTTTCCCGCCGCGGCCGCGATGATCGCAATGAAGGGCCACTCGATCACCGATCGTGACGACTACCTCGATCTCTTCACCAACGCGACCAACATCCAGGTCTGTGGGGAGGTGTCACCCGTGTACCTGCAGTCGATCCACACCGCCGCGAGGATCAAGGAGTTCGCACCGGAGGCGAAGATCATCGCGATCCTTCGCGATCCGGTGGAGCGAGCCTTCGCCCACTACATCGGCCGCCGGCGGGATGGTCTCGACGACCGTGACACCTTCGAAGAGGCGATCGCCGCAGAGCTCATCGATCGCGCACCCCGGGCGATCGCCTTCAACCGGTATATGGCGATCGGCCGTTACGCCTTTTTCCTCAAGAGCTTCTACCGAGAGTTCCCCACGGAGCAAATAAAGGTCGTGTTTTTCGACGACCTGGTGCGGGATCCCGTACGCGTGGTTCAAGGCCTCTTCAATTTTCTCGAGGTCGAGCCGCTCGGGGATCGAATTCCGATGGATCGTCGGAATCGCGGGGGCATCATCCGAAATCCTCTGCTGCGAAAAGTCTGGACCCGGACGGCACTTGTGAGAGCCCGTCTCCGGAAGCACCTCCCGGAATCGGTTCGCGATCTGGCGGGCCGGGCATTCCTGTCGAAGATCGAGAAACCGCCTCTTGACCCAGCGATTCGGCACGATCTCGTCAAATATTTCGAGGAGGACCTTTTCGCTCTAAAAGCGATGTGCAAACGCCACTTATCAGAAGATCTCGTACCCACGGGATGGGGATCACAGATCGCCGCGCCCTCTGGGAAGAATTATGCATGAACCGCCCCCGAGCCATTCAGCATGAATGGGCGTCCCTACGAGGGGGAGGGCAGCGACGTCTTCCAGACCATGAGCGAATTTCAACGCGAGAGGACTAGACGGACGGTCACGAAAATACCCGCAAGGCGGGTCACTTTGGTTCTTGCATGATGCTCGTCGGACAACGACTCAGTCTTTCGGCCAGCGCGGAACCGATCAGGCAGGTCCTCTATAAAATGCTAGTTAATCGACTCGGAGCTCTTCAAATTCAGTCATGTTCGTAACGAGGTAGTGAGATAGCGGATCGACCGAAAACCGGAACCGCCGCCGCGTACGACGTCGCTTGGGTCATCGGCCTCACCATGGTCGCCGCACTGCTGATGCGGCTCAGGAGCGGCGTCGACGCCGTCTTCCTCGGTGAGTGCCTCTTTTACGGCCTGCTGCTGGCGTGGCTTGCCCGGCGTCCCGAGGTCCAACGAAGACTGCGCGGTGATGATGCCGTTTATGGACTGATCATCGTCGCATTCGTCGTGCTCCTCATCGCCGGGCAGCTTGTCTCCGACGGTCGCAGGACCTACCCATTTGTGCACTGGGCCATGTACACGACGCCTGCGCGGAAGGCGCCGATCTTTCTCGAATGCCACGGAGTGCTCGCCGACGGGGAAGATGTCGTGATTCCAGCGGCCAGGATATTTAAGAGCCTCAGCGTCCGGCTCACGAGAACCTGGTTGAAGCTTGCGGAGGCCGCCGTCGCTGAGACCGACCCCGAAATGCAGGTCGAATCCTGGCGCAAGTTCGACGGACTCGTGCAAAGCATGATGCTCGAATACAACCGAAAGAATCCGGGGTCGCCTGTCATCGAGGCGGTTGTCTGGCGGGTCATGATCCCCGCAAGCAAGCGAAGCAACACCGAGGCCTATCCACGCGAAGTATTTCGCCGCGTCACCGTCAGCGATGGAGAGCCGAGATGATCCACAAAACGTCGAACGCCGAATCAGCCGCGATCCTCAGGATCACCGTGTTCAGCATGTGGTTCTACCACCTCTGGCACGATCCCATCCAAGAGTTGGCGTCGATGCCCCTAGTCCTGTTCTCGCCGATCGGCGTGCTGGATTTGCTTCCCTCTGACGCCTGGCCGCTGATCCTGAGCGGGCCGTTTCTCTGGACAATGAAGATACTGTTACTTATCGCGCTTCTATTGCTCATATTAGGCGTGCGGCCATTCTGGCGAATTGCTATCCCAGCCTGCATTGCTTTGACCCTATACCAGGGACTCACAAGAAGCTTCGGCAAGATTAACCATGGCGAGTTGGCGATGCTCTACTCCGCCTACGTGCTCGCGATTTCGCCCTGCGTCGATGCTCTGAGCGTGATGAAGCCCAGGAAGTCTTCGACGAATTCGCGGTACGCCGCCGCGCTCTTCGCGATGGCGACCGTTCTCTGTCTGACCTACACGTTCGTCGGCGTGCGCCGATTCGCTGTCGGCGGATCGGAGATCTTTCTCGACGAGTCGATCCTCTCCTATGTCGCCCACCGTTCGGCCGAACCGGGCCCCTTCAACATCAACTTCGGTCTGATGGTGCTTGAGCATCCGTTGATGTCGAAGCTTCTCGAAGTTTCCTTCTTCGTCCTGACCGCCTTCGAAGCGCTCTCGATGCTGGCCCTTTTCAATCGCAGGTTCCGTTGGTCGTGGGTCGTGATGATGCTGGGTTTCCACGTGTCCACCATCATCACGATGCAGATCTCCTTTAGTGCGAATATGATATTGGTTGTCCTGCTCCTCACGCCGGCTACGCCGTACGCATCTACGTGGATTCACACGTTGTTCGCCCGTCGCACCCAGGCCGGACGAGATTTCACGTGATATAACTCATTGGATCCCCACCGGCCGGCCGGATCGAATCAGAGGCACCAAACCGTTTTCTTGAACTGACGTTTGGCCTTCAGGCGGAGTCGATCCCGGGCGATCTTCACGCTCACCGCCGGCATGCGCAGGATCGAAACTCGATCCAGCATCTCCCCGACCACCGGGGCCACTTCCGGATCCTGCCCGTCCCGGCCGACGCGTTCACCGGTGAAATCCTCGAGCCAATCCAACGTGTCTCGATCGAACGAACCCAGTTCGGCTTCCGACCGGATGCCCTCGTCGTTCCTTCGAACCGCGAGTGTCGAGGGCGTCGACCGCCCCAGACGCTTCTCAAGCACGGGCTGTTCCGCCTTGAACGCTTCTGCAAAGTTTGAAGTCAGCGAGGAATGCAGACGGAGAGACGGACCCGGAACCGCCTTCAGGACATGAACGAGCGATTCCCACTTGAGCAGCTCCGTCGCCGTCATGGAGAACGGCATCGATTTCCCCTGCGTGATGCGGTGAGTGCCGATCGCATGCAGGAACTTGGTGGCATTGAGGTTCAGGCTTTCGTTCACCCTGATCACCTTGCCTCCATCGAATTCGATTCCAGCCCGATCGCAGAAATCCATGACCACGCATCGGCCGGGGAAGAAGTCGGGATCGAAGTACTTCAGATCGACCGACGCCTCGCCGAACACGTCGTCCAACACCGAGATCCCTCGCCGCAGCGGCCGCCGGCCCATCATGCCAAGGAGTTCCTTCCAGGCGTCAGTACGGCCTACTCGGATCTTCTGCTGAAAGACGCTCTCGAGCATGTCGAGCGGTGCGCGGATGTAGCCGTAGACCTTCGGACGGAATCCGCGGTCCGTGAGAAAACCCGCCAGCGTTCGGATCTGCTCCTCCGAGAACGTCCAGATCATTTCGGCGGAAATGATGGGCACCTGTCCGGACCGCCTCGCCGCGCGAAGCCTGCGATCGAGGTATGCGGTTGCACTCGACCGGAGCGACTGCATCTGATCCGGACCGACTCCACGGAAGAAGATCGAGGCACGCTCGAACTCCGTCGGCATGAACGCCGCGAGCATCGTTCGATTACCGAAGTAACTGTCCAGCGTGATCAGACGAAATCGCTTGTCGCGAAGCGATTCGAAGAGACTGGATTGAATCGCCGTGGTCCCCGTCTTGGGTATCCCGATGAGGAGAATGCATTCATGCATCGAGTGGTTTCTTCATGAAGGAGACCGGAGGAAACGAGACGATGGATACGGAAGTGGGAACACGATTCACGCCGGCCTCGATTCGATGGCCCCGCCGCGGCGAAGGCACGAAAGAGCCGCCTCACACCGTGATTCGCCGACTCGAACGAACGGCGAAGTCCGAATCGGCGGGCGGATCTTCATCGACCTCGAAGCCCATGCCCATCATCCCGGGCTCCCCCCTTGCAGAGCGCCCGAGTAGGGCGAATCCGCCGAAGGCCCCCCGGAACCCCGCTCGCAGATCCGCCTCAGGTGCCCGGCCACCTCGGGGATGTCGAGGACCGGCGGAATTCCATCCAACACCGCGTCGTCCATCGCTCCGATGAAACCACGGTAGCTGTGGTAGGTGCTGCGATGGAATCGGTGCGTTTCTATTGGCGCCTGATACCGCGGATGCTTGATCGTGTCCCACGGCTCCTCCCGCTCCTCCCAGGAGATCATGATGTCCGGTAGATGCTGAGGAACCTCTCCGCTCAGTTCCGCGACACGGCGGACGTGGGCCGGGATGGGGCTTTCCAACCGCTCGAAGTCCTCAGCTATCTGCGCGACGACCCAGTCGTATTCCTCCCCTGGCTCCACTAATCCCAGCGGCTCTCGTCCACGGAGATTGATTCTGATGTAGCCGGTGTAAAGCGTCGGCATTCCGAACGCCACACTCTTCGACCAATCAGTGTTGTTCTGGAGATTCTCATTGATCAGCCGCTCCTGCGTCCGCAGGGGCAGGAACTCGCCAATTTTCCGTCGCATTCCCAACGGCAACAGACTCTTCATCTGCCGGACACCACCAGCGGGCGATTGCTGATAGCCGAGCCCGCGCAGGATCTTCTCGGCCACATCGGAAAGAGGGTAGTTCGCATATATTCCATAAGCTGACACCGCTAGGCATTGCGCATCCGCTGGTGCCAACTCATAGACACTCGCCAACTCCCTATCCAGATCCTGATAGAGCTCGAGCATTCGCTGCTCTCCTTCCTCTTCGTATGTCCAGCACAGATGACCGGCACTGTGCAGTTCGGCGCATCCGAATATGTAGAGGTCCCGGTCCCCGTTCAGGAGCGCCTCTCGGAACATTCGGCCACAAGTGGCGATTCTCTCCTTCGACAACCGGTAATAATTTTCCTTTGATCGCGATGTGCCCTTCAAGTCGATGGCGACGGGCCGTGTCGGCTTTCCAAATCGCGTCACGACTTCGTCCAGAAGAGCCTCCGGATGCGAAGTAGGAGTCGGGGGACATCGTTCGGCGAAAGACGTTCGCCAGTTGCACAACTGTTCGCCGGCAAGAGAAGGAATCGGATCGTATTCCTGGGCATCCCATATCGAAACGCTTCCAGACATCGTCGCCCAGAACGGTGGGCATTCAAGCAGTGGTCGATGACATAACTCGACCTCGTATCGCCCAGGAATCAAGCGTCGAATGCAGTGGTACCCATGCTTGACGGCTGGAATCCCCGACCAGAACGTCGTCCAGGCGCCCATTTCACAGAAGTGCTGCGGCCCTTGCACGATCCGCCAGTTCTTGACGAACTGACCTAAGAACGGAAGTTGCCCATCCTCTGCGTAGCGGGAGAGAAGTCGGGTTTCGGCACTGTCGATCGCGAAGATGATGGTAGGTCCCGACATTTTTCAACCTCTGGGGGCAAGACGTGAACAGAAAGTGAGGCCGGTCACTTTGCGATCGACAACGACTTATTGCAACGTAAATCGTGCTCGCCCGCGACCAACTAACTCCTCATAAAGACCGACGAATCGATCGACGAAGAGATCGACGGAGCATCGCTCCTCGGCGAAGCGTCTGCTCCGTTCCCCAATTCGTTCGCACAAGGATCGGTTACGCAGTGCGATGGTCAACGCATCGGCGAGCGCATTCGTATCTCCCGCGTCCACGAGCAATCCCGTCTCACCGTCCCGCACGAGCTCCGGAGTTCCACCAACCCGTGAAGCGAGTACTCCCCGACCCCGCATCATTGCTTCCGCAGTCACGAGACCGAAGGGTTCGAAACCAAGGGACGGTACGACCTGGATCCACGCCGTGCTCGCGAGTCGTTCAAGTTCCTCCGATGAAATCGTTCCGAGAAAAACCACTCCCGGAGGCGCCGTCCGTTCCAGCCTCTCTCGTTCCGGGCCATCGCCCGCAATGAGCAGGCGTGCCTCGGGCAGATCGGCGACGACGGATCTCCAAGCATCGACCAGTACGTGGACACCCTTCTGAGCGGTGACTCGCCCAGCGAAGAATGCAGTTGGACCGTGAGCCATCAACCGAATCGACGGACGGTTCGGAACACCACACGGAATCGTCATCGAATTCGCGACACCTGCTTCCTCGAGAGCAGACCGGGTGGCTTCGCTGTTCGCGATCACTCGATCAAAGACACCACTCCACCGTTTCCATAGTTGCCTCTGCAACATCAGAGGCACCCAGTCCCTCAGAGGCAGGCACTTGGAACGAAGGCACGCGTGGCCCGCAGGTTTTCCGCAGGTTGAGCCATCCGGAAGCATCTTGAACCCGGTAGGACAGATCGCTCGCAGCCAATGTGCGTGGTAGATCGCGGTCCGGCTGCGTAGAAGCGGAAGGATGAGAGGCGAGAGTTGCGTGAGACACATTCCAACGTGGACGACATCCGGATGAAAGTCCTCGAGCACGAGGGCAAGCTTCCGCCAGGCGAAGACATTTGCGGTCTGAAGGAGAGTTCGTGATCGGCCTGTCGTCCCAAAGCATTCGACGTCCGCATCACTGGAGGTGCGGTCTTCACGGGCAGAACTGCTGAAGATCTTCGTGTCGTGCCCCCGTGCACGCAATCCATCTCGCAGGTGCCGGGTCGCAATTTCCACACCACCATTAGGAGTTCCGTAGTCATTGACAAACAGAATTCTCACTATTTGGATGCTGTCATATTTACCAGTGCGCTAGAAGCAAATTCAATATCCTTCAATTGTCACCTGTCCTACGGCGAGGCACAAGCACTCCAGTCTTGGGTCCAGTCGTTATGTCTTTCAATAATCACCTCGTTGCTGTAATGACCCTAAATAACTGAACTTATCGAACTTTTCCCGAATGCCGTGAGAGGCGTTTTTAAGGTTCCTCCCGTCGCAGCATCAGCGTCTTCCCGTCGATTGTCGCGCCGTCCTCCTCGAGTAGAGGGATTCACGGATAAATCCACACAAGTTGGCTATTTGCCACAGCAACAGCAGGTGGAAGACCTTGATTCGAGTCAACCAACTCAATTCGCCCAATTGTTGACAAATGAGCGTCGGCAAGTTGGCATGCATTCTTAAATCTTGCCAGATCCTTCCAGACCTTCTGCGCCGGCGAAGTCGGTGGTACTGGAAGGCTCCTCGGCCGTAGTTGTATTGCTGTCGCCAGAAACCTCGCAAACTCATCGAATGCGCATGCGACACCAAAGCATCCGGAAGTAACCGCATCGTCCAGCCCCGAAACCTCCAGCGATCGCAGAAATCACGATCCTCCGCCGCTGCAAGAGGGAAGGTGGTGTCGAAACCATTCATTTCAACGAATCGATCCCTGGCCAGTGCGATGTTATTGGAGGCGAAGAATTTCGGATCTTCTACATCAGAATTGTAGAATGTATAGACAATGTTTAAAATAGTTTGACTCGTCAAGCAGAAGATGTTGCTTGGGTAACTATTGGATGTACTACCGCCAAAGAAGACATCAGGCGTTGCTTCGAGATTGCGTACGACCGCCGAAAGCCACCGTGGCGAAACTTGGCAATCATCGTCGATGAAGGCAATAAATCTCGAAGAGCTTTCTGATACACCAAAATTGCGTGCTGCCGCAGGACCTTTATTATCTTGGCGTAAGCAACGAATATTAAGCTCCGATTCGAACGGACTGATGACATCCGAGGCGGGCTGCGAGCTGCCATCGTCTACTACAATTACTTGAAAACGATCGCAGGGAAAGTCACTCTGAGAAATGTATTTAAGACAATCTCGGAGTCGTTCCGGGCGATTGTACGTAGGAACCACTATTGAAATGATGCATGGAAAATTGGTTAGCATTCCCTATTTTCATTTAAATTTCATCTTCTGAGTCGATTGTGCTCACACAAATCAACCCAAACAAATTTGTAACGTCTCAATACTCTCACTATAATCTTTATAGACGCTCACGAAAAATGGGCCTAATCGCCCGAATATCCTTGACATAAAAAAATCATTCATCATTTAATTGCCGTACAGTTTGCCATTATACTAGTCGATCACGAAATCAACAGCATTCACAGAAAAAATACTAATGTTCGCGCTCCGATCAGAGGGTTAACAGTTGCATATAGATGATTAACGTTTACTAATATATCTCATCTATTGAACAATTTCTAAGACAGGCGACATGTAGACCAAGCCCTCTATTTGCCCCTCGGTCTGAAGGACGATTTTGAGCCTTGAAAAACCATATGATGTGGTGTACTCATAAAATCCATTAAATACTAGCAATCGGTGAGAGTTCATAGCTTAAACCAGGCGGTTAAATTCAAAAAAACAAACGGATCCAAAAGTCCTAGGCTGAACAACAGATATCTCACTCCCGATGCGATTGCGCTTACTGGCTCCGCTGATGGTTCTTTGGGCCATGCTGGCCTTGCCGATGCAACCGGCATTTGCCGCTATGGATTATGCCAAGCAGGTGTTGATCGGAGCCGATTTTTCAAACCGGGAAATGCAAGGTGTGACGTTCAACCTCACCAA
>JAAERN010000020.1 GCA_024230295.1 Planctomycetota bacterium
GGATCAGTAGCCGAGATCGTCGGAACCCTCTCGATCAGCCGATCTCGGTCTACGAGATGCACCTTGGCAGCTGGATTCACGCCTCAGCAGACGATCCATTCATCGAAGCCGATGGAACGCCACGACCACCGGTGCCTGCGGCCGATCTCAAGCCAGGTGCCCGTCTGCTCACCTACCCAGAGCTTGCCGATCGTCTGATCCCTTATGTCAAAGAGCAGGGGTTCAGTCACATCGAATTGATGCCCATCACAGAGCATCCCTTCGATGGTTCATGGGGATACCAAGTCACCGGATGGTACGCACCCACAAGCCGCTACGGCACTCCCGACGAATTTCGCGCCTTTGTGGATCGCTGCCATGCCGAGGGCATCGGGGTGATTATCGATTGGGTGCCTGGTCACTTCCCCAAAGACAGTCATGGGCTTGCCTTCTTCGATGGCTGCCACCTGTACGAACACGCCGACCCACGAATTGGCGAGCACAAGGAATGGGGGACGCTGATCTTCAACTACAGCAGGAATGAGGTAAGAAACTTCCTCGTTGCCAATCTCGTCTTCTGGTTTGACC
>JAAERN010000021.1 GCA_024230295.1 Planctomycetota bacterium
CGGAGTTGGAACTCGCAATTGAGATCATTGCAGAGTCAGTGGAGGCCATTCGGGGGCTTCGGCCACCGAGCGATTCCATCCCCTCGCCCGAATCACTGGCTGGGCTCGGGAGAGACCAGCAAGCCGATTCCTGACGATCGGGCCCGAGAAATCGCCCGATTGTTGGAGCCGATACCATGTGCCACTCGCCCTGTTAGCTCAGTTGGCAGAGCAGCTGACTCTTAATCAGCGGGTCGCAAGTTCGAGTCTTGCACAGGGCATTGTGCTGGCCCTTCGCCTTCTCCGAGGTGGGGGGCCGCTGCATTTCGAACGGAGATCACTCCGTGGCAATGCGAGCAGAAGGTGGACAATTCGGGCTCCTCGACGATTGGCCGTCGACCTCGTACTATCGCGGCAGTTCGTCATTCGTGGATCTCCTAAGGAGTGCGACGCCCTAATGCCGACTGGAACCGTCACGAGATTTTTTGAGTTGCGTGGTTTCGGTTTCATTACGCCTGATGACAGCGATCGGGATGTTTTTCTTGGGTGCGATGTCATCCGGTCGAACATTGAGATGATTCGAGAAGGACAGCGGGTGGAGTTCGAGGCTGTCGATGCGGCCCCGGGGTTGCAGGCAGTTGCGATCACGCCGATTTGACCCGTGCCGGACTCTCTCCTTTCACAACTTCCAAGCGACTTTCTCTCGCGCTTGACGGAACTCCTCTCTCCCGAGGAACTCTCAGCATGGAAAGTGTCGGCAAGTTGTCCGCCCCTTGCGGTGCGGTGGACCGGCGATGCGGATGCGTGCAATGAAGCATGCGAGTCTCTTGTGGAAGCCGGCCTTGCTCCCACCCCGGTGCCGTGGTGTCCACAAGCGTGGTCTCTTGGATGTATTCCCCGCTCACAGGTGTCACGCCTTCCCCTCGTCGCTGAGCAAAAGCTCTTTCTGCAGTCGCTCTCCAGCATGGCCGCCGTCATGGCGATGGGTGTTCGTCCGGGGGACGATGTGCTCGACCTGTGCGCCGCGCCTGGCGCAAAGACATCGCTGATTCGGCGTCAGCAGAACGGGCGGGGCATGCTGCTGGCGAATGAACTCAGTCGTTCGAGAACAATCCGACTGAAGACGGTGCTCGCCAAATTGAGTATTGAGGGTGTCGAGGTTTTGACAGGCCCAGGAGAATCGATCGGCAGCACGCACGAGCGATGCTTTGATCGAGTTCTTGCCGACGTGCCCTGCAGCGGAGAGGGCAGGTTCCACCTCTCTGACGCATCTACATGGTCACGTTGGAGTGAGTCAGGGATACGAGGTTTGGCAAAGCGCCAAGGGGCACTACTCGAATCGGCGTGCAAGGCGCTTCGGCCCGGTGGAGAGGTGTTGTACTCAACCTGCACAATGGCCCCTGAGGAAAACGAGGGTGTTGTTGATCGAGTGCTGAGGCGGGGCCGCACCCTCATGGAAGTACGGCCCATCGATCTTCCACTTTCATCGATGAGGCCGGGCTTGCAGGAATGGCGAGGCCGGACATTGCATCCAGAGATTGCTCGAACGGTGCGCGTATTGGGTGATTCCGAAACGATACCGTTTTTCATGGCCCGTTTGAGGAGAATTGAATGACACAGACAGTCGGCAGATCAATCTTGGTATTAGCGATAGCCGCGGTGATGGCATCGTGCCATAGTTCGACTGCGGTACTGCGATCGGAGCCACACGAAAGATCACAAACACAAGCTGATCGTGCGGACGCGACCGCGCAGGCCGACGTCGACCTGTTGGTCTCCAGACTTCGACCCGAGGACGATGTCGATCGTGAACGCCTCGCGCACCATGCTCAGGTCATGAGGCGCGCATGGCAGACTTCATCATGGTCGCAGGATATCTCTGAAGCCTTGTGGCAGGACGCCATCCTTCCTCCCACAAACGTATCCGAACAGTTCGAAGATTGGTGCGATCTGCTCATGGAGCGACTCGATGGCGTCGCTGCCGATGCCGTCACGGTTGAAGCTGCGGTTCGGCAGCTTAATGCCGCCATCGGCGAGACACTTGCAGTTCATTATCACCCGACGAAGCGGCGGGCGCCGGATCAGGGGCCGCTGGAAACAATGGAACTTGGTTGGTCTTCGTGTACAGGCCTCTCGATTCTGCTCGTCGATGCCTGCCGCACACGAGGTATCGCTGCCCGGGTTGCCGGTACGCCGCTGTGGGTCAATGAGAGCGGGAATCACACATGGGTCGAAGTGTGGGCAGACGGGGCGTGGCATCACGTCGAAGCGGCTGATCCGAACTCATGGGATGCGGCGTGGTTTGATGCCGCCGCGGCCCAAGCTGCCGATGAAATAGATCCGCTTCACAGGATCTACGCAGTGTCACCGAGTGGACCAACGTTCTTCCCATTGGCGTGGGCTCCTGAACGCGATGACATTCGAGCAGTGGATGTATCAGAGCGATACGCCCGCGACTGAGTGCTGCGGCAGAGCGTGGAATGCCTTCTGGCCTGCCACCCCACTACCCGATGGAGGGCAGAGGGTGGCAGAAAACCAGAGAGCACCATTCAATATCAGCGTCGCCGGCGTTTCGAACTGGCAAGGCCTGCAAGCCCCAACAACCCGAGAACTCCAGGCGCGGGCACGGGAGCCGCGCCGGGGATGACCGCTGGTGGCTCGGACGACCACGCCGTCATCTGGGCTGACGTCAACGGGCTGCTCCAGGAGACACCTTCTCCGCCCGCTGCCACCGCTCCCATCTGAAGGTCGGCAATGACCTCAAGAAGGGATCCAGATGCGCTCATGTTGAAGTCGCTTGCAGCGATCCAATCCCAGGGGCCAGCCGGAATAGTTGCTCCCAGCGGACCGTCCTGATTCGTATGAATGACAATCGGGAACCCGATACCCCAAGGGCTTGTAGGGAGCGAGTCAGGCTTCTGCAGCCGACCAGCGACTGCCTGTGCAGAGAACGCCAGTACCGCCATTCCAGTAATTGTGAATGCAATGTGCCTCTGAATGCTCATGAGATTCTCCTCTCAAGCTGTTGCGACGATGTTGTCTGTAACCACACGGGCCGACTCCAGCATGGTCCATCCAGTGCGACGAAAGTTCGGGAAACGGCCCATTGTGCCAGTGACCATTCGAATGTCGTCGCTGTCCATGGTCAATGGTTTGTCCTGACCGGTCCAACCAACGAAACGACGATGCCCGTCAAACTGGATGGAGAACACACGTTCTCGCATCGCCCAGTTGTCGAGGCGGTCGGCAATCTCATCAGCCTTGTTGGTGAAGAGCGCGAGCAGCCGATGCAGTTCACGCTCATTGGAAATGTGTCGAAGTGCGATGTTGCATCCAAAAATGCACCACCATCCGTGACTCTCTAGCAAGTCACCGGTCGACTCTTCATTGAGATCTATGACTTCAGACATCGAGTCCATGATGGTGGCCAGTGCTTGCCTTGCGTCGATTCGCCCGGTCACAATGTCGGCTTCGAGGCTGCCACCGCGGCAGGTTCTCACGACTCCCGGTGCCGACTTGTCTTCTCCGGTTCTAAACGACCCATAGAGATCCATGGCAGCACGCAGATGTGTGGTGGCAATTGCTGCGTGGTGATTCGCACGCGCGGGATCTGCATTAATAAGGCGCCGATGCGCACTGCCAAGGACGTACAGCGAGAACGCATGTGTTCGACGTTCTCGCAAAGTTGTAGGCGGCGACTGATCAAAGTGCTTGATGAGATCGGATGCAATCGTCCGGGCCTCGGTGAGGTGCCAGAGGCTGTAGCAAGCATTCGCCAGATTGCTCTGGAGCATGCGACGAACATCCGGAGTCAACGGGGCTTCGGAGAGCCCTTCTCGTGCCAGATCGTGGCTCCGCGTAAACCTGCCAAGACCATCCCACCCCCCGAGTTCACGATTGCAGGCCAGAGCTCGCTCTTCGCCAGTCGCGGCAATGGCGCGAGCCTTGCCTGCCAGCCGAATCATTTCGCGGTGATCGCCCCGCGCATGGGCCTTTCCGGCAGCCTCATCCAGTTCGGCGAAACTGCGGCTGGAGGGGTCCGCCAACTCGTGGTCCGCCGAATTCCAGAGGCACTCGGTGACATCTCCGATCGTCCAATCCAGGACGTCGGCCA
Organism: Planctomycetota bacterium; assembly: GCA_024230295.1. Lineage (GTDB taxonomy): Bacteria > Planctomycetota > Phycisphaerae > Phycisphaerales > SM1A02 > UBA12567. The sequence goes on from JAAERN010000021.1 coordinate 4,094, forward strand.
GTTCAATGATGAAGTCGAGTTTTGGATTCCCGCTGAGCGGGATGAGTTTCGTTGGATCTCGACCGAGCGACTCTGCGAGTTCGCGTCTGGACCAGTTTCGATATACCTGAGCGAGTTCTACCAATCGCTCAAGTCGCTTCTTCTTTGTGGACACGTCAATCATGTCTAAACTCTCCCCAGCAGGCGCATCTGTGTAGCCTGCAAGCTGGTGTGACTGGAGAACCAAAGCCCCCTGTTCCTTCCGTGTCCCAGCAGGCGACGTGTGACGTCACGTCTTCGACCATAAGGCAGCACGCTGCGTTTTCGATCAACTGCTGCCAAACCGAAGCACCAAAAGTTGCGCGGCACATGGCAAAACGTTATGACTTCCAAAGAAGTGTTCAAACATTCAACAGGAGCCGTGCCGTGATCGGTCATAGCGGGCTTGCGAAGGCCGATGTTCTTTGGTCCGATCGATTGTGTGAGGCCATTGGAGGTTCGGGTTGTAATACCTACGTTTTTCTTCAACGGTTCCTTCGCAGCTCTATGGGTGCCTGGAGTGGGAATTGGCATAGGCCAAGGGTGGGGATGGAAGGGCGTCTCATTCGCGTATGGGGGCTGCCGAGAGGCCTTGCAGCCGACCATGGGTAACACTCGCCGGGCCTACCCTGACCTTTGCAGCAGGTACGGTACGCTGTCCGTATGTGCAGATGGATCGCATACACCGGCCCCGAACTTCGGCTTGCAGAGCTCTTGGTCAAGCCGTCCCACTCACTCTTGGCGCAGTCACGTCATGCGGAGCAATCGACCTTCGCAGTCAACGCGGACGGGTATGGCGTCGGGTGGTATACGGGGTTCAATGACACTCCGGGCGTGTACCACGAGACTCGTCCCGCATGGAACGATGAAAACCTTAAGAGCATTGCTTCCCATCTCACTTCGCCGCTCTTCATGGCGCACATTCGAGCGGCAACAAGTGCAGTGTCGCGGACCAATTGTCATCCGTTCCGAGCAGGGCGGTGGCTCTTTCAACACAACGGCGCGATCGGGGACTTCGATCGAATTCGGCATGACCTTGACGGCGCAATCGATCCAACGGTCTACGCCACGATGAAGGGGTGTACCGATAGCGAAACCATGTTCGGTCTCTGCCAAAGTGAGGGCCTTGCAGACGATCCGGCGGAGGCGATCGCACGGATGATCAACCGCGTCGAAGCGAGCAGGCGTCAGAAAGGGATCAAGGCTGCCTTTAACATGACGGTTGCGCTGAGTGATGGTGAAGAACTCTGGGCCGCCCGCTATGGGTCCGATGGCGATGGACCGTCGCTCTACCATTCGGCGAGTCAAGCCGCACTTGACACAGCGTCTGCTGCCGATGGTGTGATCGAGTCGAAAGCGACCATAGTCGTGTCAGAGCCGCTTGATGGCTGCGAGGAGCATTGGACGGCCATTCCGGCGAGACATGTGCTTCGGGCTTCTGGGAATGATGTGGAGATCTGGCCCCTCCCATGAGGTCCGAATGGGCAGGCATCTGACCCCCATTTTGGCGGTCTCGTGTCGACAGTGCCCCTGAGCGGTGGTACCTTTGATGGCATCTGGGGGGCGTGTTTAGGGGGATTGATGCACTTTTTGTCCTCCGCTGCTGCGGATTGACGCTGAGGAGCTGGCAGCGGGTCGTTCTCTTCCGGGTTTCCGGGTCGAGAAGGTGAACAGGATCGAAGTTTGGGAGCTTATCTCTCGGCAGGCCAAGAGGAGCAACTGGAGTGATGCGATGACAGCAGTGGCTGGTTGGATGGGGGGATTTGTTGGGACAGCGGTATGGGTCTCGGCTGTCACATCGCCATCCATTGCTGGTCCACTGACGGTGGACATGGTCTCACCGATCACCATTTCGGACTCTCCTGCCGACATTGCCAAGACACCGCCGAGAGCGATTCCGCTGAAGGTCGAAGAGATCGGCTCTTCGGCCGTGTGGAATGCCTCCAACGTTCGTATATCCCAAATGCCGATGCCTGACGGCGGCGAGGTGACTCTAGTGCTTCGTCGGATGCAGAATCCCATCGAGGCAACCTGGCTCATTACTACGGACTCGTTCGGAGTCGAGGTGGAGTCGCCTGTCACGGCCGCCCCTGTACTGCTGCTCTCCGGATCGGTTGACGGTGTACCTGACAGCGGTGTCTTTTTGGGAATCTGGCAGGACAAGGTGCAGGGCTGGATTGAGACTGACGGTGGACTGCACATGATTGCGACACCGCCGGAAGGTGGCCCCACCATCATGTATCGGGTTGGCGCGGAGCGTGGCGGAATCGATGTGCCACCGCCGGGCCTCTTCCATGAGGTGCCGAGTCAGAAGCAGCTGGCACGCAATCCCAAGGAATTTGTCCCCGAGACGGACTACGACCGATTCCTGCTTATGCTGCAGGATCCCGAGAGTCCGCTGCGCGAACTGCTCATCGGTGAAGGCGCAAGGCGTCTTCCCCAGATGCTCGACCGTTCGGTGATGGCGATTGAACCCGAATTTGAATTGGGAGCATGCTGTGTCATGCCCGGCTTTTGTTTTCAGCTGACGGCGGACCTCTGCGCGGACTTCTGCCAAGAAGACGACAACGTGGGCAATCCGAACTTGGTCTACTGTGACCGTACGTGGGATGGCAACGCGCCGCTGCAGTTCACGACTCCCACGAATCTTCCTCCGTGTTGGCTTGGCCCAGGCGTACCTTGCGACGAGCAGTGGGTCTGCTACGAGTCGATCACCGAAGATGATTTCGATCCGCCCGATCCAGGTAATCCCGCCATTGGAAACTGGACGGGGGCCTGCTGCGTCGAAGTTCCGGAAGGATCCGGGAACTATCAGGTGGAAGATTTGGTCGCTTGTGAATGCGCACTTAAGGGTGGCGACTTTATTGTCCCGCCTGCTCTGTGCATCGGCGAGGAACTGGCCGCGCCCGAAATGATGGCAGCGAGCAACTTTGTGGATGCGGCGACGATTTTGGAGATCGACCCCAATATCTGCCAAGAACCTCGCGGTGCATGCTGTATTGAGCAGTTTGTACTCTGCGAAGACATCGCGGATCCGGATGACCCGGACTTTGAGATGTTCAAGAAAGTGGCTTGCGTCGACGTCACCGAAGCAGTCTGCGGCGATGCGCAGATTCTTACCGACTCCTTTAATGGTACCGGTGAGGCTGGTTACTTCACCAAGGATTGCTTTCCGTGCATCTTTGATCCTGCAGGGTCTGGAATATGGGGAAGCGACTTTATCTGCCCCGAGTCAATGCAAAAACTCCCGCAGGGTGTTGGACCGTCACCCCAGTTGGTGTGCCAGAGCCCGCGAATAACGATCGATACGGATGGCTGGTACCTCGATCGTTTTGATGGTGATGTGCAAGCTGCTCAGGCCTATGCCGCCACGTTGATGGCGTCGATGAACTACATCCTCAAGCGGGATGCGTTGGTTGAAATGCAAATAGGTGACTTGCTCATCCGGGGCGGAGAAATCTGCGCCATGGGGGACAATGGAACTCCGGACAGTTCTGATGACGACGTTCTGGAGTGCCAGCCATGGGATGCTGTGTACTACGTTGGTGGTGCCTGTTGCTTCCCGAGTGATGGTTGGTGTATTGATTCGGAGTCGGAAATAGCGTGCTCAGAGTGGGCGCTGCAGGGATACAACGCAGAATGGCTTGGCCCTGGCTCATCGTGCTGGGATGAATCCGGAACGCCTTGCGGCAATGCGGGATTCGTCTATGAGGAGGACGATAGGCTGTGGGAGATTCAAGACACTCTGGAGGCGATGACCGAGTATTGGAAGGATCCTATCGCCGGAACTTTGACCGAAGAGGTTCGCGATCGAAGCAACATGATCTTGCTGCTCTCGGGATACCCCTATGGGACACCCTACTTCGACAACCTGCCCTGGCCCGGTGCTACCGACTGGGAGGACACATGGGGCGTCGAAGTGCAGGACATCGCGGCAGGAGCCTTCCGTACATTGTGTGTCGAGTTTGAGCATCCGTACGTGGTTGCCTCAGTCAAAGGCACATTCCCGTCGCCCGGTACGGCCTTTGATCGGGACAACGTGAATTGGGACATCATCGCCGTGGCGCGAGCGATCGGCGCGGCGGTTGGGCTATCTGAGACGAGTGCATTTGGGTACGACGATTGCGTAGGGCCTCCCTGCGAAGGTGTAGGTGCTAGCGTCGACTGTGACCACCGGTTCTTCTATTCAGAACTCTATGAGCTCTCAAGCCCCTACATCAGCAATCGTGTCATGCCCTCGACACTCATGAGCTTCTGCCACGTCTGTCCGGGCGAATCCTCGAATATCCAACTTCGCTACCGTTCAGAGATGGCGGCGCGTATCTACGCACGCTTTGCGACGATGGACTGTTCGTGGTCGGATGTCGGCGGGTTGAATCCTCTTGAACCCGGCACGCCCTATGCGGCCGATGACACATTCAGGACGCTTCCCGGAGGCGCTCAACTCCTTGATGTCATGGCCAATGACATTACTCCAGGTTGCCTCGATCAGAACATCTTTGAACCGTTCGATCCAACTACTGGCGATCCTTGGGATCCAATTACGTGGGATCCGAGCGAAGACCCGTGGCCGATCTTCCCATTGGATGTGACCGATCTCTGGGTGTGGCAGAACGATCCGTTCGACCCCACAACGCCGTTTTCTGACTGGTGGATTCGTCGTGAAGAGGGTACTGCTGGGCTTCCAGGCTTGACCATTCTGGGCGGCACGATCGATATCGTGGATGATCCTGCGAATCCAGATGGGGGCAAGGTGGTTGAGTACATACCGCCAGCGGAATCGTGCGGTATCGATCTCTTCCAGTACCGCATCACAACCGATCCGCTGGCCTACGTATTGCCCAACGGGATACCAGCACCGATTCTGGAGCCGCCAGGAGATGCCATTGCCACAGTCCGCATCATCGAGCAGGACTGCTCGGCGAGCTACACCATCAACTGTGATCCAGGGATCCCCGGCAGTTGTCCCGAGAGCGTTGCAGAGCCTCCGGTTCCGCCGACACCACCAGATCCGGCCGCAGCCGATGTTGTTTCGGTCCCCGATGTGGCCGCTGCGGAGATCAAATCATTCTCATGGTCGGGCCTCATGCTGGGCTGGGATACAGTTGGATCGACGCTTGCCGAAGACGCCTTCCTTCGCGTCTGGGGCGCCTCCGTGGCAGGCGGCCAAGCCGACATCTTCTTCGACATCTACCCCTTCGGAGACCCCGGAGTTACGTGTGGCCCGATCTATCCGTATGTCCCAGGGGCTCTTCCGATCGCAGGGCCGAGCCAAGGGCAGTGCATTCCAATGGACCGGTTCTTCGTGCCATCCAATGGCACGATTCTCGTGCAGTGCCTCGAAGCGGTCGACGATCTGCCTGGCCGCGATGCATGGTGGCTTGCAGGGGAATTCTGCATCCTGTCCGAGGCGACCAATGCGTACGGTGCCTGCTGCGTGGATGGGATGTGTATCGAAACCAGTGCGTACGACTGCGCTGCAATGGGCTGGAACTGGGAATGGTTGAATGGCAATCTCACCGATCCAGATCCGCACTGGGGCTGGACGTTTGATAGTAATGCTTCGGGTTTCTTCCATGGGGCGAGTACGAGCTGCTGCGACCGAGATTGGTGCCGACGGACTGCTCCCTGTTGCTACATGTCTCTATTGGACAAGCCCGCGTGCGCGCTCTTGACATGCGAGGAATGCCGTGAGATCGGCGGCGTCATGCTCACGATGTCCGGAAGAAGCAACGGTACTGACTACTGTGACCCAACCCAACCATGGGACACCGATCCATACGATATTGGACCGCCGCAGCCGCTCTGGGATACCGAATGCGTCTACCCGGTCTGTAACTTCGAAAACCTCGATGCCAACCCGCAGGATCCAATTGGCGATCCGCTCATCCCTATCAATCCACCGGACCCGTCCGGAACTGTCGGAGCCTGCTGTGTCGCGACCGCTGCAGGTGATCGATTCTGCACGGACCTGACCCGTGACGATTGTGAACTCTATGCGTCCGATCTCTTGATTCAGTCGACCTCATGGTCCGTTGTCGGTCGTTGTGATGAGGTTCCGTGCTCTTCGCTCGGAGCCTGCTGTGTGGACAGCGGCAGTGGTCTGGCTTGTGTTGCCGATGGGTTGACCGAAGAAGAGTGTCAATCCTTCTGGTACTTGAATCCCAGCAACCCGCCGGATCAAGTTGTCTTCCGGGCTGACGAGTTGTGCGGAGCTGACTCCTGCGCCCCAACGGGTGTTGGCGCATGCTGTCTTCCCGATATCGATGCGTGCTGCGATGGCTTCTCCAAAGAAGTGTGCGATCTCGTGTACGGCATCTATCTCGGTGATGGTGTGGATTGCAATGCTTGTGGTGTTTCAGGAATTGCAAGCGGCGTGTGCGCGTTGTCAAACAGCGGACTTCCAGTTTGCACAACAGATCTCACGCAGCCGATCTGCACCGCCACTCTCGGCGGAACGTGGTATTCAGATATTGATACGTGCAATGAGGGCATTCCCGATCAGGGACGGGGCATCATTTCAACCAATCAGCCCCAGCCGCTTGTCGGATCGACGAATCCGCTTGGCGCATGCTGTTATGAATACGAGTGCGTTCCTCAAGTGACTCGATTCGATTGTCTTCTCGCTGGCGGTCACTTCCTCTCTGATAGTGAGAACCCCTATGGAACCGGTGCCAACCCAGGCGGATGTCCGCCCACCCAGACGCCTTGGCTCGGTAGGTGTTGCCTGCCCACAATCGAGTTTGGTCTCGTGTGTGTGAAGTTAAGCGCAATCGAGTGTGCCAATGAAGGAGGGTCGTTCTCCTTTACCTTTGATTGTGCTTCGGCATGCGGACCTGGGATTGTCGATCTGGACGTGTGCGCTCCGGGTCTTTGCCAAGTCACACTGAGGGGTCCCAGTGGTATTGGAGGATCAGGCACGGTGATGGAATACATCACGCCGGACGATACGCGATGCCTCTCACGCAACGGCCGCTGGGTCGGGTACAAGTCCGAGCTCGGTTATACCGAATGTCCTCCCACAGGGCCGCTTGTAGGTGGCGTTCCCTTCTCGCGTCGCCAAGGTGATCTTGATGGTGACGATCGAGTCGGGGCGTCGGATCTACTTCTGCTGTTTGCGAAGTGGGGGTCCTCTGATCCTAGAGCAGACCTTGATGACAGCGGGCGCGTTGGCGTGGATGACCTGATTCGTCTCCTCTCACGGTGGAACTGATTCGGTGAGTGTGGAGGCGAGGATCTGGGTGGGGCCCGTACTGGCTTGTGCCGCCGAAGCGTGCTTGGCGATTGCGTGGTACCTGCTCAGCGAACCGGGTAGTGCGCCGGGACTTGCCATGACGCTCTGGATCTGGCCGCTTGTTTTTGCCGGGTGCTTCGGTGTGGGGCTGTGGCTTCGACCGCGAACGAGGGCGACTGCGAACCCGTTTCAGCCTAGCGTCACTACATCCATGATGATTCGTTCTCTCGCAGCGCAAACACTTCTGTTCACTGTGCCCGCCGTCGTGATGCTCTATGCATGCGCGGCAGTCGTTATTGCGTTGCGGGTGGGATGATCAGGACGCGGGGGTCATTCGACATCCGATGTCGCTTCGATAAAAACTACCAGGAAGCGTGATCGCCTCGCATGCAGCATTGGCCTGTTCGCGGGCTTCTTCCAGGGAGTCTGCCAAAGCAGTGACGCCAAGGACTCGGCCGCCGGTATTGACAAGCGTGCTCTTGTGATTCACCGTACTCCCGGCATGGAAGATGACGAGGTTCTCGTCCTCAAGGCCATCGAGGCCCGAAATCGGGCGTCCCTTCTCGTATGCGCCGGGATAGCCCTCGCTGCACAGAACGACGCAGCAGGCAGGGCGAGGGTCAAACTCGATCTTGGCGTCAACGAGTGTCCCTACTGACGTTCGCCACAGGATGTCGACGAGGTCTCCCTGCAATCGTGCCATCAATGGCTGGCACTCGGGATCACCAAATCGGCAGTTGAACTCAAGCACTTTTGGACCACCCGGTGTGAGCATCAAGCCGGCGTACAAGACGCCCCGGTAGTCGATGTCACGCCGCCGCATCGCGTCCATCATCGGGATGAGGATCGTTCGTTCGATCTCCTCCAGTTGAGTTGCGTCTACCAGCGGCGCTGGGCAGTAGGCACCCATGCCTCCAGTATTGGGACCGACATCACCTTCGCCCACTTGTTTGTGATCCTGGCATGGGTCGAGGATCCACATGGTTCGGCCATCAACAAGCGCGAGAATGCTCACTTCCTGCCCTTGCAGCATCTCTTCGATAATGATCCGCTTCCCTGCCTCGCCGAAGGCCTCGTCGACCATGATTATTTCGATCGCCTCAAGCGCTTCAAGCGTCGTTCGGCAGATGATGACACCCTTACCCGCGGCAAGCCCGCACGCCTTGATGACCAGCGGTTCTTCGCGGTCGCGGATCATGTCTCTCAGCGCACCCTCGATTGGAGGCATTTTGACGATGGCACGATCGTCACTTGTGTTGAGCCATCGAAGGAGCGGCGACGCAGCTTCGGCGATTGCCTCGTCTGCGAGTTCGGCTTCGATACCACGCAGCACCCATCGCTGCGCCATGTTGACTGAATCGATCGTGCGGCTCTCGGCTGTGGGAATCGCAGCCTGCTTCATGAGGTCCTTGGCAAAGGACTTGTCTGCTTCGATCTGGGCACCGGCCTGGCTTGGGCCGAATACATGCCGCCGCTCAGTCTTCAGCACATCAGTGATCCCGTCGGCCAACGGTTGCTCGGGCCCGACAATGACGAGATTGATGTTCTGTTTCTCGCACCAGTTCACAAGGGGAAAGGTGTTGCTCGGATCCCACTTGTGGGGGCATGGCTTGCCGAGATGCGCAAGCCCTGCGTTGCCGGGGTCGGTGAGCCACAGCGTGCCACAGCGAGGCGACTGCTTGAGTTTCCAGGCGATCGCGTGTTCGCGGCCACCGCCACCGAGTAGAAGGATGTTGCAGGAGGACGGACAGGATGGGGGGGGTGCGGGCATTTCGGCAGCGTAGCGTGCAGGAGCGGGAAAAGCGTGTTTCTCAGCGGCGAGAATTCGAGCGTCTTCTCCGACCGCGAGGAGTTCCTGGCTCGGGCGTATGTTCTCGTTGCCGCGGATCGCCCTCTCCGCTGCGGATGGCCGCCAGGCGGTCTCGCAGAGCCGCCGCCCGCTCGAATTCGAGTTGGTCGGCCGCTTCGAGCATTTCACGCTCCAACGACTCCAGCAATTCGGTCTGATCGAGTTGTGTGTCCGAGGCTCGCTGATCGAGTGCCTTTCGAGCGGTTCGGCGGGCTTGGAGCTCGCGTTCTATGCCTCGGCGTACGGCTCGCACAATAGTCGTGGGCGTGATGCCGTTTTTCTCATTGTGGGCCTGCTGCACGGCGCGTCGCCGGGCGGTTTCGTCAATGGCGGATTGCATGGAAGCGGTGACGCGGTCTGCGTACATGATGCAGGAGGCGTCCACGTTGCGAGCAGCTCGGCCAATCGTCTGAATGAGGCTGGTCCTGCTTCTGAGGAAGCCCTCCTTGTCGGCATCGAGAATGCACACGAGCGAGACTTCGGGAAGATCAAGGCCCTCACGGAGCAAGTTGACGCCGACAAGAACGTCAAAGTCGCCCTCCCGCAGTGCCTTCAAAATCTCGATTCGATCCAGTGTGTCAATATCACTGTGTAGATACCGGACGCTCAGACCCTTCTCTTCGAGGAAGCCGGCGAGGTCTTCAGCCATCCGCTTGGTCAGTACGGTGGCGATGATTCGCTGCCCCTTGGCAGCCACCTCGCGGCACGTCTTGATGAAGTCTGGAACTTGCTCAGACGCAGGGCGAACTTCGATCACCGGATCGAGTAGTCCTGTCGGCCGGATGACTTGCTCGGCAGGAGTACCGCCCGCTCGCTCAAGTTCGAAGTCAGCGGGCGTGGCGGATACGTGAATGACCTGAGGGACGATCTGTTCGAATTCGTCGAACATGAGCGGTCTGTTGTCGAGGGCGCTGGGGAGCCGGAAGCCATGATCAACGAGCACCTGCTTGCGAGCCTGATCACCGTTGTACATGGCGCGGATTTGGGGAATCGTGACGTGTGACTCGTCGATAAAGACAAGCCAATCGTTTGGTTCTCGCCCCGGAACGTGATTGAAGTAGTCCAAGAGCGTCGAGGGTCGCGATCCCGGCGGGCGGCCCTCGAGATGCCGGGCGTAGTTCTCCACGCCGGAGCAGTATCCGACTTCGGCGAGCATCTCCAAGTCATACCGTGTCCGGGACATGAGCCGCTGAGCCTCGAGCAACTTGCCCTCCTTCTTGAGTTGCGCACTGCGAGCAGCGCACTCCTCACGAATGTCAGAGATCGCTTGATGCAGGCGTTCTTCGGGAAGGACATAGTGCACGGCCGGGAAGATGAACACCTGTTGTTCATTGGCGAGCGTCTCTCCCGAGGTGGGATGGATGAGCGAGATTCGCTCGATGTCATCCCCAAAGAACTCGATGCGAACCGCGAATTGTTCGTATGCCGGGAATACTTCGATGACATCGCCCCGAACGCGAAACTTGCCACGGACAAACTCGATTTCGGTTCGGTTGTACTGCATGTCCGTGAGTGATCGAAGAAGTTCACGACGATCGACCTGCTGTCCGACTCGAAGCGCCAGCAGTCGATTCTGCCATGCCTCCGGCGAGCCGAGTCCATAGATGCACGAAACGCTTGCCACGACAATGACATCGCTGCGAGAGAGCAGATTGCTGGTGGCGGACAGCCGAAGCCTGTCGAGGTCATCGTTGCGGGCGGCATCTTTTTCGATGTAGATGTCCCGCTGCGGGATGTAGGCCTCGGGCTGGTAATAGTCGTAGTAGCTCACGAAGTAACACACGGCAGCTTCGGGAAACAGGGCTCGGAACTCCTCGTACAACTGGGCTGCAAGCGTCTTGTTGTGGCTGATGACAAGCGCCGGCTTGCTCGTCTCTGCGATGACGTTTGCCATCGTGAACGTCTTGCCGGTCCCCGTCGCGCCAAGCAGCACTTGCGAGGGAACGCCACTTTGGACACCTGCGACCAATTGCGAGATCGCCGCAGGCTGGTCACCCGTGGGTTGGTAATCCGCCTCGATCCGGTACGCCGCGGTCATGCGGGTCCACCCGAACTCACGTTCCGTACTTCTCGTCGTAAGCGGAGGCGTCCATGAGGGTCTCCAGCGGCCCTGCGTCGGCTGTGCGGACCTTGACGAGCCAGCCATCGCCCTGTGGATCGTTGTTCAGGAGCGCGGGGTCCTGAACAGCGTGGTCGTTGATTTCAACGATCTCGCCCGCGACGACTGAATAGATATCACTGGTCGTCTTGACTGACTCCACCTCGCCGATTGCGTCGCCAGCTCCGAGGTTGGTGCCGGCGGGTCGCAGTTCAACGAAGGTGACATCGGTGAGTTCAGCCGCGGCATGGGGGGTGATGCCGATGGTGACCGTGTCGCCGTCGTGGCGGAACCACTCATGGCTGTCGGAGTAGCGGCAATCGGATGGGCTGGACATCTGGAGGCTCCTGTTGGTCGGATCGGGATCCGCATGGATACTACCGGTCAGAACATGCCAATGGTATCAGGTGGCAGGCAACGACTTCGCGCCGTATCGGCTATCCTCGCGCCCCAGACTGAATGCACCATGACGCTGCTCCTTTCTCTTACCACACGATCGCTCCGGTCCCTGCTGGACCCAAACGCCGACCCGCCTCGGACACTGCTTCACGCGCCCGCATTTGCGAAGACTGAGTTTGGTCTTCGCGGGCTCAGCGTGGATGTGGACATGTTGGCCGGCTGGTCCGGCGAGCAACTCGCCACGCTTCGACATCGGGGTGACCAGGCCGCCTGTCCCTGTCTTGTGCTGGTGGACACGACGCCCTTGGCGATGGGAGCACTTGACGCCGCGGATCAGGAAGCAGCGATGACTCGGCTCTCCCGCGTTGCCACTGCGGCGAATCGGCTTGGATGTAACTCGGTTGCGGTATCGGTGGTGGTGGCCGCAGGCGATGAGGCCGAGCAGGATCGAACGGCTCAGGCATTGCAAGAAGCCATGGTCTCAGTTGAACGATTGGAGCTCAATCTGTTGCTGGTTCCAGCTCCTGGCGCTACGGAGTCCTCCGAGGGGCTCTCCGAACTCATCAAACAGGTGGGCGGCTTCAGGATCGGCGCCCTGCCGACGTACGGTGATCTGAGTACGAACGAAGATCCGCTGGAACACATTCGCAAACTCGCTCCCTATGCCGGGGCGATTCATATCCAATGCGAGGGCTTCAAACGAGGTGGGGCTCACAGAGGTCTCGACCTCGCTGCTGGTTTGGCAGCGGCCAAATCGGTCGGCTACCAGAGCAATGTCGTGATCGACTACGTCGGGGATGGTGATTCGGCCAAGGACATTGCCCGGGCTGCGGAAATTCTTCAGGCTGCTATCGAGGCGGATTAATTCATGGCGGCCCAGCCCACGCGATTGATCGTGACGATTGACGGCCCCGCAGGCACGGGCAAGTCGGCGGTCTCGGGACTGCTGGCTGACCGCCTTGGCATTGGATGTCTCGATACGGGCGCGATGTATCGCAGCGTTGCCCTTTTGGCTATCCGGACCGGGTCCGACCCAGCAGACGCTGCATCACTCTTGAAACTCATCGAGACGCATGACATCAACTTTGACTGGGACAGCCGACCGCCGGTTGCCATGATCGACGGTGCTCCGGTCGAAGAGTTCATTCGCTCGCCTGAGGTGGGTCAGGTTGTTTCCATTGTGGCAGCCGTGCCCGCAGTCAGAGCCGCGATGGTCGAAGCGCAGCGCCGTATCGCAGAGAAACAACATCAACTCGTTAGCGAAGGTCGGGACCAGGGCTCGGTTGTGTTTCCCGACGCCGAGGTTCGGTTCTTTATGACGGCAGACGTGAGTATTCGCGCGGCCCGGCGTGTGCTTCAATTGCAGAATGCGGGGAAGGATGTGGACCCCGCGGCTGTTCGATCCGAGATTGATACGCGTGATGCCATCGACTCAAGCCGTTCGGTTGGCCCGCTCATGTGTCCGGTCGGAGCCATTCAGGTCGATACGTCGAACCTGACCCTTGATGAGGTGGTCGACCGGCTTGAAACCGATGTACGAACGCGGCTTGCCAATTCGGTGCAGCCGCCGTGCTGAGCATTCTGCAGTTCCGCCGTCGAAACGACGAGCGCTCGGCCGCCGGGCAGTTGTTGTGGTACGGCCTGGTCTCGTGGACCGTTGGTCTGATGTGCTGGCTCATCTGGCGTTTTCGAACAATCGGTCGGAGACACATTCCTCGTCAAGGTGCGGCGCTCGCCATTGCCAACCACCAGTCGCACCTTGATCCGATGCTGCTTGGCATCATTCTTCGTGATCGGTGTCCACGCATGATGGCGAGGCAATCATTGTTGACGAACTCGCCATGGCCCATACCGTACGCGCTGCGAGTAGGGGTTCATTGCATCTTTGTCGATCGCGAGTCGGCCGATCCTGGGCCCATGCGGTCTGTGCTGAGAGAACTTCATTCGGGCAGGGTTTCGGTCGTGTTCCCTGAGGGAACACGGTCGCTTGATGGCACGATGCTTCCCTTTGAGCGAGGAGTCTGGCTGCTGATCAAGCGAGGTGGCGCCCCGGTTCTTCCGATCGGTGTCGAAGGGACGTTCGACGCTTGGCCCAAAGGATCCGGACCGAAACGAAAGGGCCGCATTCTCGTGAACGTGGGAGAGACCATCCCATGCGAGGAACTTCTTGAGATGGGAGTAGAGCGTGCGCTCGCCTTCCTGCACGACCGGGTCAATACGCTTCGGGCCGAGGCCCGCGCAGAGATACGACGTCGAACTCGGGGGCGTTGGCCCTTGCCTGGACCGGCGGATGAACAAACTGGAGCGCCACCGTGCACGGCTGGGACGTAATCACCGATCTTGTGGTGCTGCTCTCGGTGGCATCAGTGCTGGGAGTCATTGCCGAGCGCATTGGTCTCAGCTCCATCGTCGGCGCGATTGTCGGTGGCATGCTTGTCGGTCCCGGCTTGCTCGGATGGGTTCATAATGACCAATTTGAAGTTCAATACGTGGCCGAGTTCGGCGTCGCGTTGCTGCTCTTCACGATCGGTCTGGAGATCACCCGGGAGAAATTGATCGCATTTGGGCTTCCGGGAGCTCGCGCGGGCATTCTGCAGGTAATCCTGACGACAGCTGGTGCTGCGGCCGTGGCGAACTTGTTGGGATGGAGTTGGGCTGCCTCGATCGCTATCGGCGCGATGGTGGCGCTGAGCAGTACAGCCGCCGTGGCGCGATCGCTCTTTGATTCCGGCCAACTAGAGTCGGCGCACGGCCGCTTGGCGATCGCGACGCTGCTTGTGCAGGATCTGGCGATCGTGCCGCTCGTCGTACTCCTCACGCTGATTGGTGGGCCGGTGGAAGTAGCCGATGTGGCGTCGGAACTTGGGTTTGCCGGAGCGAAAGTTGTTGTTGCCGTACTGATCATCGGCGCTGTCGCCATTCTGCTCATCCCTCGATTGCTGCACAGCAGTCATCTAAGCGGCAACCGTGAATTACCTGTGGTGCTTGCGGTCGTGACCGGAGTCCTTGCCGCATGGCTCTCACATGAGCTCGGCCTCTCGGCTGCCATTGGTGCATTCATCGCTGGGCTGGCGCTTGCGAATTCTCCGTTTGCCCGGCAGATCCGATCGGATGTGGCGGGTCTCAAGGCGATCTTTCTGACGATCTTCTTCGCCAGTATCGGAACACTGGCCGATCTCACATGGCTCGCTTCGCCAGATCGCATCGTGACGGTTTTGCTGCTCGCCTGCCTGATTGTGGTTGGAAAGATTCTCGCCACAGGCCTTGCGGCGAGATTGGCTGGGGCGGCTGCTGGTACGGCACTCGGCGTCGGCTTCTGCGTCGCGCAGATCGGGGAGTTCTCATTCGTGCTTGGGGGAGTTGCTCGCAATGAAGGGCTGCTCGAGTCCGAGACGTTGGATCTCTTCGTCGCTGCGTCGGTTGTCACGCTGCTGTTCGTCCCGATGATGGTGGGCATTGCGCCTCGCATTGCCGCGGGCTTGCGTTCTTCGGTTGATGGAGCCATTGCTAGGGGGGGCCAGGGCCGCGTGATCGTGATCGGCATCGGGCCTTCCGCTGCAAAGGCCATTCAAGGGGCTCGGGATGCCGGGGTACCGGTCACAGTCATTGACTTCAACAATCAGGCGGTGCTGCGGAGGCGGCAGGCGGGAGATGAGGGAATTGTCGGAGATGCCAGAAGGCCTGAACTTCTCAGAGCTGCAGGCGTCTCTCGGGCCCGAATGGTGGTCGTGAGCCTTCCAGACCCTCAGGCGGCCGCCGAAGTAATTCGTCAGGTCCGCTCTTTGGCAGTTTCAACGCCGATCGTGGTCAGGTGTGGGTACAACCGAGCCGAGGCCCAATTGCGGGCCGCGGGCGCGACCGAGATCGTGCTCGAGGAAGAAGCCGTCGGCCTCGTGCTGGGTCGAGCGGTCGTCGATCAACTCGAACGCGCGCCCGTGTAGATGATTGGGGCGCCGGAAGGCCCCCCATGCGAAGTTCAGTGCAGACTTTCATTCTGGATGGCGTCGAGGCGATTCCCTGCCGCGTTGAGGTGGCCATTCTCGACGAGAAGACGCCTCGAACCACCGTGGTGGGCCTGCCCGACGCGGCGGTCCGCGAAGCGGTAGACCGTGTCCAGGCGGCGATGGAGGCTGGGGGATTCGGATATCCACCGGGGCGAATCACGATCAACCTCTCACCAGCAACGCATCGCAAGGAAGGTCCGCTCTATGACTTGCCCATTGCCGTGGCAGTGCTTCTTGCCTCGGGTGAACTCGGTGTCGATGCTCGAGCTCGCGTGCGCGACTGTGTGATCGCCGGGGAACTGCGTCTTGACGGAACGCTGCAGGCTATCCCCGGCGCGGTGGCGATGGCGGATCTTGCCGCTAGAAGCGGCATTGGCAATGTCCTGCTTCCCTCAGCCAGCGCGGACGCCGCTGCGCTGGTTGATCGGATCAGGAGCCGCCCGGCGCACTGCCTCGGCGACATCATTCGCTTTCTCAGTGGGCAAAAGGATCTCCCCGTTGCGAAACCACCCATCATGGAGCCCGGCAATGCTCAGGTCGACATGGCGGATTTGCGAGGACAGATGCTGCCTCGCAGGGCGCTCACGGTGGCTGCTGCTGGGTGGCATAACTTGTTGATGGTGGGTCCTCCGGGAAGCGGCAAGACGACACTCGCCCGATGTCTGCCCGGAATCCTCCCACGTCCCGAAACTGGAGAGACTCTGGAAATGGCGAGGATCGCGTCGGTCGCTGGAACGGCGATGGTGACTCGGCGGCCATTTCGCAGCCCGCATCACACTGCCTCATCGGCTGCGATCGTTGGAGGTGGATCCAAGCCTCGCCCCGGTGAAATTACGCTGGCCCATCATGGTGTCCTCTTTCTGGACGAGTTCCCAGAGTTCTCTCGCTCGGCGCTGGAGGCGCTGCGAGAACCGCTAGAACGGGATGAAGTCGTCATCGCCCGCGCCTCGGGGCGAGTGAAGTTTCCCGCCCGCGTGCTTCTTGTGGCGGCCATGAATCCAACGAGGCGAGGAAGCGGCCGCGTCGGCTCAGATGGTTCGTTGCAACGATTGTCCGGGCCGCTTCTCGATCGCATTGATTTGCAGGTTGAAGTGCCTCCGGTTCCAGTGGCCGAGCTCGATGGGGTTCGGACGGCGGCGGCGAGCGAGGATGTGGCGGTGGTCGTGGCGGCTGCGTGGCGGTTCCAGCGGCTTCGGCAGGGGAGTACGCCAAACGGGCGGCTCGGCCCAAAGCAGCTCGATGAATTTGCAGCAATGTCTGACGGGGCCCGTGGGCTCCTCCGAAGGGCGGTCGAAGAACTCGACCTGAGCGCGAGGGCGTGGGATCGCCTGCGCCGAGTATCGAGGACGCTGGCGGATCTTGAGCAGGTGGATGTGATTGAGGAGCGTCACATTGCCGAAGCAATTCAATACCGATGGTTGGACCGGGCCATGTGAATGAGGAAGAACCTCGCGCAGGCCCGAATCAATTCACAGCCCGGGCGCGAATCCTCGCCGCATCGTGTTTTCGCAAATGGCTCGAGGCACTGTGAACTGCGAGAGGTACTCACGCCCG
Source organism: Planctomycetota bacterium (assembly GCA_024230295.1). Taxonomy (GTDB): domain Bacteria; phylum Planctomycetota; class Phycisphaerae; order Phycisphaerales; family SM1A02; genus UBA12567. The sequence goes on from JAAERN010000021.1 coordinate 21,250, forward strand.
CCAGCCTTTGCGCCGACGCCAGACATGCCAAATCCTCCGAAAGGCTGGCGGCCAACCAGCGCGCCGGTGCTGTTTCGGTTCAGGTAGAGGTTGCCGACACGGAATTGTGACTTTGCTCGCTCCAGATGCTCGGGGCGTCGGCTGTACACAGCGCCCGTGAGCCGATACTCGGTGGCGTTGGCGATCTCAATCGCGTGGTCGAACGACTCGGCTCTCATAACGGCCAAGACTGGCCCAAAGATTTCTTCGCGGGCGAGGCGATGGTGCGGTTCGATGTTCGTAAAGACATGTGGCGCGACGAAGGGCTTGCCGACGCGGGCCTCAAGACCACCGGGCACCGCTGCCGCCGCCGCCAGCGTGCCTTCGGCGCGGCCAATCTCGATGTAGGACCGAATTTTGTCGGCAGCTTCCTGATCGATCACCGGGCCGATATCGGTTCCGGGAAGCATGGGATCACCGACAACCAATGTTTCGACCGATGGTACGAGCCGCTCAACGAAGGGCTCCCAGGCCGAACCGACAACAATGGCCCTGCTGCACGCGGAGCACTTCTGCCCCTGAAAGTTGAAGGCACTGCCTCGAACCCCAAGGACCGCTTCATCCAGATCAGCAGACGTGTCGATGATGATGGCGTTCTTGCCGCCCATCTCGCAGACGACCCGTTTGACATGATGCTGTTCTTCAGTGACGACGCCGCAGGCCTGCACGATGTCGAGCCCGACCGCCTTGGAACCAGTGAAGGCGACCAGCGATGTTCGAGGATCTCGCACCAAGTGCGCGCCGACAGTTTCACCACGACCGGGAAGGAAATGAAGCACATTGCGGGGGACCCCAGCCTTGTGCAGTATGTCCACGAGCATCTTCGCGATACCGGGTGTCTGCTCGGCGGGCTTGACGATGGCCGTGTTCCCGGTCACCAGCGCCGCTGCCGTCATGCCGCAGCAGATGGCGAGTGGGAAGTTCCACGGACTGATGACGACGGCAACGCCGCGAGGCTCGTGGAACTCGGTGTCCAACTCACCGATGAATTTTCCGAGACGTCGTGGCTGGAACATTCCGACGGCTTGGCGGGCGTAATAGTCGCAGAAGTCGATCGCTTCACAGACGTCGGCGTCCGCCTCACGCCAGGTCTTGCCGGACTCTCGAATGATCACGCCTGAGAGTGTGTCGCGGCAAGACCGCATGATGTCGGCGCAGCGCACCAGTGTCGCTGCCCGTTCGATGGCTGGCGTGTCACGCCAACCGGGAAAGGCGTCGTGGGCGGCCTGTAGCGCAGTGTCGGCCTGCTGAATCGTGGCGTCGATCGGTACATTCGGGACGCTGGACTGCGAAATGGCTTCTTCAAAAACAGATCGCTGCTGGCGTCTGGAGAAGTCACGCATCGGTTCTGTGAAAAACGGCCGAGCGTCATCGAGCCCTTCCACTGCATCGGACAAGGCGTGCCGCTCGGGACCGCTGTCGATTCTGGCGATACCTGGATCGGTGGCAGGGTCTTCTCCGTGAGGCTGCGCGAGTTGCGCTTCTGCGGATGACGTTCCAGACGAACTTCCACGCAGCCACGACTCGTTCGAGGTGTTCTCCAGCAACCGGCGGACGAGGTACGCCATGCCCGGGATCATCTCGCCGACCGGCACGTACTCCCGCAGTCGCATCTTCCGCTCGACCGCGACGGCCTTGAGTTGGTCCGCCATGCCGTGGAGCATCTGGAGTTCGATCGCGTTGGGGGGAAGCCCGTTCTCTTCGAGCAGCGCTAGGGCGACCGCGATCGATCGGAGATTGTGCGAACCGAGGGCGAGTTTGACGCCACCTGTCCCTACTTCTGCCGGCATGTTTGCAATGAAGGCTGCGGTCATCCGCTCGAAGCATGCATCGGTGTCGCGTTTGCGTGACCAGACCGGGACGGGCCACCCGTGCATCTCGGCTTCGATCGTCTCTGCGTCCCAGTAGGCACCTTTGACGAGTCGAACCGTGACCTGCCGGCCGCATCCCCGTGCCCAGTCGATCATTCGCTGCGCGTCATCGTCGCCGCTTCGCAGATATGCCTGCATGGCCAGGCCAGCAGGGAAGTCCACTTCTTCACAGCACCGCTGGAAGAGTTCCATCGTGAGATCCTTGAGGGCGAAGTGTTCCATGTCGAAGTTGACGAGAACACCGCGTTCGCCTGCGCGAATCAAAATCGGACGGAGCGCATCAACCAGGCCGTCGATCGATCCTGCGGTGTCGATCGGATCGGTTCTCGCATACAACGAACTAATCTTGATGGAGACATTGGCCCGGGGTATCGGGCCGATGTGGTCCGATTCGAGAATTGGATTTGCGGGCCACTGTGCAACGGCGTCGGGAAGATTCTCGACGAGATCGAGATACCGAGCCTGGTACGTTTCGGCTTCTGAGTCGCTGACGCAGGCCTCGCCGAGGAGGTCCACGGAGAATGCCAGTCCCTCGTCCCACAATTTGCGGAGCATCGGCAGCGCCGAAACGGCATCGGTTCCAGCAATGAACCGCTTGGCCATAGATTCGATTCGCCCAGAGACAGTGCGTGTCATCGTCCCCTTGGCGAGTCCGCCGGCTTTGAGGCCGAGGCCGAGGCCGGAGGGCAGGGTGACGCCCGGCTGCGTGAGGTAGTCCATGAGATGCTCGTGGACGTCCTGCTTGTTGTTGAGCGCTGGGAAGCAATCGACGAAGCGAAAGAGTTGAACCTTGAAAACTTCGTCCTTCATGGCCCAGTCCATCAGCTTGTCTGACCAGAAGGCCGCCGAGAGAAGGCCCTTGGCATGACGATCGGCGTCTCGGATGAGACCGGTGCCAATTCGCGTCGCTGCAGCTTCGGTCTGCTGCGAGAACGGGCTGGTCCCTGCCGGGACCGCCGCGGGGCCCTTGGGTTCGGGGCTCTTTGAACGTCTGGTGAAGAGGGCCATGGGGGTGGAGTATAGATGCCGGGCGGGCGAACTGATGCGTCAGCGACTCGGTGTGCTCCCAACCATTGCGGCGGCGACTTCCTCGTAGACCCGGCCACATTTGGCGGCGGCATCGGCCCAAGTCAGTCGCTTGATGTCGATCACGCCGTGCCTTCGGAGGGTTTGGCCAAGGGGGGGGTGCCTCAGGACGGCCACAATTTTGTCGGCCATGGCCTCGGTGTCCCAGAAGTCGCACTTCAGCGCGTGGGTCAGCACTTCGCTGGCGCCTGAAGACTTGGATATCAGCACCGGCACATCATGCCCCATGGCTTCGAGGGGCGCGATTCCGAAAGGCTCCGAGACCGAGGGCATGACGAACAGGTCCGCCATCTGGAAGACCTTTTCGATATCAGGACCGCGAAGGAATCCCGTAAAAAGAAAGTGCTGTCCGATGCCAAGTTCTGCCGCCAACTCAATGCAACGGCGATAGAGATCGCCGGATCCTGCGACGATGAAACGAACGTGTGGTTCGACTTCGAGAACGCGCGCTGCAGAGCGGATGAAGTACTCGGGCCCCTTTTGGCGGGTGATGCGACCGAAGTAGAGGACGATCTTCTCTCGTCGACCGATTGGGCGAGCACCAGCGGCAATCGGGTCGATGGCAACGCCGTTGTAGACAACGGTCACTTTGTCGGGGTTCACCCCATATCGCCGCACGGCGATGTTCCGCGTCAATCGGGAGACCGTGATGACGCGCATCGCTCCGTGCATGCCACGGCGTTCAATGTCATAGATCTGCTGATTGACCTGCTCGCCGCTTCGGTCAAATTCGGTCGAATGGACATGAACAACGAGCGGCTTTCCGGTTCGGCGAGCGACTTCGAGCCCTGCCGGATAGGTCATCCAGTCATGCGCGTGGATGACGTCAAAGGAGCGGGAACGCGATGCGTCGCGAGCAAAGCGAGAAAACTGACGCACCTCTGCCATGATGTCGCCGGAGTAGTCGGTCTTGCTTTCACCGGATACTGCCGACTCTTCTTGTTCATCATCGATGCCGTCGAGGGAGGAATCTGCTGAGGACACACTGCCGGCAGAGGTGGTGGCGGTCCCAGTGGCAGCGATCGCTTCGGATGTTGCCGACGAGTGATCCTCAGAAGTACCAATCGCAGCGACGGCCTGCCCCGGAGCGGCCGGGTCGTAGGGATGCCGTAATTGCACCGGAAGGTGAATGAACTCCGCGTCGGGCGAGAAGCCATCGGGGCGAGGCGAGGGTGTTGGCACTTCTTGCGATTGCTCGGCGGGCCGCGTGACTTCTTGTGAGCCGAACCCGCGAGGGGTTTCTTGGTTTGCTGGAGTGGCATTAGGCGGAGCTTCGACTGTGACTGCCTTTGGGCTGAGCAGATCCACGTGAGAGGCGACAGTCGGATCGGTGCCGCCGGGCATGACGAATGTCACACCGATGCCCTGCGCGTCCATCGCGCGGGTCAGTCCGTGGCAGGCGGTTCCGAGTCCGCCAGTGATGAAGGGGGGGAACTCCCACCCGAGCATGAAGACTCGCATCGATCGATTTCCTGATGTTTCAGAATGCAGCCGATCCGCCCAGTGGGATCGGCAGATTGCAACAGCGCGCATGGTACCCTGCGCTCGTGGCGGCTTCTACGCAACAGCGACCGGAACAGACCTGGACGACTCGGCATCTTCTGGCATGGATCGAGGAGCATCTCGGCTCCCGCTCCGTGGACGAGCCGGGCCTTGTCGCCCGCTGGCTGGTAGCCCATGCGATCGGGACAGACCCCATTCACCTGTATACCGACCTGGATCGCCCCGCATCGGAGGACGAACGTGAGCGGCTGCGAGCACTCGTACAGCGGGCCTCCGGGCACGAGCCGGTGCAGTATCTACTGGGGGAGGCGGGGTTTCTGGGCCGCTCGTTCGATGTTGGCCCTGGCGTGTTGGTTCCACGGACGGCGACGGAGACGCTTGTGCAGCATGTGCTGACTTGGCACCGCGGACTTGATCCAGATCAGCGTCCCGACCCACTCTGGATTGCCGATGTGGGGACCGGATCGGCGTGTATTGCGGTGACGCTTGCCATGCATCTCTCGGCCGCGATGGTTGTCGCGGTGGATCGATCAGAACAAGCGTTGACGTGGGCTCATCGAAATGTTTCAAGGTATGGCATGGGCGAGCGGATTGAGGTGGTCGAAGGCGACTTGTGTGAGCCGCTTCAGAGTCGTGGATTGAGCGGCCGTTTTCACGTGCTGGTCAGCAATCCGCCGTATATCAGTGACAGCCGCTGGGAATCAGTCGCGACGAACGTCCGTGGGTTTGAACCCGAGGAAGCGCTTCGCGCTGGCATTGATGGGCTCGATGTCGTGAGGCATCTTCTTCACGATGGGCCATCGCATCTCTTGCCCGGTGGATTGATGGTGATCGAAGTAGACGATCATCATGCGTCGGAAGCGTGCCGATTGGCATCGGAGTGCCTAGAACTTGAGCATTGCAGAGTGCTGCGGGATGAGTCGGGTGATGACCGATTCATTACAGCGATTCGCCGATAGCGGCTTGTCAGGTCGTTCGCCTGGGCACCCCGGCTGCAAGCGCATTTCGAACAGCTTCGACAAGTTGCGACGTGCGGAATGGCTTGAGGAGAATTCCTTGCACACCGTCCGCGCTTGCTCTGACAATGGTGTGATCAGGGTCATAGCCAAAGCCAGTCATAAGGATCACAGGAACGTCGGGCATCATCTGCCGTGTCTTGGTGAAGACTTCGTAACCACTGGCGTCGGGCAGCCGAATATCTGAGACGACCATCGCAAAGCCTGCCTCACAGCAGGCTGTTTCGATGGATGCAAACGCAGTCGCGCCGTTCTCGCATGTGGTGACCGAGCAGCCGAGTTGCCTGAGCACCTGAGCGACCTCGCTGCGGACGCGATCTTCGTCGTCCACGACCAACACCTTGAGGCCTTGGAAATCGGCATCCGGCTCGATGGCATGGATCTCATGCTCGGCATCGATGATCGATCTGGGGCCAGCGGCGCAGGCAGCAATGCGGTTGGTGATATCGACTGTGATCTGCTGAATGAGGGTTGCCGTCTCTTCGTTGCCTATGCCCCGGAGATGCGCCGCCATCCCTTGAAGGTCAGAAATGGGCCGCTCCAGTTCTGAACTCATATTCCGGGAAACCTGTTCGTTCGTTGCGATGCGTTCGACGACCAGCAGGTCGAGCAGATGCAGCACACTGGCGATGTATCCGGAAAATCGTTCAGCGAGGACTCGGTCATCTTCGGTGAACACATTCACCGTGTCTGCTTCAATGTTGAATACGCCGATGACATTGCCGTGAACGCGAAGGGGAACGGTGAGCGAACTTCTCGCGTCGTCCAAGCCTTCGCGGTACATCGGGTCCTTGCGGACATCGCCACACGAATAGGTATTGCCCGTGGCCGCGACCCACCCAGAGATGCCGTTGCCAGTTTCAGATACCGAGATCGTTTCACCAATTCGCATAGGCGAGAGGTTCTCGGAGATCACCAGTTCCAATCGGTCGGACCCCGGGGCGCGGAGGCGGATCTCGAAGTGGTCGAACTTGAGTTCCCGTTTGACGCTGGAAATGATTCGCTCTTCGAGCACTCGCAGCCGCTCTGCAATATTAAGTGAGGCGATTTCGTCACGATCAAAGTGGAGCAGCATCAGCCCAGCCTCGTCGACTGCATCGAGTCTGAGTTGCTGCGTGTGATCGTGGGTCACTTCCAGCAGGAGGCAGACATGGTGTCCCTTCTCAGAGGGTCTGACGATCACTTCCCAGTTCTGGCCGGCCCCCTCGATGTGAGTACGGGTCGAAACACCCGCGTTAAACTCCATACACCACTGGCGGCAACGATCCTGAACCGGGATTGGCAACTTGCCGAATCGTTCATCATGCCAGACGATGCTCCCTCCTGGCTCAAGCACGACGATGGCGTCGGCGGCATTCAGGAGGATTCCGGTGGGAAGAGATCCAGTATCGCCTTGTGACGTATCGTCGTGTGCCCCGGTCGTTTGAGATGTCCGCGAAAGTTGGTCCATTCGGACCCCTCATGATCTGACCAGAGGAAGCCTACCTCATGTCAGGCGAATGACAAGCAATTCGCCTTGACAGGAGAGGTATGTCAAGGAACGATCGCGTCCCATACCCTGCAGGAGTATCAATGATCGGATGATTCGGGCAGCACACTTGACACGTCGTTTCGGTTCCGTTGTGGCGGTTGATGATGTCTCCTTCGAGATTGAAAGGGGCAGGGTGGTCGGTTTTCTCGGTCCTAATGGTGCCGGCAAGACTACGACCATGCAAATGCTGGTTGGTGTATTGGCCCCAACAAGTGGCCAGTGCGTCATTGGCGGCGTCGATGTGGCTCAATCTCCGGTTAAAGCGCACCAGCAGATTGGGTGGCTTCCTGAGGGAGCTCCGGCATGTGATGAGCTCCGTGTTGATGAATATCTCCGATTTCGCCGAGGGCTGTATGACCCCTCCACGGCGTTAGCGGTGCCTGAGGTGATTGAACGGTGCCAGCTCACCGAGGTGCGGCGGCGTATTGTCGGCCAGCTCTCACGCGGGTTCCGGCAGCGTGTCGGCCTGGCCGCTGCGATCATCAATGATCCCTCCGTCCTGATCCTGGATGAGCCTGGCACTGGGCTCGACCCGGTACAACAGAGGGCATTCAGGGGGCTTGTCCGGGATCTCGCCGAGGATCGAGCCATTCTGTTTTCGACTCACCAACTTGGCGAGGCGATCGACGTGTGCGATGACCTTCTGATTATCGGTGGCGGAAAGTTGCTTGCCGACAGTTCGCTTGCCGAGGTGAAGCAGTCCGCGATGTCGAGCGCAACCCTTCTTGTCGAGACTCGTGGTATTGATGCAGCAAGCGTCCTTGGCAGGATTGACTCGTGCCGTGTTCTTGAGGTTCGACCAATCGATTCCGAGTGGAGCCAAAGTCGATGCTTGGTACCTCAAGAAGCGCACGCGGCGATTGCCGCCGCGGTCACTTCCGCAGGAGGAGGATTGCGGGCCTTGCAAGTTGAGACCGCGACATTGGAGTCGTGGGTGCACTCGGTGCTGCAAGGTGACGCGGCATGAGACGCATCTTGGCAGTGGCATGGTGTGAGCTCAGGGTGTTCTTTCTGAGTCCATCGGGGTGGATTGTCCCGGCTCTCTTTTTGTTTGCCTCGGGGCTGGTCTTTATGCAAACAGCTTTTCGAGCTGGACATCCTGCAACATTGCGGGGCGTCTTTGTATTCGACGCAGTCTTCCTACTCATCGCTGGTCCCGCAATTGTGATGGGCAGCTTCTGCGAGTCACGCCGCCGAGGCACATTGGCCTTACTTCAGGCGAGCCCCGCGTCGGCATGGGACATCGTGCTCGGCAAATGGCTCGGCGGGATGGGGGTTCTTGCAGTCGTGCTCGTGCCGACGTGGTCGCAGGTGCTGCTCCTTGAGAGTTATGGCCGACCTGATCTCGGTGCGCTCGCTGGCGGGTACCTCGGCCTGTTCCTGCTCGGCGGGGCTGTTTTGGCGACTGGCCTGCTGGTATCCGCTTTGGTGATGAGCCAGGCCGTAGCGTTCCTCGTAACGGGATTGGCTTGGATTCTGGCCGCAGTATTGTTGGAGGTCGCGCTGCCCAAGATGCTTGGTCCTTCCTGGCGGGGGATGCTGTCTTCCCTAGATCCTCTTCAGCGTCAGCAGGACTTCACGCTCGGGCTGCTTGATTCAGCCAACATCGCCTACTTCGTGAGCCTTGCAGTCATTGTTCTGATGGCGGCGGCGGTGGTGACACGAGTCGGCGCTCGACGCACTCCGACGATCTTCGGTCTGGTCGGCCTGCTCGTTCTATTGGTTGGATTCAACGTGTCAGCAAGTAGCCCACAGCTTCGCTCGTATCTGGATGCCACGAAGAGCCGCGTGTATTCACTCAGCCCGCGAACCCTTTCGATGCTTACTGATATCGATGGGCAGTGGCAGGTCAGTGTGATGCTGCACGAGGATCGCGCAGATCCGGCGCTGCTTCGGCAAATCGATGAGGTCCTCCAGCAGTTTTCGCAAGCCGCCCCGGAACTCGCCGTACAACGCCTCGATCCGGCAGATCAGCGTGACATTCTGGCATGGGAGCGTGTTCTGGCAGACTTACGAGCATTGGATTCTTCCAAAGCTGCAGAGTGGCGGGCTGCCATTCGCGGCGGGATCGACACCTTCGAATCACTGATTGTTTTTGCGCAGACTGTGGCGGGACCGATGCGATCGGTGTCGGCGGGAGGAGACGATATATCTGCCGCCGTCTCGGCCCTGGCGATTATTGCCTCCCAAGGGCATCGCATTCTGGACACGGTCGAGCAGTCTATGGAGACCGGCCCCGCTCAACCTCTTCCGGACTGGATCGGTGCAAAGGCCATCCTTCAACAGGCACTCATGCAGTGGGGCATGGAGCTCGGTGGCATGGATCATGCCCTGCGTTCGCGAGAGGGCGTGATGCCTGCGGTGTGTTCGGCGGAGTCGTTTGCAGCCCGAGCCGAGGAACTTGCCCGAGCGGCTGATCGCCTGGGCCAGTTGAGCCCGCTTCCATCGGCGGCGCTTGGCCGCCAGTTGCTGGAGGGCGAGGCTGCGGTTGTGATGGGTCCGGGCGGCGGGCGTGTTATTGCGGCGAGTCAGTTGATTCCGGGCGCGTTTTCGGAGGCAGGCGGAGGACGCGTCGCCTTTGATCAGCGATTCCGCGGCGAGCAGATCATCGCTTCGGCAATCCGTTCGATCGCTGACGAAGTGACTCCTCGAGTGGTCTTTGTGCATGACGGCACTGTCTCAGCGCTTCAGCCCAGTAATCCGGACATCGATGTTTCAGGCGCGGTCTCTATGCTTCGAGCAGGTGGTATGCAAGTCGAAGAGTGGCAGCCCCACCAAAGCCCTGTACGCCCCGACTGGGCTGCGGGACCAACTGCTTGGGTCATCCTCCCACCCGCTCGGCGTGGGGCGGTGGAAATGAGTTCCGATGAAGCCGCGCTTCTTCGAGCGACTGCGGATCTCATTGCCGCCGGGGAAGGCGTCATGCTGAATCTTTTTCCAAGCCAAGCGTCATCGCTCGGCCAGCCAGATCCATGGTCGGGGCTCGCCCGCGATCTTGGTGTGGACGCACGAACATCGGAAGTTCTGCTCCGTGACATTTCGACGTCAGATGGCCGGCAGCCTCCACGGGCTTCAATCGAGTTGGCGGAGTTCCCCGCTGCCCACGCGGTGGCTGCGGCGGTTCACGGGCAGCCTCTGACGCTGCCATTGCCGATCCACGTGTCGCTGCTGGCTGATACCAAGGATCTGGTGATTCTCGCAGAAGCGGAGCCGGATCCCGCCTTGTGGATGGAGCCTCGCTGGCGATCGCTGGTGTCGGCCGACCCTCGGCTGCGCCGTCGGCCGCCGACGTTCGATCCAGCCCGTGTTCCTCAGGAGCCGATTCCCGTGGCTGTTGGCGGTACGTCGCCCTACGGCGGTCGGATTCTGGTGATTGGCAGCGGGAACTGGATGCGCACGGGCGTGGCAGATGCCGCGACGAACGCCGGTGGCGATCGCATCGCGCTTGTGCATCCTGGCAACCATGAGTTGATGGTGTCCGGCACATCATGGCTTGCTGGGCTCGATGATCGCATCGCTCGTGGCGCACTCAGTCAGGAGGTGGCGAGGCTGCGGAGTATCAGCTCAGCGGACAGACGATTCTGGGGATGGATGATTCTGGGGGTGCTGCCCGGCGGGGCGTTGTCGCTGGCGTTGGTGACATGGGTGAGGAGGCGGAACTGATGTCATGGCGTACCACCTTGTGTGTTTGGGCACTCGCGGGTTTCATGTGGGCACTCGGACTTGGATTGGCCCCCCGCAGCGAAGCGGACGGCTACAAAGCGCAAGCGATGGCCGGTTTGGGGACGATTCCACTTCAGGCCGTTGAACGAATCGAAATCGCGAGGAGTGATCGAGCGTGGGTATTTGCTCGTGAAGCCGATGGCTGGTGGCAGATAGAACCGTTTCGGCATCGTGTGAATCCAGATTTGCTCATGGCCGTTCCCGCGACCTTGGAGTCGCTCGATGTGATTGACCGGATTGGCTCGGAAGATCCGGACATGCCAACTGCGGCTGATATTGGCCTCGAGCCGCCCGATGCTCGAGTTCGCATCGTCGCCGACGAGACGGGAGGCGGCGAGGCTCTCAGCGTCGAACTAGGTCGCCGTGGCATGGCTGGGCGAGCTTGGATGCGGCAGCGCTCAAGTGGCGGATTGTCCCAGCTCCTGGTGGTTGCTGCGGATCTTCACGATCTCATCGCAAGTGAGTCGCCTGAGACGTGGCGGGATTTGCGAGTGTTTCCCGGTCTCTCGGTGGACGCCACGCGATTGGAACGAACAGTCTCGGGCGAAACACTGGTTCTGGAGCGGGAGGGACGCAGTTGGCGGATCGCGGCGCCGCTTCCAACTCGCGCCGACGCGAACGCTGTAGCGAAGCATGTGTCCGAGATCGCTGGGGTTCGGGGCGAGGCTGTCTTGCTGGATGAGCCCGATGATGTGTCTGCATTCGGATTGGCTCCTCCGGTGGCGGTCGTTGCAGTCGACGTCGACGATCAACGAATGACGCTGCTTGTTGGAGATCGGGTTGGCGTCACAAGCCAGGCTCGATACGGGATGGTCGAAGGAGTGCCATCGATCATTCGAATTGCGTCTGATGATGTGGCACGCCTTCTTGGTGATCCGACGGCGTTGGTCGATCATACGGCGACGGATGTGTCAGCTGCCGATGTTGGAACCATTCGCGTGATGCGCCGCGATGATGAACTGTTGCTACAGCGTAATCTCGATGTGTGGGAGTGTCTCGGTCGTGGCAGGGCTGACACCGATGTGATTGAGGGTTTGCTGCACGTGTTGATTGATACTCGGGCCGCCGAGGTCGCGCTTCATGACGTCTACCCTGCCGAACTTGAGATTGCAGTCATTACGCTGCTGGACCGAGAAGGCGGCCCGCTCGACACCGTGCGAGTTCTACGAGAGCCAGATTCTGCTGCAGGACCAGGGCGGTGGGCGATGGAGAATGGCGACAAGGTGTTGCGAATCATGCCGGACGGCACCGACGTGCCGATCTACCCTGCTGAATTCGGCCTCTCGGGGACACCGTAACGAACCAGCATGTCGTCGCCTCGGCGGTATTGTCCCCGAAGCGTGAGCCGGGTGACGGCAGAAACTGCGGCTGGCGCGAATCCACGGATAGGAGGCGGCGCCTGATCGTCTCCGACGAGCAGTGGGGCGACGAAGACCGCGATTTCACGAACGAGATCCGCATCAAGCAGGCTGGAAATGAGACCAGGGCCGGCCTCGGCGAGGACTGTCCCAATGTCATGTGCGGCAGCAATATCGCGGATCGTATCCCGGAGATTCAGGCGAGTTCCTTCTGGCACACCGCGGTGAACGATGACACCTCGTGATTCAAGCGGGCCGAGAACTTCGGTGGTGACTGTCGGCAGGCACGCCAGAATCACCGGCACTTCCCGAGCCGAACGGACGAGCGCCGACTCGAGCGGAAGGTCGCCCCGTGGGGCAATGATGACTCGCTTGGCGATCCGCTTGCATCGGACATTTCTCGCTGTGAGCAGGGGGTCGTCGGAGCGAACCGTTCCCATCCCGGTCAGGATGGCGTCGACTCTCCCACGTTCTCGGTGGACCAGTGAGCGTGCTCGCGTTCCGGAAAACCACTGGCTGTCACCGGTCCGCGTCGCAATACGTCCGTCGATGCTCTGCGCCCACTTCGCGGTCATCCATGGGAGTCCGGTTCGCAGGTTCCAGAGAAACGGATCGGTGACGTCGGTTGCCGCCTTGGTTGGTAGGTGCGTGACCTCAATACCTGCTTCTCGAAGTACAGCGGCACCTCCCGAAGCCTCTGGATGCGGATCGCTGACGCCGTAGACGACGCGGGCGATGCCCGCACGAGCGATGGCGCCTGTGCAGGCGGGTGTGCGGCCTTCGTGTGTGCATGGTTCCAGCGTGACATACATCGTGGCACCGCGCGCCTCGGGGCCTGCCTGTGAGAGGGCTCGTACTTCTGCGTGGCTCTCGCCGCAGCGGCGGTGATGCCCTTCGCCGACCTTCTTCCCATCAGAGTCGATGATGACGCATCCCACAAGTGGATTCGGCGATGCACCGCCGTACCCTCGAACGGCAAGTGCCGCGGCGCGATCGAGCCAAAGTCGATCGGCCGCGGCACTCGTCGTTGTCGATGCGGATGGACTCACGAGTGCGTGAGGACCGCTTCGCTCAGGTTCGGAGGCATGATGCGGTACTCGGCCGGCTCCATGGTGGAGGTGGCGCGGCCCTGCGTCATTCCGCGAAGAACAGTCGTGTATCCGAACATCTCCGACAGCGGGACTTCCGCAGAAATCACGCGGACCACGCCTCGCAGTTCCGAGTCGTTGATTTGGCCACGACGGCTCGCAAGATCGCCGGAGACGGAACCGAAAAATTCCTCTGGGGTCGTGATGGTGACTCGCATAATCGGCTCGAGCAAGGCCAGTCCAGCCTGACTGCACGCCTGACGGAATGCCAGTGAGCCGGCCTGCTCGAAGGCGATCTGGCTGGAGTCAACATCATGTGATGATCCATCGACCAACTCGACGGCAATATTGACGACGGGGTAGCCTCCCAAGATGCCGGAGATCGCGGCGCTTCGGGCTCCACTTTCGACCGATGGAATGTATTCCCGCGGAATCGAACCCTGAGCGATCTTGTCGATAAAGGCGATGTTGTTCTTGAAGTCGACCCCCAACTCTTCGGCTTCGGCTGCCGTGCACGGGCGGACATTGATGATTGCATCGCCGTATTGGCCACGTCCGCCTGTCTGTTTGACAAACTTTCCTCGGACGTTCTCGGCGGGTCCTGTGATGGTCTCGCGGTAGGACACACGCGGAGTACCGACGTTGACGCCGATGTTCATGTCACGGGTCAGCTTGTTCTTGATGATCTCAAGATGAAGCTCGCCCATGCCGGAGATGATCGTCTCGCCCGTTTCGTCGTTGTAGCGAGATCGGAATGACGGATCTTCACGCTGGAGTGTTCCAAGCGCCTCGCCAAGTTTTTTCTTGTCATCCGTTGTTTTTGGTTCGATGGAAAGCGAAATGACGGGTTCCGGGAAGTGCATTCGCTCGAGGATGATCGGGTCATCTGTAGCACACAGCGTGTCGCCGGTGACACTGTTCTTGAGGCCGATGAGTGCGACGATCTGGCCGGCATGCGCGACGTCGATGGCTTGGCGATCCTTGGCGTGCATCTCATAGATTCGCGAGATGTTCTCTTTGCGACCGTTGCCTGGATTCAGAACTCGCGTGCCCTTGGGCAGCGTGCCGGAGTAGATCCGGGCATATGTGAGATCGCCATGTGAGTCTGCTACGACTTTGAATACGAGTGCGGCAAACGACGCATCGTCGGAATTCTCTCGCGCGAGTTTGGTGTCGGTATCGCGGGGGTCGGTTCCCTCCACGGGCGGAACTTCAGTCGGATCGGGGAGATAGTCGATTGCCGCATTGAGCAGTCGCTGGATGCCGATGTTACGAAGAGCCGCGCCGCACAGAATCGGAATGCACTTATGGGCGAGTGTTCCTAGTCGGACGGCTGCTTGAATTTCATCGGATGTGATCGAGTGTTCGTCCTCGATGTACTTCTCGGTGAGAGACTCATCGAGGTCGGCGGCCTTCTCGACGAGTTCGTGCCGCCAGAGTTCGGCCATATCGACCATGTTTTCTGGGATATCTCGCTGCTCGACGACGGCGCCGAGCTCGCCACTGTCAAAGTAGTAGGCCTTCATTTCAAGAAGGTCGACGAGCCCTTCGAAGTCATCGCCTGCGCCGATCGGAATCTGCATGGCAATCGGGTTGGCGCCCAGACGCTCCCTGATCGTGTTGAAGGAGAACTCGAAGTTGGCGCCGATCTTGTCCATCTTGTTGATGAATGCGACGCGGGGGACGTTGTAGCGATCAGCCTGACGCCACACGGTCTCACTCTGAGCCTCAACGCCTTCCTTGCCATCGAAGACAGCGATCGCGCCGTCGAGAACGCGCATTGAACGCTCGACTTCGATGGTGAAGTCGACGTGTCCGGGCGTATCGATCAGGTTGACGCTGTAGGTCTCACCATGATGATCCCACGGGCAGGTTGTCGCGGCAGACTGAATTGTGATACCGCGCTGCTGCTCTTCTTCGAGGAAGTCCATCGTCGCTGTGCCTTCGTGCACCTCGCCGAGCTTGTAATTCTTGCCCGTGTAGTACAACACACGCTCGGTGACCGTGGTCTTTCCGGCGTCGATGTGGGCGCAGATGCCGATATTTCGGACGAGTCTCAGTTCGGTGGACATGGATCTGCTCGCTGGTCTTCCGGAAAGTTGCCGGAGTGGGTTCTGTGAGGCGGTTGCCTCGGGAAAGAAAGAAATCGGACCGATCGACCTGATCGGTTTTTGTTCGAGATGAAGTGGGGTTTGCCGGGCGGCCAGAGCCGCGGGGCAAGATTTGGGCTGGGGCCCGGCATCACGCCGGATAGGGTCCTCAGCGTGGCCGGGCGTGCTCGTCCTCGTCGTTTGGCATTGGCGGGCTCCTCCCGACGCATTCCGGGCCTGTAATGGCACCGCCAGCCGCGCGGCCAGCGATGAATCACGAATGGTATCGTCAAAATCGCCAAGAACCAAGAGATAGATGAAGGAATTTGCTTCTCAGCAGGATCGGATCAGTTCGTCAAGATTGAGGTCAGCCTGCTCGATCAGGGACTCGATATCGGCGAGGAATCGTCGGCCGTCTTCCACATATCCGGCTGTCGGCTTGAGTTCGGGCATGAGTCCAGCGAAGAACCGATTGAGGCGGACCATCATCAACTCCCGGACGTACTTGGCTGTCATCGAGGCGAGTGCCACAGGGAGGTGCTTGCTGTCAGCTTCCGAGGAGAATGAAATCTCCATTGGGCTACGTCCTGGCATGGAAAGCCGATACCGGCTGAGATCATCAGATTCTTCCAGAATCTGCCGCTCGGCTTCCGGCCACGCCGTGTGGAGGTCGTTCAGATACCGTGTTCGCCCACCATGCCGATCGACGGCAATGGTCAGTGGTTTCATGGCAGCCCGCTTCCAACATGTCTCGGCGAGATGCACCATCAGTTCGAAGTTGACGATGGCCTTTGACCCGGCGGCTCCCACACGTTGGTTGAACTCGGCGGCTGGAATGGCAGCCGCCCCCAGATGAACACAGCGAACCTCGGCTGCATGACATGCACGTTCGAGCCTGCCGCGATCGATGCGGAGCATTCGAACGTCTTGCCCGAGGGGGAGGGGAGTTGTTGAGTCATACCAAACTGCTTGCAGATCCTCGATCCCGAGCGTTGAGAGAAGTGATGTGTCATCTAGGTGTTCGAGCCAGTCGGCGTCGCCGCACGCGATGGCAGCGAACAGCAAAACACCACGCTCCAGATGGGTGAGTGGATGACGTACTTTGCCAGCCCCCTTGAGTTTCTTCGAGTCGTCGATGACGACGCGGCCTCTGGCGTCGCGTTTTGTGCGAGTCACCATTCGCTCAAGTTCATTCCAGAGGCATGGCAGCGATTGCTTGTCGCTGTGGTCGAATTCAAAGACCGAGACACCAGCGCAAAGCGGACCGAACATCGGCCCATACCCCGCTTCGTCAATGCCTGCGTACAGCATGGTGCGATGGTAGTGGTGTGAGCCGGAAACCTGCTAGAGAATCGAAGTGCTATCTGACGACGGCCTGTCCATCTCGGCGACCGTCGCTGCCTCCGCACCAGCAATCGTCGAGGCGAAGGGCAACTTGTGCACCCCCGAAGGACACATCTCGCTGCCCTGCGACCATGATTGTGTGCCCACGATCGAGAAGGAAGGCGATGGTGGCTTGGGGGAGATCGGGTTCAACGCAGACGCGGCGTCCCCCCTCAACCCTCCATCGCGGCGCATCGATTGCTGCTTGGGGATCCCATCCGTGAGCGACGACTCGAGACAACACCTGCAAATGACCCTGTGGCTGCATGGGGCCTCCCATGACACCGAAGGCCATGTGGGGCGAGCCGTCTCTGGTAGTGAAGCCAGGGATGATGGTGTGATAGGGACGTTTGCCACCAGCCAGATCGTTGGGGTGACCCGGCGCATCGACAAACCCAGCGCCTCGATTCTGCATGGCGATGCCTGTTCCGGGGATGACAATGCCGCTCCCGAACCCTTCATAGTTGGACTGGATGAATGACACCGCGCGGCCAGTGGCATCGGCCACACACAGGTACACCGTGCTACTCCACTTTGGAACGTCGCCGCTTCGATCTGCTGCATTTTTCACATCGACAGACGCTGCGAGTTGGTCGAGTCGATCCGGGGAGAGGCATTGGCTGAGCGACTCATCGATGTGCTCGGGATCGGCGACATGGGCGGCGGCATCGGCGAAGCCGATTTTCATGGACTCGATTTGCAGATGAATCAGGGCGGGGTCATCGGCGTCGTAGTGGGAGGGGGCGAGGCGGTCGAGGACACCGGCAGCAACAAGTGCGGCCAGGCCCTGCCCGTTAGGCGGCAGTTCGTGGAGCAGGACATCGCCGAATGGAACAGACCATGGATCGACCTCGATGGCCTTATGTGTTCTCAGATCGTCCATGGAGAGGTGTGCGCCGTGTGATGCGGCGTCAGCGACCATTGCCTCGGCCAAGTCGCCTTGATAAAAGGTCTCTCCTTCGCTTTGAGCGATCAGTTCGAGTGAGTGGGCATGGTCGGGAAGGGTCCAACATTCACCAGCCTTGGGCGTGCGTCCATTCTGTGTAAAGGTTTCCATCCACGCGGAGTAATCGCCAAGCCGTCTGGCGGATCGTTGCCAGCTCTCGGCGCACTGCGGGGATACCGGGAACCCGTCTCGCGCCAAGTCAATGGCTGGTGCCAGCAGCGCGGGAAAGGGGAGCGTCCCTTGAGATTTCCAGAGTGACACCCAAGCCGACACGCATCCGGGCACGGTGATGGAGTCCCAGCCCAGACGAGGAATGCCGTCACGTCTCAGCCGCTCGACGTCAATCGCCGCAGGCGATTTGCCGGATGCGTTGAGGCCATGCAGGCAGTGCCCATCCCAACTGATGGCAAAGGCGTCACTTCCGAGGCCGTTGGCGGTCGGCTCGACGACCGTCAGCGCCGCAGCAGTTGCGATGGCGGCGTCGGCGGCGTTTCCGCCGAGGTTCAACATGTCGAGGCCCACCTGCGCTGCGAGTGGATGGCTCGTCGCGACGAGGGATCGCCCAATGACCGGCATTCGTCCACCGGGGATGACGCGATCGGGAAGTGACTGTGAAAAGTTGAGTGTCATTGCTGTCGCTCCACGGTATCGATCCAGCCACCACACAGGACCAGGTCATCCTCGTAGCACACGACCGCCTGCCCTGCGGCGACCGCAGAGTGTGGTTCATCGAAGCGGACTTCGATGCAGCGATTCTCTCCGGCGCGGACCGTGGCAGACAGTGCGGCTCCGTGCGCTCTGATCTGGGCGGTGCAGGGCATCCATCCCGACTCAGGCGGGCGATGCCAGCTCACTTCTCCCGCTGTGCAGGCATGAGCGTTCAGATCTGACCGGATCCCGAGTGTGACAGTGTTCGCGAGGGGGTTCTTCTCGACAACGTAACGGGGCTCGCCCATCGCAACGCCCAGTCCCCGCCGCTGGCCGATTGTGAAGTGCTGGTGTCCTTCGTGGTGTGCCAATTCGTTGCCCTCGCCATCGACGATGCAGCCCTTCGTGAATTGTGAGGGATCTCTTCGTTCGAGAAGGCCGGCGTAATCATCATCGGGGACGAAACAGATTTCCTGTGAGTCGGGTTTGGCATGGACGCCCAGATCGAGGGACGCCGCCTTCTCACGTACCGCTTCCTTCGTCATGTCACCGATCGGGAGCATCATCTGGTCGAGTTGCCGGGGTCGCACGCCCGGAATGCCACCAGCTCCAAAGAGCACATAAGTCTGATCCTTGCCAATATCGACTGCTCGTTGCAGCCTGGCCTTGCCAGTGGCATAGTCGATTCTCGCGTGGTGGCCGCTGGCGACCCAGGCGGCACCAACCCCGGAGGCGTAGTCGTGCAGCCGGCCAAACTTGAGCCAGTCATTGCACCGCACGCATGGGTTAGGAGTTCTGCCGGCGTGATACTCGCTTTCGAAATACCGGATGATCCTCTCGAAGTCGTCAGCGAAATTGAGCGGGTAAAAGGGGATATCCAGTGCGGCGGCGACCCGGCGGGCATCGTGGGCGTCGTTTATCGAGCAGCAGCCCTTGTGTCCAAGGGTGGTGCCTGCCACCGTATCTCCCGGTGTTCCGAGCCGCATGAAGCACCCAACCACATCAAAGCCCGCCTCGACCAGCAAGGCAGCAGCGACGCTGGAGTCGACGCCTCCGGACATGGCGACGAGGACGCGGTCTCCGTGGCTGGGCTTCATGCGGGCGATGATAGGAGGGGACTGGTATCCTCACCCGCCTGTCAGGAGATGTTGACTATGACTACCGCCACTACATCCACTTTGGAACTGCTTGGCGCTGAGGCAGACGACCTTCTCGGCCACCAGTGCGTTCTTCCCGCCGACATGCTGCACCTACCCGGCGGCGACTTTGTCGACCGTATTTGGACAGGCAGCGACCGCAGCCCGCAGGTTCTGAGGTCGATTCAGGCCCTGTACGGGCACGGACGTCTCGGCGGCAGCGGGTATCTCTCGATTCTTCCTGTCGATCAGGGGATCGAACATTCCGCTGCGGCATCATTCACGAAGAATCCTGCGTACTTCGACCCCGCTAATATCGTGGAACTCGCCATCGAGGGCGGATGCAACGCCGTTGCGAGTACCTACGGTGTTCTTGGATCTGTGGCGAGAACGTACGCGCACCGAATTCCGTTCATCGTCAAGATCAACCACAACGAGTTGTTGACGTCACCCAATCAATTTGATCAGGTGATGTTCGGATCGATCGACGAAGCCTGGAACATGGGCGCAGTTGCAGTCGGAGCGACGATCTATTTCGGCAGCGAGGAGTCGCGGCGGCAGATCGTCGAGATTGCCGACGCCTTTGCGTATGCCCATGAGCGTGGTTTGGCGACGGTGCTCTGGTGCTATCTTCGAAACAATGACTTCAAGGTAGACGGTACGGATTATCACGCATCGGCCGACTTGACCGGACAGGCCAATCATCTGGGCGTAACGATCGAAGCCGACATCATCAAGCAGAAGCAGCCGACCAATAATCGAGGCTACGTGGCGATGAATGCCAGCGGATCATTCGGCAAGTACGACAAGGCGATGTACGACTCGCTGTGTACCGATCATCCGATCGATCTGTGTCGCTGGCAGGTTGCCAACTGTTACATGGGTCGGGCCGGGCTCATCAACTCGGGCGGCGCAAGTGGCGAAAACGACTTTGCGCAGGCTGTTCGCACGGCAGTGATCAACAAGCGTGCGGGGGGCAGCGGGCTGATCTCGGGCCGTAAGGCCTTCCAGCGACCGATGGGCGAAGGCGTGCAACTGCTCAATGCGATTCAGGATGTGTTCCTCGACGAGTCCATCACCATCGCGTAGCACACGGACCCGTATCGATCTTCAGCCGCCGGTGGCGGCGATACGCGAGCGACGTGCCTCACCAGCTTCGCGCCGGCGACTGGCCGCCTGTTCCTTTATCGTTCGCGTCTGTTCAGCTTCGCTGAATTCCTCGCCGAATCGTACGAGTCGGAGGCTGTTGGCGATGACAACGACGTACCCCAACGCGTAGTAGAAGGGGGCGAGCCACAGCGTCAAGATGGTGCCGGTTGCCGCCAAGGCTAGGCCAACAATGGCCAGCAGCAGCGACATGCCGATGTTCTGGCTGATCACTGATCGCGTACGGCGGGCGAGTGAGAGGAGGAACGGGATATGCCGGAGGTCGTCGTTCATGAGGGCGACACCAGCTGAGTTCGTGGCGATGTCGGAGCCACTGAGCCCCATCGCTACGCCGACGTCGGCCGTTGCGAGGATCGGGCCATCGTTGATGCCATCACCGACGACCATCGTGCGGTGACCGCGTTCCATCAAGTGTTTCAGCTCTTCGTGTTTCTCTTCGGGAAGGCACTCGGCTTCAACGCTGTCGATGCCAATGGCCTCGGCGACTCGTGTTGCAACTGCCAAGCGGTCACCAGTGAACATGGCGACGCGGCGGCACCCCAGTTCCCTCAAGTCTTCGACAGCCTCGGCGGCATTGGAGCGAAGGGCGTCTTCAAGCCCAACGGCACCGAGATATTGACCATTCTGCATCACATGGACGCCGGACATGCCATCGATTCGCTGCTCCACCACTGCGAGTGCGTTGGCGATCGAGGGGTCCAGTTCGAGGAGCCATGCGGCGCGGCCAACGAGAATGTCGCCGTCCGCGGTCTGAGCTTGTACGCCCCGTCCATGTTTTTCTTCGTACCGAGTCAATTCGGCCGGCTCGATTCGAGCCTGCCGGGCAGTGTCGAGGATTGACCTGGCCAGTGGATGATTGGAATGCTGTTCGCCATCTGCCGCAGCTTGAAGCAGGGCGGCGCCTTCAACGCCCTCCGCAGGGCTGAGTCGTGAAACGGCGAAGACACCGGTGGTGAGCGTTCCGGTCTTGTCCATGATTACCGTGTCGACTTCGGCCGCGGCCTCGAGGGTTCGAGTCTGCTTGATCATGATTCCCAGCCGTGCTGCTGCGGCGAAGGCCGCCACCATCGCGGTGGGGTGAGAAATCAACAGGCCACCTGGGCACGTGACGACCAACACAGTGATCGCGCGAAGTGATGCTTGGGCCCGGACCGTCTCATCGCCACTACGCGTGGCGAAGAACCAGACGAGGGCTGCGATCATAATGACGACCCAGAAGTAGTAACCCGCCAACTGTTCGATGATCTCCTGCCGGCGGGTCTTGCTTGATTCGGCCTCGCGAATGAGCGCTTCCACTTTGCCGATGGTTGTTTCGGCGGCGATGGCAGTTACTTCAATATCGATCTGCCCGGTGAGGTTGGTTGTTCCGGCATAGACAGGAAGTCCAGATCGAACTTCTACTGGCACAGCCTCGCCCGTGAGCGAGGCTTGGTTGATATCAGATTCGCCAGCTACGACTCGGCCATCGACAGGGAGATTCTCACCTGGACGGACGCGGACCATGTCTCCCTTGTTCAGGGATGCGAGGCGAACCGTAGATTCTTCTCCACTGGTGTTGATCAATCGGGCCGTGTCTGGTGTGAGGTGTACAAGATCACGAATGGCGCGCTGCGCGCCCCATGCGGTTCTGCTCAGAATGAGATTGGCGGCCCAGAGAAAGAGTGCCAGAAAGCCTGCGGCGAGATACATCTCGGATGCCATGGCGGCCAGCACCGCGAGCGTGGCCAGCGAGTCGCCTGATGGCCGACCGCTGGCGATTTCCCGCCACGCGCCAGAGAGCAATGGAATGACAAGAATGAGTGCGCCGAGGAAGGCCGGGATCTGGGCAATCTGAGGGTTGACGCCCAGAAGTCCCCCGACCCACGCAGTACCAAGCAGAACTCCACCCCCGAGTGCGACGAGGAGCCGGCGTTCTAGCCCTGCAGCAGACCGTTCGTCCTCGATGATCGGATCGGAATTGATGATGTCGAGGGCTGCGGGCGTCGTCTCGTTCTCGCTCATGGTCGCTCCGGTGTGCACGGGGTCAAATAGGGCCTTGGAGAAGGCAGGGAGTATAGATGCACGCCTCAGGTCGCCGCAGGATGGGCTGGAAACCCGGTACGTCGCTCGCTTGGAGGAGGTTCGTCCGGTAGGCTCCGACCCTGTCAGCCTCCGACCGCAAGGGGCATTCGGTGAGCGGCTACTTCAGCCACATGGAGTCCAAATCAGTGCCACAGCGGATCGCAATCGTTGGTGATGGTCAGATGGGGCTCGTACTGGCCGATGCCTTGGTGCATCGAGGCCTTGGCGTGAGCATGTGGGGCCCATTCCCGGACGTCGTCGCCCACCTGGCCCGCACGCGTGAGAATCCAGGACGAATGCCCGGGTTTCGGCTCGATGAGTCCGTTGAAGTGACGTCGGATTCTGCGCTGGCCATGCGGGGGGCCGATATGGCTATCAACGCGATCCCTTCCCAGTTCATCGCTTCGGTTTGGAAAGAGGTGGCGTCGCTGGTACCCGAGCGATGCCCCATCGTAAGCGTGGCTAAGGGAATTGAGAACGGCACGCTTCGCCGCCCCAGTGAGGTGCTGCGAGACTCGGTGCCGGGAGCGGGGCCAGTCTGTTCGTTGTCCGGGCCGACGATTGCGACAGAACTTGCTGCTCACCAGCCCGCCGTGATGGTCGCGTCTTCTGAAGACGTGGGTCTGGCCGAGACCGTGCAACAATGCTTCGACGTGCCGTGGCTTCGCATTTATACGGGGACCGATCTGATCGGTGTGGAGTTGGCAGGGGCGTGTAAGAATGTCATTGCGTTGGCGGCGGGCATGTGTGACGGCCTCGAACTCGGTGACAATGCGAAATCGGCCGTTCTGGCGCGAGGGCTTGCAGAGATCACGCGGCTCGGTATGGCGATGGGCGCAGTCGAAGCGACCTTTTACGGCATTGCTGGAGTCGGCGACCTTGCGACGACCTGCTTCAGTCCCCACGGGCGAAATCGATCGTGCGGAGAAGCATTGGGGCGGGGTACGTCCTTGGTGGAGTACCAAGCAGGCAGCAACTCGGTCGTGGAGGGTGTGGCGACGACGAAGAGTGTGATGGCACTTGCTGCGCAGCACAATGTCGAGATGCCGATTGCAGAGTCGGTTCACGCGGTGCTGTTCGAGGGACTTCTGCCGCGAGAAGGTGTTCATCAACTCATGACACGGCGATCTGGGTCTGAGTGATTGAGTGATCCAAATCAGGCCTCGTCGAATCCCGCCTTGACAAGTGCGGCGAGTTCTTCGACTGCCTTGGTCGCGCCATCACCGCTCGCAGTAATTTCGATTTCCGTTCCTGCTGTCGCGGCGAGCATCATGATCTGCATGATCGATTTCGCGTCAATGGTTTCATCTTGATCGGTTCGTCGAAGCAGAATCGAAGCGTCAAACTGCTGCGCTGTTTCGGCGAGCAGCATGGCCGGTCTGGCATGGAGCCCAAGCCGATTGGTGATCGTCACCTTTGTTGTGGCGGTCGATATCACGGGAGTTGTGGCCCCGTTAGGGGGCTCCGTTGGCGATCACGCGGACAATTGGCGGGAGTCCGCGTCGTTCAAGAGGGTCATGATGTCGTCGGCACTCTCGGCTTGCCGCAGGAATCTGCGGAAGGTTTCCTGGCTCAGGCTTCCAAAGACGGCTTCCATTGCTTCGAGGTGCTTCTCTGGTTGGTCTTCGGGGCTCAGAAGGAGGAAGATCGAGAATACGGGGTTCCCATCAAGAGCGTTGAAGTCGATGCCATCGGATACGTTGGCAACCGCAGCCACGACGTTCTTGACAGATGCCTGTTTGAGGTGCGGCACTGCCACCCCATTTCCAAATCCGGTCGATCCCCGATTCTCTCGCTTGATGACCGCCTTGACGAAGTCGTCGCGATTTTTTGAGTCAACTTTGCCCGCTTCTATGAGCAAGTCCATCATCTCACTGATGACCTCGTCGCGTGTGCGGGCCTCCAGTGCAGGCGAGATCGCCTTGGAAATCACAATATCAGTAAGTTTCATCCTTCGCCTCCAGCAGTCGGTGGGTGATGCTTGTTGTCACGGAGTTTACTCTTGAGGTCGGTCAATTGTCGGACTGCCCGGTCAGTACATTGGTCAATGGCTGAGTAGAGATCATCTGAGGATGCGTGGGATACGAGCGGAGCACTGTGCTCAACTGACAGGATGCACTCGATGAGATGCTCGTTTTTCTGATGGTCGACAATGATTTCTACAGCTGACAATTGGTCGAAGTACCTAGAAAACCGATCCACCTTTTTCTGAATGTACTCTTCAATCGCTGGAGTCGGGTCACTGTGGCGGGTTGTAATCGAGATCTGCATAGGGGACGCTCCTTGTTACATCTCTTCCGTGTTCGGTAGGTCGCTGGTCGTTCCAAGGTTGGGTATATCTGGTGGTGCAAAGGCCTCTGGTGGCGGTCGCAGGACGCCGCCACTGATGGTGAATCCGATGGCTTCTTCGACAGAGAGCGGCAACTCGATGGCCGAATCCACTGGAATTGTGATCGTATAGCCGGTGAAAGGCGTTGGTGAGCTCGGGATAAAGACGGTGATACTTTCGCTTCCGAGCCGATCTCCGATCGGTTGCAAGGCGGCTCCGGTTTGAAACCCGACCGACCAGACTCCGCGGCGTGGGTATTCGACGGCGACAACACGTCGGAATTGCATGGCCTTGTCCTGATGCGAGAACAGGAAGTCGACGATTTGCTTGATCCAACTGTAGATCTTCTTGATGATCGGCAACGTGCTAATGACTCGCTCAAGCCATCGGTAAGCGGCGCGGCCGACCCATCCGCCGACGAGCCTGCCTGCAAGGTAGACCGCCAATATGGCGATCAGCAAACCGATCATTTGAACCGGCCAGTAGTTCTCCCACCAGGAGTGCAGCACTCCGATTTGATAGTCGTAAATAATCGCGGGATCGGCACTCGTGTCACTCGCCACCAGCCCAAGAGCTTCGCGGGCGATGTGCAGGTCTTCGGTGCTCGGCAAGATGCCCCAAGACTCGGGCACTGCTGGCCAGGTGGCGAACAATTGTGCCAGGAGATACTGGACCCCCGCGTTGATCGGCGACGCGATTGAGTCACTGATCCACAGATACGCCTGAACCAATACCCAGAGTGTCAGCGTGGCGGGAAGAACAACAGCCAGTCCCCGCAGGAAGAATCTGCGGAAGTTGCCTCGAGTTGATGGTCGTGTTGGCATGCGGTCGTTGGTACTACCAGTGTACCCGGGCCGCCTTGCGAAGCGCTTCAGTTCACAGGCGTCAACCGCTTCATGCTGGCCTCACAATGGCGTCGGGCCAGAATGAGCTGGGTTCGGCAATTTCGACAGGGCCGTTTGATCTCCTGACACGCCGCTCCCAAATGAGGCGGATGGCCTCAGGGAGGGCGATGCATTCCTGCTCGAAGACTCGGGCGGCTAGCGAGTCGGCATCGTCGCCTATCAGAACCGGGCACCGGCGTTGGAGAATGGTGACGCCGTGGTCATACACATCATCGACAAGGTGAACGGTGCAGCCGCTCTCAGCTCGTCCTGACTGAAGGACCGCTTCATGGACGGCCGCTCCGTACATGCCCCGACCGCCGAAGTCCGGGAGCAGGGCGGGGTGGATATTGATGACGCGGTCGATGAGCCCGGGAGGAACGGGCAGTAGTCGGAGGTAGCCGCACAGGCACACCAGTTCCGGGGCATGTTTTTCAAGGCGGTTCAGGATCCACGCATCCACATCGATATCGCGGGGTGGTTCTTCGACAGTGAGTCCACGATCACGGCATCGCGATGCGGCTGGTGTGTCTGGGCGTGAAGTGAGGACGATGTCGATTTTCGCCGGGAGTTGCCCAGACTCGATGACGTCGAGCAAATTGAGAATAGTTCTCCCGCCGCCACTTGCCATGCATGCCAGAGAAAGGGGATCGGTCACGTTGGTTCACTCGGGGTTTCGATTGATGGAGGAGATGAATGAGGAATTGGGGTTCCCGTGGCATCGACGCTGACCATGCTCAGGTGTGCCTCGGTGACCTTGATGGTCTTTCCACTATCAAATCGTTCTGCGAAAACGCTGACGGCGATCGAGACACTCGTGCGGCCGAGTCTGCTCGTCTTGGTATAGAGGCTGACGACGTCGCCGGGCCAGACGGGGCGATGAAACTCGATTGCGTCCATCGAAACTGTGACCCAGCGGTGAAGGCCGTGCAGCCTCGCTTCATAGAATCCCGCTTGATCAATGAGCGAGAGGATGACGCCGCCAAAGACGGTGCCCTGAACATTGGTGTCCTTGGGCATCATGTGGACGCGAGTCGCTAGGTGGGCGTCGGTTGGTTCCAAGCGTTGCGGGGAGTTTGTCATTTGCGCATGGTGCCTTGCTCGGCCTGCATTCGCAACATGGCCTCATCGGGGGCAGCCGCGATCAGTTCAGCAGCCGTCAGTAGATGATCACCACCTTCGGCTCTCAGGGCTGCGACACACTTGATCATCAGCTCCGGCCGACAGCGATTCCAACTCAGTAGATCATGCGATTCAAGAACGACGATGGCGTCGAGAATGGCGGGGTGTTTGTCAGATTCGATTAGGCGAGCCTCAATGTCCGGATACCACCGCTCAAGCCTAGGAACCGATGTGCCGGGGGGCGGAGTTGTGAACCACTTCCATGCAGCTTGACGCTGGGTGGCGGTTGTGCTGGTGATTCCTCGAAGCCTCGGGCCTGCCTGAAGTATCGGTGTCAGCAGGGCCGCAATCATCACGCCGAGAAGTACGGCGATTCCGATTGTCCACCATGCCCAGCGTCGCATGGGTTTCAAGGTACGCCACAGGAGAGGACTCCGCTGAGTTTGTGAATTGCATCAGGTTCCACAGCAACAGACGAGCGGTACGGGTGTCATACCCGTAAATCCCCCAGCATGGCCGATCAAGGAGGGCGTGCGCAATATCAGCCCGGGAGAGCAGCAGCGTCCCGCCGGCGGCGTTCTTTGCACAAAGCACATCGAGGCTTGGCAGTATCCGGCCCTGCTGCCGCGTGCTGGTGTTCCATCCGGGATGCGTGAGATCGGTTCCGCCGGGGAGCAATGCTCCGGACACCCACCTGGGCGCTCGTACCGGGGCCATGACCAGGCCAGCTTCGCGGGCAATCGCTTCAGCCTGAACCAGGGCCTCAGGCGTGCCAGTGACGAGCACGGTGCGGCCGGCGACGAGCAATCTGTTGATGTCCTGCCAGGGCGGTAGTTCCTCCGCTGCCTGGATGATGACCGGGCCCTTGGTGGCCTCGATTTCATCCATCTTGACGATCTGCACGTGCGCAGATCGCCCTGTATCAGTGCACCACGTTTGGAATGCATCGGGAGCTCCGTGCTCGACGGGATCCTCTGGGACGTATGTAAAGACGATCGGCAGCGGTGCCCCGGAGGTATCACAGGCCGGTGTTTTTCGGCCCAGTTCCAGCCGAGACGGAAAGGGGTGCCGCGCCGTGGCGAAGGCCCAGATGTTGGGAAGTGCCGCATCGATGTTCTTTGACACAATGAACATGAGCGGCCTGCCGCCGTTCATGAGCGCTTCGATGCGTGGCTTGCGTTTGGGTCGGTCCACGAGATTCATGGCAGGGTTCTCAGGCTTGAGCTTTGTCCATGACGCTTGTGGTATTGCAAGGGACCCAATCCGCCGCCAGGCTGTCAGGGCACCGTTCGACTTGGCAGCTACGACCACCAGCCCGCCGCGACGTACGTAGTCACGGATTCGGTCAACTTCCAGAATGGAAGGAGCTGGTGATGTGTCCGGGGATCGGTCATGCCGAGCCATCGCGCCGTAGTGAGGCTTGAGGAAACGAGGGGCAGTGGCCGAGCCAATGAGCAGAAACGGCGCTTCCAGCCAGGCGTCCACCGTATCGGTCATCGAGACCCCTTGCCATGTCGATTCCTGTTCGTGACGGTTGAGAAGGTTCGACACCAGCTCTGCTGCCAAGAGCGAGCCTGAATTATCGCCGTCGATGGATACATGGCTGCATGCGAGCGGCAAGCTCGCGCGGTGGAGAATCATGATCGCGAAGCAGCGCTGACGGAGTTGGGAGAGGCTTTGCCTTCCCTTGATGTGCCAAACACCTTCAGCATCTTGTTTGCAGAGTCGATCCAATACGACTGCGACAGCTTCACGCATCCAGTCTTGTTGATGCAAAGTCCGCTGTCCAGTTGCCAGCGCGACGCGTTCAAGTGAATAGAGCCAATACATCGGAAACTTTGCGCATCGCCCACCCCCGGGACACGGCATCGCTCGAAAGCGTTCATCGAGCCACGCGAGGCCTTGAGCAATGGCGGCGTCGCGATCGGCATTGGCCGTGCGACGACCACGCTGGGCGAGTAATTCATCGACGAGCACGAGTGAGAAGACGCCAGCGGATGTCATTGATCCGGTCGGCGTATCATCGATGTAGTAGGACCATCCACCATTCTCGTGCTGAGACTCGATCGTTGCTTGTTGAACTCTCTCCAAGAGTGGACGTGGGATTTTGATGCCACGCCGCGCGGCTGCATGGAGTGCCAGAATGGCGACGTGACGCGTTGATGGAGACACCCGGGGGATTCGTTTCACCGGGCGGCAGAGGTAATCCCATCCTCCCTGATCCCAGTGAAACGACTCGATGATCCGGTTTACGTCACGCTGTAAATCAGGAAGGAATCGGTCCGGCAGGCTGGCCCAGACCTGAGTGCGGAATGACACGGCGTAGGTTCCATCCGGCTCAATTTCTCGGAGCCGAGCGATGGCTTCGCGGAGTGGCGATGCCTGTGTGTCGTGACCAGCTGTAACTAGAGCGAGGACTGCCAGGGCCGTATATCCACCGAGGTGTTGGCGCGTACTCTCGCCATCCGGCATTGACGTGGGATCCCAGTGACGACTTGAGTGATGCGCCTCGACGATGGCGGTGCCGATGGCGTCCACGGCTTGTTCGACATCAGCGATTCCAATGTCAGCAGGCCGGATGGAGGATGCTGCGCTGACACACACGAGCCCGATTGTTTCAATGAACATGGCGGCGAGCCTAAGGCTTCGCGCAGGCATCTCTGGCAGAACTGCCAAAAGGCAGCTGCAATATCAGACGGCGGGGACACTCTGGTTTGCGGGGACTTCGACGAGAGGTGCTTCCGGCGCGTGCTGGCGGCGAGCGGCCGCTGCCCGGATGGAGCGGATGATCCCTTCGACATCCAAGCCAGCTTCGGCGAGTTGTTCGCTTCGGCTGCCCTGATGAATCCATCGGTCAGGAAGCCCTGCTCGTTCGATGAGCGAGGCGTCGAGCCCTTGATTGGACGCCTCTTCGACTACAGCTGCCCCGAAGCCGCCGATGAGGGTGTGCTCTTCGATTGTCAGAATAGGAATGCCACGCTGCAATGTTGACGCAATGAGCTCGGCGTCTACCGGCTTGGCGAATCGGGCATCCCAGACCTCGACGTTCATTTCTTGATCAAGCGCAGTCGCTGCATCAAGTGCGGTCATTGCAGTGACACCGAATGCCATGACAGTGACAGCCGGTCGTGGTGCTTCTCGAAGTCGCCGCGCTCGCCCCATTTCAAATGGTGGACATCCAATATCAATCAGCCGATCATCCACATCGGCCCGTGGGTATCGAACGGCCGACAGACCGTCGTCGTGGGTCCGCATGAAGTCCAGGGCGGCTCGAAGGCTTTGCTCATCGATCGCAGCCATGAGTACCGCGCCAGGCAGTGAGCGGAGAATGGTCACATCACAGAATCCGTGATGCACGGCACCGTCACCACCAACCAATCCGGCTCGATCCAGGCAGAGTCTGAGTGGCAGTCCCTGAAGGGATGCCTCTTGAAAGCATTGGTCAAAGGCCCGCTGTAAAAAGGTCGAGTAGACCGCGAAGAAGGGGCGGAGCCCCGTCTTGGCCATGCCGGCCATCATGTCGGCGGCATGGGACTCGCAGATGCCTGTGTCCCAAGTGCGATCCGGAAATCGGCCCAAGGCGTGCTGTACACCAGTTCCATCGGGCATGGCGGCCGTGCACGCAGTCACGGTTCCGTCTCGTTCCATGAGTTCACTCAATGCGTCACCGAATGCAGCGGTGAAGCTGCGGCCCCCAGATGCCACCTCGACCCGACACCCTTGTACCGAATGTGGCTTGGGAGAATGAAATGCCGTGGCATCACTTTCGGTGTAGCCGAATCCCTTGCCCTTGACCGTGTGAGCGTGCAGGACGAGAGGGAGATCGAAGTCCTTGACGGTCGCGAGCGTTTCAATGAGAGAGGGGAGATCGTGCCCGTCGACTGGTCCAACGTGCAAGAGACCGAACTTCTCAAACCAAGGATCATCTGTGACCATGTCTTTGGCGACTTCACTAAGCCGATGGCTCCAATCACGCAGCGTGTTACCACCGGGAAGGTTCGACATGACGCCTTTGGCGGCACGCTTAACGGATCGATATGTATCCGAAACACGAAGTCGATCAAAGTAGGATGCGACAGCCCCCTGTGGCTTGGCGATACTCATGCCGTTGTCATTGAGAACGACTAGGAATTGTCGCTCCAGTGTCCCGGCGTGATTCAACCCCTCCATGGCCAATCCATTGACAATGCTGGCATCGCCAATGAAGGCGACGGTTCGTCGGCCAGTCGGGTTATCGGGTGACCAGCCTTCCCCACGAAGCGAGTCGCCGTGAGCCATTCCCGTTGCGGTTGATATGGATGTCCCGGCGTGCCCCACCATAAACAGGTCGAAATCTGATTCGGCCGGATCAGGGAAGCCACCCATGCCGCCTCGCTGGCGAAGTTTGGGCAGATCCGAGTATCGGCCTGTGATCAATTTGTGGGGATAGCACTGGTGGCCGACATCGAACAGAAGTCGATCATGCCCGAAATCAAACACCCGATGCAGCGCAATCATGAGTTCAACGACGCCCAGATTGGGTGCCAGATGCCCACCAGACTTCTGGACCTGCGAACAGATTGCATGCCGCATCTCGGCAGCCAATGCCGGAAGATCTTCAATGGGCAGTGCCTTGACGTCGGCCGGGGATGAGATGCCAGGCAGGATCTTGAGGTCCATGTAGGGTTCTCCTGAACTCCGGTGGGGAGGCCAAAGTGTACCAATGTGGGTCTTCAAGACCAGTCAATCATTGAGCGATTCATCGAGTACGAACGGCCATGACCTCTGCTAGGCACTGGAGTGGGTAGCCTCCGTCTCCGAGTTTCTTGGCTGCGGTGGTCGCTTTGTCTCGAAGCCGATCGACCTCGGCCTGGCAGGCAGATTCGGCAAGCACGGCGGGGTACGTTCGTTTTCCGAGGGCCGCATCCTTGCCAGTAGCCTTACCAACATGGTCTGCCGACTGGGTGATGTCCAGTAGGTCATCGACGATCTGGAACATGAGCCCCATGGCCTCACCGTACTGCGTGAGTGCCGCCATCGCTTCTGGGGATGCTCCGCCGCAGAGCCCGCCCATTCTGCAGGCGGTGCGAATAAGGGCGCCGGTCTTGTTTCGGTGTACGAGCCTCACTTGATCGAGCGGGCTGATATCTACTGGTAATCCACCGATCGTGTCATACACCTGGCCGGCGACCATATCCGAGGTACCGGTGGCGAGTTCCTCGACCAGCGAGACTCGAACGTTCGGAGGGCAAGGGCCTGTGGCAATGACCCCGAACGCCATCGCCAACATGAGGTCCCCAGCAAGAATCGCCATTGGTTCGCCCGAGTGGACGTGAAGCGTCGGGCGCCCCCGGCGGAGTTCGTCATCGTCCAGTGCGGGTAGGTCATCGTGGACGAGGCTGAAGCAATGAACGAGTTCCAGTGCGGTCGCGGCCGCGGCAGCATCCACTTCTCGGCCTGACACAGCTGAGCAGCATGTCAGTACTAGGATTGGACGAAGCCGCTTTCCCCCCCCGAGCACGCCATATTGCGCGGCCTCGGCGAGGTGATCCGGGAGCCGTGACCAGTCAATGGACTCGGCGAGCAACTGCTCGACACGTTCACCGCCGTCGGCCAGCAGTTTGTGGCCATCTTCAACCTGATTCATCGTGTGACTTGATTCCATTTGTGTGGTCGCCTCGGTGAAAGCTCGGAACGCTCTACTATACCGGGCATGCAGGGAGGACCCATGATTGTGGAACTGGCGACGACGGCTTCAAGCGGGTGGACTGGCGAATTGAGTTCACTGCTGACTCGTGGCGGGTACGTCATGATTCCGTTGCTGATACTCAGCATTATCAGCATTACCTTGGTTGTCGAGCGTGTGATCTTCTGGGTTGGAGTCAACGGTAAGACGTCGCTCCGGCGATTGGCCCGGCTCAACCACGCACTCCGGACCGGTGATGCACCGATGGTGCGAGGGCTTGTTGCCGACGACCATACGCCCTACGGCCAGGTTGCTTGCAGACTCGTCGAGGAGGGGGCCAACGATGCCGTAGCACTCGAAGCGGTTGAAGATCAACGAGGCCGTCTTGACCGGTATATGGTCACGATGTCGACCATCATCACAGCAGCGCCATTGCTTGGCATCCTTGGAACAGTGCTCGGCATTATTCAGAGCTTTGAGTTGCTTGGGGCGCGTTCAACATTGAGTGATCCAACGGAAGTGGCAGGTGGAATTGCGGCGGCGTTGTTGACGACGGCGTTCGGTCTCGTGGTTGCGCTCATCACACTGTTTCCCTATATGGCGTTTCGAGGACAATCCGCCAGAGCAATGGGGCGGCTTGAAGCACTTGTTGCGGCAGGCCAAGAGGGTGACCGCAGAGCGGGCCGCGAGGGTTTGGCGGAAGGGGCCTTGCAATGACACATGAAGTACTGATTTCTTGTGCACTAGCCCTCTCGATGAATCCCTTCGCCGTGAACGTCGCCGCGGGCGAGCCGGGTGGAACTCACGAATCAGCTTCGTGGCTTCGCCCCGTCTGGGATTCCAACGGTGGCCGACTGGAAGTCGCGGCCCAAGCTTGGGACTCCGCTACGAACGGCGATCGAGTCTGGCTGGTCGGTGTGACCCACGTGGGTGAAGCGGCGTACTACCAGGTAATCGATGAATTGCTTGCCTCGTGTGATGTTGTTGTTTTTGAGTCGGTACTGCCGGAAGGCGGTCGTCCTCCCACGGAGGCGGCGACTGGCTGCGAGATGGCGGCAACCCGAAAGACAGCGGAGTTGCTTGCCGGTGTTTTTGCTGGAGTCGCAGCATCGGACTGGAATGGTGCGATTAAGGAGTTGGCTGGTCGAGAAACTCGGATGACGGGCTTGGTTCGATGCTTGTCGAGGGATGCATGGAATCAGCCATGGATCTTTGGGCATGATGCAGAAGGCAATGCCATATTGGCGAGCCTCGGCAGTGATGGACTGCGGGGTGGTGAGGGAGAGGCCGCTGATATCGAGGTCTCGATTTCGTTGGAGGTCGTGGCCGATGACGGCGGCATGTTGCAGCGATCGTTGGCGGAGATGCTGGGTCTCTCCTTCCAATTGGACTCGTTGCCCTACGACGATGTTCGGTGGATACCCGGGGATCTTGACATCGAACAAATTGCGCTCGCCTTTCAAGAGCGAGGCGAGCGGATTGACAACCTCACAGATCTGTTGTCAGAGCAGGGTCTGGTCGGTGGGATTGCCCGCGGCTTGATTGCCGTGATCCCGACTATTGACGCGATGTTTGGCGGACGGGTTGTCGACACGTTGAAAGTCATGCTCATCGAGATGCTGGGGGATGAGAAGATGATCGACGGGGCACTGGCGATGCATGGCCCAGCCTTCCGGGAGGTGTTGATCGATCTGCGGAACGAGCGGGCCATGGCGGTCGTTGATGAGGTTCTGGCGAAAGGCCGCGATCCTCGGACCATTGGGGTTCTCTATGGTGCCGGGCATATGCTTGGGCTTGCTGATTTGCTCACAAGCCGACCAGGCAACTGGGTCGTATCAGAGAGTCGATGGATGCCTGCGATCGAGTTGACATTGAGCGAGTCACAACTGACCGAGGCAGACATCAGCATGCTGAAAGGCTGGATGGGAATGCTCGGACAGCAAATCACTCGGTGACCGCAAGCAGGCCTATTCGGGTTCGTGCGTAAATTGTGTGGCCGGAATGTCCTCGACTTGCCGCGCGGCGTCGATCCAGCGATCCTGCTTTGATAAGTCTGCAAGCGTGAGTGTTTCGATGTGTCCATCGAGATGAAACACGGGCAGATCTCGACCAGTGTTGAGCCAAGGGATAGCAACGTTCTGTTCAAACACTTCGACTGTGTCGAGAACGTCCATTTGCCACATGCGTTGGTCCGCCAGGATTGGTGGAGTAATCTCGAACCAGCCTGGTGCCTCAAATTCAGTGGCCGAGGCGAATCCGGGTTGCTCAACCAACGTCCCTGCCGCGAACACGATGAGTTTCGTTGGGTGTTTGACCTTGCCAGCAGATGTGACGACAACATTGGTGAAGCTGCGGTCGGCGAGTCTTGAACGTCGAAATGCCTGTAGCGGTCGAACCCCATCAGTGGACATGGTCCAGTGCCCGCCGATATACCAACCGTTGTATGCGAAGGCGGGGCCGTACGCGATCTTCTCGCCATGGGGGGGGTAATCGGTCAATGGAAGCAGGTCTCGATCTTGTCCTCGCAGCAAGGGGCCCATACTCATGCTCAAGTAATCGACGAGCCGCCATGTCCATGGCCCACCGATGTTGGGCTGGCCGTCCTCGAAAGAAGGAGCCGGTGGAATTGGGGTGTGATCGGGATAAGCGATTCCCATCCGCCGATTTCGCTGAACTCGAGTCGAGACAAATCCCGGGACGAATCTGGCTTCGTTGTCGACGTTGTATTGGCTCCATGCGAAGCCAACCTGCCGCAGATTGTTGGCATGTGCTGCTTGGTCCGCCGCCCTCTTGGCGAGGAGCAAGCCGCCGCCTGTCAGCGCGATCAAGATGCCGATGATGGTCAGAACAACCATGAGCTCGACGAGTGTGTACCCGCGGCATCGCTTTGAGTGAGCGGCTGTCATGTCTTGCCAATGGAGATCTGTTCGACGGTTCCTTTGGCGATGGAGCCAGACCCACTCCCGAGTTCGCCGATGGGGTCGGGAGGAAGAATGTCAACCGCCTTCTCGCCCAGCTTTGCTTCGCCATCATTGACTCGGCTTTGGAACTGCACGCACTCTTCAAGCAGCCGCTCGAGAATCTCCTCCTCGGGGACATTGGCGACTCGCTGTCCTTGAACATAGATGATTCCCCGGCGATCTCCAGCGAACACGGCAACGTCGGCGCCTTCGGCTTCTCCCGGTCCATTGACGACGCAGCCCATGACTGCGACTTTCATTGGTACTTCGATGTGCTCGGCCAGTTTGTCTCTGACATCCTGCACCAATTGAAAGAGATCGACTTGTATACGTCCACATGTCGGGCATGCGATGAGCTCGGCGCCGCGTCGATCTCGAAGGCCGAGTGACCAGAGCATTTCGAGCCCGTCTTCGACCTCATATGCGGCGTCGCTGGCGTAACTGATCCGAAGCGTGTCACCGATCCCTTCCGCGAGCAGCGTTCCAAGGGCGACGATGCTCCGGATCGCCCCTGTCTCCCGGGGTCCCGCATGGGTGACGCCGAGATGCAACGGGTAGTCGAAACGTTTGGATATCTCGCGGTACGTGTCTATGGCGAGCCTGGCATCCATGGACTTGGCACTGATGCAGATGTCATGGAAGTTTCGAGATTCGAAGATCTCGAGGTACTCCTCCAACTTTGTGATCATCAGAGCCATCAGGTGGCCTTGTCGATGGTCGGCAAAGAACTTGCCGAGCTCTTCCATTCGCTGCTTCTTGTCCTTTCGCTCGATGATCGATCCTTCGTTCACCCCGATGCGAATGGGAATGCTTCGTTCGGCGCACGCATCGATGACGCTGTCGACGTGCGTGCGATCAGCGATGTTTCCTGGATTGAGGCGGATCTTGTGGATGCCGGCCTCGACGGCTTCGATCGCTCGTTGATAATGAAAATGCACATCCGCGACGATCGGTACGCGAGTCTGGTCGAGAATCTCAGACAGCGCCTCTGTGTCTGCTCGCTTTGGAACAGCGACGCGAACAATGTCAGCGCCAGCGGCTGCGAGTCTGTTGATTTCAGCGACGCACGAGTCGATGTCGCAGGTGCTTCCCGATGTCATGGTCTGAACCGAGACATCGGCGTCACCGCCGATTCGGACGATGCCTGTACGTTCACTCCCGATCGAGATCTGTCTGGTTGTGCGGCGATCCATAGAGGAGATTGTACGGACATCTCCGCCTTTGTCAGAGCTATTCCTCGAAGCGTTCCAGGTCCACATCTTCACCGGGAAGAAGCAGGTCGCTAACGGGAGTGCCTTCAGGAATCGGATCGCCATCCAATCGGGTCACAACCGGCCGTGGGTTCGCCTTCTCGTGCGCTTCTAACGCAGATTCAAGGCTAGCCTTGGTTTCCTCATCCAAAGTTGTCCATTTACCGCGCCCTCGGCACTTCGGGAATGAACTGCACCCCAGCCAAGGGCCTCGCTTGCCCATCCTGAGATTGAGTGGTTTGCCGCACTTCTCGCATTCGAGTTCAGTCTTCAGCGGTGGTACGGCGGGAATTTTCAAGCCACCATTTTTGTCAAGATTGAGGACCATCTTGATGTCGGGGTAGTTCACGGATGCCATGAATGGGCCGAATCGCCCCTGCCTGAGAATCATGGGAGAGCCATCTTCGGGACAGGCCACGTTGACCCGTTGTTCCAACTGCGGTTTGCCATCGCGATCCACGCCTGTAGCGAAAGTGCAGTCAGGATACGTGGAGCAGGAGAGAAAGCGTCGCCCGCTCCGAGCAAGTCGATAGGCGGTTCTCGCACCGCAATCAGGGCACTTCCAGTCTGCTGGAGTCATCTCGGCGCGCGCATGTGTCATCGTTTCGTATGCGATCGCCAGCGAGTCGGCGAATGGTCCATAGAAACTCTTCAAGGTTTGAACGAGGTCTGCGTCAGCCGAGGCGATCTTGTCAAGATCGGACTCCATTGATCGGGTGTAGCCGACATCCATGAGCCGTGGAAACGCGTCGATCAACTTCTCTGTGACAACTTCACCGACAGCTGTCGGATGAAAGCTGCGGTCAATTTTCTCGATGTACTTCTGTTGAATCTTCTCGATAATGCTGGCGTAGGTGGAAGGTCGGCCGATTCCCTCGCGTTCGAGCTGCTTGATCAGCGCCGACTCAGTGAATCGGGAGGGCGGTGAGGTAAATCGTTGTCTGGGTTCGACCGCAAATGGTGACAACTCGTCGCCTTCGCTGAGGTCCGGAAGAATCTGATCGCCATCTGAACTGGGAATGCCTGCGATTCGATACCAGCCATCAAATTGCAACGCTCTGCCAGCGACTTTGAGTTCGGCACCCGCGTCCCGGTCACTGCGACGGAGTCGGAACTCAGTTCGGTCCCAGATCGCGGGCACCATTTGGCCAGATACGAATCGTCGCCAAATGAGGCTGTAGAGCCGCCGCTGATCTTCCTGCATCGACTTGGGTAGATCTTCGGGGCGTCGAGTCGGATCGGTGGGTCTGATGGCCTCATGCGCTTCTTGGGCTTGGCGGTTGGCGGAGTGGTATGCCACCGGTTTCTCTGGCAGGTACTCCTGTCCGACTTCGTCCTGAATGAACTCGCGGACAGCCTCGATGGCTTCCGGCGCAACATGTGTCGAGTCGGTTCGCATGTAGGTAATGAGACCGATTTGCCCTTCGCCTGGAATGGCGACCCCTTGGTACAAACCTTGAGCAGCTCCCATGGTGCGTCGGGCGGTAAATCCGAGCGTGTTTGCTGCGGCTGCCTGCAAACTACTGGTGATGAATGGGGCGTGGGGACGGGACTTGGATTGCTTTTTCTGAATCGTAGTGACTCGCCACCGTGCGTCTGGATCGAGCGATCCTTCGATTGCGAGTAGCCGCGCGGCTGGCCCTTTCCCTTCGGCGTCCTCTTGGATGTCGAGCGTGGGATCTTGAATTCCGAGTGCGTCAGCAACCTGCAGAACTCGTGCGCGGTGGGCCTTCTCGGCGTCGCCGTCGGCAGCCCAGTCTTCATGCCCCAATTTCAGGGCGTAGTCGCCGCCATCGAAGGAAGCGAGTTGCGCTGAAATCGCTTGGTGCCCAGTGAGCCAAGCGGCTTGAGTTTTCTTGGTCGGGACCTCTTCTCCGGTGTGAAGTGTGTGCCATGCTTCAGCGAGTTCATCGACTTTGTCCGGCGTCTGGGTCAGGCGAACCTCGCCCTGCCAATACTCGTCGGGGATGAATGCTCTGATGAGTTGCTCTCGCTCTACGATCAGCCTGACTGCAGGCGATTGCACGCGGCCGGCACTAAGCCCTCCGGCGACGCGCTGCCAGAGCAGCGGTGAGACCTGATATCCCACGATGCGATCAATGATTCGCCTGGCTTGCTGTGCATTGACGCGATCCATGTTGATCGGAGTTGGGTCTGAGAATGCTGCGGTGATCTCCGCCTTCGTAATGGCATTGAAGGTTACTCGGTGGGCCTTTAGAGGATCGACCTTGAGGCATTCCGCGAGATGCCATGCGATGGCTTCGCCTTCACGGTCAAGGTCTGTGGCGAACCAGATTGTGTCGGCTGCCTTGGCGAGTTTGCGAAGTTTGGTGACGACCTTCTTGGAATCTGCTGATACTTCGTACGTCGGACTGAAATCATTTTCAAGATCGACGCCTGGTACTGGTGCCTTGCTTCCCTTCGGATTGCGCTTGGGCAAATCCCTGATGTGACCAACCGATGCTTCGACTTCCCAGCCATCGCCCAGATAACGCTGGATGGTTTTGGCCTTGGCCGGACTCTCGACAATGACGAGGTTTGTGGGCATGGATACTCTGGGGAAATGGGGGCGGAGGGCCCCAAAAGGTTCGGGTTGACATCACCCAAGGGCGGATATTTATGGTGACCGCATCGGCGTCTGTCAAGCCTCGACTTGCCAAGATCCCCAAGGAATTGTTTGGGCCGCCTAGTCGAATTGTGATGTAATTATAGTTTTGACAATACTTTGAGGCGTTTTCTCGCCGGGTTCAACCCATGTGGCCCCAGCGATGTGGCGGAACTTCCGAAGCCAAGTTCGCTGCTGCTTGGCGAATCGCCGGGTTCTGATCTTGATTTGCTCGACGGCCTCCTCAAGCGTGGTCTGGCCGTCGAGATGGTCAATGAGCTGGGCGTAGCCAACTGCAGCGGCTGCCTGCTCGCCTAGCAGGCCGGTTTCATGGAGTTTCCGCACTTCTGTGAGGAGGCCCGCCTCCATCATCTGCCGTACCCGAGTATTGATTCGCCGATTGATCAGGTCGGTGGGCCAGTCAAGTCCTACAAGGCGGGCATCTTTGCGGCACTCTTGATGCCATTGCACTTGCGCGGCACTCAGCGGTTGCCCTGCGAGTCGCGCGTACTCGACCGCCCGAATGGTGCGTCTGAGATCATTGCGGTGAATTCGGTCCGCCGCCTCGGAATCCCGCTGGACCAGCTCGGCACGAAGCGATTCGGGATCCATGGCCATGAGTTCAGCTCGGAGCGCGGGATCCGGTGCTGGCCCATCCAGGAGGCCAAAGAGAAAGGCTTGAACATACAGATTCGTGCCGCCGACCAAAATGGGCCACTTTCCGCGGCTGCGAATGTCCTCGACGGCTTGGTTGGCCCTCGCAAGCCAATCGTCGAGTGTCCAGGGTTGATCGGGGTCGACTACATCCAGTAGATGGTGGGGAATGCCGCCGCGTTCCTCGTTGGTGGGGGTTGCGGTCCCGATATCCATTCCCCGGTACACCTGCATTGAATCGGCTGAAACACATTCTCCTCCACCAGAAAGTTGACGAGCCAACTCCACTGAGATGGCGGTCTTACCTCCGGCAGTAGGGCCGATCACCACGATGGCGGGTCGGTTGTTACTGGTTGTCATCGAGCACGGCTCCGGTCAGAAGGCTGTGGACGATACCGTACGCATCTGGTCGACGACTGGACCGTATTGGAGGCAACTCAATGGCAACACGGAGCGTGAAAGATCTCAAGTTCCGCGGCAAGCGTGTACTTGTTCGGGTCGATTTCAACGTGCCGTTGGCCGGCAATGAAATTATGGATGATCGGAGGCTGGCTGCTGCACTTCCCACAATCCAACACATCCTCAAAGGAGGCGGGTTGCCGGTACTGATGAGCCATCTTGGAAGGCCGGCAGGGAACGGTCCCGAGGCGGCGTTCTCACTGCAACCTGTTGCAGTACGCCTTCAAGCGATGCTGGGTGAGCAACACAAGGTTCACTTTGTTGATGGAGCATGTGAGGGGGCAGCAGCCGAGGCAGCGATTGCCGGTGCTGGTGCCGGAGATGTTGTCCTACTAGACAACCTCCGCTTTCACGCGGGTGAGAAGAAGAACGATCAGGCTCTGAGTGCTGCGATCGCTTCGCTTGCAGATGTGTATGTCGATGATGCGTTTGGCACTGCGCATCGCGATCACGCTTCGATGGTTGGTGTGCCAGACGCCATGCGGGACCGACCTCGTGTGGCGGGTTTGCTGCTTGATCGTGAGATTCATTTCTTGGCCCGGGTTCTGGACGATCCACAGCGACCGTTCATTGCGATTCTCGGTGGAGCCAAGGTGTCCGACAAGTTGGCGGCGATCCGCAATCTGCTTCCCAAGGTGGATGTCATCCTGGTTGGTGGGGCCATGGCATACACGTTCATGGCGGCACGGGGAGACAGTGTTGGTGACAGTCTTGTTGAAGAGGGCATGATGGACATGGCCCGTGAGTTGATGTCACTTGCGGAGGGAGCATCGACCGAACTCCTGCTCCCCACCGATCACCGCTGCGCCGAATCGATTGGAGTGGATGTTCCGGTTCGGACCTGCGAAATCGGGATTCCAACCGGATGGATGGGATTGGACATTGGCCCAGAGACTTTGGCAGATTGGACGCGTCGAATCTTGGATGCCAAGACGGTCGTCTGGAACGGCCCGGTTGGTGTGTTCGAGCAGCCTCCCTTCGACGAAGGCACTGTGGGGCTTGCACACGCCTTGGCGAAATCGACCCGCAAACACCGCGCCGTGACGATCGTGGGCGGTGGGGAAACGGCGGCAGCGGTTGAGCGTGCAGGTGTTTCCAGTGAGATATCGCATATCTCGACTGGAGGTGGTGCGAGTCTCAGGATGCTGGAGGGGGCAGAACTGCCCGCATTGGGTTCCTTAGAGGCGGTTTGAGCGCTATACTCGGCAGGAGTGCCGGAAGAATGGGCCACAGGCAAGGGAGTATCACTATGAGTAAGTCCGCGTTCGTAAACCGATTCATCTTTGCCGCCGCAGTCGCTGGCGTATGTCTCGTCGGATCATCGGCAGAGGCAGATGATCCACTGAAAGTCGGAGATGTGGCCCCCGGCGAATTCAAGATTGAGACATGGTTTCTGCCCGATGAAGAGGGGTCGATTCAACAAAAATCCGGTGATGAAGGGAAAAAAGCGCCGAAGGTTGACATGAATGACGGCAAAGTTCATGTCGTCGAATTCTGGGCAACTTGGTGCGGTCCCTGCAAGTTTTCGATTCCCCATCTCAGTCGTCTTCAAGAGGACTGGGGTGAGGAGCGATTGCAGATCATCGGTGTGACAGAGGAAGAGGTCGAAAAGGTCGAGCCTTGGGTAAAGCGAAACAAAGCGCAGATCAAATACGTCATCGGAGTTTCTGGCAGGCGCGGCCCGCAGAAGACTTGGTTCAAGGCAGCCAAACTCAAGGGTATTCCCGCCGCATTCATTGTCGGATCGGAGGGGAGGATCCAGTTCATTGGAAATCCAAACGACGAACAGTTCGAGCAGACACTGGTCAAAGTACTTCAGGGAAGGTTCGATGCGAAATTGATGCGTGATGCCGCGCCTCACTTCGACGATCTTCGTAAGCAGAAGAAGGTCAAGAACTGGCGTCAGTACGAAAGGATTGCTAGCGAGATCGTCGCAATGAGTCCTACAGTTTTTGCTGATACCGAGATCGACCTGTTCGAGACTCGCCTGACGGACATGCAGAGTTCTGCAACGGCCTACGAGGCCGCTGGATTGTTCGTTGAAGGACATCTCGAGAGTGATCCGGACGCTGTATTTATGTTGGTTGATCGCATCGTGGGTGATCCCGACATTCCAGATTCCGATCGGGATCTTGATTTTGCGCTCGATTCGGCTCAACGGGCACTTGACCGAATGACCGAACCGCGTGATCAGGCTCGAGGTCTCAAGACAGTTGCCGCCACGCATTTCAAGCGAGGGGATTCGGACAAGGCGATCGAGACTTCCCGCAAGGCGTATCGAATGGCGCCAGCCGACGTCAAGCCCGACTACCGTGAACTATGGTTGAGGTACAAGCAGCATGCCAGCAGTTGACATGGCGTCAGGGGAGATAACCGGGTTTGCCCGTGTAGCCGGGCCCGACGAACATCTTGTTGGCGCGTCGGTGCTCTCGGCTGATTTCGGGACGCTTGCGGCCGAGGCCGGGGCTGTACTGGCCTGTGGAGCCGACGCGCTTCATGTTGATGTGATGGACGGCCACTTCGTCCCCAATCTCTCGATGGGTCCAGCGGTCTGCGCATCGCTTCGCCGTCATCTTCCCGAGGCACTGTTGGATGTTCACCTCATGGTCGAACGTCCCGACCAGTTCATCGACGCATTTGTGGATGCTGGTGCGAACCATGTGACGATTCACATCGAGTCTCCGGTGAATCATCGCGAGGTCGCCGGACAGATTGCCGCACGTGGTTGCACCGCCGGAATCGCGGTCAATCCCGACACGCCCGTGGATCGGATGCTTGACCTCGCAGATGCGTTCCAATTGTTTCTTGTCATGAGTGTGCACCCCGGGTACTCGGGGCAATCATTCATCGCCGACGTGCTTCCCAAGGTGGAGATGCTCCGAGCATCACTTGGAAGCGGCGTTTGGATTCAGATGGACGGTGGCGTCGGGCCTGCAACGGCTCAGTCTTGCCGTGAGGCGGGATGCAACATGCTGATCAGTGCCTCAGCCATCTATGGATCAAGTGATTACGAAGAAGTAATTTCGGCCATCCGAGATGGTGGGCCGGCCTGATACCCTGTCAACACAATGGCGGATCCAACTGAAAGATCATGGACCGACGCTGATGTCGCGACGGCAACGAGGAAAAAGCCCGTTCCGGAGGGCCTCTGGGTCCGTTGCATCGACTGTGGCGCGATTCTCTTTCGGCGGGCCCTCGAGAACAATCTGAGCGTATGTCCTGAATGCTCACATCACTTTCGAATCTCGGCGCCAGATCGTGTTGCGCATCTGGCGGATGTCGACTCGTTCATTGAGATGGATGAGGACGTGACGTCGGCCGATCCTCTCGGCTTTGTTGATACCAAACCGTATCCCGATCGATTGGCTGCAGCAAAGACCAAGACCGGCGCCAACGAAGCAGTGCTGTGCGGAACAGCTTTCATCAAGGGCAGGAAGGTAGTTCTTGCCGCCATGGACTTCAGATTTCTCGGAGGATCCATGGGCTCCGCTGTGGGCGAGAAGATTGCTCGTGCTATTGAAGTTGCAATTGCGCAGGACCTTCCACTCATTGTTGTTGCCGCATCCGGCGGCGCTCGGATGATGGAGTCAGGACTCTCGCTCATGCAGATGGCCAAGACGTCCGCGGCACTTGCCCGACTCGATGAAATGGGGGGGCTCTTCATTTCTGTGTTGACCGACCCCACTACGGGCGGCGTCACGGCGAGCTTTGCGATGCTGGGCGATGTCATTCTGGCCGAGCCGAAGGCGCTCATTGGCTTCGCCGGTCCGCGAGTCATCAAGAACACCATCAGGCAGGACCTGCCGGACGGTTTCCAGCGAAGCGAGTTCCTCTTGGAACACGGATTCGT
This sequence comes from Planctomycetota bacterium, assembly GCA_024230295.1. Lineage (GTDB taxonomy): Bacteria > Planctomycetota > Phycisphaerae > Phycisphaerales > SM1A02 > UBA12567. The sequence continues at coordinate 65,674 of JAAERN010000021.1, forward strand.
TGACCGTGTTGTTGATCGGCACGATCTCCGAAGTGAGATATCAAGCCTCATTGACTATGCGGGCAAGTAGCAGTTCGTTGAAACCAAAGACCGACTCGTTCTGGCAGACCCTCTGTTGGATTGGTGGTGCCGCCGCTGCGTGGTGGCTGGTGCAGCCACCAGCCTTCCCTCCATATGGATGGACGGGGTGGCCCGCAGCACTGTGGATAGCGTTCTTGATTCGCGGCGGCCTTGGTGCTCGATCAGGGTGGGCTGCGGTCCTGCTGACTTGGATCTGTTTTTCAATTGTGTGGGCGATTGTGTTGGCTTGGGTACGACATGTTTCAGTGGCCGGTTGGGTACCACTGGCGATCTACTCGGCCGCCTACGCCGCCGTGTTGGTTGCTCTATCACGATGGGCTGCGAAGCGTTTGCAGCGGCTTCCGCTCAGCATTCTCATTGGTGTCTTCGGTGTCTCGCTTGAATACATTCGCGCCGAAGTGTTGTTTGATGCGTGGCCCTTCCATCTTGCTGGTCATCCCTTCTTGGGCGCTGATGTCGCCAGTCTGGCCAGTTGGGGAGGCGTCTGGGCGTGCAGCCTTGTCGCGTTTTCGGCCGGCGGATTGATGGCAGCCTTGATATTCGTTTGGTTCGGCAAGTTGCGGAAGTCGATCGGCGCGGAACTTGTGCTGCCAGCCATGCTATTTGTTGGAATTGAATTTGCAATTTGGTTTCCACCCTCGCCGGTCGTCGATTCCACTCCGCTTGAAGTTCTGGCGACGCAGACGAATCTGCCACAAGACAACAAGATTGGGTGGCAACAGAACCGGCAGGCCGAGGATGTCAGATCGTTTCTCGCGTTGACCGAGTCAGGGCTTCAGGCGCAGACCGATACCGATCTGGTGGTCTGGCCTGAAACGATGGTGCCTGGTCTCGGGTTTGAGCCGGAGACCTTGGCGCTGCTCGAGTCGTTTGGCTCGCAGGCCGAGGCATGGTCGCGTTGGCCTCGTGAAGTCAGCCGCGTAGCGGTGAGTTCGGGAGTGCCCTGGATCGTCGGTTCGTTGACTTGGACTGGGGTGGAGGTTCGGGATGGTCGCCTTGAACCCGCGCACCGATTCAACAGCGCCGTTCTGTTGAAGCCTACGGGCGACATGGAGCGGGGCGACAAGACATTCCTGACACCATTTGGCGAAACGATGCCGTATGTGCGGTCATTGCCGTGGCTGGAGGCGCTCCTGATGGATCTGGGTGCGAGTGGAATGCGATTTGATCTCGAATCATCCGCTGCTCCGGCCCGAATGATTGTGGAGCCGCCCGGCGAGCAGCCGTGGTTGATCGGCATTCCCATCTGCTTCGAGGACGCTGTGCCGAGCGTGGTACGCAACGTGTGTGTGCAGGACGGCGAAGTTGTCGTCGATGCGATTGTCAATATCAGCAACGACGGTTGGTTCGGTGACAGCGACGCTGCCCGCCGGGTCCACGCGGTTGCGGCGGCATTTCGATCGATTGAGATGGGCCGTCCGCTGCTTCGTGTGGCCAACACGGGTGAAACAGCACTCTTCCTTCCTGATGGATCGAACCCCGCTTCACTGCCGGCTCGGACTGCTGGAACGCTGTCGGTGTCGATTCCTCGGTTCGACCATGTGACGCTGCAGGCCAGGTGGGGCAATTGGCTTCCCCGGGCCTGCGTGCTCTTGAGTCTTGTGTTTCTGGTGGTGGGCGTGGGAAGCAGCCGCCGCAGTGATGCCGGCTGACTATCATCTGAGACACCGATGAATCGCCTCTGCATCACACTTCTCGGCAGCGTCCTCGTGTTGTATGGATCTGGATGCAACTCAGCATCGTCCAGCACGCGACCAACTCACGCTGGCGCAAACACGTCAACTCCGCGCGTAGCAGCCTTGCGAGTTCTCGACACGGCATCGCGTTCGGAGACACCCTTGGTTCGCGCCAACGCCATCGAGATGTTGGAGACCCAGGTGGAACCACTGCGACAAGCAGTGAGTCGAGGCCTGGTCGATCTCAACGCCGGTGTCCGCTTTGCCTCATGCATGGCACTGGGTAGGCAACGGCTTTGCGGGATTGCAGATCTGGCGCGGCCGCTTTTGAATGACCCATCGCAGAGCGTTCGCGCGGCTGCGATTTTCGCGCTCGCTGTATGCGGCGAAGATGTTGACCAAACGCCTTTAGCCATGATGGTGCTGAGTTCTGATCGGGCACTTCGGGGAAATGCAGCCATGGTGCTCGGAGAAATCGGAAATTCATCAGCCACCGCGGTACTGCGCGAGGCAATGAAGCGCCCCCTTCAGCGTGAGGACGCAGATGTCGTCCGAGCGTCGGAACTCGGGCTTGCGGAGGCCTTGGTTCGCCTAGGCGACCGCCGGCATCTCGAGACAATTCGAGCCGCCTTCTTTGCACCTGCTTCGCAAGGAGAATTGACGGCGCTCGCATCGCAGATGGCTGGGCGGCTGGGAGATCGGTCGCTGGTTCCGGCGATGGCGGCTCTGGCGACGGCGGAAGGACCTCGCAAGCCGGGGCCGGAATTGAGGTTGGTGGCGGCTGAGGCCTTAGCTCGAATAGACCCCAAGATGACTTTGACGTCGCTGGCAATTGAACTCAGTGAGCATCAGTTCCCCGAAGTACGGATGCAGGCCGCGTTTGTGCTGGCGTGGGATCGCTCCCCGTCTGGGTTGGAGGTATTGGAGCGATTGTTGGTGGATTTAGATCCACGGGTTCAGGTGGCCGCTGCTGGCGCAGTTCTTCGCCGGGCTGGCTCACGGACCTCCCGCGTGCCAGCCTCAGGCTCTTAGCGGGCCACCGAGAAAGCTCGCATGAGCGATCTATTGCTTCGAAGCCGGTGATTTGAGCATTCTTGCGATCGGCTTCAGCCATGCCAGACTAAGGGGGTTCAATGGCACCAAAGGGGCCAAATCTTCTATGGACAGATTGACACCCCATGCCGTAGCACGTACAAAACGGGCTTACTCGGAACCCACCGAGGGGTGTGGCACCAAGGCTGAGAGGTAGAGCGTGCATATTCTGACCAAGATTTTCGTTGTATTGGTATCACTGCTGGCGGTCTTCATGGTTCCGTTGGTGGTTGTATCGACCATGAATCAGGAGCACTGGCGACGCGACGCATTGGAGTCTTCGGCGCAAGTGTCCGCAGCGCGAGCGCAGCAGAACACCGAGCGACAGGCTTTCTTGGCCCGCGAAGCCCAACTGACCGAGCAATTGACTGCGTACAGCCAGCAGCAGCAGTCGTATGTATCCGAACTGGAATCGTGCCGAACTGCTCGAGAGGGCATTGCAGCGCGATTGATCAAGTCGGAGGCCGACGCTGCGAGCCGCGACGGAATGAATCGCTCGTTGACACAGAGTGTGACCACTGCTCAAGAGCTCAACAGCAAGTTGGTCGCCGATCTTGAAACACTGCGAACTCGTGCGTTGACTGCCGAGCGCCGCCGAGTCGAACTTGATGAGCGGCTTGCTGAATTGGACAGCCAGATTCAGGTTGGAGAGGCTGTACAGCGAGCACTTCGCGAGGAAAACGCCCAGTACAAGCGGGACCAACGGGCACTCGAGTCCGCATTGAGTGAATACACCGCGAGATTCGGCACCATCGAAGGCGAAGTTCTTGCGGAGGACGAAGGAATTGCTCCCGACCGCAACCTCCAAGCGACTGTCTTGGATATTGCCAGGTCCAACGAGCGGACTTTGGTCGAGATCGACGCCGGCTCCCGAGATGGAATTCAGAAGGGTTGGGTCATGACCGTCGGAGATGGCGGCACATTCATCGGTCGCTTGCGGATTATCCAGGTGGATTTGAACCGTGCGACCGGCATCTTGACCTTGGAGAACTCGGGTCGAGGCAAAGTCAAGCCGGGTCAGCGGGCCTACGCTCTGGCGGGGCAGCACTGATCATGATGAGTCGATTCGCCACAGCATCTTCAAAGCCCGTAATGGACGTATTTTCCGCCATGACTGGCATCGCTGCGTTGGTTCTGCTCTTGGGATGTCTCTGGCTCGTCTTCCATAATCTGGAGTTCTCCGCATCCGGCGACACCCGGAACGATGGTGGGGTCTTCAAGATTCTGGATTGACTTGACCTGACGTCCGAGCCGACCGGCCTCGCTGACATCATTTCATCGCCAGAAAGTGCCTTTCAGGACTAATCGTCGCACCGATCCTCTGTTGGGTTCGTGCAGTATGATGACCCACCGCTAATCGGAGGGATAACGACTCGTGCTTGATCGACTTCTTGGTTGGTTCAGCGTCGACATGGGGATCGACCTTGGAACCTGCAACACCTTAGTCGCCGTTCGCGGCGAGGGCATTCTGCTGAATGAACCCTCCGTCGTCGCGGTTCGCAAGGGAACGAATCGCGTTTTGAATAACGGCAATGCCGTCGGTTGGCAGGCCAAGGAGATGCTCGGCAAGACGCCGGGATCCATCAGCGCGATTCGGCCGCTGAAGGATGGCGTCATCAGCGACTTCGAGATCACCGAGGCAATGCTCTCGTATTTCATTCGCAAGGCAACAGGGCGCGCCCGTGTCATCAGCCCGCGTGTCGTGATCGCAGTGCCCAGCGGCATCACGGCTGTTGAGAAGCGTGCAGTGCTCGATTCGGCCGAGCGAGCCGGGGCCCGTCGCGTGTATCTGGTGGAAGAGCCGATGGCGGCTGGCATCGGCGCTGGCTTGCCGATTGCGGAACCGACCGCATCCATGGTTGTTGACATCGGCGGCGGAACGACCGAAGTGGCGATCATGTCGCTGGCGGATATTGCGACGTGCGAGTCGGTGCGGGTTGCCGGTGACGACTTCGACGAAGCGATCATCCACCACATGAAGAAGACCTACAACCTCACGATTGGTGAGCAGACCTCCGAGCGAATCAAGATCGAGATCGGATCGGCTGCCAAGGTCGGTGAGGACACGACTCTCGAAGTACGCGGACGCGACAATCTCACGGGACTTCCTCGCAAGACCGAGGTCACCAGTGAAGAGATCCGCGAGGCCCTGCAAGAACCGATTCGAGCGATCATCGACGCCGTGAAGCGAACCTTGGAGCGTGCGGAGCCCGAACTCGCGGCCGATCTGGTCGACAACGGAATCTGCCTTGTCGGTGGCGGTGCCCTGCTCAGAGGTCTTGACGTCGTCATCAATCAGGAAACGGGTCTCGATGTGCGTGTCGCCGATGATCCACTGACCTGCGTTGCTCGTGGCACGAGCATCTACCTCGAGAATCTCGAGGACTGGAAGGCGACTATGGAATCCGACGTGGACGACCTGTGAGCGGTTCGCCTGTCGCACTGTCATGAAACGTGGAACTGGTGGTGGATTTCTTCTTGTCGTCTTTCTGACAACGACTGCCGCCGTTGTGCCAGCGTCCTGGTTGACTTGGACGCGAGACGTCGCGGACGTTGTTCGGGCTCCAATCATGCCAGTCTCTCGCGCCGGAACTGCAGTGGCTTCTTGGCTTCGGCCGCCGCGTGATGAGATTGGCCGACCCGTGAAGGAGGCCGAGATTGATCAACTCCGGCGCGATCGCGATCACTTCGAGCAACTGTGGGAAGCGCAGCGGGTCCGGGCCGACGACATGGCTCGCAGGCTTCGCCAACTCGAAGGGCTTCCGGAAGACGCATATCGCTCGGTGCATCCACCGTTGGTGGTTGATGCACAGGTGACGGGAAGAGATCCAAGTGACCCTCGATCGCCGATTGAGCTTCGTGCGCCCCAGAGTGGCGGCGATCGTTTGGCCGTTGGTGATATTGCTATCTGGAACGGCCAGCAATTGGTTGGTCGACTGAGCCATGTCTCACCGGTTCGCTTGCTGGTGCTTCCACTCTCCAACCCGGAATCGGGACCTATCGAAGTTATGTTGGCAAGTGACGAAGCGGGCGATCCGGTCCGGCGATTGCTGCTCAGGCAGCATGGTGCGGGTGTGTTGACTGCGGACATTGATCGGCGGACTCCGGTGGAGCCAGGCGCCCGATTATTGCTGGCTGACTCGCGATGGCCGGCGTGGTCGCACGGATTAGAAGTCGCGGTTGTCGAACGGCTGGAGGCGATCGACGCTGCGCCGCTTCGTCAGCGGTTGGTCGCGCGGCCCGCGGTCGATGTGCCAGCCGTTTCGCAGGTGTCCATTCTGACTGCGGTCGAGGAGATCTCCCCATGAGGTGGTGGGTCTTTCTGATCATGGCCGTGGTTGCTGTTGGGCTCGACACCGGCCTTGCTGGCGTCTTCACACTTCGTGGACTCGGTCACGCAACACCCAGCGCCTCGGCGTGTTTGCTCGCCTTTGTGGCCCTGCAGGCCCGCCCGCGAACGGTGCTATGGGCCGCGTGGATTCTCGGTCTGATGCTGGACTTATCGCCAGGCTCTGCCGGAGCGGCGGGTACTGTTGCGGTCATTGGTCCTCGGACTCTTGGGGCCATAGCCAGTGCCCAAGTCGTGCTTCTGCTGCGGCCCGTCGTGTTCCGCAGACGCATTGTGACCGTCGCCGTGATTGCTGGGCTGGTCTCGATCTGTATCGGGCTTGGAAGTGCGGCCGTGGAGACGGTTCGCTGGTGGATGCCGTGGACGCATGCGCTCGCGCCGCCGCCAGCGGGGGATCGGCTTGCAACGATCGGCTTCAGCGGCATCTACACGATGTTGATTGGCGTCCCGATAGGCGCGATCCTGCTCGGCACCAGCGGTTGGTGGCGATTCGACGCGGCGCCGGGGCGGCTGGACTATGCTGGTGTCCGCCGCTGAGCGAGGTACCGCCTTCAGGGAGCAGGCATGTCGGATCTGCTGATTTTTGATGATTCTCAAGGCTCTTTCGGACCGCTGACTCAGATGCGGGCCGTGATGTCTGTACGAACCGGGGCTGTGACAACGCTGGAGCGGATCGAGCGGACGCTCGGCCGCTTTGCCAGCGGCTTCATTGTTCCCGATGAGCTTGCGGCGCCGCTTGCTTCAAGAGTTTCTGTATGTGTCAACGAACCGCGGGGGCGCGAAGCCCTTTGCGTCAACGGTCGCTGGTGGGGGATCGGCGAGTTGCCGGACCTTGCCCTTGGCGAGGCGGCCATGGTGGGCGACACAGTTCTTGCTGCCCGACTTAATGCCGAGGCCGCCGATGCCTTCGTGGCAACGTGCACACTGCCCAGCGGGATCGTGAGCCGCGAGGCCGACGAGGTGTTGTACCAACGACCGTGGGACATTCTGGAGCATCTTCCGGAAGTACTTGCAACGGATCTCGCCTGTGCAAGTCTTCCATCCCCGCCACCTGAGCCGGCGGTGGTTGTGGGCGAACACCCCGTGCATATCGATGAATCTGCGGCAATCTTCCCCGGTGTCGTGCTCGATACGAGTGCGGGGCGGATCGTAGTGGAGTCAGGTGTGACCGTGCGGCCAAACGTCAGTTTGACCGGTCCGTGTTGGGTGGGCCGAGATTCGACCATCGCCGATAGCGCGGTGATTCGAGCAAATACGGTCATTGGTCCGGGGTGCAAGGTTGGCGGCGAAGTCGGCGCCAGCATCTTTCAGGGTTGGTCCAACAAGGCTCATGACGGATATCTAGGCGACAGCATTGTCGGGCAATGGGTCAATCTCGGCGCCGGGACGACGACTTCGAACCTCCTCAATACCTATGGCGAGATTTCAGTTCGCCTGACGCCTAACTCGCAGCGGGAACGCACCGGCCGCAACTACTGCGGCGCATTCATCGGCGATCACGTCAAGACAGCCATCGGCACACAAATGATGACCGGAACGTCCATTGGCACCGGCTCGATGATTGCGTGCAGTTCCCATGCTCCGTCGACGCTCGGGCCGCTCCGATGGGTCACCGATGCAGGCGAGAAACTCTATCGAATCGAGCGATTCCTTGAGACGGCCCGCGCGATGATGGCTCGCAGGAACAGGGAACTCGAACCTGCCGATGAAACACGGCTTCGCTCGCTCGCCGAGTCTGCTTCGTGAGCGAAACGCTCTGCCTCATCGACGGCTACTCGCAGTTTTTTCGCGCCTACTACGCTCGTCGTCCTTACCAGAGCTCATCGGTCACCAAGGAGCCGACGAAACTGGTAGCGGGGTTCCTCGACATTCTCATGCAATTGCTTGAATCGCGTCAGCCGACGTATCTGGCGGTAGCGCTCGATGTTTCAAGTGACACGGGGACATTCCGAAGCGAGATTGATCCTGAGTACAAGATGAATCGGGAGGCTGCGCCGGAGGACTTCTATCCGCAGGTGGAACGGTGTCTGGAGCTTCTTCAACTGATGGGTGTTCCGGTTCTCGGAGTCGAAGGCGCCGAGGCGGACGATGTGATTGCAACGCTTGTTCGTCGACTTGAGCGTGACCATGAAGATCTTCATGTCACTGTGATCTCGGCGGACAAGGACCTGGCTCAGGTCATTGGTCCACGGACCGAGATCTTCGACCCACAACGAGATACGACGCGGGTTCCGGCCGACATTTTCAAGACCGAAGGCGTTCTGCCCGAACATGTCATCGACATTCTCTCGCTCATGGGCGACTCGGTTGACAATATTCCTGGTGTTCCGGGCATCGGACCGAAGACGGCCGCCAAGCTCATTCTGCAGTACGGCAGCATTGAGGGAATTTACGAACATCTCGACGAGATCAAGGGAAAGCGTCGAGAGAATTTGGACGGCGCGTTGGATCGGTTGATGCAGAACCGTGAACTCGTACGGCTCCGAGACGATCTTGATTTTTCCTTCGAGTTGAAGGACGCGCGGTGTGACCCGGCAGATCTTCCGCTGGCCGAACTGCGTCCACTGCTTCGATCGCTCGACTTCCGACGCGCTCCCGAGCGCCTCGCGGGCATCATTCAGGCTGCTCGTGGCGGGCAAGGCGAAGACTCCTCGGCCGATGCAGGAACGCTTTGGGCCGACGTCGGCGAAGACGGGTCGGTCCCCCAGGCCGATGCCGATGCCACTTACGAGGGAGTGCTGGACGAGAGGGCACTCCATAAGGTTGTCGAGGAAGCTTCGCAGGCCGACCTGATCGCCTTTGATGTCGAGACGACCGGGCTCGATCCGATGCAGAGCAAACTGTGCGGCGTTTCACTGGCCTGGAAGCCAGGGGCAGCCGTGTACATTCCCGTGCGATCGCCCGAGCCGGATCAACACCTTGCCGAAGAAACGGTTATCGAGGCGCTGCGTCCGCTCCTTCAAGACGAGTCGGTGGCCAAGGTCGCGCACAATGCCAAGTTCGACATGAATGTACTTCGGAACGCGGGGCTGCGAGTTGCGTCGCCGGTGTGTGACACGATGATCGCCTCGTATGTGGCCGACGCGACTCGGTCGAGCCATCGGCTGGACGCGCTGGCTTTGGGCGAACTCGGCTTGCACTGTATCCCTATCTCAAGCCTCATTGGAACGGGTAAGGCGCAGCGTTCATTCGACACCGTGGCGCTTGACCGTGCCGTTCCGTACGCAGCGGAAGACGCGGATGTGACGCTTCGGTTGGTAGAGCCGCTAGATCTAGAGGTGGAGTCGGAGGGCCTATCCAGCCTTCTTCGCGATCTCGAGTGGCCGCTGGTGCGGGTGCTTGCGGACATGGAGTATGCCGGAGTGCGAATCGATCCGGACGAACTCGATCGGCAGCGGCTACGAATTTCGGATCGACTCAATGTACTTCGGTCCCAGATCGCTGATGCGTCCCCATGCCCGCTCAATCCGGATTCGCCTAAGCAACTCGCCGCTGCGCTCTTCAACGATCCCAGCGGCGACCCCCCGGGACTCGGTCTGACCCCGATCAAGCGGAGAAAGACTGGCCCCTCGACCGATCAGGAAGTGCTGGAGAAACTGGAATCCGATCCCGAGATCGACACGCCGCTGCCAGGATTCATTTTGGAATACCGGCGGCTGGCGAAGTTGGTGGGTACGTATCTCGTATCGCTCAAGGAGTGCATCAATCCGGAAACCGGCCGTGTCCATGCCTCGTTCAATCAGACAGTGACGGCGACGGGTCGGCTCAGCAGCAGTAGCCCCAATTTGCAGAACATCCCCATTCGAACCGACATTGGCCGGGAGATTCGCCGCGCCTTCGTGGCGGCGCCGGGAAGTGTGCTGGTGACGGCGGATTACTCGCAGGTCGAACTTCGCTTGCTGGCGCATCTCTCAGGCGACGAGGCGCTTCGAGCGGCTTTTGTAGAGGGCGAGGACATCCACCGCGCGGTGGCGTCCGAGGTCTTCGCTGTTCCACTGAGCGAGGTGACGCGGTCACAGCGAGATGCGGCCAAGATGGTGAACTTCGGAATCGTCTACGGAATCACACCGTACGGGCTTGCCAGAAGGCTTGGAGAAGGCACAGACGTGCCGCGGGCCGCTGCGATCATCAACGACTACAAGGTGAGGTTTCCGGGGATCGAGAAGTTCCTGCGGGAATGCGTGACCCATGCCGAGAAGGAGGGGTACGTCGAAACCATGTGTGGCCGGCGGCGGAGGATTCTCGAGATCGAATCGAATGACCAGCAGCGGCGAAGCCTCGCCGAGCGTCTGGCGATCAACTCGGTGGTGCAGGGCAGCGCGGCCGACCTTATCAAGTTGGCGATGATCGACTTGCACGCCAAACTCCCGCTGGTAGATCCGAAGGCGGAGTTGGTGTTGCAGGTGCATGACGAGTTGGTTGTCGAGACGCCGAAGTCGTGCGCAGACGCGGTGCGTGATCTTGTCGTTTCGTGCATGGAAGGCGCGATGGACCTCTCGATACCGATCACCGTGGATGTGGCAGTGTCGGAAAGTTGGTACGACGCGAAGTGAGGTGCCCGGGAGGCGAGCAGGCAGCCAAGCCGCTTGGCTCCCTGGCCTGAAAGCACACGACGCCCGCCATCGGCGTGAGCCGGTGACGAGCGTCTGAGTCCTTCTCCCCTCCGCAGGAGCCCGTTCCGCGGCATTCTCTCCTTCACCGCGTGTGGCCGACCATCTCTTCTCTTCCTAGGGTTAGGAGTGGTCTTGCGAACGTCTACTCACAATGACGCCTTTCGATTCTGATGCAAGGGAGATTCCATGAAATCTGCCCTCCCTTTTTCATCGGGAGTGTGGGTGGGCTGGCTGGAGGCCCTGATAGGCTGCCGAGGATGGACCATTGCATCGTCGCAGCCGGCACAACATCGACAGCGGCCGCCGGGGCCGCGCTGCGATCGCGGGGCGGCAACGCCGTGGACGCCGCTGTAGCCGCTGCGATCGCCTCTTGGGTCTGTGAGCCCGGGATGACGGCAACTGGCAGTGCTGCCTTGGCCCTGGTTCGCCCGGCGGGTGGGGGGCCGCTGCTGGTGGACGGCTTGACGGCCATGCCGGGGCTTGGAGGGCACCAGAGCGAGCCACCGGGGGGCCAGCGGATCGTGATGGATTATGGGCCGGGCGTCGAGACGGGCGTCGGTCCTGGGTCTGTCGCGGTGCCTGGTGGCCCGGCAGCGCTCGATCTGCTGCAGCGTGAGTGGGGGCGGCTTCCGTGGGCCGACGTCGTCGAGCCTGCGATCCGTCTGGCTACCGAGGGGTTCCCGTATCCGGCTGTGTCGGCCGCCTATCTTCCGATATCGGGTGAGGCGATCTACGACCTCACGCCTGGCAGCCGCCGCATCTGGCGGCGTGACGATGAGCAGGCGAGAGTGCAAGGCGAGTTGACCACGCTTCCGGATCTGGCTGCAGACCTTGAACTGCTGGCCGAGGCAGGAAGTGAAGTGCTGTATACCGGCGAACTCGGTGAGCGGATCGGTTCCTGGATTGTGAAGAATGGCGGATCGATGTCACCGGAGGATCTTGCCGCGTACCGCGCCGAGGTTCGCACGCCGCTGCTGGGTGAGGATCACGGCTGGCAGGTGGCGATGGCCGACACGATTGGCGGCGAAACACTGCGCGAGATCGTGGCTGGTTTTGCCGAAGTGAAGCCGGGCAGCGATGACGAGCCTGCGCGGCTTGCCGCTGTGATGGGCGCTGCCTTGCAACGCCGCGATCAGCGACTGCTTCGGGCCTCGGCCTCGACGACGCAGATCTGCGCCGTTGACAGCGATGGCAACGCGTGCAGTATCACGACGTCTACCGGCTACGGATCGGGCGTCGTTGTTCCTGGCACAGGCATCATGCTCAACAACATGCTTGGCGAACTTGAACTCTTGCCGAACGGGCCGGGCGTACTCAAGCCGGGTGAGCGGTTGCCTTCCAACATGACACCGATGGTGGTATCTCGCGGCGGCTGCTCCGTGGCGATCGGTGCAGCAGGCGCGGATCGCATTGCGCCAGCAGTAGCGCAGGTCTGGCGCGGCATCGTGGCGCGTGGCGAGTCAGCGAAGACTGCAGTCGAGGCGCCGCGTTTCCATGTCCGAGGCGTGGAGGGCGAGAAGCACCTCGACCACGAACCGGGCTTTCATCCGCATGATGTCGATATGGCGGTGAATCCCTTCGAGGCGAAGCACATGTATTTCGGTGGTGTGCAAGTTGCGGCGGTGTATTCCGATGGAAGGCTGGATGCAGCAGGTGATCCCCGCCGCGGCGGAGCAGTCGTCCTGTCATGATTCCGTATCGCGACTTTCTCTTGGACGTCATGTTCTGCAGCGACATTCGTCATCGACTGGCTTTGACGTGAATGATTTGTCGCCGGTCGAAGCCAGATCGATTCGGGCAGAAGGCCTTCCACGCAGCAAGACAATCAGCCTTGTTCATGCACCTTCCGGCTTGTTTTATCTTTGACGGTTCAGAGTCGTTTCAAGCGATGGATCAAGACTACGCCGCAGCCCCTCCGAGTTTGGAGGCACTCATGGCTTGGCTATGGGATCTGATCTTCGTTTTCATCATCGCCGCTGCAGATCGGATCATGGTATCTCTACCTTTCACGAACAGACCGGTGTCCCCACAAGAAGCGAGCGTACCACCACTCTCCAGAGGTACAGCGCAAAATCACGTGACCCAGGCGAGCATCTGCCATCCTGACGCCTACAGACCTCAACAACACCCCCGTACACACGGAGGTGCTGTGGGGCGGGTTTATTGAGTAGGATGCCGTCAATGCAGGCGAATGGAACTACGAAACAAAGTGTGCATGCATGGATCCAATCCGTCCGGCCTGCGCCGCTGTGGTTTCTCGTGCTAGCCATCGTCGTGTACATGGTGCTCTCCTATCTCGTAAACCTCGTGGTGTCGCCTTCAGAACTTCTCCCATCGCTGCCCGCTGCGACGGGGTATGTCATCGCTCCGACATTCCTGAATTACATTCCACCCTTCATCATCATGGGCCTTCTGCTGGTGCTGGTTGGTCGACTTCGCTGCAATGATCTGGGATTGATCCGCCAACGCTTCCTTCCCGCCGTCGCCTGGGTGCTCTGTACATGGATTGCAGCCCAATTGTTCTTCCTGCTGACACATCTGGGCGATGTCTCCCTTGATCCTGTCTGGGACGGCCAGATTGTTAGGACGATCAGCACTACGGTTACGGGCCAGATGCTTGGGAATGCCTTGTACGAGGAGGTGTTCTGGCGAGCATTCGTGATTTCACAGGTTGTCCTGCTGCTGGTTCATCGAATGAAGTGGACCTTCGGAAAATCGCTCGCATGGGCGATCATTCTCTCCAGCATCCTCTTTGCCGTGTCTCATCTTCCACACGATTTTGCGCATGATCTTTCGGGGCAGAAGATCTTTGGTCTTCAGGTAGCTAGGCTTGCTGGCGGACTTGCCCTCGCAGGCATATTCCTTCTGTCGAACAACATATTCATTGTGATCGGCATCCACAGTTTGTCGAATTACAGCCTCTCCCTGTTCGAGGGCAGCAACATTCCCCTGACACGGGCCTTCATCACTCTTGCCCCCTTGCTGGTGCTGGTCATTCTGGCGATCCGCCGTCGAAGGGCATCTCGGTAAAATCACCCTCCTGCATTATGCGGGATCTTCGCCATCTAAAGAACAACACCCCCGTGAATACGGAGGTGCTGTGGGGTTGTGGGGGTGAGTAAGTCACAGTTGTCCAGCCTGGGGTAACCTGAGGGCTCATGGAAGATCGCCCCGAAG